>CAYSCW010000001.1:0-210901 GCA_964429795.1 uncultured Eubacteriales bacterium
CAGACTATGACTCAGCTTTTAAGAAATGCGCAAAATCATTTATTATAATTTTACATATAAGAAAGCATATATAGTGCTAAAACCAGAAAAGGAGTTTTATTCTTCAGCGAAGGCGTCTTTGAGGAGCTGGCTCTGGCGGTTGAAGGCCACTCGCGGACTTCTTGTTTCTTTCATCATGGAGATCTCCTGGGCTATAAGTCGAGCAATGTACATGGTATAGGCAGTCGCTTTACGGGATTCTCTTGTGTAGAGAGGATGGTCGCGGTTGATATAGACTACATTTCCTTCTGAAAAGCACTCGGGCCCCAATTCCCCGAAAAAATCCAGACAGACAGAGACACTTTCTGTTCCCATCCTCATCCTTCGGACGATCGCATTGGGAGTTATCCTTTTTACAAGAGGATGGCGCCTCTTTTTTCTTCGTGACGCGATTTGTTTTTTTTCTCCTTCGCTTTTGGCCTTGAATTCAACCTCTTTCTTCTCTTTTTCCTTTCCTTTTCCAGCCACAGCTCCTCCCCCAGCCTCTGTTTCTTCCCCATAAGGAATAGGGCCAAAGGGAGAAAGATCAGGATTCTTCGCCAGGGCTTTGTGGATTCTCTGGAGAGCCTCTTTGACAGCGCGGCCGGCCTTTCTTTCCTCTCTTCTGTCAGCTTCTTTCCCCAGGGTTTTCTTGATAATCCCCACAATTTTTCCCATCACCTTGAGGAATTCCTGGTATTCGCCTGAATCAACGACAAAGTTTGTGCGATCAGAAGTGATGGGAAGAAAGTCGGCGTTAATTTCTCCTTTTATTCTGGCCACGACTTTGCCCCAAGTCTCCATGCCAAAAAGGTCTTTTTTTACAGTTACTCCCTTGACTTTAATGTCGATGCCCAGGTCCTTTAAGGAAGCCTTGGATTCAGGAGTGATGACGATTTCTCCTGTAATCGGGCCGTACTTGCTGCCTTCTAAGATGGGAATTCTCCGTCCGATGAGGCTTCTCGGATAAAGCCTGCGTTTATTCAAATAAACGGAAAAATCAGGAGACCTAAGAGGTACTCCCTCTGTTAATTTTCTTTCGACATCTTCGATCTCGAACGATTTAGACAGTTCAGAGAGGGTGACAGTAGTTCCATCACCTCTTTCAGGATCAGGGGCAAAAATTTCACAGGGAAGATGCCATTTATCCTTCGCCTCTTCCCATTCTTTTTTATCAAAGATGACCCTGGCAGCAAAGCCCTTATGCTGTGTTATAACCTCAAAGCGGGAGGCGGCAGCCAACGAGGCAAATTTCCCGATACCAAACTGGCCGATTCTCACCCTCCCGAATTTTGGAGATCGAGAATGGATGACTTTTTCCTCAGAGCCGATAATGAAATACTGCTTCAGCCCTTCCATATCCATTCCTGTTCCATTATCTCTGACCGTGATTCTTTCTGGAGTGATTTCCACATGAACTTCTGTGGCGTCTGCGTCATAACCGTTATTAACCAGTTCCCTTAAGAGTTCCACGCTTTCTGTGTACAGGCGTTCTCCTATAGAGACAACATGACGTTTGTCGACAGTGACTTCCAGTTCCTTTTTCTCTTTAATTCTCATGTTTCCACCTGTTATTCATAATTTCAATGCTTTCATGGCTTTATATCAATGGTTGCTCTTCTCAAGAATAATTGCATTGAAATCGACATAAAAGGTCATTTTAACAGCGTGGTTAAAAATATTCTTTTTTGTCTTTTTTCTGAAGATGTTCGACTATTTCCTTCACTTTCTGATCCTGGTCCTTATGACAGATAAGGAGGACATCTTCGGTGTCCACCACAATCAGGTCATTGATTCCGATGAGGGCGGTGAGCTTATTGGGACTGTGAAGAAGGCAGCGCTCTGAGTCTAAAGCAATGTTCTCACCTTTTAGAGTATTTCCCTTCTCGTCCTGGAGCCAGATATCGACAAGCGATGACCAAGCCCCTACATCTGACCAGCCAAAATTCCCTTCACCCATCAAAACGCCTTTAGCTTTCTCCATCAGGGCATAGTCTATGGATATTGAAGGGATTTCATCAAAAATGGCATGGATTTGAGGTTCATCATCTTTTTTGAGCGCAGCGAGTATTTTTTCCCAATAGAAGAACATTTCAGGAGCATGGCTTTTAAGCTTTTCTTCAAAGACCGAGGCCTGCCAGATGAACATTCCCGAATTCCAGAAATAGTTACCCTGGGCTAAGAAAGCCTTGGCCGTCTCCAGGTCAGGCTTTTCTTTGAACTCCCGGACGTGGTAAAAATCTTCTCCTTTGATTTTGTGGAGACTGTCTTTTTGAAACTGGATATAACCGTATCCTGTTGCCGGATAAGAAGGAGGGATACCGAAAGTGATGAGCATCTTTTTAGTTGATGCTGCATGAGCTGCGGCCTCGAGTTTATTGAGAAAAAGAGGGGAATCCTTTATCAAGTGATCGGCAGGGAGGGCTGCCACAACCGCCTCGGGATTTTGAAGGTAGATCCACGCTGTGGCCAGAATTAAGGATGGGGCTGTGTTTTTTCCCTGGGGTTCGATAAGAAGGTTTGTTTCCGGGATTTCGGGAAGAAGGTTTTGGATGGTCTGGGTATGCTCGCGGTTGGCTATGGTGTAGATATGGGAGAAGGACACAAGGGGCAATAGACGTTCCACTGTTTCCTGGATCATGGATTTTTCGCTGACAATGGGGAGAAACTGCTTTGGTTTTTTCTCCCGGCTTAAAGGCCAGAATCGGGTCCCTGATCCTCCAGCCATGATTACGGCCCGAAAATCCATTCTTTCCTCACTTTAATGATTTATTTAACCCGGATTATTCATAAAAAATCCAGGCGAACCTGCATTATTAGGGAAATCAAGGGACACGTTTCAAAGCGCTGCCAACCCCTTGATGGCTCTCTCCAATGTCTTCTCGACTTCTTTTTTTATGGAAACCAGATCCTCTTGGGTTTCGGCCTCGAAACGCAGAACCAGGACTTCCTGGGTGTTGGAGGGACGAACCAGAGCCCATCCAGTAGGGTATTTGGCCCGGACGCCGTCGATATCGATGATGGGATACTTCTGGGCAAGCTCCTTCTTGACCTCTTCGACGATCTTGAACTTGACCTCGTCGGAAGCATAGATTCTGATTTCAGGTGTGGTGTATGTTCGGGGAAGGTCGGAGAGCATCTCAGAGAGCTTTTTATCGGAGCGAGAAAGAATCTCGAGCAGTCTCGCCGAAGAATAGATGGCATCATCGAAACCAAAATACCGGTCTGCAAAGAAGATGTGGCCGCTCATTTCTCCGGCCAGAAGGGCCTTTTCTTCCTTGATTTTTTTCTTGATTAGAGAGTGGCCTGTTTTCCACATGATGGGCCGGCCACCCAATCTATCGATTTCTTCATAGAGGAGTTTGGATGCTTTCACCTCGGATATAACGGCTGCTCCTGGGTGGGAAGGGAGAACATCTCGCGAAAAGACAATCAGCAGCTGGTCTCCCCACAAAATCGTCCCTTTGTCGTCGATGACCCCTAACCTGTCGCCATCTCCATCAAAGGCAATACCAACATCTGCTTTAATTTCAGCAACTTTCTCGATCAGCTCTTTGAGTGCAGCAGGAAGAGTGGGGTCAGGATGATGGTTGGGAAAAGTGCCGTCCATCTCACAGTAAAGCTCTGTCACATCACACCCCAGTTTTTTAAACAGAGGAGAGGCGACCACTCCAGCTGTTCCGTTTCCTGCATCCACCACTACTTTTATTTTCTTTTCCAGCTTGATGTCCTTGAGGATATAGTCCTGGTACTCAGGCATGATGTTGTAAGTCTTTTTGATGTCGGTCTGGTCTTCAATAAAATCTTCATTTTTGATGATGGTATAGATATCCTGGATGGCATCTCCGTAGAGTGTCTCTTCCCCTATCATGATCTTAAACCCGTTGTATTCAGGGGGATTGTGCGAGCCAGTGATGATGATTCCTGCTTCTTTTTTCTTGAAATACATGGTGAAATAGAGGAGAGGGGTAGGGATAATACCCAGATCGACAACCTCGCAGCCTGTGGAGTGAAGGCCTTTGGTAAGGATTTCAAAAAACCGAGGAGATGAAAGGCGGCAGTCCCGTCCCAGAGCCACTTCTTTTCTGTTATTCTGGCGGAAACAGGTGCCGATTCCTTTTCCAAGGAGTTCGACGGTTTCCGGGGTGAGATCTTTATCTACGATTCCTCTGATATCATATTGTCTGAAAATATCGGGATTGATGTTCACTTTACCCTCCAGGTCAGGCCTCATCGGCAAGCGGGGCCTCCCAATTTCTTTTTAACTGCCGTTTTAAGGGAAACATATATTGAATTTCCAGGGATCATATTTCCAGGTTACGGATTCTACTTTTCCTCTTCTCCATCCATTAGATGGGTTATGTTCTTGATATTGGACTGGATAATCTCCCATTTATCCTGGACTTCGAGGATAAAGTCGATGAATTCCCTTACAGCCCCCTTGCCTCCTGCGTTCGAGCAGATAAAATGACTGTGTTTTTTTATTTCAGGGTGAGCGTCGGATACCGCCCCGGCCAATCCCACGCATTTGATTACTTCAAGGTCACCCACGTCATCCCCGATATAGGCGATCTGGTCAAGAGTGAGCCTGTGTTTTTCCAGGATCGCATCCAGGGCCTTTTTCTTATCAAGGATTCCCTGATAGATTTCGATGATCTTCAGCTTTTCCGCCCTTATCTTCAGGGACTTGGAGGTTTTTCCGGTGATGATTCCGGTTTTCAGGCCGGCCAGATAAGCCAGCAGGATGCCTGTGCCATCCTTGACATTATAGGATTTGAGTTCTTCCCCATCAGGGAGGATAAGGAGAGTTCCGTCAGTAAGGGTCCCGTCCACATCCATGAGGATCATTCTTATCTTTTGTGCGCGCTCTTTTTTGTCCATCAAAACATCTCTGTACGCCACAGATCATGAAGGTGGATGATCCCTTCGATTTTTCCGCTCTTATTCTTGACGACGAGGGAAGTGACCTTGTTCTCTTCCATGAGATTTAAAGCCTTGGTAGCCAGCTCGTCCTTGGCGATGGTTATAGGATCAGGAGTCATACAGTCTTCGGCAGTTTTATACAGAAAATTTTTCTTGTAGCTCTGGATTTTACGCCTTAAATCGCCGTCAGTGATGATTCCTACAAGCTTCTCCTCATCATCGATAACACAGCTCATGCCCAATTTCTTGCTGCTCATTTCTTCCAAAACTTCCCTCATGGGAGCGCTTTTATGCACGTGGGGAATCTGGCCGCCTCTGTGCATCAAATGGCTCACCTTAAGGAGTTTCCTTCCAGCCTGGCCTTTAGGGTGGAAAAAGGCGAAATCCTTCTCGCTGAATCCTCGCTTTTTCATCAAGGCAACGGCTAGGGCATCTCCCAGAGCTAAAGCGGCGGTTGAGCTGGCTGTGGGTATCAGGTCGATGGGTTCGGCCTCTTTTTCCACTTTGGATTCAAGGACAATATCGCTGTATTGGGCCAACTTGGAGTTTTTGTCGCCGGTGATACTGATGAGTTTCACCCCGATTCTTTTGACAAAATCCAGAAGATAACAGATTTCTCGAGTCTCTCCGCTGTAAGAGATAGCCAGCAATATGTCTTCTTTGCGGATCATTCCCAGGTCTCCGTGGCCGGCTTCAGCCGGATGGATGAAGATAGCCGGGGTTCCACAGCTGGCCAGGGTGGCGGCAACCTTACGGCCGATAAGGCCCGATTTGCCCATGCCGGTGACAATTACCCGGGAATTTTTACTGAAGATCAGCTGCACCGCTTTGAAGAATTTTTCATCCAGACTGGAAGCCAGAGTTTTGACCGCATTTGCCTCGATATTCAACACGTCCTTTCCGATTTGGATGATGTCCTCTTTTTTCATTTTTTTCTCTTTATTAGAGGAGAGATTTGTGTTTAACTCTCCATTTTTTGAGTTCGAGTAGAGAGGCCAGAAGAGGATTTAACCTATTTATTATCAATGAATTATGTTTATCTGAAAGGGCCTGTGCAGGGTTGTCATGAACTTCCAGAAAAAGTCCGTCCGCGCCTACGCTGATCCCGGCACTGGCGATAAAAGGAATGAATTTCGCCTCTCCTCCTGAAGAAGTGACCTCTCCCCCCGGTCTTTGCACACTGTGGGACGCATCGATGACCACCGGATATCCCCAAGCTTTCATGATAGGAATGGAACGGACATCAAAGACAAGGTTATTGTATCCAAAAGAAGTTCCTCTTTCGGTGAGGATGATTTTTTCATTGCCTTGACTGAGAGCCTTGTCCAGCGCATTTTTCATATCATGGGGAGAGAGGAATTGTCCTTTCTTGATGTTAACCGTTTTTTTCGTTTTGGCAGCCTCAACGATGAGGTCCGTCTGTCGGCTGAGGAAAGCCGGGATTTGGATCACATCCAGAACTTGGGCGGCTTTCTCAATATCGGAGATCTGGTGGACATCGGAGAGGACGGGAACGGAGAGTTCCTTTTTGATACGCTTCAGGATTTCCAATCCTTTCTCCAGTCCTGGGCCGCGGTAGGATTGTATCGAGGAGCGGTTGGCTTTATCATAGGAAGCCTTGAAAATAAAAGGGATACGGAGATCTTCACATATTTTTTTTATCTCCTTTGCCATAAAAAGTGCATGATCCTGGCTTTCTATGACACAGGGGCCAGCGATCAGGAAGAGAGAGTTTCCCGCTCCGATCTTAATTTTTTGGTCGATACTTATTTCTTTTGCGGCGATAGGCATAACTTGCTCCGATAAAAGCTTTGAACAGAGGGTGAGGCTTTAGAGGTTTGGATTTGAATTCGGGATGGAACTGGCATCCCAGAAACCAGGGGTGGTTTCGGACCTCGATGATTTCGACCAAGTCGTGTTTAGGGTTTTTTCCTGAAATAACCAGCCCGGCTCTGGAGAGGACATCCTCGAATTCTGGATTGAATTCATAGCGATGCCGGTGGCGTTCATAGACGTTTGTTTTCTCGTAGGCTCTTTCGGCAATAGATCCTTTTTTCAGGCGACACAGGAATTGTCCCAGCCTCATGGTGCCGCCCAGTGCCTGCACACCTTTAAGCTCCCGCCATTTAAAAAAGATTTTGTGAGGGGTCTTCGAGTCAAACTCTGTGCTGTTAGCTCCGTTAAGCTCGGCCATATTTCGGGCGAATTCGATGGTGGCACACTGCATCCCGAGACAAATACCGAAATAGGGAATTTTGCGTTTGCGCGCAAAGGTTACGGCTTTGATCTTTCCTTCTATTCCCCTGACGCCAAACCCGCCAGGGACAAGTATCCCATCAGTCCCCGCCAGAATCTCTTCTGGTTTTTCCTTCTCCAGATCTTCGGCTTCGATCCAGGAAATGTTGAGCTTGAGTTCATGAGCTGTAGCGGCATGGCCGAGAGCCTGGGTGAGGCTAATATAGGAATCATGAAGGCCTGCATACTTTCCCACCAGGGCGATGGTCACTTCATCCCGGGGATTTTGCATCCTCTCCACCATCTCTTTCCAACGGCTTAGACGGCGTTTTTTGGGGGGGAGGGTGAACCGTTGAAGGATGATGGTGTCCAGCTTTTCCTGGGCAAAGATAAGAGGGATCTCGTAAATGTTCTCCACGTCCTTGGCTGTGATGACCGCATTAAAGGGAACATTGGTGAAGAGGGAAATTTTGGCCTTTATTTCTTCGGGTAGAAACCGGTCAGTCCGGCAGAGTATGATATCGGGCTGAATTCCTATGGAGAGCAATTCACGCACGCTGTGTTGGGTGGGTTTTGTCTTGAGCTCTCCTGATGTCTTCATATAAGGGACCAATGTCAGATGGATGAAAAGTGAATTATCCTTTCCCAAAGCAAGCCTCATCTGTCTTGTTGCCTCCAGGAAAGGAAGACTTTCGATATCTCCCACCGTACCGCCGATCTCCACGATTATGATATCATTCTCGTCAGCAACAGAGTAAAAGGCCTGCTTTATCTCATCTGTTACATGGGGAATGACCTGAACAGTCTTTCCCAGGTATTCTCCCATCCGTTCCTTCTTGAGGATGTTCTCATATATTTTGCCGGCCGTCCAGTTGTTGGCTTGGGAAGTTCTGGTTGAAGTGAACCGTTCATAATGGCCCAAATCGAGGTCTGTTTCTGCCCCGTCATCTGTGACATAGACCTCTCCGTGTTGAAAAGGGTTCATTGTTCCTGGGTCGACGTTCAAGTAAGGATCGAATTTTTGGAGGGTGATCCTATATCCATGGCTTTCCAGGAGCATGCCGATGGAAGCGGCAGCGATTCCCTTCCCCAAGGCAGAAAGTACTCCTCCGGTGATAAATATGAATTTACTCATTTTCTCTTCTTGTCAGGATCTCTTCCACCCTGATTATATCCTGAGGAGAGTCCACACTCAAGGCAGAATATGGGGATTCTATGACTTTTATCCGGAAGCCGTTCTCCAGGGCTCTGAGTTGCTCGAGTTTTTCCGCTTTCTCCAGCCTGGAAGGCGGCATGTCCCGAAATCGAAGCAGGAAATCTCTCTGATAGCCATAGACTCCTATATGCTTAAGAAAGTAGTCATTGGCCCAGCAAGGGAGCGGGGATCGAGAAAAATAGAGGGCAAAGCCTTTTTTATCAACCACTACTTTAACCGTATCCTCTTCTTTTAAGTTGCCCAGGTCATTGACTTTAGCCGCCACTGTAGCCATGGGGATGGATTCATTCTGAAGGGCACAGATCAGCTCGTCGATAACTTCTTCCCTGATGAGTGGTACATCCCCTTGAATGTTAATAACAATCGGTGTCTTTATCTTTTCAGCCACCTCCGCCACTCTCTCTGTACCTGTGTTGTGGTCAGGAGATGTCATCCATACCTCGGCTCCGAAAGCTAGGCAGGCTTTTCGAATTCTTTCGTCATCGGTAGCGATGACGAGGCGCGAGAGGTGCTTTGCCCTGCGTGCTCCTTCAAAGACTCTCTGGACCATCGGTTTTCCATGGATCGAAGCCAGCGGCTTTCCAGGGAAACGGCGAGAATGGTAGCGAGCAGGGATAACACCTAAAGCCTGTTTCAAGGTTGTATTCCTGTCTCTGCCTTTTTTTCGGGCATTAGGGGAGGAGCTTTATCGGTTGTTTGACAGTTGGCCTCAAGATAGGCTCCTTCTTCCACTATCAGTTTGGGAGAGACAATGGTTCCCATGACCCGTCCGTTGGAGTGAATCTCGACCTTCTGAGAGGCTTGGATGTTGCCTTTTATCTCTCCAGAGATGATGAGATGTCCAACTTTGACATCGGCTTCCACTTTTCCGTTATCTCCGATGATGAGGATGGAATCGGAATCGATTTTTCCCTTAAATCGACCGTCGATGCGGAAAGAGCCCTTGAAGTGCAGGTCTCCTTTAAAATCAGTCTCTTTATCGCAGAAACCAGTGATTTTGTTTTCGTCGATTTCCTTTTTCTTTTCTTTCATCTGTTGACTCCTTTTATTTTTTCATAGATTCTGTCTAAATCCTCCATAGAGAAGTAATATACTTTTATCACACCTTTATCCTGAGTTCCACGGATGGAGACCTTTGTCCCCAGGACCTTCAGCAGTTCTTCTTGAAGAGCCAGCAAATCAGGATCGGCTTCGCGGCTTTTCTTGGCTGAAGGTTTTCTCTTAAGTCTCTGAATCATCTTCTCCACATCCCGGACCGAAAGGTTTTCCTCAATAAGTTGTTGGCACAGGGAAACTTGGGTTTGGGGATCTTCCAGCGAAAGCAGAGCACGGGCATGACCCATGGAGATTTTCCCTTCTCCTAAACAATCTTGAATCTCTTGGGGAAGTCGGAGAAGACGAAGGTAGTTGGTTACAGAACTCCGGTCCTTGCCCACTTTTTGAGCGATTTCCTCCTGAGTAAGGCCCAGTTCTTGGATCAATTTCTGGTAGGCCAGAGCGATTTCCAAGGGATTGAGGTCTTCCCGATGGAGGTTTTCGATGAGGGAAGCCTCGAGCTGTTTCTCGTTGGACATGGTCCGGATCAGGACGGGAATTTTCTTGAGACCAATTCTCTGAGCAGCCCGCCATCTGCGTTCACCGACGATAATGCGGTAGCCGTCTCCTTCAGGAGAAACGATAATCGGCTGCAGAACTCCGGATTCCTTGATGGAGAGGGAAAGCTCCTCAATTGAATTTTGGCTGAACTTAAGCCGGGGCTGGAGTGGGTTGGGCTTGAGCTGATCGATGTCCAGCTCAGCATATTTTTCCTCTTTCAGAATCCCATATTCCTCGGGAATGAATGCTTTTAATCCCTTTCCCAATGCTTTCTTTTTCATTTCTTCAATATCTCCTGAGCGAGCATGAGATAGGCCTGAGCCCCCTTTGACTTGATGTCATAGAGGATAACAGGCTTTCCGAAGCTTGGAGCTTCAGCCAATCTTACGTTACGGGGGATAACCACTTCATAGGTGATGCTTTTGAGCGACTGCCGAACCTCTTCGACCACCTGTTTAGAAAGGTTTGTCCTCTCATCATACATGGTGAGGAGGATTCCCTCAAGAGTGAGATTTGGATTGAAATATGTGCGCACTTCATCGAAGGTACGGAGGAGATCGGGAATGCCTTCCATGGAATAGAATTCACACTGTATGGGAATCAGAACTGAATCGGCAGCGGTTAAGGCATTGATGGTCAAGAAGCCCAAGGAAGGAGGACAATCGATAAGAATAAAATGAAAGAATTTTCTGATTCTTTCCAAGGCCTCTCTGAGTCTTTTCTCCCGATTCTCCTGGGAGAAAAGTTCGGCCTCTACGCCTGAAAGTTCGGGGGAGGAAGGGCAGATATAGAGGTTATCCAGATCTGTGGGACGGATGTAATCCATCATATAACGGCCATTCATCAATGCGGGATAGATGCCTTGGCTCTCTAGCTTCGGTCTTCCCAGGCCTGCGCTGGCCATTCCTTGGGGGTCGAAATCCAAAACCAAGACCCTTCTACTGTTGAGGGCCAGGGAAGCGGAGAGGTTCACTGCTGTGGTGGTCTTGCCCACGCCTCCTTTCTGGTTGGCGACAGCGATGGTTCTGCTCATTGTTTTTTTAATGTTTCACGTGGAACATGTTTCTTCTGGATATTCAAGTAGATATGAAGATTGACCACAGCCGCAGGGGTGATGCCGGGTATTTTCTTGGCTTCTCCAATGGTCTTGGGACGGAATTTATCCAGTTTTTCTCTCACTTCTCGAGTCAAGCCTGGAACATTCTGGAACTCCAGGCTGGGCGGTATTTTTTCTTTATCCATCTTTTTGAAGCGAGCAATCTCTTTTTCTTGTCTTTTTAAGTACCCCTCGTATTTGACCTCTGACTCGATGTGACGGATATCCTCCTCAGTTAGGTTCTCTTGAAATTTTGTATATTCTAACACATTTTTTAACTTGACTTCAGGTTTTTTTAGGAAATTCTTCAAAGAGAGCGTCTCCTTTCCCTCGATCTTGATGGTTTCTCTTTCCAGGAACATCATGATTTTGTTGATTCTTTCTTGTTTTTTGAGGAACGCTTCGTAGTCTTTCTCTGCGATGAGTCTGAATTTATATCCATATTTGGTTAATCTCTTATCTGCATTGTCGATTCGGAGGTGAATTCTGTGTTCGGCTCGGGAGGTGAAGAGGCGGTAAGGTTCTTCCACCCCCTTGGAGACGAGGTCATCGACGAGCACAGCGATGTAAGCCTCGTCCCTTCCCAAGATAAAAGGTTTTTGCCCCTTTATTTTCAAGGCGGCGTTGATTCCTGCCATCAGGCCTTGGGCGGCTGCCTCTTCATAGCCTGAGGTTCCGTTGATCTGGCCGGCAAGGTAAAGGCTCTCCATTTCTCTTGTCTCCAGGGTAGGAAAGAGCTGAGTGGGAAGCACGGCATCGTACTCGATTCCGTAGGCGGGCCTGAGGACTTTTGCATGATCCAGCCCAGGAATGCTTTTGAGGATGTCTTTTTGGACCTGAAAAGGAAGGCTAGAAGAGATACCGTTGACATAGATTTCCTCTGTTTCCAGTCCTTCGGGTTCAAGGAAGAATTGGTGCCTTTTGTGATGGGGAAATTTGACCACTTTGTCCTCGATAGATGGACAATACCGGATTCCAATCCCAGTGATCTTGCCGCTGTAGAGGGGGGATTTGTCCAGATTTCTTCTGATAACCTGATGGGTCTTGGGATTGGTGTACCCTATGTGGCAGACGATTTTGTTTTCCAGTTTCTTCTCGGTCCGGTAGGAGAAAGGAATGGGCTCTTTGTCTCCGGGTTGGGGAGTGAAATGCTTCCAGTCTATGGTCTGGCGATGAAGTCTCATGGGAGTTCCTGTCTTGAGACGGAATGTCTTCAAGCCCAATTTCTTTATATTGTCGCTTAACTCTATGGAAGAAGGCTCGTTAGCCCTTCCCGCCGGATAGCTTTGAAGCCCGATGTGAATCAGCCCGTTGAGAAAAGTTCCAGGAGTCAGAATGACAGCCTCACTCAGGATTTGATACCCATCCAGAGTTCGAACGCCGATGGCTTTATGGTCTTTGGTCAAAATATCCGTGATAATTCCCTGAAAGAGCGTTAAGCGGGGCAGCTTTTCAAGCCAGTTTTTCATGGTCAATCTGTAGAGAGCCTTATCGGACTGGGCACGGGGGGCTTGGACGGCTCCTCCTCGGCTTCGATTCAACAGCCGGAATTGGATGCCTGTCTCATCGGCCAAGAGGCCCATCAATCCTCCTAGGGCATCGATTTCCCGGACCAGATGCCCTTTGGCCAGGCCTCCGATGGCAGGATTGCAGGACATCTGGGCGATTGTTTCCAGATGGATGGTCACCAGGCAGGTCTCGAGACCCATGGCACTTGCTGCATGGGCAGCCTCGCAACCGGCATGGCCTGCTCCCACAACAACCACATCATACTTGTCCGAAGCACACATGATTGACCTTATTTACCGATACAGAATCGGTTGAATATATCCTCGATGATTTCGTCGACCTGGATTTCTCCTGTAAGCTGGCCGATAAGAGGGAGGCTACGGCGGATCTCTTCAACGTAGAAATCTTCAGGATAACCTTGATGAAGGAGATGAAGTCCTTTATTCAGACAGTCAAGGATTTCTTCAAGCAAGAGCTTCTGACGAAGGTGGAGGAGGATTTCTTCTCCCTGATCTTGGTCTGGTATAAAGGCTTTGCAAATCATAGCCTTTAATTTTTCCAGGTTGGTCCCTTTTAAGGCTGAAATATCCAAGGATGGAAATTCTTTTTCCTGTTTTTTTATTTTCTCCTTGTCCATCCGCAGAGGAAGATCCATCTTGTTAAAGAGAAGAAGCAGATTCTTGTCCCTGTAATTATTGAGGAGTTTAAGGTCTTCTCTGGTCTCCTTCCTGGAAGAATCGAAAAGAAGGAGGACTCCATCAGCCTGAGAGATCATTTTTTTCCCCCGTCTCATTCCCTCCTTTTCTACAGGATGAGATGTGACAGCCATTCCAGCTGTATCGATCAGCGTGAAGATGGAGTCTTTGATTTTAATGCTTTCCTGGAGATAGTCCCTGGTCGTTCCCGGATAAGGAGTGACGATGGCCCTTTCTTTTTCCAGGAGAGCATTGAAGAGAGTTGATTTTCCTACATTGGTTCTTCCCGCTATAGCCAAAGTCAGGCCTTCGCTCAGTGTTTTTCCCAGGCTGTAGCTTTGGATGAGTTTTTTTATGCTCTGGATAGTGGTTTCCAGGGTTTTTGAGATGTGTTTTGAAGTGACCGGCAACTCCTCATCAGGAAACTCAATGCTGGCTTCAACCTGTGAGAGCAAGCGGATGATGCTGTCTCTGAAAAAGGCGATTCTCTGGGAGAGGCTTCCCCCGAGCTGTTTGAAGGATATTTTGGCCTGTTTGAGAGAAGCAGCCTGGATGATATCGTTGATCGCTTCTGCCTGGATAATGTCGATTCTTCCTCTGAGATAAGCCCGCAGCGTGAATTCTCCGGGATTGGCATGCCTGGCTCCTGCCTTAATGCCCAAGCGAACAATTTCCTCCAGGATTAAGGGGCTTCCATGTGAACTTATCTCCACAACATCTTCTCTTGTGTAAGTGTGCGGCTGGGGGAAGTAAATCAGATAGGCCTCCTCAAAACATTCTTTTTTTTCATAATCATATACGTTCCCCAGGATGGCCCGGTGGGACTTGATCTTTGCCTCTCTTTTTTTTGGCTTGAAGACCTTCTTGGCGATAGAGACAGCTTTTTTACCGCTGAGTCGAACGACACCTAGTCCTCCATAACCGAGAGGAGTGGAAATGGCAATGATGGTATCATCCAACATGACTTTATATAATAAAATTTCCTGCGAAAAACGTAAAGTGTACTGGCTTCTGATGGAGGGGAACCGATGACGGAAATGGAAATTTAAAAGTCAGCATTTTCAAATTCTCAACAGTCAGGTAAGCTGATGAGGAAGTCATCCGGAGGCGAGCGGGCATGGTTCCTCCCAATCCTCGCTGGGGAAAATTCGTGGGCTGACGAATCAGCTTACCTGACTGTTCCCAAAATCATCACGGAATGGGAGATGCCTCTGGAAGCATCTCTTTCTCCGTGGCAGGGGTGAGGGTGGGATTCACTCAGCCAAGGATAAACGGTTAGAGGATCAAGGAGAGAACACGCACAGGATAGAGACTTGATATCCCGTTTGCACTACAGTTTTTTGGTTTGAGAAAGAAACTCATCTTTTTTGGTTTTTTAGGGGATAGATTTTCACTTTTTTCATGAATCCTTCACCGATGCTTTCTGTGGTGAGTCCAGAAATCTGATTCACTGCAATATGGACGATCCGTCTTTCATAGGGATTCATCCAGTCCAGGATTTCATTTTTCCCTGTTTCATGTACTTGACGAGCCATCTGTTGGGCATAGTGCCTGATGTCTCTCTCTTTTCTCTTCCTGTAGAAGTCACAATCCGTCTGGACTTTTTGAGGGGAGATTTTGTTGAGTATGTGCTGAAGGGCTAAGAGCAAGGAGCCGTCTTTTCGTAGCAGAAGATATTTGTCATTTCCCTCAAAGATGAGATAGATCATATCGTTTCTTCTTCTGATTTGATAATTAACATCAAGAGGGATAAGAGGGAGAAGCTTGTCCAGGAATTCGGAGATCACGTTTTCTTCCTGTTCCTCTTTCGGCCAGGCGCGGATGACGATTTCTTTGGCTCTCATTCCAAAGAGCTTGGTTTTTTCGGTAACGATCTCATAATTAAACCTTGAGCGGGGAAGTTTAAGAGCATGTTCGGCGTGATCCAGAACCTCTTTGAGGTTTCTTCCCTTAAATTCTTGCTTCTCGCTATTTTTTTCTTCTTTTTCTTCCATGGGATTCCTTCTTTTTCTTTTTCATCAGACGATTCATGATGTACTGTTGACCGATCTGGAGGATGTTATTGGTCAGCCAATAGAGAACGAGGCCGCTTTGAAAGTTCATAAAGAAGATGGTCATGATGACAGGCATGATGAGCATCATTTTTTGCTGGGTGGGGTCAGCTGAGGTGGGTGTCATTTTTTGGCTGATGAATTGGGTGACGCCCATAAGGATAGGAGTCACATAGAAAGGATCTTTCAAAGAGAGATCCTTTATCCAGAATATGAAGGGGCTCTGGCGAAACTCGATGGAGACCACGAGAAGTCGGAAGAATCCCCAGAAAATGGGGATTTGAACAAGCATGGGAAGGCACCCTCCTGCGGGATTGATCCCGTGCTCCTTGTAGAGTTTCATCATCTCTTCATTCATCTTACGCCGCTGAGCAATATCTTTTTTGGCTTTCTTGTATTTGGCTCTCAAAGCCTTGATTTTGGGCTGCAGTTCCTGCATTCTGGCCATGGAGCGGGTGCTGCTGTATGTCAGGGGGAAGAAGATAATCTTGATGATGATAGTGAGCACGATGATGCAAAAACCCCAGTTGGGGATGGAGCTGTGGATGAATTTGATGGCCCTGAGCAGAATTTGGGCGATCAATCCGAAAAAACCGAATCGGATCATATTCGTTGCTCCATGGCCAAACTCGCTCAAGGCCTCAAAATCCTTTGGCCCTAGATATGCTTTTTGAGCAAAATCGATGGAAAGGGAAAAACTAGGCGTCTCTTCACTGCCTATTTTCAAGAAGGCTGTACGGGATTTCTGGGGAGATGTTAGAAAAAGAGCTGTAAAATAGTTGTCTTCATATGCTGCCCAAGTTGCGAAGTTGAAGGAGCTTGTCTCTGGCTTATATCTTTTCTCATCCACGCGATGGACCTTTTTGGCAACGTAAACAGCAGCTCCCCTTCCTCCTCCGAATCGCTTTTTTTCAAGCTCAGGAGCAGGGTTTCCCAGGCTTGGCCCCCAGAGAAGGGCGGGTTCGATTTTCTGCCCGTTTTTCCAGACGTTGACGGTGACATCAAAGGTGTATTTTCCATCCTGAAAGAGGAAGACTTTTTCGACTCGATTTCCCTTAGCATCGGCATACTGAAAACGGAGTTCTCCCTTTTTACCTTGGTCGAGTTCTAATTTAGTTTCTGAAAAACTGTAGAGGGCACGATTGATCGAGTCATCGAAGGAAGGATCATCCGTGAGAAGAAAGAAGGGATAGATGTTGATATCTTGGGAGCGGGAAGAGACAAGTTCTAGATTTTCCATGTTCTCATCTTTATATTTTTTGAGCTTCCAGCTTTTGAGCACACCTCCCCTGTTGCTCCATATGGCTTGAAAGAGGGAGGTGTCGACGATAATACTCTCTTCCTTTTCCTCTGAGATAGGCGAGGAGGGCTTTTCCTCAGGAGGTTCTTCGGCCTTTGAGGTAGGTAAGGGAGGAGAGGGTGTTTTGGGTATGATTTCTAGAGAAGGCTTCTTTTCAGCTTGCTGTATGCTTTGGGCAGCTTGATCTGGTGGGGGCGGCTTCTTGACGAAAAGAATCTGATAGAGAACAAGAACCAAGAACGAGAGGACGATCGCCAATAATAATCTTTTTTCCATCTGAACTATTCTTATGGAATGGGGTCAATCCCGCCAGGATGAAGAGGATGACATTTGAGAAGTCTTTTTGTGCTGAGGAATATCCCTTTGAAAAAACCGAATTTTTCGATCGCATCATAGGCATAACTTGAGCAGGAAGGATAGAAGCGGCAGTGATGCCCGATAAAGGGCGAGATGGCCCTTTGATAGAATCTTATCAGGATCAATGTTAAATGTTTCATGGAGATTGATGTTTTTGATTGATAGTCTCTAGAGCAGAGAGGTATTCTTCCTGAAGCGAAGCCTTGGGCAGCTCCAGGATATCCTTTTTGGGGATGATAACCATGTCCACAGGGTTTTTAATCAATTCCTTGTTCCTTCGGAACAACTCTCTCATCTGGCGTTTGATTTTGTTCCTTTTGACAGAGTTTCCAACTTTTCGGCTGACTACAGTCGCCATCCGAGAGAAGCTAAGATTATTGGAAAAGTAAATGAGGTTGAAATATTTTCCTCGGTAGCGCCTGCCTTTTTTATAGAGTAATAAAAAATCTTTTTTCTTTCTTATCCTCTCTTGAGGAGTAAAGGTTTCAGCCATTAAGGAGAGAGTTTTTTCCTGCCTTTTTGTCTGCGCTGCTTGATGACACGCTGCCCACCCTTAGTTTTCATCCGGACGCGAAAACCGTGGGTCTTTTTCCTTCTTCGGTTGTTGGGTTGGTATGTTCTTTTCATTATCTCTTTGTAAATTTTTTGTTAAGAGAGAATATGTTAATAAACCTGACAATATCTGTCAAGCTTGAACACACACATTCTGGGATAACATTTGACTCTTGAGCAATAATTGAATATAATTACTGTCAATGGATCTGTTCAAGACTGGAGATAAAATCTTTTATCCCAATCAGGGCCTTGGCATAATCGAGGATATCAAAGAACAGAGCTATTTCGGGGAAGATTTCAGAATTTACCATGTGAGAATCCTTAACAACAATACATTGGTTTTAATCCCCTCTTCCAACGCCAAAGAAATCGGTATCCGGAAACCAATCGCAGTAGATGATGTTGAAGAGATTTTTGAATTCATGAGAAACGGTCATGTCGATGTAACCATGAACTGGAAGGGCAGATACAAAGAGCACCTTAACCTCATGAGATCAGGTTCCATCCTTGATATGGCCCTTGTCCTTAAGAGTCTCTATTATCTCAACCTGGTCAAGCCGCTATCTTTCCGAGAGAAAAAGATGATGGAGAAATCCAGGAATCTTATTGTCTCTGAGATATCAGAGGTCTCCTCTCTCCCTACTTTGGAAATCGAAAGAAAAGTCCTGCAAAACCTGTATCTCTGCTTTAAAGATATTCAGTCCAGATTAGATTCCTGATCCTAAAGAATTCTGCTCCTTCCCACCCTTATTCCTTTTTTTCTGACTGATCTTTTTCCCTCCAAAAAAAAGTATTTGGGACATACCCACTTTCTTGCCAAAAAGGAAGCAAAAGTTTTGTGGGTCACAGGTATCAAAGGGCTCTTTTTGCTCAGAAAATGAATTATTTCGGACCATGATTACTTGTCTTTGGGTTAAGTCGCTTGAGAGAAGTGCATCCTTGCAGGGAATATTGGATATTGTGCTTTCTGCTGACTTCTTCTGACTACCTGTTTACAATGGGAGGATGGATAAGGTGGAAGGTTCCATACATGCCAATGAGCGGTTGCATATTTTATTTAAAATGAATAACTTAACACAGCAAGGCTTGTTAAGGCCTCTTTTTTGTTCATGAATGTGCTGAGAGAACTCATGTATTGTCAAAGACAGAATCTCCATCTAAGAATGGTACGGGAGGCTTGCGCTTGATTTGCCAGAGAAGTCAGGGTACACTATTTTAGCTGGCTATTTTCTCAATGAGGACGGTAAAATTCCCCACAAAGGCATGTCTTTAATCTGTGGAGATCATAAGCTGACTGTAGAGAAGACGAGCAAGCAGCATATCAGTCTGCTCAGGACAGAGCTTAATGAAGAGAACTTAGATGAGAGTCATAGCCAAAAATAGAAAAGCCTTCTTTGATTACCAAATATTGGAGAATCTAGAGGCAGGAATATCCTTGATGGGGAGTGAAGTCAAATCGATTAGGGAAGGAGGAGTGAGTCTTAAGGAGAGTTATGCGGAGATCAAGGACGGAGAAGTTTTTCTTCTCAATTGCCACATAAGTCCTTACGAGGCTTCCAACCGATTCAATCATGAACCGCTCAGAGAGCGAAAGCTTCTGCTTCATCGTCAAGAAATTAAGCGGCTCACAGGCAAGGTAAAGGAGAAAGGCTTTACTCTGATACCGACAAAGATACTTATCAACGATAAGGGAAAGATCAAAGTGGAGATTGCTCTGGCTAAAGGGAAGAAGACTTACCAGAAAAGAGAAGCGATAAGAGAGAGGGATCGCGAAAGGGAGATGAGAGCTGAACTAAAAAAGTGGAGATAAGAGGCAAGCTAGCTCGATAGATTTGATCATACTCTGGGGATTAGCTTTCCCCTTTCCCGCGATATCAAAAGCCGTGCCATGGTCAGGAGAGGTGCGGATAAAAGGCAGGCCCAATGTCAGGTTCACGCCATCATCGAAGGCTGCTAATTTGAAGGGAATGAGGCCCTGGTCATGGTAGAGAGCGACGACTATTTTATCCGGGCAGTTTAGTGCCTTTCGGAAAACGATGTCAGGAGGGAACGGACCGCTGATATTCACTCCTTGTTGTTGTGCCTTACGGATAGCGGGTATAATCTCATCCTTCTCTTCGCCTCCCAATAGTCCATCTTCTCCAGCGTGAGGATTCAGTCCAGCGACCAAAAAATTAAATGTTTTAGATTGTATGTCCTTCAAATTTTGATTGAGATGGAGGAAGAACTCCAAGAGATGTTTTTTTTTGATTCTCTTTAAGGATTCTCTCAGGGGCAGATGATGGGAGAAAAGGGCCACTTTTAATCTATCCGACCAGAAGGTCATGATAGCCTGAGGATATTCGCGGCTCAAAAAATCTGTGTGTCCAGATAGACGGATGCCAGCCATATTCCAGGATTTCTTTGATACCGGGGCAGTGACCAAGGCTTGTATTGTTCCTTCAGTAGCTGCTTTGACAGCTTCTTCGAAGAAGAGAAACGAGGCTTTACCGTTTGCTTTGAAGGAAGCGCCTTTTTTTACCTCCTTTAATAGAGGAGTTGAGACTTCCCAGAGGGAGAGTGGAGAGAGGGACGAAGAGGACTGTCTTTTAAAAGGAGGAATGTTGAGATTCAATCCTAAATCTTGTTTCTCTTTATCCAATACCAGAGAGGAGCCAAAGATGATGTAATGAGCTTTGGGTAGAGAATGGAGGCGGGCGAAAGCTTTGAGGATAATTTCAGGTCCGATTCCCCCGGGATCCCCAAGAGTAATCCCAATCTTGGGAAGGGTCATTTTTTATTCTTCTTGCTTAAAGACTGGGCTTCTTTAGAGGCCTTTTTTTCGTTGAGTTTATAGAGATATTTTATGTTGTTCTTGTAGATCAAAAGGTTTGGAGCGTCATCTCTGTTGAGTTTGATGCAGTTCTTGTCATACCATTCAATATATCCCTCGATGGTCTCTCCGTCTGCGAAAACCACGGCCATTGGAGTTTTTTTGTTCATCTGTTTGAGATAGTAGTAATTCTCTGCGAATGTTTCAAAAGGAGGATGGGATTTCTTCTTTTGCGATTCACGGCTCATCTTTTCTTTGATCTCAGAAAAATTGGGTCTTATGAGTCTCCTGTTCATGTTGTTTTTCTCCCAGGTTCAAGGTTGAAAGAAGTTATCGGAGCTTATATTTGACATTTATATTAACATTTTTTTTTGTAAATTTCAAGTGAACGAATCGAGAGCAGCCCCTTTTCTCCGAAGGGAATTTTCCAGCTCTCCGTCTGTCTTGAGAGGGGCGGAAAAGGCAGAGACTTCGTTAGGGTAGTTGTTGCCATCTTATATTCAAACCTCCATCTTATGGGAAGATTATTTATCGGGCGTTTTATAGGAGATGTTTTTCTTCTCCAGTGTGGTCCCTAAGACCCTGTCCAAAAGAGCTAAGGAAAGATTGTAGTCTATGATGGCCTTCAGCTCTGTAGCGAGGGCGTTGGCCAGATCGCTCTGATATTGGAGGACAAAATAGTTGGTGGTGAGTCCAACTTTGAGCTTTTCTTCTTCTGCTTCCAGTTTTTTTTCTGCCAGCTCCCTGGCGATTTTACGTGCCTGAACGCGTTTATAATTCGTCTCTAAATCCCTCAGAGCGTTTTTGATCTCCAGGTAGGCCTGCTGTTCTTGATTTTTTAGCTGGAGCGTTGTCTGTTCCTTCCCCACACTGGCCTGCGCATAGGCTGCACGTGAGATAATAGTGTTGAGAGGGATGGAAAGAGTGAAGCCCACGGTCCAATTCTTGTATTTGAAGTTGAAGGCATCCTTTAAAGCGGCAGAAGATTTTCCGGGAATGGTGGCTATGGGATCACCAAAAGGGATGCCTGGAGGATAGACGATTTGGGTGCCCGAAACCCCCGGACTCCAGTAGGAAGCCTCAAATCTCAGGTCAGGAAGAAGCTGGTTTTTGGCATAGCTGATGTCCAGCTCATTATTCTTCAGCTCGATCCTTGTCTGCTCCAGGTCAGGGCGTTTTTCCATAGCGATCCGGAGAGCTTCGTCCAGGGTGATCTCCCTTTTTAGGTATGCTGGCTTGTCTTTGGGAATAACCTTTACTAACTCGACTTCATTTTCTTCGGCAGCTAAATTTATGATTGTCTTAAGCTGGTCTTCGTTACTCTCAACCAGGGCTTCCGTTTCGAGAACTTCCGCCTCCCTTGTGGCCACCTGCTCTCTGGCACTCAAGATTTCGATGGGAGCCAAAGTGCCCACTTCCACAGCTTTTCTATTTTTTTCCAGCAGATCCTGGGCTAATTGAAGAGACTGTCTTTTCACCTTGAGAAATTCGATGCTGTAAACCAGGTTCCAGTAAGCCTGCTCCACGCTGTAGATGGTATTGAGGAGGGTGCCCTTGAATTGGCTTTCAGAGATATCTCTCCTGTTTTGAGCGATGAGGATTTCTCTGCGGCTTGTCTTGAAGCCGAAGTTTTTAAGCAATGGTTGGGTAAAATCAAAGGTGAGAGTGCTTCCATAGCGGGGATTAATGGTCTGAAAACTTCGGTTTGTATCATTTTTGTAGCCATTAAGAGCGACAGAGAAGCTGCCTCCTGTTGGAATGAGTTGTGAAAGCTGCATGGAATAGCTGTTGTAGGTTGTGGAGACTTGGTCCTCGGCATCAAGCCATGAATAGGAAGCCTCATTGGTGTCTCTTTTATTGTAGCTCATGGATAAGCTCGGCATGAATTTTTCATTAGCCAGAGAGACTGAAATATCGGCAAGCTCAGGGCTGAGAACACTTACAGCCAGGCCAAGATTGTTTTCCATCGCTTTGAGGATGCAGTCCTCAAGGGAAAGGGAGAGGGTCTTTTCCTGCTGGCCAGGAAGACTGGCTGTGATACAGAAAACAATGAAGACAAAAATGGCAAGAACTCGTTTAATCATTTGGATCCTCCTTAAAGCACATGCTTTCATCATTCATATCTTAATGCTTCGATGGGATCGAGCTTCGAAGCCTTGCGAGCGGGATAAAACCCGAAAAATATTCCTACAGATCCGGAAAAGATAAAGGCGAGAGCGATTGCTCCTAATGAGACAAGTGTTTGCCAGCCGGCAAAGTGAGAGATCAACCTTGAGGTGAGCACGCCCACAACGATTCCTAGAATTCCTCCCAGCACACTGAGCACCACCGCCTCTGTCAGGAACTGCAGGAGGATATCCTTTTCTCGCGCTCCAACCGACATCCGGATGCCGATTTCCCTGATTCTTTCGGTGACGGAGACGAGCATGATGTTCATAATCCCGATTCCGCCGACAAGAAGAGAGACAGAGGCAATGCCTCCCAGAAGGATGGTGAGAATCCGGGTGCTCTCTTCCGCACTCTCGGCGATTTCGGACCAATTCCTAACATTAAAATCATCCTCTGCACCAGGAGCAATTCGGTGCCTGACTCTGAGCAAGTCCTCGATTTGTTCCTTGGCCTCTAGGGTTGAAGCCATGGATGTGGCCGAGACATCTATGGATTGGATATAGTCAATGCCAAGGAACCTTTTCTGGGCTGTTATGTAGGGAATGGCGATCATATCGTCGCGGTTGAAAAAGCCAGATTCTCCTTTTTTCTCCAGAACGCCTATAACCCGGAAAGGGATTTTTCCGATCCGGATAATCTGGCTGATAGGATCCTCTCCTTCGAAGAGATTCTCATTCACCTCGCTGCCCAAGACAGCAACTTTAGTGCCCACTCTGGCCATGTTCTCATCAAAAAAAACGCCCTCCTCTACCTTCCAGTTTCTGATTTCAGGGAATTTGGCGCCCACACCCTGGATGGATGTGTTCCAGTTCTTATTCCTGTAAACTGTTTGGGCTCTTGTGGAGACATTGGGAGAGACATATCGCACTGCATTACATTGTTCAAGGATGGCTTTGGCATCGCTTTCTTTGAGAGTGTTATAGCTGCCTACTCCGCTTTGAACGCCGCGAAAAGATTGACTTCCCGGGCGAACAAAGAGGAGGTTGCTCCCCATAGAGTTGAATCTTTCCTCAACCGCACTCTTTGCTCCTTGTCCGATACTGACCATGGCGATCACGGCTCCCACCCCGATGATGATCCCTAAGGCTGTCAGAAAGGAGCGCATTTTATTCCGGGTTAAAGCTCTTAAAGAGACACGAATCGTTCTCAGTATATTCATTGCCTACTCCTTTTCTTCCCTGATGATCTGTCCGTCGCGGAGATAGATTCTGTGGTGAGCCACCTGGGCGATTTCTGGATCATGGGTGACCAGAATGACGGTGATATTCTTCTCTTGGTTGAGCCTTGTGAAGACATCCATGATTTCCTCTCCGGTTTTGGTGTCCAAGTTGCCTGTGGGTTCGTCTGCTAGAAGGAGGGAGGGATTGTTGACCAAAGATCGGGCTATGGCCACTCTCTGTTGTTCTCCGCCTGAAAGCTGGTTTGTGCGGTGGTTTTCCCTGCCTTTCAAGCCCACTGCAGAGAGGGCTTGCAAGGCAAGCTCCTTCGCTTTTTTGCTGGGGACCTTGGAATAAAGAAGCGGGAGTTCGGTGTTTTCAAGGGCGGTGGTTCGGGAGAGCAGGTTAAAAGTCTGAAAGACAAACCCTATTTTTTCGTTACGAATTCGCGCTAATTTATTCTTGTCGAAGGTAGAGATTTCCTCTTTTTCCAGATAATACAATCCTTCTGTCGGTTTATCTAAGCAACCGATGATGTTCATCAGGGTTGACTTCCCTGATCCTGAAGGTCCCATCACAGCCAAAAACTCGCCGGCCTTGATGCTGTAGGTGATCCCTCTTAAGGCATGGACCCGGGTTTCTCCCACTTTGTAGACTTTGGTCATATTCTCAAGCTGGATGATTATGTTGTTTTCCATTTTTCTCTTCTCTTCGGTGGATTTCCCATTGAAGCAGCGATGCTAACGTCTGAAAAACATCATTCCTCTTCTTTGCGAGGAATCGGCATTGCTGTTACTGCCTGAAGATATCCCCGTCAGGACAAGCTGGCCCTCTTTTAGGTTGCCCCGGGCAACCTCAGTGTAGCTGTTATCTGTGACTCCTGTTTTGATAAAAACGGGGCGGAGTTTTCCTCCTTCCTCCTCTATCCAAACTCTAGGTAGTTGGCTGAATCGTTCCGACTGAGAACCAAGGACACCCTGGGTGAGGCCTTGGGGCAGTTTCTGCCCTCCTTCTCTCTCTCTTTTCTGCTTGGAGGCAGCATCAGGGGTTGCAGTTTGGCGTCTGGCCATCATTTCCTCTCGCATATTTTCCATGATTTTTCTCATCTCTTCGGGGGAAAGTGTCGGGGTGAATCGCAGGGCTGCATTGGGGACTTTGAGCACATTTTTTGCCTCCCCGATGATGATGGATACAGTAGCTGTCATCCCTGGCCTTAGTTTCATCTCAGGATTGTCCACTTCCACTATGGTGGTGTAGGTGACCACGTTCTGGATGATTTCAGGAGAGTATCTGACTTGAGTGACTGTTCCGGTGAATTTCTCATCAGGAAAGGCGTCGACTGTGAAGCGAGCCTGCTGCTCTTCCTTGATTTTGCCTATGTCGGCCTCATCCACACTGCATTCCACCCGCATCTTGCTCAAATCGTTAGCGATCTCGAAGAGGACAGGTGCCTGAAAGCTGGCTGCCACTGTCTGGCCGACATTGACGTTGCGGGAGATGACGATCCCGTCGATGGGCGAGTGGATAACTGTGTAAGCCAGATCCACTTTGCTTGACTCCAGTTGGCTCTCGGCCTGCTCCAGGCGGGCTTCAGCGGATTTGAGGTCGGCTGCAGAGTTGTAATATTCTGTTTCTGCGGATTCTTTTTCCTCATAAGAAATCAATTCTTTTTGGAAAAGCTCCATGGCGCGGTCGTATTTCTTCTTGATGTTGTCTAGAGTGACATTAGCTTTTTCAAGAGATGCCTTGGCACTCTCGTAGTTGGCTTGGTTCTGTTGGACTCGGGTCAGATAAAGAGATTGGTCGAGCTCTGCCACCAGTTGACCTTTCTCGACCCGGGAGTTGAAGTCTGCATAGAGCTTCGCGATTCTCCCTGAGACTTGACTTCCTACCTCAACGGTGGTCACAGGATTCAGGGATCCAGTGGTGACCACCACAGCTTCAATATCTCCCCTGGAAACCGGTTCTGTTTTGAATTTTGTGGATTGAGACCCGTTATGCCTAAAAAGAGTAAAAACGAGAACAATCCCAGCAATGACCACAAAGGTCACAACACTGATGACGATTCTCTTTTTCATCTTATTTCTCCCTTTCTCTTCCGTGCGTTTCTCTTTTATCCATCTCTTTTCCCCTCTGTTTAATGTATCTGTTGATCATTTCTTCGAATTTTATTTTTTGCTCTTCGGTCAAGATATTCTTTATTTCCTCCTTGAGTTGAGATCGGATGGCTGAGATGCGTTCGTGAATCAGACGGTTGAATTTTTTCAGGCTTTCCTCGTTGTTGCGGAAGACGCCTCTGATGGCTTCTTCCTGCTCTGAAGTCAGTTTCAATTCCTCAGCCATGATTTCCAGTGTGGGAAAGCGAACAGGTCGCCTGTCTCTGTGTTGTTTACCTTTTGCTGGCAGGAGGTGTTTATCGATGAGCACTCCGGCTAGAGCTCCGACAATAAAGACGACAATAAAAGAAAGGATAATCCAGAATTTATAATGGTTTTTCATGTTTATTATCTCCTCAAAGTGTCCTTTTCTTCCGTCGAGGAAAAGATGATCATCATGTTTTGATTTTCCAATCTTTGCTCCAGTAACAATTGAGTCTCCTGAAGGGGATTCAGGTTGCGTAGGAGGAGAACTTCTGACTGGCTCAATTCTTGATCTTGAGAAGGCGAGAAAAAGATGGCCACAAGTGTGATGAGCAACACGATGAGCAGGGAGAGAGGAACAGCCCGCAGACTCCATTCTTTAACCGACAGCCAAAGAGGCCTCTTCTTCCGTTCTCGTATTTTCGTCCACAGACGCTCCCAAAAATAGGCTTTTGGCTGGACAGGTTCTTCTTTTAAAAGAGCGAGAATTATTTCATAGTCTTCTCTTTTTGCTCGACATTGAGCGCAGCTTTCCAGGTGTCTTTCAAGCTCTTTTCTTTCCTTCTCATTGAGGCGATTGTCAAAGGAGTGGAGAATCAATTTTTCAAATTTTTTACATCTCATCATCTCCTCCTTTTTTCCTCAAAAGAGGCTTCAATTTATCCCGAAGCATTTTTCTGGCTCTGTGCAACCGTGAATCCACGGTCCCAGGAGAAATCCGAAGGATTTTAGATATCTCCTGGTAAGAGAAGTCCTGAATGTCCCTCAAGGTGAGGATGGTCCGGTATTTTTCAGGAAGAGTCTGGATGAATTGGTGGACAATCCTTCTTCTTTCTTCTTGCCGTTTTTTCGTTTCTCTCTCTCTTTCCTCATCCTCGCGAAAGGAGAATCTCTCATGGATGTCCTGGATTGAGACTTTGTTCATTCTTTCTTTTTTCCTTAAGTGGTCCTTGATGGTGTTAATTGTTATTCTGTAGAGCCAAGTCCCGAATGTCGATTTGAATTTAAATCTGGAGAGGCCGAAATAGGCTTTAATAAATGCCTCTTGAGCCAAATCATCGGCTGTCTCCCTGTTATGCGTGAAACCATATGCGAGACAGAAGACTTTTCTTTGATATTTAATGACCAGAAGACTAAAAGCTTCCTCATCTCCTTCCTGACTGAGACGGATCAGTTCCTTCTCTTCCATAAACAGCCACTCTTGTTAACCTCCGTCATATATTTAGACGGAGAAAAGAGAAAAATCTTTCAAGAATGAATTTGCGCGTATTTCTTTATAGTAAATGTCTGTATTGGGAGGATACTCTATTAAGAGAGAAATCTCAACTGCTTCGCTTTTTTCCCTCCCACTGGGCGGTTCGAAAAGAACCGAATTGAACCTCTCCTGACATGGTCTCTCCGCTAACCTCTCCGCTCCAGGTGACGGTCATCTCTCCCCTTGGCGAGCTTCTGGTGATGGTCCACTTGATGGAATTTTCTGTGATTGTTCCTTCTCCAGTGACTTCGTTTCCCCGGGAGCCTTTCATGGTCACCGTCAGGATCTCGCCCTCCTGGGCAAAATGAGCTTCCCAAGGCATCTCTCCTCTCTCTGTGGTTACTGTAATATCCCAGTCGCCGCCCACATCCGCTGTTTCTGCCTTTACTGCTGTAGGCAGCAGAACAAGAAGAAGTACAGGAATAAAGGCAATAATTTTTTTCATCTTTTCCTCCTATTTTCTATATTAGACGTTTTACCTCTGGTCTTTCTTCCACAAATGATGAAAAATTTTCTATTCTGTTAGCTTGATAGATAGAACTCCTCTTTTCCTTTTCCTGTTGCTCTATTCCCTTGTCTCTCTTTTTTTATAGGATGAAGTATTTTGCGGCAGAACAAACTGCCTATGCCATTTTTCTTGACAATCGTTTTTGACTTTAATGTAATATATCCTCCAAAAAGGAACGCATCGAATGTTTGTTTGGGTATTCCACCGAATCAGCGGGCTTCTGCTCGTTCTCCTCCTGGGTGTCAAATTCACAACTTCCTTCTTTTTGATGACCAAAGGCCAGAAACCTGATTGGGCCTTGGTTCTTCACACCAATCCTTTCATCGATGGCTTGCTCATCATCACTGTAGTGTCACATGCTTTTTACGGACTGAGAACCATCATCATCGACCTCGGTGTCCGGAAAGAGAAGCTGCTCTTTTGGCTTTTTACCCTTATCATTCTGGTCGTAAGCGCGGTGTTGCTTATCGTTTATTTTACCAGGGATTACTGAATGGTCAGGGAAGACATCCTTGTTGTTGGGGGTGGACTGGCAGGACTGTCCGCTGCCTTGAACAGTGATCCCTCCCTGAAATTGGCGGTTCTCTCAAAAGTCCATCCTCTACGTTCCCATTCTGTAGCGGCTCAGGGAGGAATCAATGCAGCTCTGGGAAATAATCCCGAAGGTAAAGAGGACAGTTGGGAGAAACATGCTTTTGACACCATCAAAGGGAGTGATTACCTGGCTGACCAGAATGCGGCTGAGTTGATGTGCCAAAAGGCCGTTCCCGCTATCTATGAGCTTGAACATTTGGGTGTTCCCTTTAGCCGTCTCGAGGAGGGAATCATCGCTCAAAGGCCCTTTGGTGGAGCAGGGTTTCCCAGAACATGCTATGCTGCTGATCGCACAGGATTGGTCATCTTGCATACCCTTTTCGAACAATCGACGAAGAAGAATGTCAGATTCTACAACGAGTGGCTGGTCACAAAGCTTGTGGTGAGGGAGGGGAAGTGTCTGGGTGTTGTGGCGGTGGATTTAACCACAGGCCAGATCATTCCCATAAGGGCTCGGGCTGTCATTTTTGCCACCGGTGGCTACGGAAGGGTTTACCAGAGAACTACCAATGCCTATATCAATCACGGAAGCGGCATCGGGATTGCCTTTCGCGCCGGCTGTCCTTTAAAAGATATGGAGTTTGTCCAGTTTCATCCCACTTCCCTCTATCCCAAAAATATTCTGATCACAGAAGGAGCGCGGGGAGAGGGAGGCTATCTTCTCAACAACCAGGGGAAAAGATTCCTGGCTGACTATGCGCCTTCAGCCATGGAGCTTGCCCCCAGAGATATCGTGGCCCGGGCTATCCAGACCGAGATCGACCAAGGCCGCGGATTTGAAGATGAATATGTCCATCTGGATCTGAGGCATTTGGGTCAAGATAAGATCAAGAAAAGGTTGCCAGCCATTCGGGAAATCTGCATGAATTTTATCGGAATCGATCCCATCGATAAACCTATCCCAATCCAACCTGCACAGCATTATTCCATGGGCGGGATCGATGTCGATGATAAATGTGCCTCTTGTGTGGAGGGATTTTTTGCAGCTGGTGAATGTGCCTCGGTGAGTGTCCATGGAGCCAATCGGCTGGGAGGAAACTCCCTCTTAGAAACAGTAGTCTTCGGCCGTATCGCAGGAGAAGAAGCTTCCCGTTATGTGCGAGGAATCGGGAGGGAAGAGTTGTCGGAAAAGCCACTGCTCGATGAGGCCTTAACAGTCAAAATGAGAATCGATGAGTGGATGAGACGGGATTCGGGAGTGAAAATCCATCTTCTGATGGGAAGACTAAAGGTCATCATGAGCGATAAAGTCGGTCTTTTTAGAAATGAGAAGGATTTGGAGGAGGCTCTGAGCGAGATTCATGAGCTTCAGGATGAATACAAACGCGTTTACCTCTCTGGGAGGAACCTTCGTTTCAGCCAAGAACTGGTGAATATGGTTGAGTTCGAGTCCATGCTGGACTTAGCCGAAGTGATCACTTTCGGAGCTTTGAATCGAGAGGAGACCAGAGGTTCCCATTATCGCCTGGAATTCCCAAAACGGGATGACACAAATTGGCTCAAGCACACTCTGGTTTCCAGGAAGGATGACCGCCTCCGGATAGATTATAGAGAGGTGAAGATCGAAAAATACCAGCTTACGGAGAGAAAATACTAGGATGGAATACACCTTCAGGATTTTAAGGTATGATCCCTTGAAAAACGACCATCCCCGTTTTCAAGATTTTCATTATGAGACACAGGAGAAGAAATTGCTCCTGGAAGCTCTGATGGATATACGCAACGATCAGGATGCCACTCTCGCCTTCCGGTACAGCTGCCGAGAGGCTATCTGCGGCTCCTGCGCCATGGTGATCAACGGAAAATTTGATTTGGCCTGTCGGATAGATGTAGCCTCTCTGGGGTCGTCTCTGATTATCATAGAACCCTTGCCTAATCTAGAGGTGGAAAAGGATCTGGTAGTGGATATGGATCCCTTCTGGGAGGCTCTCCGCAGGATCGAACCCTTCATCCACGCTGGTGAGAAGCCTCCGGAGAAGGAGCACAGGATCGAAGAAAAAGAAATGGATAAGATTCTCCAGTTCATCAACTGTATCATGTGCGGCTGCTGTTATGCCGCCTGCCCTGTGGCATCCAGGGACGAGCGATACCTGGGGCCTGCTGCCCTGGCAAAACTCTACAGGCTGGTTAGGGATCCCCGCGATGAGAGGCCCTTTTCCAGTCTCTCAAAAGTGAATACAGAAGCAGGAGCGTGGGGATGTGATACCGTTTTTCGATGCAATGAGGTCTGTCCCAAGGAGGTCAGACCTGCAGATGGGATTGAAGCCTTGAGAAGAAGATTGATTATTGAGAAAATCAAACGGGTTTTTCTTTTCAAAAGATGAAGCTTAAGCATTCTCTTTTTTCGCGCCGCCAATTTTTAAACGGTTTACTGGGAGGCTGGCTGGCCGCTCTGCTGGGTTCTTTTTTGTATCCGATTATCAAGTTTGTCTTGCCCCCATACAGGGAGCCCGACCAGGTTGTCCTGCCCTTTTCCGAATTCAAAGACATGGCTTCCAACTCAGTGAGGAAATTTGCATGGGGCAGTAAACCCGGTCTTTTAAAGAGGAAAGATGATGGGTCCTTGACCGCATTCGTGGCAGTCTGTACTCACCTGGATTGCAACGTTTCCTATCTCTCAGACCAGAGAAAATTTTTCTGTGCCTGTCATGAAGGCTGGTATGATGAGAACGGAGTTAATATTGGAGGACCTCCTCCCCGACCTCTTCGCCAGTTGATTATAGAGATCAGTGGTGAAGATTTGATCATTAAGCGAGAAGGAGTGAAGTGAACATCAGGAATTTGAAGCCGGGCATTCAGGACTGGTTTGAGGAACGCTTAGGCCTTGGAGGTATAAACCGGTTCTTGAAAGAAAAGAAAATTCCCCTCCACAGGCACAGCATCTGGTACTATACAGGAAGCGCCATCTTGCTCTTTTTTCTCATTCAGGTCATCACAGGTTTTATGCTCCTCTTTTATTACAAGCCCACTCTGGAGAATGCCAACCAGAGTGTAGGCCAAATCATGACAGAAGTCCCTCTAGGATGGATCATCCGCTCCATCCATAGCTGGTCAGCTTCTTTTATGATTGGATTTGTGTTCATCCATCTTTTAAGCATCTGGCTCATCAAGGCTTACCGGCGGCCACGGGAACTGACATGGATGAGCGGGGCACTCCTCTTGGCAGTGACTTTAGCCTTTGGGTTTACAGGATACCTTTTACCCTGGGACGCTCTTTCTGTCTCGGCGACAAAGGTGGGGACAGATATGCCGCGTTCCATTCCTTTGGTTGGGGCCGCTGTGACCAAGTTCCTGCGGGGAGGAGAGGATGTGACTGGGGATACTCTCACCCGCTTTTTTGGCTTTCATGTCTGTATCCTTCCCCTCTTCATCCTGGCCTTGATCGGCGTCCATATTTACCTCATCCAAAGGCAGGGGATGAGTCTTCCCCTCGGTCTGGAGGAGAAAAAGGAGAAGGTGAAAGAACTTCCCTTCTGGCCTAATTTTATCTACAGGGAGACCGTAATCTGGCTTGTGCTTTTGGGTATCCTGGTGACTTTGTCCATTTTTTTTCCTCCTTCTCTGGAGGAAGCGGCTGATTTGATGGCTCCCGCACCAATGGGGATAAAGCCGGAATGGTATTTTCTTTTCTTGTTTCAGACTTTAAAAATTTTCCCAAGTAAAATCCTCTTCATAAACGGAGATACCCTTGCTGTGCTTCTGATATTGGCATTTGGGATTTTTTTCTTCTTGCTCCCTTTGATCGATAGCAAACCCAGAGAAAAGAGGGGGAAGGTCCTCACCGTCATCGCTGTGATTTCTGTCATCTATGCCGTGGCCATGAGCATTTGGAGTCTCTTGGAATGATGAGGCAGAGAGTTTCTTTGTTAGTTTTGTTAGTTTTTGTCCTTCTATGTATAGCTTCTGCTCTTGCTCAGGAAACCATTCCGGAGGAAAAAAACCAGGAAGCTCAAGTTGAGCAAGGAAAGAAAATCATCCCTTCGCCAAAAGATATCAAAGAGAAGACAGCCATCTATGTCTTTGTGGGTTGGCTGTGGCTTTCCATCATCGTCCTGATCTTCATCCTCAGAGCCAAAATCAGAGAGGTAGACAGGCTTCACCGTATCAAGTTTTTTTCTAACCAGAAAGAATAGAACCACCAAAGGGGATCTTCTCTAATCAAGTACAGAACACTCGCATTAACTGGTATCAGAGTTAAAGAAATGCTTTTTCCTCATAGCATGTTGACACAAGCCCTGGGAATTTTCATAATGGTCAATTAATCTGCATTATTCATAAACATGCGAAATTTATCATGGAATAGAGGCCTGAATAATGCAGGTTAATTGATAGAAGAGGAGGGTGAGATATGATGAAATCGCCGGGTTCACTAAAGAAGCTTGGAAAGTGGGTCCTCTTTATTTTTTGCTGTTTATTTTTGGTCCTTTTCCTCATTTCTTTATGCAGATCTCAGGGGCCTGACCAAGAGGGGGAAGAATGGCAAGCTTCCTGTACCAGCATCATGGCCGGGCGGCTGGCAACCACGGACGGGTCGGTGATCACTGCGCATTCATGTGATGGAAATTACCGCACCTGGCTGAATATCGTTCCCCCTGCCGAACACTTTAAAGGATCGAAAAACAAAATATATGAAGGCAAACTCCACAATGAGACATCCTGGGATCTGAGAGGGCTTGTCCTGAAAGGCGAGATTCCCCAGGTGGCGCAAACTTATGCCTTTCTCAATACCGCCTATCCCTGTATGAACGAACACCAGCTGGCCATCGGGGAGACCACCATCGGAGGAAGAAGGGAGCTTTATAACAGAAGAGGAATGTTCGTTATCGAAGAATTGGAGAGAATCATGCTGGAGAGATCGACAAGTGCTCGGGAGGCGATCAAGCTGGCTGGCGAGCTGGTGGAAAAATATGGGTATGGTGACAGAGGAGAATGTCTGACCATCGCTGATCCGAAGGAAGTCTGGCATTTTGAGATCTTCGGAGCAGGACTCAAGGAGACAGGGGCGGTTTGGGCAGCCGCACGCTTACCTGATGATCATGTAGGTGTTTCGGCGAATGTGCCGAGAATAGGAGAACTCCGTCTGGATGATCCTGATCATTACATGGCATCTGAGAATGTCTTTTCCTTGGCAAAAGAAAAGGGCTGGTGGAACCCTGAGAAAGGGGAACCTTTTAAGTTCTGGAAGGCCTACGACGGGCGAAGACCCTTTGGTATCAGGGAATATATTGTCTTTAAGACGGTTTCGCCTTCCCTGAATCTAGACATGGATGCAGAAGAGCTTCCTTTTTCTGTCAAACTAGACAAGAAAGTGTCGGTGAGAGATATCATGAAGTTGTATCGACAGACATATGGGGGAACCGAATTTGACATGACCAAAAACCTTATGGTCAAAGACCGCCGAAGCGACCAAACAGTGAAAAGCCCTGTGGCCAATCCCTGGATGTCCCGAGATATGTGGGCTCTTCTCAATGCTCTGAAGCCTGGTGTGGTGGAATATTATCGGCCCATCGCCATTGCCGGATGTGCCTACTCTCATATCACTCAATGCAGGGATTGGCTGCCTGATCCTGTGGGAGGAATCTGCTGGTTCGCCTTCGATAATCCCGGTCAAAGCCCGAGAATCCCCATATTTGCTGGGGTGAGAGAACTCCCTTCTAATTTCGAGATATGCGCACAACAACGATATCGGACGGATTCTGCCTGCTGGACTTTCCGTAGAGCCAACCGCCTTTCCACGGTCCGATGGGGAGAGGCAGGAAATTTCATCGAAGATGCTATCAAGGAATTCGAAGAGAAGGCCTTTGCCGACCTGCCTTATGTGGAGAAAAGGGCTCTGGAGCTGTGGAAGAATGGGGAATCTGGAAGGGATCTGACGAAACTCGAGGAATATCTGTCAAAATACACCAATGACTTTGCCCGGGCAGCCATGCACAGGTATTGGGAGCTTGGGGATAAATTTTGGGCTATGTTTGCCCGCGGATTTTAAATTTCAGGGACGATTCTTCCCTTTACAATACGAAGCAGTTCGGATAAACGAGCGATCATTTTCCGGGCCAGCTCTGGTTTGCTTGTTACGAGAGCACTGATAGAATTGAGGGTGTTGAACAGAAAATGGGGGTTGATTTGGGATTTCAAAGCCTTGAGTTCTGCCTCTGCAGCTAAGGCTTTGAGCTTTTCCGAAGCGATTTCTTTTTCTTTGAGCGCTCTATAAAATCTGAAGGAGTAGGAAATGAGAAATTCGTTATTCAAATATCCAAAAATCAATCCAGCAAGTAGGCCAAAGAATAAGGAAATCCCCAACATGCGCAGGATTTGTTCATGGGTTTTTTCATATCTCCGCTGCGAAAGTGGAGATGTGTGGAAGAAGCGATACCATAACTGCTCAGCAAAAAAACAAAATTTGTGAAATTTTGTCTCTTTGATGCGTCCTATCTATAGGTCATGAAGGGATACATTCTTAGAAGAGCTGCACGTAACGAAAACCGTTCTTACGGGCACAGACAGAGACTGAAGGAAAAGTTTTTAAAGGGCGGGCTCAAAGCTTTTTTAGACTATGAAATCGTCGAGCTTCTCCTGACCTTAGGCATGCCAAGGCGAGATTGCAAAGCACAAGCCAAAGAGGCAATTAAAAGGTTCAAAACCTTGAGAGAAGTCTTGGAGGCGGATGAGGAAGATCTTCAGAAAATCAAAGGGATTGGACCTCACAATGTTTTTGGCATCAAACTCGTCCAAGAAGTCTCCCGACGTTTCCTCAAAGAGAGAATGATGAGCAGGCCTGTCTGTCATTCCCCCAAGGAAGTCTTCGATTACCTCTATCATTCCCTAAGAGATTTGAGGAAGGAAAAATTCAAAGTCATTTTTCTGGATGCCAAGAATCAGATCATTGAGGAAAGAACTCTTTTCGAAGGCACGGTGGATGCCAGTGCTGTCTATCCACGAGAGATAATGAAATCAGCTCTCCGGTATGATGCTTCTTCCCTGATTTTTGTCCACAACCATCCCACCGGAGATCCAGAGCCATCCTCCAGTGACAGGCAGATAACGAAAGAACTTGTTTTTGCAGCCAGCATGATGCAGATCAGGGTCTTGGATCACATCATCATCGGCAACAACTGTTATTTTAGTTTTGCCGATAAAGGGCTGATCGAGGAATTCAATTTAATGTTCGAGAGCATGAACAAGAGGATTCCCTAGGGAAGGGGAAGTATCTTCGTTTCCGTGATGATTTTAAGGGCAATCAGGCAAGCGGAATCGTCAGCATGCGGATTTTCCCCAGCGAGGAAAATCCGCTCATTCCTCGGCTCCGCTCTCCTCTTCGAGGAACCGTGCCCGCTTCGCCTGCGGATGGCATTCCTCATCAGCTTGCCTGATGGTTGTTTCATCATAGATTCAGAGATGCTAGGATAGGAAACTATTTGTAAAATCATGTGGCTATGGGTAAACTTTAGGTGGAAGGAGGTCGAGATGCTCGATGACAGGGAAATTGCCAAGGAAGCAGGAATGTATCCCATCCAGGAGGTTGCTCTGAAGCTGGGAATAAAAGAAGAGGACTTAGATATGTACGGGTACTATAAGGCTAAAGTCTTGCTTGAAAGATATTTGGATACCGAAAAGAGGACGGGAAAGCTGGTCATGGTCACAGCCATGACCCCGACTCCCGCCGGCGAGGGGAAAACCACCACCTCAATCGGTCTTACCGATGCTTTTAATCTCTTGGGGAAAAAGGCTGTCACAGCCCTGAGGGAACCCTCGTTAGGCCCGGTGTTTGGGTTAAAAGGTGGAGCCACAGGAGGTGGTTATGCTCAGGTGATGCCCAGGGATGAGATCAATCTTCACTTTACTGGAGATATTCATGCCGTAACAGCCGCTCACAATCTTCTGGCCGCCATGGTGGATAATCGTCTCCATTTTGAGGGCGTCTGCGGGCTTTTGGATTGTCGGAGAGTGACCTGGAAGAGGGTCATGGACATGGATGATCGGGTGCTTCGGGAGGTGGTGATTGGAATCGGCGGCCCTCTCAGGGGAATAGCTCGAGAGACTGGCTTTGATATAACGGCTGCATCAGAAATCATGGCCATTCTCTGTCTTTCCCAGGACCTGAAGGATTTAAAAGAGAGGATAGGAAATATCTTTGTGGGATATTCTCCGGAGAGTAAACCTGTTTTTGCTCGAGAGTTAAAAGCAGAAGGAGCCATGGCTGCACTCTTGAAGGAGGCCATGAAGCCGAACTTTGTTCAGACTCTGGAACACAATCCTGTTTTTATCCACGGAGGGCCCTTTGCCAACATTGCCCATGGGACAAACTCAGTGCTAGCCACCAGCCTAGCTCTATCCCTGGCGGATGTGGTGGTTACCGAGAGTGGTTTTGGATCTGACCTCGGAGCCGAGAAGTTTTTCGATATTGTGGTCAGGACAGGGTATATCCCTCCTCCTGATGCCTGTGTTCTTGTGGCTACCATCCGTGCTCTGAAGCTTCACGGAGGAGTCAAACTGAAAGATGTTGGCCAGGAGGATGTCGGAGCCGTCGAGCGCGGTATTTCGAATCTTCAAAAACACATGGAAAACCTCCGGCTTTTTGGTGTTCCTTTTGTCATTGCTTTGAACAGATTCCCTGATGACACAGAAAAGGAAATAGAAAAGGTCTTCGAATTATGCCAGAAGGAAAAAGTGCGCATCGCTCTCAGCGAGGTCTACAGCAAAGGCGGGAAGGGAGGCCTGGATCTGGGGAAGGAAGTTTTGAAGGCTGTGGAAGAGGATGAAAACAATTTTGCGTTCCTCTATCCCTTAGAGATGCCTCTCTTGGAAAAGATTGAGACCGTAGCCCGAAAGGTCTATGGGGCATCTGGAGTAGCCATGGAGGGGAAGATCAGAAGAAAAATCATCAGGCTGGAAGAGCAAGGCTTTGGCCAGTTTCCTGTCTGTATCGCCAAGACACAATACTCTCTTTCAGATGATGATGAAGCTTTGGGGCGACCAAAAGATTTCACCCTGATTGTCACCGACGCTTCTGTCAGCTCTGGAGCAGGATTTGTGGTGGTCTACTGTGGTGATATCATGACCATGCCTGGTTTACCCAGATCACCTGCAGCCGAAAGGATAGATATCACCGACGAAGGAGAGATCATCGGTCTTTCTTAAGGGGCGGTCCCTTTTTTTCAAAAAATGCGGACTGTTCCCCTTTTGCCTTTATTTACACTCTCCTTTAATTGTGATAAAAAGGAGTTGCTTTTATACAAAAATTCTTTCTAGAGAGGTCTAATCAATGTGTGAATTAAGGGATGTTTTCATCGTCAGTGCTTGCCGCACAGCCATCGGCAATTTTTTAGGCGGCATTCGCCAGCTCAGTGCTCCCGAGTTAGGGGGGATTGTGATTAAAGAAGCCATAAAAAGAGCCGGAATCACAGGAGAGGATGTGGATGAGGTGATCATGGGAAACGTGGTTTCAGCTGGCTTGGGGCAAGCCCCGGCAAAGCAGGCGGCAGTCAAGGGAGGCGTTCCCTATACGGTGAGTTGTTTTGCTGTGAATAAAGTATGCGGATCGGCTCTGAAGGCGGTTTCATTGGCGGCTCAAGCCATCTGGCTGGAAGAGAAAGAAATCATCGTTGCCGGAGGTATGGAGAGCATGAGCAAGGCTCCGCATCTTCTCTGGGGAGTAAGAGAAGGTGTGAAATTTGGTGATATGAAGATGAAAGACTCCATGATACTGGATGGACTTTGGTGTGCCTTCGATGACCAGCACATGGGCATGACAGGAGAAGTGGTGGCCGAAAAATTTGGCACCACTCGTCAAGAACAGGATGAATACGCCCTCAGCAGCCATCAGAAAGCCATTCATGCCATCGAGAGAGGGTATTTCAAGGATGAGATTGTTCCTGTAGAGGTTCCTCAAAGAAAGGGAGACCTGATCGTCTTTGAAGTGGATGAGGGGCCGCGTAAGGATACCACTTTGGAGAGGCTATCTAAACTCAAGCCTGCTTTTAAGGAAGGTGGGACAGTTACAGCAGGAAATGCGTCTAGTTTGAATGATGGGGCCTCGGCCGTGGTTGTGGCTTCAAAAGATGCGATGGAAGCGAAAGGCCTTAAGCCTTTGGCCAAGATATTGGGCTCCATGACCAATGGAGTGGAGCCCAGGATGGTGATGTATGCTCCCAAAGGAGCCATAGAGAATCTGTTGGCCAATGTGGGATGGAAGGTGGAAGACGTGGATCTCTTTGAAATAAACGAGGCCTTCTCTTCCCAACTGGTAGTTCTTATCAAGGAGCTAGGACTGGTTCGGGAAAAAGTCAATGTCCATGGAGGAGCTGTGGCTTTGGGACACCCTATAGGAGCGACAGGAGCACGAATTCTGACGACCTTGATTTATGCCCTCAGACACAGAGGAATGAAGCGAGGAGTGGCCGCTCTCTGCCTGGGAGGGGGAGATGCTGTGGCCATGGCTGTAGAAATGGTTTAAGAGAGGAGGGATGATGGACATAAAAAAAATAGCTGTGATTGGTGCTGGAACGATGGGGACAGGCATTGCCCAAGTGGCAGCCTCCTCTGGTCTCGAGGTCATCCTTAACGATGTTGGAGAAGAATTCCTGGAGCGATCTTTGAAGATTGTGGATAAAAGCCTCACCAAGCTCGTGGAGAAAGGTAAGATAGAGGAAGATAAGGAAAAGATTTTGTCTCGAATCAAGACCACTTCGTCACTGGAGGACCTCAAGGATGTCGAGTTCGCCGTGGAGGCTGTTTTTGAGGATTTTGGGGTCAAGAAGAGTGTTCTCCAGAGGCTGGATAAGCTCCTGGCACCATCGGTTATCCTCACCTCCAATACGTCCTCTATTTCCATAACCCGACTGGCTGCGACCACCTCGCGTCCGTCCCTTTTCATGGGAATGCATTTCATGAATCCTGTGCCTTTGATGAAACTGGTGGAATTGATCAAAGGCATCGCCACTTCAGAGGAAACTTTCGGCAAGGTTAAGGCTCTGACCGAGGCCCTGGGAAAGGTTCCTGTTGAGGCCAATGATTATCCGGGCTTTATTTCCAACCGGATTCTCCTCCCCATGATCAATGAAGCGGTTTATGCTTTGATGGAGGGAGTGGGATCGGTAGAGGCCATCGACACGGTGATGAAGCTGGGGATGAATCATCCTATGGGTCCATTGGCTCTGGCAGACCTGATTGGGCTTGATGTTTGTCTCCATATCATGGAAGTTCTCTATGAAGGGTTTAAGGATCCAAAATACCGACCCTGCCCTCTTTTGAGAAAGATGGTGGATGCTGGATATCTGGGGCGAAAGACAGGCAGAGGTTTTTATGATTACAGCTCTGTATGAGATGAACTGTCGCGGGATTCGCCCACAAAGCTCAGACGCTCGGCAGACAGTATAAAAGAATACTATTTCATTGCACTGGAAAAAGTTAAAATAATAGATCTTAGAGAAGAATCTTCTCAAAGAAGAGGATAAAGATTGTATTGAGGAGGGTCAAATGAAAGACGAATCCGCTCAAAAGCAAGCCTCCAGAGAGAGGGCGATTGAAGCCGCTCTTTCCCAGATTGAGAAGCAGTTTGGCAAAGGAACGGTGATGAAGCTCGGTCAGAAAGAGGCCGCCGTCAAGGTGCCGGCCATACCCACCGGTTCGATTGCCTTTGACCTAGGCCTTGGAATCGGCGGATTTCCTCGGGGAAGAGTGGTAGAGATTTTCGGCCCTGAAGCCACAGGGAAGACGACCCTTGCTCTTCATGTCATCGCCGAAGCCCAGAAAAGAGGAGGACAGGCGGCTTTTATAGATGCCGAACACGCCTTGGATCCGCCTTATGCGGCTAAGGTGGGCGTGGATGTGGACAACCTTCTCATCTCCCAGCCGGATTATGGAGAGCAGGCTTTGGAGATCGCTGAGGTTCTGGTACGGAGCGGAGCCGTCGATGTGGTAGTGATCGATTCTGTAGCCGCGCTTGTACCCAAAGCAGAGCTTGAGGGAGAGATGGGCGATGCTCATGTGGGGCTTCAGGCTCGACTCATGTCTCAGGCCTTGAGAAAACTGACAGCTATTGTCAGCCGCTCCAAGACTTGTTTTATTTTTGTCAACCAGATCCGAGAGAAGATTGGCTTTTTTCTGGGAAGTCCGGAAACGACATCCGGGGGGAGAGCCTTGAAATTCTATTCTTCTCTGAGAATCGATATCCGCAGATTGGCTACCTTAAAAGAAGGAGACAAAGTCATCGGAAACAGAGTTAAAGTCAAAATCGTGAAAAACAAGATGGCCCCTCCTTTCCGAGATGCTCAATTTGATATTATCTTTGGAGAAGGCATATCCAGAGAAGGAGATTTGGTTGATTGCGGCGTGGATGTCGGTCTTATCGAGAAGGCTGGAACCTGGTATTCCTATAAGGGAGAGAGATTGGGCCAAGGCAGAGAGAACGTGAAGAGCTTGTTCAAGGAAAACGAGGAAATTGCCCGAGAGCTCGACCACGAAATCCGCAAGAAATTGGGTCTGATTTCTGAACCTGAACCTGAGAAAAAAGCCTCCCCGCCTTCTTCTTAATCTGGGGCCTTGATCTCGGGAAAAGCCTTTCTGAGGGAGTCATAGACCCAGGTTGCTATCTTTTCTTGGAAATCCCTTAATTCTTGGGGAGAAGGCCTTTGTTTTTCCCATGTTTCAAGTTTCTCCGCGGTTTTCAGGAAGACGTGATTTTCAATCTTGAATAGCATCTTGAGCACTCCTTCGCCTCCGTAATCAAGAAGCCGGGAGACATTGAGATACTGGTACATGTGGCCTCGTTGATCCGGGTAAAGGAAAGAAAACAATGTTCTGGAGAAGTCATTCAGCACAGAGGTCGCTGATCCGCTGCAGATCTCAGGGACGCTTTCTGCTGGGGCCCACAGGGGAATTGCTACAGAACAGATGGGCTGTCCGAGGAGAATCCACATGGTGGCCAGGTAGGCTTTCTCCGGAGTTGGAGCTCCATGAAAGAGGGCGACGGAGACAGTGGAGTTGCGGTTGATGGTGTCGTTGGTGTTGATGTAGAGCGGAGAGGACGAGTCGAAAGCTCGAGGGTTGGAAAGAGGGTAGGAATGGAGCTTTTCGTTGACTAAATCTCGGGCTACCTCCTGGAGGATGAACCTTGAGTCGAGCCTTCCTTCAGCATAGGCTGCTTGGAAGAGTCTGGTTGCTCTTTCATACCGGATATAGCCTCCTCCCCCGTCTTTTACGGGCGAAGTGTAGGCGTAGTTGGTGTGCACGATATATCCTTGAGGTGCAACCTTGGGATCTGCAGCATCGAATTTGACAAAAGAGGATCTTCCGGTTTCAAAAATACAGGCGTTTCCTTCGGCATCGATGACCCCGAAATTGGCGCCTACCCTTCGTTTGCCGTTTGTGTCGAGGAGAAGTTTTTCAAAATCAGAGACATTCGAGCATTTTTCCAGCGCTTCTTTCATGAAACGGCCGTTGTCATTCATCCCCTCAGGTCCTTCTGCGAGATCGCTCGAGGCTGCGTTCATGATGGCAAAGCCCGCTGTGTTTATCCCTGCCCATGCGTGTTCAGCGGAATTATCATCGGCGTTTATGAGGGCAATGAAGCCGTGTTTTTCCCCTTTGACATAGACCATCTTGTTGGCAACGGCAGGGGCATCCCGGTTTTTCCATAACAATGCCCGGCCATCAGGAGTGGCCTTGCCAGAAACAGCAGCAACTGTGCAGGGAGAAGCCGGCAAGAAGCCCCCCAGGAAAATTAAGAAGAAAAGTATGATTGAAATTCCAGCAGAGGGATTTTGTCTTTTCATCTTCATTCCTCCATTATTTCTTCCTGCTGTTTTCCTTGACGTATTTAGCGATGGCCTCATGGGTGGCGAACCATACTCCATCGTGGTTTTTGATGTGTTGTATCAGCTTTTCCAGCATGGCGATCCGGCTTCTGTGGCCGATATATTTGGGGTGCATGGTGAGGACAAAAAGGGTCCCCTCCTCGTAGGCTTTATCGAACTCGGCTTCCCAGATGGAATAGACATCCATGGGCTTGATGTGGGGACGAACACTCGTGTAGCGGGAAAAGCCGAAATAGGGATAGTCATCGAGCAGCCATTCCACGGGAAGCTCCACGATTCCCGTTGGTTTTCCGTTATGGAGAAGCTCGTAAGGGCGGTCGTCGGCCATGAGGCTTGAGTCGTAAAGAAGCCCCAATTCCTTTATAAGCTTTATGGTTGAGCGGCTGAAATCCCAAGATGGAGTTCGGATCCCAGTCGGTGCCTTTCCTGTGATCTCTTTGAGCGTATCATAGGCCATCTGCATGAGCCTGCGCTCCTCTTCTTCCCCAAGGAGAGAGTTTCTCTCATGGATCCAGCCGTGCATACCGATTTCGTGGTGCTGTCTCTGGATAATGGCTTGGATCTGATCAGGGTGAAGGAGTGCTGTTACGGCGGGGACAAAAAAGCTGGCGGGTACGTTGTGTTTATCCAGGAGAGCCAGAATGCGAGGGATTGCTACGCGGGCCGAATATTCTCCCTGAGAGAAAATCCCAGGGGAAATATCCATATCCCTCAGTGCGTTGGTCTCAGAATCAAAGTCGAAGGAAAGAGCCACCGCCACCTTGGCTCCGTTGGGCCAGGTCTCAGGGGTGAGGTCTTTTCCCGCCCGAACTTCACTGACTAAGGACTTAACTTTCTCCAACGGCCATTCCCAGGGTTTTTCCTCTTGTTTGTTCCCTTCTCCAGGAACAAAGACCAGTCCAAGAATGGCCGCTACCATTAAGATGAAAGAAAATCGTTTCATTCTATGCCTCCTTTAATGTTATCTGTCATCCATCCTAGGGTCGGAAGGTCAAATTCGATTTTAGCAAACACACGTTTACTGAGTCACTATCGAGGGTAACCGACAGCACTCAGATACAAAATGCTCTCCTCCTCGCCATCCACGTCAAGGAGCTCATTGACCTCATCGTCGTAGAGCGCTGCAATCTGGCAGGATCCCAGTCCCAGAGAAACCGCGGCCAGAGCAAGATTTTGAGCGATGTGTCCTGCATCCAGATAGATGTATCTGTAAGCTCTCTGTTTATACTTCCATTTTGACCTTTCGAAGACAGCTGTCCAGGCAAAGACCGCATTCGCTTCAAAAGCCATGTCTTGATCAAGGGCTGCTTGGGCAATCGCTCGACGAAAGTCTCCTTTTCGGAGCTGCTCAAGCTGGTGATTCTGAATGGAATAATGGTAGATTCCGCACTCGATGCCCTCCACACTGTGAATGAAGAGGTAGGTTTCCACTGGATAGAGAGCTCCTGCTGAAGGAGTAGCGCGCAGTTCGTAGCCCATGTATTCCTTGGTGATTCCTTGGCTGGCCCAGAGGAGCTGAGAAAGATGAGCCTTTTTCAGAGGTTCCTCTCTAAAATCGCGGATGCTGCGCCGATGCTGGATTGCTTTCCAGAGGAGCATGCCTCCTTCTCTTTGAGGAGGGTCGAGCTTTATTCGAGGTGCTGAAGGGAATTGTTTATATTTCTCAGGCTTGGTGTGCCAGAGGAGGTGTCCGCCGGGGAGTTTTCCCCTGGAGTATTTTGTCTCTTTTTGGAAGAGATCTCCTTTTCCATACTTCATTTTTGGCCTCCTCGGTCATGGCTTTCTCTTTCCATCTTTTCCAGCTTTTCCTTGGCTTCTTTGTATTGGGGATTGACTGCTAAGGCTTTTCGGTAGAATTCAACGGCCTTCCTTTTCTGTTCGAAGCGAAGATACATGTCGCCGATTTCTTTATAGAGGCGGGCATTTCTGGGGTATAGCTCTGTGGCTATATCCGTCAGCGCAATGACTTCATCCATTTTCTTGTCCTGCTCAAGCCTGCTGGCGAGATTGAAGATGGCATTCATGCTGACACTGAGATGGGAAGGATTCATAGCGTATGCCTTCTTGAGTAGACTTCTTGCCTCTTGGTTGTTTCCAACCCAGAGATGAGCCTCAGCCAGGCCGCTCGCAGAGAGAGGGGAATGGGGATAGAGCTCAGCATTCAAGTTGAGGATGTTGAAGGATTTTTCTGTTTCATTCTTCTCGAGGAAGTGGCGGGTCACTCTGATCATATCTTCACTGAAATTTGGGTAGATATCAGCACCGGCAAATGTTCGCTTTAATCTTTCTCCCAGTTCATTAAAATCCGTATCCATTGAGATGAATAAACGGCTGATGGAATCAGGGTAGACTCTGGACCAATCTTTTTCCCACTCAGAAATCAGCTGGACGAAGCTTTTTTTGAACCGGAAATTATTTCTCTGAGACGGCCATGTCTTGCTGATTTTGATATAATCTGAGAAGAAGGGAATGGGTCCTGATTTATAGTAGCTTTTAAGTCTCTCTTTCCCTAATGTTTCGCTCAAGGTACATGCCATGTGGGTACCCACATTGGTGAAGGCTTGCCGGGAGAGAGGGTGTATCCCTGCCTTTATTTTTTTTCGAGTTTCCCCATAATTGTTTTTTAGAGCTTTGAGGTCGACATATGTATTGAAGTAGGTGAAAGCTTCTTCTGGGTTCTCTTTTCCTCGGGAGGTAAGGCCTTGCCAATCGTATTGGCTCATGCCATAGGAAAAGACATCAAAGCAGGCATCATGAATAAGCTGGGCCTCTTTGTCATCAACATAGGTTGTGCCATCTATGTCTTCATCCAGGACGAGTTCCGCCAGGCGTTGGGCATAGAACATGCGATTCATCCCTTCCAGGTTAGAGGCAAGGGCGATAGCAAGTCTTTCCGTGGGAAAGATGAGGAGAAGGGTCCTTGTTTCGGGCTGGGAGCCGCTATGGCCGACCATGAAATGCCCTCTCATGGGTCTCACATTCCATCCCATCCCGTAACCTGTAAAAAATCCTCCTTTGGTCGCCATGGAAGTGAACATCTTCCTCCAGGTTTCTTCCATGAGAATCTTGCCTTCCATGATACCTTTTGCGTATTTCAGGAGGTCGATTACAGTTGAGCGTGTTCCCCCTCCCGCAAAGCGGCTGGAGACATCCACATACTCTGAATTCTTGATCTCTCCGTTGATGAGCCGGTATCCCCTGACGCGGCTGGGGATAAGGTCAATGGGATCATCCATGCGGGTATCTTTCATGCCCAACGGTTCTAAGATGTGCTCTTTTATGTATTGTCCGTAGGACATGCCTGATGCATCCTCAACCAGAGCTCCCAGCAGGTTGAAACCATAGCTGGAATAGTAGTATCTGGTGCCTGGTTGGACAACAAGGTCAAAATCCTGGAATATAGCCAACGCTTCCTTGGTATTTTTATGAACTTTTATGTGACCCTCAACCTCATAGTTTTTGTAATGACTGATGCCGCCCAGATGCCCTAAAAGAAGCCGCACGGTGACCGGCCATTTTTTCCTTGGAAAATAAGGCACATAGGTTTGAACCTCCGCATCCAGGTCGATTTTGCCGGCCTCTGCCAGCTTGAGCACAGCGATGGCCGTTATGGTTTTGGTGATGGAAGCCAGACGGTATGAGCTTTCTGGCTTAGCCGGGACCATGTTCTCCAGGTCGGCGTATCCGAAGCCTTCGGTCCAGATGAAGTCATCCTTCATGAATCCGATCGAGAGCCCTGGAATATGGTCCAAAGCCATATGCTTGATGACAAATGATTCATAGGCTTTTATCGCTTCTGAATAGGACGATGAGGTCTCTTGGGCAGAGTAGCACGGCGTTTGGAGGCCGATACTAACCAAGAGAACTAAGAACAAAGCAGTGACGGGAATGTGCTTTTTCATCTCAGAAGACCTCCTTGAAGTATGATTAACGGAGAATTTTTATCTGTTTTCAAGGGCAAAAATTTTATAAGGCAAAACCGAAGATAAGGAAAAGAAGAAGGGCAAAACCTGCTGCTGCAAGAGCATAGGGAAGCTGGGTTCTCACGTGGTCGATGTGGTCACAGGCAGAAGCCATAGAAGAGATGATGGTGGTGTCGGAAATGGGAGAACAGTGGTCTCCAAAGACACCCCCTCCCAGGACAGCAGCGATGACCAACCCCGGATGAAGACCGATGAGTCTGATTATGGGGACGGCAATGGGAATCATGATGGCAAACGTTCCCCAGGATGTTCCCGTAGAAAAGGCAATGAAGCAGGATATCAGGAAAACCAGAGCAGGGATGACTCCCGCAGGAAGCGTTGTCTTTGCCGCTTGTGCCACAAAAGGGCCAGTGCCCAGAGCATCGCAAGTATCGCCGATAGCAAAGGCCAGGATCATCAGACTGGCCAGGGGAACAAGACCTCCCACGCCTTTCATGAAGATATCTGTGATTTCCTTGGTCCTCATAATTCCTTGAATCCTATAGGCGACAGCTCCTACCACAAGAGCGATGATAACCGACCAAAGGACAGACATGGATCCCGATCCGTCCATAAGATTTCCCTTTCCAGTGATGAGGAGCACGATGGGCATCATGACCACCATGGCAGCCACAGGAAGGATCATGTTCACAGCTCGTGGCTTGACTCCTTCTTTTGCCTTCATCATTACCACCTCGTCAGCGATCAAAGGTTCAGCCCCGTCGCGGAGGAGTTTGTTTTCAATGCGAACGCGTCTTTCTGCTGCCTGCATGGGGCCGATGTCTTTTTCGGTCAAAACCAACACGATGACAAGGAGGAGAGCCAGGATAGCGTAGAAGTTGAATGGGATTGAAGAGACCAGGAATTTGACCGGATTTTCCACACCCTGTGTGGCCAGAAGTCCGATGACGAACGCTCCCCAGGCATTCAAGGGAATGAGGATGCATTTAGGAGCAGATGTGGAATCAAGGATGTAGCTCAGCTTTTCCCTGGAGATTTTCAGTTTGTCGAAAAGGGGCCGCGCTATCGCTCCTGAGACAAGAACGCATATGCTGGATTCGATGAAGATGACAAAGCCCAAAAACCAGGCGAGGAGTCCTGCGGATTTTCTGGTTCTGACGATCCCTTTGTCCACAACCCAGTTGATGAAGCCCTTCATCCCACCGGAATACTGAGTGAAGGTGATGATGGCCCCAATCAGAGCGCTGAAGAGTACTACCCTCGTGTTATCCTCATCCTTAAACACAGCGATAAGGGCATTAATTGTCTGAAAAAGGCCGGTAAGAGGATTCCATGCCTGGATGATGGTCCATCCTAGCCAGATACCCAGGATGAGGGAAATGTAAACATGTTTGGTTTTAATGGCGAGGAAAATGGCAAAAAGTGGAGGCAGGATGGAGAGCCAGCCATATGAGTCCATGGGGGGATTTTCCTAGAAGAGACATATAGCACTCGGAAACTTGGATGTCAAATTCTGGGTGAAGAGTAAGTGGTTGAGGTTATGTTGACAGGCATATTTCAAACCGTTAGAATTCTTTTGGGAAGAGTGAAGGCTATAGAATAGTCTGATTTAGTCGCTTGGCGTAAAGCCAAAAGGAGGAAGCTGTGAGATCAAAGTTGCTGATTCTTCTCCTTACCCTCTCTGTTGCCTGCGTTTCCTCTCCATGGAAATTCAATGCTCAAAAAATTAAGCGCGGCGAGGCTAAGATACTTGCCCAGGAAGAGCGGCTCGGTGGTTATTATCTGGTTACAGCAGGATTTGTCAGGAAGTTTTACGATGATTGTGTCAAAACCAGCCAAGATAAGAGAGGCTGTGAGATTAGGACGCATTCCCTTGTGGCTGCTGAAAACCTGGATGGAACCTTTTGGGTCAAACCTGCGATGGTGAAGGAATTTCAGAAAAAAAAGAAAGAGAAACCGTAGGCTGTCCCTAATTTTCTGTGGGAACAGCGTTGCGCTCGACCTTGATCACCGCGCTGAACTCGCCCGTGTTGGAACAGTTACCTGTGAAGCTGCAATCGTTGATTCCTAGAAAGAGCTGTCCTCTTTTTCCATGAAAAGTGATGTCTTTGCCCACAAAGAAGTTATTATTTTCAATTCCTCCGATAAGAGCGGCATGATTGACGGAGGGTAAAGGATCGTCACATTGGAGGTAATCACCTGGCCAGTCACTCTGGTAATTTTGCCGATCCCATCCCTCTGGCCCCACGCAAGAATCTGTGTAACCACTGTTAAAACATACCTTGCCTGAGGCTGTAATCGTCACTCTATCTTGCGGCCTTAATGTCAAGCCGGTATCAGTCCATGCTTGGTTGCCCGGGACCACGACCACTTTCTGCTCCACTTTAGGAGGCTTGGGCTTTTTCTTGTCTTGGGCTGCAATAAGAACCAGAGAGACCAAGACAAGGATAAATGCGATGCGAAGAATTTTCATCTCCACCTCCTTTATTAAAGGCTCTTTCTTATCAGTTTTATCTGCCCCAGTCAAGCATTTGTTGACAACAATCAGTCTATGAAAATTTCCACGATACTGAATTGACGCCAGGGTTTCTATGTGTTAATAGCTACAGAAAGAGAATAAAGATAAATTTGGATTTAAAATGCGTCTTTCAGGGATAAAAGAGACATCCCCTGCAAGAGAGGAAGATTTCAAGATTCATAAAAGGAGGAATGCATGAATAAATATTTGGCGGCTTTTTGTGTCATATTGTTAATTTTATTCCCTTCAACCTTTGCCCAAGCCAAGCGCCCCATGACGCCCGAAGACCTCTATCAAATAAAAGCGGTCTCCGATCCTCAGGTTTCCCCCGATGGGAAATGGATCGCCTTCACCATCTCTGTCCCTGATCTGGAAGAGAATAGTTTTAACAGCGATATCTGGCTAATGCCAGTTTCTGGCGGGAAGCCCCTACAGTTAACTCGAAGTCCGAAGGCCGATCATTCACCGCGATGGTCGCCGGATGGAAAGCAGATTGCATTTATCTCTTCCAGAGATGGTGTGGCCAATATTTACCTGATCAGGGTAAACGGAGGAGAGGCCAAAAAAATCACTTCCTCTCAAACCGATCTCTACTCTCCCCTCTGGTCTAAGAATGGAGCATACCTCATCTGCGGATCAAGAGTGATGTCGGAGGAAAGGAAGGTCAAGGAGAATTGGACTGAGTCCGCACTTCCTAAATGTGAAGCAAGGACAATCAACCACCTCCTCTTCCGGCAGTGGGACAGGTGGCTAGGCGACAAGAGAAACCATGTTCTTCTGGTTAGCATTGAGGATGGATCGATGAAAGATCTTACGCCTGGTGATTTTGACACTCCGCCGGTTTCGCTTTCCAGTGACCATGACTTTGACATTTCTCCCGATGGTTCGCAGATCTGTTTTGTCAAGAATGAAGACCCCATGCTGGCCATCAGTACAAATCATGATATTTTCGTCGCAAATATCAAGACAGCGGAAGAAAGAAAGCTCACTTCTAACCCTGCCTTGGACAGCCAGCCCCATTATTGCCCTGATGGACGATACATCGCCTATGCAGCAATGGAAAAAGTTGGCTATGAATCCGACCGGAAGCGACTGGCTGTCTATGATAGAAAAGAGGATAAACATCTATGCTTGACAGAGCCGCTCGACCTGTCGGTTGGTCAGATCCTGTGGGCCCCGGACAGCCGTACTCTCTTTTTCACCGCGCGGGAGCATGGCCGCAGTTCCATATATAGAGTGGATTTGAAAGGAGACATCAAGAAAATCAACGATGACGGGTACAATGTTCAGATAGATATTACCCCAGATGGAAATAATCTTGTTTTTATCCGTTCTCATAACCATACGCCCAATGAACTCTTCACTATTCCTTCTTCTGGGGGAGAGGCTACCCAGCTCACATATACAAATTCAGAGCTTTTGGAGGAGATCGAGTTTCCTCGGTTGGAAGAGTTCTGGTTCGAAGGGGCAGAGAGAGCAAAAGTTCACGGTTTTATCCAGAAGCCTCCTGGATTCGACCCCAAGAAGAAATACCCGGTCGTGCTCACTATCCATGGCGGGCCGCAGAATATGTGGGCAGACAGGTTCATGACCACCTGGTTTACTTTCCAGCTTGTCTGCTCTCCTGGTTATGTGGGGGTATTCATCAATCCCAGGGGCAGTTCAGGATACGGTTCCACCTTCCGGGAGCAGATCAGCCGAGATTATGGAGGCCGCTGTTTTGAGGACTTGATGAAGGGTCTGGACTATGTTAACCAACATTACGATTTTGTGGATAAGAAGCGGCAGGCGGCCATCGGAGGTTCCTTCGGTGGCTATATGGTTAACTGGATCATTGGTCATACAGACCGCTTCAGATGTATTGTCAGCCACGCCAGTCTGTACAACTTGATAAGCTTTTATGGAGCCACTGAAGAGCTGTGGTTTCCAGAGTGGGATATGGGGAAAAGCCCCTGGAATGAACCGGAACTCTACAAAAAATGGTCGCCCCACGTTCAAGCCAAAAAATTCAAAACTCCGACTCTGGTTACTCATGGTGAACGGGACTACAGAGTGCCTTTTGCAGAGAGCCTGCAGCTCTTCACGGCTCTTCAAAGACAGGGGATTCCCTCACGACTGGTCGTCTTTCCCGATGAAGGGCATGTGATTTCAGGTCCACAGAATAATGTGCGTTGGTGGAAGGAGATTCACCTCTGGCTTGAGAAATATCTCAAGATAGAAAACAAGGATGAGCAACTCTGAAGGAAAGTGACCTAATTATTCTTGGAACTCAATAAATTCCTAAGCACAAAAGACCAGCTCTACTCTTGAGCTTTTTTCTCCACTCTTCCGCCTAGATGTTTACCCAGGAATTCCTCCATGGCCCTGTAGAAATCAAATCGATTCTCCTCATTTCGGAAGCCGTGTCCTTCGTTGTCCTTGACCATATAATTAACTTCAATTCCCCGCTTTTTCAGGGCTTCCACGATCTGGTCAGACTCCTGCTTATTCACGCGGGGATCATTAGCTCCTTGAGCAACGAGCAAGGGGGCTTTAATATTATCAGCGTGGAAAAGAGGAGAAATTTTTTCGTACAGTTCCTTATCCTTTTCGGGATCTCCTATCATTTCGTAGAACATCTGCCTCATAGGTTCCCAATAGGGTGGGATGCTTTTTATCAACGTGAAAAGGTTGGAGACACCCACGTAATCTACACCACAGGCATATAAATCCGGAGTAAATGTTACCCCTGCCAGAGTGGCATAGCCTCCATACGAGCCGCCATAGATACCCACGCGTTCTGAGTCTGCAATTCCCTCGTCAATGAGCCATTTGACACCATCTGTGATATCATCCTGCATGGTAAGGCCCCATTGTTTAAAACTAGTCTCCCAGAACGAACGGCCATAGCCTGTAGAGCCTCTGAAATTCATCTGCAGCACTCCATAACCTCGATTGGCAAGAAATTGGGCTTCTGGATTAAATCCCCATCTGTCTCTGGCCCATGGACCGCCGTGTGGATTGATAACAACAGGCAGTTTCTCAGGTTTCAATCCCAAGGGCAATGTTAAATATCCGTGTATGGTCAATCCATCCCGGGATTGATAAGCAATGGGTTTCATCTCGGCTAATTCCTCTTCGTTTAGCCAGGAGCTCACATCCGCCAGCTTTATGAATTCATCTGTGTCGTGGTTAAAGTAATAGTATGCTCCAAGAGACCTGTCACTGTAGGTTCTCACCATGACTTTCCTTTCATCCTTGCTCATATCAGTAACCACTACTTCATAGCCAGGTAGCCGCTCTTCAAGGCTCTTCTGCAATTGTTCTCTTTCCTCATCAAAGAAATGGTAATGTCTTTTATCGATGAAATAGGAAACGCCTGTAATTTTCTTTCGTTTATCCGATTTTAATAGATTGGATACGTCGACTTCTGGATGTTCATATACTAATTTGGTCGTTTCTTTACTTTTAATGTCATATTCATAAATAGCTGTTTTATCCCTGCCTATGTTGGAAGCCACATAAAGATTTTTATTATCGAAGGTAAAGAATAACGGTTGTAAGGTTTCCTTGAAATTGGTCGTGATAAGGACTTGAAAATCATCCTTTTCATTTTCTCTGTACAACACGCTTGTGTTGACTCCATCCGTTGTTCCAGCCACTCTTAAATTTCCGTCATGATCGGTCTGCCAGCTTATAATATTTCCCGGATTTTGAGCGATCATCTCCATATCGCCTGTGTTGATGTTAATGCGATAAGCATCAAACACACGCGCGTCTCGCTTATTCATCCCAATCAGCATGTGCTCCTCATCCTCTTTGAGATCATCAATGAGCTGTACCTGTACCTTTTCGAATGGGGTGAGTTCTTTTTCCTCAGTACCATCGACATTGACGGCATATAATCTGAAGTTTTCATCTCCTGCTGTATCCTGAACATAGGCTATACGATTATTATTCGCCCATAAGTATCCAGCGATGTCTCTTTCGGTTGCGCTGGTAATGCGAGTCACCTCTTCCTCTCCAATTTTTTGGACATGAATATTTAATCGATTTTCCCATGGTTTCATGAATGCCAGATGTTCTCCATCCGGTGACAATGAAAAAGAGGTATTTTCAGGATTGCGGAAAAAATCCTCCATCGGGATCAAACGGCCCATTTCTTCTTTGGGAGCACAGCTGAAAATAAGAATGGATATTGTTGCCAATACTAAAATGATTCTTGTGCGCATGGTTGCCTCCTTTTGTTCGTAATTTAAAATTCTTTTTTTCTCTCTTTTTCGGCTTTCAGAATATTTCAGACAAAAAAGCTTATAGCACAGATAAAATCTTGTGTCAAAAAAAAAGGCGGAGAAGGCCGCAAGAGGCGGAAAAAGATTGAAATACCCTTTTCTACTGCAATCTTTAAGTTTTAAAGGGCTTTCTTCTTTCGATGAGTAGGCCCAAGAAAGGTTATAAAGGACATAAGGACGTTTAGAACTTGACCTGCAAGGATAAGAATTTGCTATTGGGGCTTATTGACTATCAAAACAGAGACATTGCCTGATTCAATGAACCCACTTGGGATCAAGGATTGAGTGCCTGTCGAACAGAAGGAAAAAGATTCATATCTGTATGCGGCAAGAATAATGAGGCTGTATATTCGTTCATGTATTGAGGTTCTGTGTTCAATTCCGATATAGGTCATTTTTTCGGAAATTTCATTAACTAAATCTTTGTTTCTGCCAGAGAGCAGGATGAGATAAGCACCGTGTAGTGAGCTGTTTCCGACATAATGAAATCTCTCCCTGTCTAAATCAGGCAAAAGCCGATACGAATAGCATTTTCTATGTTCAAGCTCTGGCCAAATCCTCCTGCAATGTGGATTGAATCTATTTCATTGAAACTCAGGCCGACATTTTTTTATGACCGCTTGCTCATTCAAAATTACGATTTTTATGACCATATTCACTCTGTTTTGCCGATAGCTTTGACCAGGAGAGAGTTCTATCGTCAAGTGGCAAATCTCTATAGGAAAACTTATTCGTTTTACAGATGTTTTAAATCTAGATTCCACGACTCGTTGTGAGTATACAAAAAGTCAAAAGATTCCGGTTCAGCCAATGTAGACAGGCTTTCCTTTGTCAAATTGTTGATCTTGCACATTATTGGATGCACTCTGTATTTTAAATAGATAAACCTTTACAAGACCGAGTCTCTGATTTCAAAATGATCCAAAGAATGATCTTCTCCAAACTAAAAAAGCGTGAAGACTACAAAAGCCTAATCCCTCTATCTATTTAGAGATGAGGCGGCGGAAGTTGATGAGGGACAAAGAGAGAACGACGGCAGTGATCCCCCCCATTATCAGCAAATCGCGGCTGAAGTAGGCGATCCCGTTCCCCTTGAGAAAAATTTCCCGGATGATCTTGATGAGGTAGCGGAGGGGATTGATGTCTGCCAGCCAGCGGAAAGCAGGTGGAATATTCTCTAGGGGAGTGAAAAGTCCTGACAACATAAGGAAGGTGACCATGGAAAACCATCCGAAGAAAAGCGCCTGCTGTTGGCTGGATGAAAGGGTAGAGATCAGCAGAGCATAAGACAGGATAGCAAAAAGGAAAATAACCGCTGCTACGAGCAGGTAAAACAGGTTTCCCCGCAGGGGGATGCCGAAGACAAGGATTACCACCACAATCCCGATCCCCATATCGACCAGCCCCAGTATAGCCATCGGGAGGGCCTTTCCGATGTAGATTTCGATCGGCCTCAGACGACTGATCAGTAAAGTGTCCATAGTCTGTTGTTCTTTCTCCCGGACCAGACCGATCGATGTCAGAAATATAGCCGTGATGGTCAGCAAAAGGGCCACGATCCCAGGCCCCATATAATTGATGCTCTTGAGATCGGGATTGAACCGGATAAGGGACCGGCTTTCCAGCGGAAATTTCATGCCTTTTTGGCTGATATCTTCCAAGATGTACTTCTTGGTGATGCCGTTAAAATAGCCTGCTGCGACTAGGGCTGTATTGGAATCGATGCCATCCATCAGAATCTGAATCTCCGGATAATGAAGGGCCTTGCGCTTTGTATCGTACCCGTCTCTCATGATGATGATGGAACGAACCTCTCCTTTCTTGAATACCTCGATGTAATCCTCTGGGCTACGGGTAACCCGCCTGACGTTAAAAAGCGGCGAACTTTCCATTCGGGCAATCAACTCTCGGGCGACTTTGTTTTTTGAAAGATTTACGACCTGAACAGGTATATTCTTGACGTCGGTGGTGACCACATAGCCGAGAACGATTATTTGGATCACAGGAGCCACAAATATGAAAAACAGCATTTCTTTCTGCCGGAAAATCTCGATCAGTTCTTTGCGCAGAAGATAGAAAATCCTCATCAGCGGGCCTTTCTCTCCCTTGAAAATTTGGTGGACGCGATATTAATGAGCAACAAACTGAAACCGAAAAGGATCAGCCCTTCCTTGATATAATGTTTGAGCGCGGCCCCCTTTAAGACAACCCCTCGGATGATACGGAGGAAATATGTCGCTGGTACAATGTAAGAAAAAGACCTTAATACAGGCCCCAGAGAATCCAAAGGAAAGATAAACCCAGAGAGGAGAATCGAAGGCAGCAGGGTAATCAGCAGGGTGGCGATCATGGCCACCTTTTGAGAGCCGGCCACAGTTGAGATAGTAATCCCGAGCGACAGCCCGGTGATGATGTAAACCAGGGAAAACAACAGCAATATCAGCAGATTCCCCCTGATGGGGATGCCGAATCCGAACCTTGCTACCAGCATGATGATGGTGCCTTCAAGAAATGCCACCCCGACATAGGGAATGGTCTTCCCGAGAATGATCTCCCAAGACCTTAACGGGGAAATGAAAAGGAGCTCGATCGAGCCTGATTCCTTCTCTCTGGCAACACTCAAAGAAGTCAGCAGCGCAGTAATCATGATCATGATCACCGCCACAAGGCCGGGGATGATAAAGGTGGAGCTCTTGACTTCCGGGTTGAAATACATCTTGGTGTTGATTTTCAGAAGATCCCTTATGCTGTTATTTTTCGAGAGGAATTCGAGAATGACCATCTCGTTGTACTGGTGAACGATATTGGTCACGTTGGAATCGCTACCGTCGATGACTGTTGCAACCCGAGCTGGCCGGCCCATTTGGAGGTTAGCAGAAAAGTCCTGAGGGATGTGCAGATATTGCTTGATCGAACCAGCACGGAGCATCTCTTCAGCACGATCTATGGTGGCGGCTCCTGGTTCAATTCCCTTTGTCAGAGGGATCAAAACATAATAGGAGTTATTGGAAAAGGCCTGGACGAGATTCTTGGATAGCTCACTGTGAGAGTCGTCAATCACCGCTGTTTCGATCTTCTTTACATCGAAGGAAAGGGCATAACCGAAAATAAAGATCTGGAGAAGCGGCAGGGCAAGAATGACGACTAGACTCCGGGGGTCACGAAGAATATGAAAAAATTCCTTGGCGATGACGGCTTTAATGCGTTTCATGGCCTTGTATGGCTCGCTTAAAAAGAGTCTCCATAGAATCGGCCCCTTCCCTCTCCAGCAGGGCAAACGGCTCCCCCTCCAGAATGATGTTTCCTCTATGGATGATAATGACCCGGTCGGCATATTCAGCTTCATCCAAGTTATGAGTAGTGACCAGGACAGTCTTGCCCGCTTTCTTTAACCCATAGATCCGCATCCAGAAATCCCTGCGGTTCTCAGGATCAACTCCTGATGTGGGCTCGTCCAGCAGCACGATCTCAGGGTCGGGCATCAAGCAGGTGAAGAGGGAGACCTTTTGCTTGATCCCGGGAGGGATGTCCATCACCTTCTGGCGGAGGATTTTGGCGGGGATCTCGCGGGAAATATTTTCCTTGTGTGTACGGATTTGTGAACGGGACAGTCCTGATACTCCCCCAAAGAATTCCATATTTTCGTAAGAACTCAACAAGGGATAAAGAGAAAATTTCTGTGACATATACCCGATAAAGGTCTTGATCTTCTTCAGGTCTTTTTTGACGTTCAAGTTTTTGATGAACACTTCGCCTGAAGTGATCCGGAGCAATCCGAGGATCATTTTGATAGTGGTCGTCTTACCGGCACCGTTCGGCCCTAGAAATCCCAGAATCTCTCCTTTGGTGATATCGAAAGTGATGCGATCGACAGCCGTGAAATTCCCGAACTTTTTTGTCAGATTACTGACTTGGATCAAAAATTCCCGAGACTCCAGCGATTGCTGGCCGCTATTCTGCTTGTGGCCCAACATGACCGATCCTTTCATAATAAATATAGATATCCTCCAAGGTGGGGGATTCCTCATGGATTTCACGGGCCGGGATCTGTTCGAGGAGGAGGCTACCCTCCTTCTGCAAATATTTGATGTAACGGCCGCGTATATAGACGTCATCCTTGATATCCGGATTTTCTTGGAGGCTCTCCATAACCTCCAGAATATTTCCCTCGGGCAGGATCCTGAACAGCTTGGCAGGGAAAGACTCTTTGAGGGATACGATCGAACCTTTCCGAAGCACTTTCCCGTCTTTTATAAAAATGCCCTCGTCTCCCTTTTCCGCCTCATCCAGATAGGGTGTGGCCATGATAATGGTTTTCCCTTCCTGTTTGAGTTCCTGGATGATGCTGAAGAACTCGATACGTGAAAGGGGGTCCACACCTGTTGTTGGTTCGTCGAGGATGATGATCTCGGGAAAAGCGAGGAGGATGGAGGAAAGGGCTAACTTCTGTTTCATTCCTCCGGAGAGAGCCCCTGCCCTCCTTTTTTTAAAAGGGAGCATCCCGGTTTTTTCCAAAAGCCGATGTTTCATCTCCTCTCGACGCCGGCGGGGCACCTGGTGGATATCAGAATAGAAGTTTAAGTTTTCCTCAACGCTGAGGTCGGAATATAAAGAAAATCTTTCCGGCATGTAGCCGGTGATTTCTGTGATGCGCTTAAATTTTTTTCCAACCGGCTTGCCGTCGAGGTAAATTTCCCCTGAGTCCTTTTTGACCAGGCCCAGAGTCATCTTCAGGATGGTGGACTTGCCTGCACCGTCGGCTCCAGCCAGGATGCTGATCGTGCCCGGCTCGAGGGCAAAAGAGACTCTGTCGACCGCCTTTAAGGAGCCGAAGGACTTGGAAATCCCTTCCACCCTAAGCATTCTCAGCCCTCATAAAGCTTCGGCGATTTTTTCTTCGCTTCGCTTTAAACACGACCGATCCTCACCGTGACCGGCATTCCAAGCTTAAAAACCTTCAGGTCTTGCTCCAATTTTATCTTTACCCTGTAAAGCAGCGACTGCCGCTCCTTTTCCGAGATGATGTATTTGGGAGAAAATTCGGCCTTTTTGCCGAAGTAGATGATCGTGCCCGAAAAAACCCGACCTTCCATACCATCAACCAGGACATCGATTTTCTGGCCGAGCTCTAAACGGGAAAGTTCGGTTTCTTCGAGAAAAGTCTCCACATACAGGCTGGACCAGTCCAGGATATCGGCCACTGAGGTTCCGGGGAAAACTGTCTCACCTTGGGAGACGAACTTTTCCAGAACTACACCGGACACCGGAGAGACAATGATATGGTCCTCAAGGAGAAGATTCAAATATTCCTTCTGATTCTTTACATTTTTGGACTGGACGAAAAGTTCGAGCAAGGATTGCTGAGCATCGAAAAGGGAAGCTTCAACTTCATCCATCTTGAGGCGGGCCTGTTCTAGTTGATCGCCGGCTATGGACTCTTTTTTCTCCAGCCGTTCGAAACTTTCCACCTGTTTTTTCCAATATTCAAGATTAGAATTAAGGAGCTGAATTCTGCGATCGAGTTTTTTACGGTTCAGGGTAATCCCCTGTTCCTGGATTTCAAGACCTTGGATCTGGTTTTCGATTTTATCTGAATCGACGGTCACCAGGATACTATCTTTATCCACCTCCGTACCCTCTAGGATATGGAGGGTTTCGATTTTGCCGGTAACGGCAGCTTTTACCGTGATCACCTCACCATCCACCACGCCGGCAGCCATGACGAATTCTGGAGTTCCCCTGGAGCAGGCAGTCAAGACTATCAAACCGATGGATACAACCAATATTTTTTTACTCATGAGCATCCTCCTTGCTTTTCCCGATGAGGGTGTTGATATTCACCTTGATCCTCTCGATCTGGATCTGGATTTCTTGGAGGAGTAAGGCATTTTTCTCCCGAGTGAGAAGCGCCTCCAGATAATCGACATTGGGGATTTGCCTTTCCACATAAAGGGCTTCCTTCAGGTCGGCATCCTCCTTGGAGTACTCGAGCAGTTGGGTGATGTGGGCTTTTTTTTCTTCCAGCTTTTGGAGGGAGGCGAACAGGATTTCGAGGGAGGTGGCGATATCCTGGATAAACTTGTTTTTCTGGTTCAGAAGCTTTTGTTCTTGGTAATCGAGCAGGATTTTTTCACCATGGAGTCGATTCCATTCGAACACAGGAAGCGAAAGGACAATTCCACCCTGAAAGTAGAGGGCCCATTTTTTCTTGAAAAAATCGATTCCTGGCTTCCCATAGTGCAATTTGGCAAATCCGCTAATCTGGGGAAGATACTTGCCGGAGTTGATCTTTTTTTGAAGGGCAAGAATATCGGCTTGGTTCTGAAGAGTTTTCAGCACGGGATGATTCTCCTCGAAATAGGATAGGGCGACGTTCTGGTTGACGGATTCCTCCTTGTAGGCGGCATCGATCTCTTCAGGATAGTATCCGCAGAGCTTATGAAAATGTATTCTTTCAGACTCTATAGCCTGTTCGATATCGCTGATATTAGCCTGGATTTCCTCGATCTTAGAGAGGGTTTCCAAGAGGTCGGATTTGCGGACGAGCCCTTCGTTCCGCAAATCCTCTATTCGCTGACGGTGAAGGCCCAGTTTTTTTTCAAGGATCTGGAGGGATTGTTTTTTTTGGGTCAGGAGGTGAAATTGGAAATAGGAGGATTTGATCAGACCGGCGAATTCGTTGACTTTAAGGATTTTTTGGTTGGCCTCGATGGCTTGGCGCACTTCATTGAGTTTGATGGAATTGGAGAGGATTCCCCCGGTGAAGAGGGGCTGGGTGAGGCCGATATTGAGGTCGTAACTGTGATGGAGACCGGCCTCGATTTCCCTTCCGGGAACGGTGTAAATCCCTGGAATCTCAACCGCGGGAATGCCGATGATCATGGTCTCCGACTTGTAGAGATAGCTGGCGTCAAAGTCGATACGGAACAGTTTGTCTTTGGAGGAGATTTGACGCTGGAGGGCTGCGCTCTGCTCGTCGAGTATGGTGTTTAGGTATTCATAATTCTTGTTCAGGCCCTCCTCGATGGCTTTGGTTAGTGAGATTTTTTCTACTGTTTGCCGGGAAAAAACAAAAGTGCCGAGAAAGAAAAAAAGCACAAGATGAACGAGTCCAAAAAGATATTTTTTTTTCATGGCAACAATCCCCTTTTTAAGAGATGGGTGATGCTTTGGATGCGCTTCTCGAGGAAGTCTTTATCATCTGAGATGCGTACATCCAAAATCGCTTCCACCATGGGCTGGGCGATAAATGGAAAGAGACAGAGAGGAACGATATTAAAGATAAACTGGACAGGATCGGATTCGGATAACAGGCCCTTGCTGTGCCACTCTCGGATGACTCGGGGAAGCATTTTTGAGGGAGCATCGGGAAACTCTGCGAAAATCTCTCTCATCAGGGGAGTGATGTTCTGGGGTGAGTGAATCATTTCGCGGCATATTATTTTGATGACCTCTTTTTTGGCGGAAAAATAGCGGATGTAGAGAGCAGGGAGGATTTCAAAGAGACTCTCGGGAGTATGCGCCTCCATGACTACACGTTGAACTCTGGGAATGAAGTCGAGGAGAACCTCCTTGATGACCGTCCGGTACAGATTCTGTTTGGAGGAGAAATAATAGAAGATCATGGCTTTATTGATGTCGGCCTTTTGAGCGATCCGGTCTACACGCGCGCCTTCGAATCCAAAAACAGCAAATTCCTCGAGGCTTGCATCCAGTATCTTCTGCTTGGCGTGTTTTTCTTTACTTGTCATTCCTCTCCTTAAATTAACCAATCAGTTAGTTTAACTATATGGTTAATATAATCCAATAAATATGGCCTGTCAAGCGACTTCAGTTATTGGGATTGAATTTTCCGATGACCGTGGCCCGCACCGGCTGACAGACCTGGACGATATCTTCCAGAATGCGGTTCACGGTGTTTTCATAAAATATACCGAGATTTCTGAATCCCACCAGATACATTTTCAAGGATTTTATTGATTTCCTTTAATTCCCACCTGCTGACGTACTGGAATGGAGTATCACGGATAAAACAGCCAGGTTGACCTGCCCCCATCTATTGTTACACATGCAAAGTTAGAGCTCCATAATCAATAGCCTCTGGAGCCGGCGGTCTGTATCCCAGGGAACTGTGCGGCCGGAAGTGATTATATTCCTTTCGCCAGTTCTCTATGACCACCCTCGCCTCCAATAATGTATCAAAGATCTCTCTGTTGAGCAACTCATCTCTAAATTTTCCGATGAAGGATTCCACATAGCCATTCTCCCATGGACTGCCGGGTTCGATGAACAAGGTGCTGACTCCGATATCTGCCAACCACTCCCTCACCACTTTAGCCGTAAATTCGGGCCCATTATCAGAACGAATATATTCCGGAATGCCCCGTCTTATGAACAGCTCATGCAGCTGATCCAAAACATCTTGAGACCTGATCCTGCGTGCAACCAACAAGGACAAACACTCTCTTGTGTATTCATCGATAATAACCAATATGCGTATTGGCTTCCCGTCTGTAGTTCTGATCATGACAAAATCATAGCTCCATACATGGTCTTTCTTCTCAGGACGCAGTCGAATACACGATCCATCCGTTAGCCACAAACGTCCCCTTTTTGGCTGCTTCTTTGGCACTTTCAATCCCTCCTGCCTCCAGATCCTCTCCACTCTCTTATGATTAACTTGCCAGCCTTCGTTCCGCAATAAAGCAGTGATCCGGCGGTAGCCATAGCGTCCATATTGACAAGCCAAGTCAATAATGCGCTCTACCAACCTCTCCTCATCTTCAGGCACTTTCCGCATGTGCCGCTGTGTGGAGAGTGGCTGGCCCAAAACCGTACACGCTCTTCTCTGAGAAACACTCAACCTCTTACATACATATGCGACTGCCCGGCTTCTTTTCACCGGGCTCAGAAGTTTCCCCGTGCTGCCTCTTTGAGAGTATCATTGTCCAGAGAAAGATCAGCCACAAGCTTCTTTAACCTAGCATTCTCCTTTTCAAGCTCCTTTAGACGCTTGGCCTGGTCCACTCTCATCCCGCCGTAGTCTTTCCTCCAGCGATAATAGGTCTGCTCAGAGATGCCAAGTTTTCGGCAAACCTCTCCAACTGTAGAACCTTGGTTTAATAGCACTTCGGCTTCCCGAAGCATGTTGATGATCTGTTTGGCTGTGAATCGTTTCCTGCCCATATCCCTCTCCTTTCGTCCAGGAAAATTCTAACATATCTCCTGTACCGATATCAGGGGGGCAGGTCAATTGAGGCTGCCTGATCCGCAGGGATTCCGATTGCCGATGCCAGATTGGCATCAGGATCTGCGTCCACAGCCAAGACTTGATACCCGTCATTTTTAAAGTAATGAGCTAATATTCCAGCTAGAGTGGTCTTCCCCGTCCCGCCTTTTCCGGTAACTGCGAATTTCATGACATCCGTAATTTTATAAGATTTTTAATAGCCTGAATTATTCCTCTACACTTGCGACCGGCTAAGGTATTTTTTCAGGTAGCGGGCGGTGTGGGATTTTTTGGATTTGATGATCTTCTCCGGTGGGCCTTGAGTCACGATTTTTCCGCCCTTCTCCCCTCCCTCTGGCCCTAAATCAATAATATAGTCGGCACTCTTGATCACATCCATGTTGTGCTCGATGACAATTACTGAATGGCCCTCTTCCACCAGCTTCTGGAAACAGCCCAGGAGCACAGAGATATCATCAGGATGGAGGCCGATGGTAGGTTCATCGAAGAGATAGAGGATGTGCTTTTCCCTTTGGTGGACAAGATGGTAAGCCAGCTTAATCCTCTGTGATTCTCCCCCCGATAAGGTTGTGGTGGGCTGCCCCAATTTCAAATAGCCCAGGCCGACTTCGATAAGAGGAGAAAGTTTTTTCCTGATTTTGGGCCGGTCAGAGAAGAACTCACAGGCATCCTCCACGGTCATATTCAACACATCGTCGATATTCTTGTCTTTGTGTTTTACTTCGAGAATTTCATCCTTGAAACGCTTTCCTTTACAGGCTTCACAGGTTAAGACCACATCTGAGAGGAAATGCATCTCCACGATCTGCTGGCCGGCCCCCTTGCATTCCTCGCACCTTCCCCCTGCAGTGTTGAAAGAGAAGAAACCGGGTCTGTATCCCAGAACCTTCGCCTCTCGCGTCTGGCTGAAAATTTGTCGGATATCATCCATAGCCTTGGTGTAAGTGGCAGGGATAGAACGGGGAGATGTGCTCAGAGGAGACTGGTCGACCATGATGATTTTATCCACGGCATCCTTTCCCTTTATTCTCTTGAACCCGTCTTTGGCCTCCCCCATCCATCCTTGGTAGAGGACATTGAAGAGAAGGGTGCTTTTTCCTGAGCCGGAGACTCCAGTAATACAGGTGAAAATCCCCAGGGGAATCTGGATATTGAGATTCCTCAGGTTGTGCCTGTAGGCGTTTTCGACTTCGATAAATTGATGCGGGAGCCTCCTTTTCCTGGGCAGTTCGATTTTCTTTTCACCTCTCATGTACTGAGCGGTGAGGGAGTGAGGGGCGTGGAGAAACTTACTCATAGCTCCTGAAAAAATAATCTCGCCGCCGGCTTCCCCTGCTCTTGGTCCCAGATCAATCAGATAGTCACCAGATCTAATGATTTCTGGATCATGTTCCACAACCAAAACGGTGTTTCCGATCTCTTTCAGAGACTTGAGGATTTTGATCAAACGGTGGTTATCCCGGGCATGAAGGCCGATGCTGGGTTCGTCCAGAACGAAAAGAGTCCCTACCAGGGATGTACTCAAGGCAGCAGCCAGGTTTATTCTCTGGGCTTCTCCTCCAGCGAGTGTAAAAGTCATGCGATCCAGAGTGATGTAATCCAGGCCAACCTCCAGGAGGAAATTCAGCCGGTTTTGGATTTCATGGATTAATTTTTCAGCGATCTGTCTCTCAAAAGGAGTCAGCTGGATCCTTTGGAAGAAATCACGAGCCTCCTCGACCGTCATCTGGACAACTTCTCCGATGGAAAGGCCTTCAATCTTGACACTCAAGGCTTGGGGATTAAGTCTCATCTGGTTGCAGGCTGGACAGGGCACATATTTCCGGTAGCGGCTGAGGAGCACCCTGACCTGGACTTTGTATTTTTTGGTCTGTAACCATTCAAAGAAGCCTTTCACCCCGTAATAGCCATCTCCTCCCTCCAGGATCAATTTCTTCTCCTCTTCCTTCAAGTCTTTGAAAGAGACATCAGTAGGAATCCCCCTTCGCCTTGCCTCATAGATCATCTCCTCCATCAATCCTCGTGAGAGCGGCTTTGTCCATGGCTCTACGGCACCTTCTTCCAGGCTTTTGCTCTTGTCAGGGACAATCCTGTCTTCATCCAATGTGGCCAAATCCCTGAATCCGTGGCAGGTGGGGCATGCGCCTTGGGGGCTGTTGAAGGAGAAGAGATTGGGAAAAGGATCTTCATAGAGGATGCCACAGCGCTTGCACTCCAGCCTTTCGGAGAAAATAAACTCATCTCCTTTATGGGAGCGGACTTTGATCTTTCCCTCTCCTTTTTTTAGACCCATTTCCAGAGAATCGACCAGCCTTCCTCTTTCCTCTCTCGACAGGCTCATCCTATCTACCAAGACATCGATCTCTTTTTCTTCCCTCAACTTGGCCTCGTCCAGGTTGAGAATTTTGTTGTCCTTTACGATTCGGAAAAAGCCATCTTTTTTCAGAGCTTTGACCCCTTTCTTCAATGGCCAGGAGAAGGTTATCCAGATTCCGGTCTGAGGGGGAAACTTGAACAGGGTCTCAACGATCGCATCGATCGTGTCACGCCTGACAGGCTGACCGCACTTAAGGCAGTGCACAGTTCCGATGCGGGCGAAGAGAACCCGGAGGAAGTCATAGATTTCAGTGACTGTGGCCACAGTCGAGCGCGGATTCTTAGTGACGGCTTTTTGCTGGATGGCTATGGCAGGAGTAATACCTTCAATGGCATCTGCATCGGGTTTTTCCATCCTTTCCAGGAATTGACGGGCATAGGCGGAGAGGGATTCGATGTAGCGCCGCTGTCCTTCTGCATACAGGGTGTCAAAAGCGAGCGAGGATTTTCCAGATCCAGAAACTCCGGTAACGATGATCAATTTGTTGAGGGGAATATCGAGATTGATGTTTTTCAGGTTATGGACTCTAACTCCCCTGAGTATGATTTTTTTGTCCTTGTTTCCAGTGCGATTCATTCAGCCTCAATCCTCAAAGTAACCGCAGAATGAGAAATTTATTATAAGGCAAATCACAGAAATGATAAATCTTCCGGGATTATCTTTTATTAATAGCATCTCTATTTCCATGATGAGTGAAGAATTTTTTCTGTAACCAGTGAGGTAGCGGTTCCTGTCCATCCGAGGCCCATAGTGGAGGGTGGGAGGGTCTTGGCGAGGATGGAGAGGAACCGGCGCTATGACCGATTATATCCCGCCCTCACTCCTATCTTGGAAAAAAGATTGGCTACCTCTTTTATTTTGAGATTTTTCTGCTTTTGATATAATGGGCAAGATTCCGGAAAGGAGGTTCTGATGCGAAAAGGGACAATATACGCTCTGCTTCTTGGAGCTGTGCCCTTTATCACCCTTGTTTTTGCCCTCCCGTTAGTCAATCGAATTTATCCCATTATTTTGGGTCTGCCCTTTATTCTGTTCTGGATTCTTTCTTGGGTCATATTGACTCCTTTCATCCTCTTCCTGGCTTATAGGGTGGAAAAGAAGTTCAATCCTCCGCAAGGGGGAGAGGAAGAATGAACTCGGCTCTGATCATCATCTTTGCAACCATCCTCTTTTCCTCCCTCCTTGGCATCTATGCGGGGCGGCGGCTCAAGATGAACCTGGAAAACTGGACTGTGGGAGGCCGCCAGTTTGGGGCCATCATCATCTGGCTGCTGATGGCAGGGGAGATTTACACCACTTTCACTTTCCTGGGAGCAAGTGGATGGGCTTATTCAAAAGGGGCTCCCACTTTCTATATTCTTATCTATGGCGCTTTAGCCTACACTCTGTCTTTTTTTATCCTTCCTGCTCTATGGAAGGTGGGCAAGCGCCACGGCCTTCACACCCAGCCCGATTTTTTCATCAACAGGTACGGGAGTCGATCTCTCGGGGTGCTGGTGGCCCTTATCGGTGTTTTTTCCATCATCCCCTACCTTCAACTCCAGCTTTCAGGCCTGGGTTTGATCGTTGAAGCAGCCAGCAACAGAGCCGTCAGTTCTCATCTGGCCATCATCATCTCTTTTCTTTTGACTTGTACCTTTGTCTACACCAGCGGAATAAAGGGGGCAGCCTGGGTGGCTATCGTCAAGGATGTGATGATGGTTCTTGCGGTGGGAATCGTGGGCATAGGAGTTCCTCTCATCTATTTTGGAGGCTTTGGGAAGATGTTTCAGGCCCTCATCAAACAATATCCTCACCATCTTATGCTTCCCGGAGCTACTGTCCATATGGATGTGGGCTGGGTCATGTCAACAGTTCTTCTCACTGGCTTAGGCTTCTATATGTGGCCCCATGTGTTCGGTTCCGCTTTTTCGGCAAAGAGCGCAAAGATCATAAAGCGCAATGCTGTCATCATGCCTTTCTATCAGATCCCGATTCTTCTTGTCTTCATGGTGGGATTCACCGCCCTTCTTGTCATTCCGGGCTTGGAAAATGGGGATATGGCTTTTCTGGAGTTGGTCAGCAAGACCTATCCCTCCTGGTTCATGGGTTTTGTGGGTGCAGCTGGAGCGGTAACAGCTATGGTCCCCTCAGCCATCTTGGTTCTCTTTGCCGCCACCCTTTTGGCCAAGAATGTCTACCAGACTGGGTTTCGTCCCCAAGCCAGCGAAGAGAAAGTCATGAGCCTTTCCCGGTTCATGGTGCTGGCCGTCACCACTCTGGCCCTTGTCTTTGCCATCTTTCTTCCCAATGAGCTGGTTCCTTTGCTCATCTTCGGCTATGATGGTGTCAGCCAGTTTTTCCCGGGAGTGGTTTTAGGCCTTTTCTGGAAGAGAGTGACCAAGACTGGTGTCTTTTCCGGATTGTTAGCAGGAGTAGCAGTGGTGATACTTCTCGTTCTCGGAGGAAAGGATCCCTTCTTGGGGATGAATGCCGGGTTTGTGGGCCTGGTGGTCAATTCCATCATCACTTTGGGGGTAAGCCTGATGACGAAGCCTCAGATTCGAGGCTTACAGGGTTAATAAAGAAAATGTCATTAACATGTGGGGCCCGTTCAGTAAACAGGCCAAATGGGCTCAAATGTCTCCACTTGAGTTATAGAGATAAAAAAGAAGACATAAATTGAAATTGTCTTAGGTATGGAGGAGAGAATGATCGAGGGATTAAAGAAAGAGATTAAGAAATTAACCCCAAAAATCGTCCAATGGCGGAGGGACTTCCACCGCCATCCCGAGATTGCCCTTCAGGAGCACCGAACCTCATCTGTCATTCGCACATTCTTAGAAGGTCTCGGTATTCCTGCGGTCACTCTCGCCAAGACGGGATTAAAAGGAGTCCTAGAAGGGAAACCGGGAGGAAGAACCGTTGCTTTGAGAGCTGATATGGATGCCCTTCCTTTAAGGGAAGAAGGGGATAAGGAATATATTTCTGAAAATCCAGAAGCTGCCCACGCCTGTGCTCATGACGGTCATATGGCTATCGTCATGGCAGCGGCTGAGCTCCTTTCCCATAGAAAAGGCAGTTTTAAAGGCAGAGTCGTCTTCCTTTTCCAGCCTTCGGAGGAGAAGCTTCCTGGAGGAGCCAAGGAGATGATCGAAGAAGGGGCACTGGAGGGAGTCGATGCCATTTTCGGGCTCCATCTCTGGCAACCTCTTCCTACTGGAACCTTGGGGATTGTCAAGGGCCCGATGATGGCTCAACCTGATCAGTTTTCCGTCATAGTTAAGGGGAAAGGGGGGCACGGCTCTATGCCCCAGACAACAGTAGATCCCATCCTGGTGGCTTCCCATCTTGTGGTTAATGTGCAGAGTATCGTCAGTCGTAATGTGGATCCTCTCAAGCCTGTGGTCGTTTCTTTTGGGACCGTGGAGGGAGGGACGATTTACAACGTCATCCCCAATGAGGTGAAGCTGACCGGAACGGTGAGGACTTTTGATCCAACGCTCCAGCACCTGGCGGAGAGACGGTTGCAGGAAATCACAGAAGAGACGTGTAAGGCTTTTGGTGCTTCTGGCCGGGTCGATTACGAAAAAGGATATCCTCCTCTTGTGAACAATGATGCGATGGTGGATTTTGTCCTGGAGACGGCCAGGAAGACATTAGGCGAGGAAAATATTAGGCCCATAGACCCAGTCATGGGGGGCGAGGACTTTGCCTACTACCTCCAGAGAGTTCCTGGAGCTTTCTTCTTCTTCGGGATGGGCGACGGCATGGAATTTCCCCATCATCATCCTGCCTTTGACCTGGACGAGAAGGCGCTGCCTCTGGCCACACTCCTGATGAGCTTCCTGGCCTTGGAGTACTTGAGAAAAGAGGAGTGAATCATAAGTGTCGAGCCAGGTTGATTATTTAAGCTATCTGGATTGATGGAATAAAGAGTCGATATGAGTTTTCCCCTTGTCTTGGCCATTGCTTTAGCCTTAGCCATGGATGCCTTTGCTGTCTCTGTGGGCCTTAGCTTGAGCCGGGAAGGATTGACTGGAAAACAGACGTTCAGGATAGCTATCTATTTCGGCTTTTTCCAGTTCATGATGCCTATTATCGGATGGCTGGCAGGGCAGAGTGTGCTCCGCTATATCCAGGCCGTCGATCGTTGGGTCGCCTTTGGCTTGCTCTCTTTTATCGGTGGTAAGATGATCTGTGAATCTTTTTCCCGTCAAAGGCGAGTGGAGAGGAAGGATTCTGATCCCACAAAAGGCTTGTCCCTGCTCATGCTTTCTGTGGCTACGAGTATCGATGCCTTGGCTGTGGGGTTAGGCCTTGCGTTCATTCATGTCAATATCTTGTACCCTGCTGCAGTCATAGGAGTGGTGGCTTTTCTGTTAACAGTCGTGGGAGTGAAAACAAGTCGTCTCATGGGGCAATGGTTGGGAAAAAGAGCTGGGCTTCTGGGAGGCCTGATCCTGATTCTCATCGGAATAAAAATTCTGTGTGAGCATTTGTGAATGGTGTTATTTTTCTTTTCCCAGCTTGGCTAAAGTCTCGTAGAGGACTGGTACCACGATGAGCCTGAGCAGGATGGCGAAGAAGAATCCTCCGATATAGACCACAGCCAGCGGTCGGTGAAGTTCCGCGCCGGTTGTCACAATTAAGGCTAAGGGAAGCACTGCTACGATCATCACCATATCCGTCATGATAATGGGCCTGAATTTCGTCAGAGCCCCTTCGATGATAGATTTACGGAGAGAAAGACCCTGTCTTCTGTAGTCATTGATCTTGGCCACCAGAATGATATCGTTTTGAGCACAGATCCCGAAGAGAGCGATGAGTCCGATGGTGGATGAGACATTGATTGTCTGGCCGGCGATCAGAAGGCCTAAAATGCCTCCAATCAGAGTCGAAGGGATGTTGAGGATGATAAGAAGAGCCTGCCAGATGGAACCAAAAGAGGAAAAGAGAACCACGAAGATAATCAGGATCACCAGGAGCATAAGGAGGGTCAGGTGCTTTAGAGCCCTCTGTTGGCTTTCATATTGCCCCCCAAAAGTGACGAAATAACCTGCCGGGAGTGTAATCCTTTCAGCAATTTTCTCCTGAGCTTCTTTCACAAAACTTCCCACATCACGTTTGACCACGTTGCACAGGATGATCTTTCGGCGCATCAGGTTTTCACGAAAGATGGTCTGGGGACCTTCACTTTTTTCGATTTCAGCCAGTTGAGAAAGAGGGATCCTTTCTCCGCTGGGTGTGTCGACCAGGAGGTTTTTTATGGCTTCTTCATCCCTGCGGTATCTTTCGGGAAGACGGATAAGAACAGAGGTGATGCGATCCGGTTCATAGACATCAGTCGCTTCGATGCCATTCAATGCTGTTTCGATGATATCTGCCACTTCTCCTACAGGAATGCCAAAACGGGCCAGCTTTTCTCTGTTCAGTTTGATCACCAGTTGAGGGATGCCCGTTGTCTGCTCAATCTGCAAATCGGCCACACCTTTTATCTCGGCCATCACATTCCGGATTTCTTCGATTTTATCGTTGAGTACTTCTAAATCGGAGCCGAAAAGCTTCACCGAGAGCTGACCTTCGGTCCCAGTCAGCATCTCTGCCAGCTTATTGGCTATGGGTTGTTCGAAGATATAAGCCACTCCTGGAAGCTTGTCCAGCTCCTTTCTCATAGCCGCTGTGAGGTGCTTGAAGTCCCTTTTCCGTTTCTCCCTGGGAAGAAGCTCAATATTGTAATGGCTGTGATTAACAGGATGAAGATGTTCCGAGCCTTCGGCAGTCCCCGTGGTCCTGGATACAGAAATGACTTCAGGAAAAGAGAGAAATATGTTTTCGATTTTTAGGCCCATCTCAACGGATTCTTCCAGCGATGTTTCAGGGAGCATAACAGTCGAGGCCATGATGGCACCTTCATCGAGAGGAGGAACGAATTCTTTGCCCAGGAAGTTATAGGAAATTCCAGCGCCTATGATCAGAATTATGAAGATAGAAAGGATGATTTTTTTATGATCGACAGACCAGGACAAGAGGGAATGATATTTTCTGGCCAAGAATAGTGTGACAGGATTTTCTTTCTTCTTAAGATGGGTTTCTGTCAGGAAAACAGAAGCCAGGACAGGCTTTAGAGTCAGATTCAGGATGAGAGAGCCAAAAAGAGCTGCAGTTACGGCAAAAGCAGTGGGCTGGAACATGGCTCCTTCGATGCCTTTAAGGGTGAGCAGAGGCAAGAAGACGAGGATAATGATCAAGCTGGCTGAAAAAAGATATTTTCCGACGTCTTTAGCTGCTTCAGATGTCAATTGCAAGGTTGTGCCTTGGCCTTTTTTCTCTTTAAGCACACGGAAGATGTTTTCGACCATGATGATTGAGCCATTGGCTACCTTGCCTATGCCTATGGCTAAGCCCCCAATTGACATCACCGTTAATTTTATTCCAAAAATATTCATGAGAACCAATGCGATCAGAATAGAGAAGGGGATAGTCAAAGAGGCGATCAAGGAACTTCTCAGGTTCCACATGAAAAAGATCATGACCAGGATGATGAGGATGGCTCCTTCCAGAATAGAGACTTCGACATGGTTGATGGATTTCAGGATGAGAATCGACTGGTCGTAGAAAGGCTTTATTTTTATTTTTTCTGGAATGTCCCTGGCAATTTGAGCTAAGGCATTTTTGATATTGTGTATAGTAGATAAGGTATCCCCTCCATACTGCTTTTCCACAGTGACATAGACGGCTTCTCTACCGTTGTGACTCCCTGATTCCCTTCTGAATTTACTTCCAATTTGCACTTCGGATATGTCTCTGACATAAACAGGTACATTGTTGCGCGAGGTGATAACGGTGTTTTTAATGTGCTCGAGAGTCTCGATTCTTCCCAGTCCTTTAATCAAGGCTTCTTGGGAGCCCTTTCTGATAATGCCCCCTGAGAAGTTTCTATTACTCTTTTCAATAGCGTCTTTGACCTCGTTGATGGTGATATTGTAGTTTTTGAGCATTTCGGGTTTAAGGAAAACCTGGAACTGTTTGATGAATCCTCCCAGATTGATGACAAAAGAAGCCCCTGGTACCCCCTGGAGCCTGTAGCGTATGGTCCAATCAGCAACAGAACGGAGCTCCATGGGGTCTGTATCCTCTCCGGTTACGGCAAATTCGAAAACTTCTCCCATCCTTGAAGAAACCGGTCCTAATATAGGATAAGTCGTGCCCAAAGGGAGTCGACCTGTCACAAGCTCCAGTTTGCTGGATACGATCTGCCTGGCTTGGTAGATGTCCGTGCCCCATTCAAATTCCACGGTCACAACAGAATCTCCTGTGGCTGACTCTGACCTGACTCGGGTGACATGAGGAGCGCCGTTAAGTAGGCTTTCCAAGGGAAAAGTAATGAGCCTCTCCACATCCTCAGCAGCCATACCTGGGTTTTCGGTAATGATGTTGACCAGAGGGGCATTGAGATCGGGATAGATATCCTTGGACATTCTCAGATAAGAAATTCCACCCCATATAGACACCAAGATGACAAGGAAGATAGTGAGCAGTCTATGTTTCAAAGAAAAATCTATGATTCTATCTATCATTACTTATTCTCCATGTTGTGGGTTATTATCAAAATCCAAGTTGAATTGTCTTTAAGTTCTTTAGGCGTCAATGGACCCCAGCTTTCTTCAGAATTTCATCATAGAGCTTTGACTTGAGTTGATAATTCCCTTTGGTAACCACCTCGTCTCCCTCCTGAACACCGCTCAGAATTTCAGCATAGCCTTCTTCAATAACTCCTACCTCTACGACCTGGGGATGATATGTGCTTTCTTTTTTAATGAAGACTATTTTCTCTCCCTTATCTTCTAGAATTGCTTCTTCTGGGAGGACAATTGCCTTTTCCTGATGATTGAGATAAATTTTTATGTCGGCAAACATCCCGGGTTTGAGTTTAAAGCCTTTGTTTTCTACCTCGGTTCGGACGGTGATGGCCCGTGTTTCCTCTTTTAAAACATCGCTGATGTAGCTGATTTTTCCCCGGAATGTCTCTCTCGGGTAGGCTGGGACAGAGGCTTCTACTTCCTGTCCGTTCCTAATTCTGGCGATATCCTTTTCATAGATATCGGCATCGATACAGAGTACAGTAGGATCCATTATAGTTAATATTTCTGTTTCCTGGTCCACCATAGCACCCAGGATGGCGTTGTTCTGGATAATCTTTCCACTAACTTGTGCAAAAAGAGTGATGATCGGATTGATCTGGTGGGTTTCAGAGATGAGTTTGATCTGGTCTTCGGTAAACCCCAACACATGGAGCTTTTTTTCTGCGGCGTCCAGATTTGCTTCAGCCACCTTAAGTTCAGCTTCTCTTGAGAAAAGGTCTTTTTTGGCTCCCACTCCCCGGTCAGAGAGCCTATTTTCTCTTTCAAAGTTGATCTTGGCTAACTCATGATCAGCCATAGCCTTATAGAATTCTGATTTAGCTGTGCCCACCTCTTCACTCTGAAGAGTGATGAGTTCTTGTCCTGTCCTGACCCAGTCGCCTATCTTGACATGGATTTCAGAGATTCTTGCCGGAAAAGCGTAGCTGACGATAGCCTTCCTTAAGGGGTGGGCCAGTACTTTTCCCATGGCTGTAAGTTGTGATTTTAAGGGCCTGAGGGAAGCCTTTACCGTTTCGATTTCCACCATTTCTTCCTCTTCGTCGGATAAATCAATCACGTCAGAAGGCCCCCATGCTCTTTGTCCTCTTCTTCCAGTCGCATTATGCGCATATCCTTTGCCCACAGCCTGGGCCTTTTTCTTCCCTTTTTCATGCCCTCCATGTCTTCCTGGCTCTTTATCAGCAGCTGTTTCCTCATCCTGGGTTATGGCTTTTCCTTCTTCATTTCTCGGAGCTTTTGTGCAACTTATTCCTATCCCAATGAGAGAAAAGATCAGGAATAGAGAGATATATTTCTTCATCATTTTTATCTCCTTAAAGCCTTTGGCCTATGGATTTTTCTAAGGCGGCCAGGGCTGCGTCATAATTAAAGAGAGCATCGGCATAAGATTTTCTGGCCTCGATCAGTGTCCTTCGGGAGTCAATTAACTCGATGCCGCCGATCTCTCCTTCCTGAAAACTGAACAGAAACATGTTATAGACTTCTTCTGCCTGGGTCAGTATTTCATCCTCGAAGAGCTGAATCTGATTCTGGGTTGTGAGAGCATTCATGTATGATTCTTCGACTTCCAAGATAATGGCATTCTTCAGATGCTCCTTTTCCCTCGACAACGATTCGATGTTGGCCTGGGCCTCTGCGATTTCCCCTTTTTTGGGTTGCCAGAAAAAGAGGGGTATAGGGAAAGAGATAGTTACATCCCACGTCGTGAGTTCCCCTTCGATGCGGTGCCTGGAAACACCCAGATCAAAGTCAGGTAGATAGCTCAGGTAGGCCTGTTTCTTTCTGAGCGACTCTTTTTCCAAAGAATAATTGACTCTTTTGATTTCGGGACGGATGGCAAGAGCTCTTTCTTTTAACTCCTCTAACCTTAGAGCTATTGGAGGATGTCTCAATTCACCTTTGATTTCTACGGGGTCATATTTTTTCCGAGCCAAGAGGAAATTCAGATAGGCTCTTGACAACCTCACTTCATTGGAAGTCTCTCTCAAGGCATTGGCTGCTTTTGCTGCCTCCACTCTGGCTCTGAGAACTTCCACTTTGGCCACATCGCCTGCATCGTATTTGAGTTCTGCTTTTTGGAGGTAATCTTGAGAGAGCTCTAAGTCTTGCTCAGCGTATTTTAATTTTTCCTGGGCGAGAAGAAGGCCGTAAAAGGCTTGTTTGACCTGATAAATAATGTCCAGTTTAAGAAGGTCGATCTCAGCTAAGATTTCGTTTGCCTCTTGAGAAGCAATCTTTCCTCGCAGATATCTTTTGCCCGGGAATTCAATAGATTGGCTCAAGCCGAAGTAGGATTCGCCGGAATCTTTAAAGTTGAAAAACTTGGGCTGCAGGTCAGAGTCGTAGCCTAGAGAGGGTTGAGGGAAAGCCTTGGCTTGATGAATCCGAGCCAGGGAGGCTTGATATTGTCCAAAAGAGGAAAGAATGAGCGGGTTTTGCTCGAGAGCAATTGAAATGCATTCCTCCAGAGTCAAGACATTGTTCTCAGGTGGCTGACTCCAGAGAAGGCAAGGAATCGCTAAAATTACCATAAAGATTATCTTTGATATGCTCTTAATCATTTCACCTCCTTGGTTCAGTACAAGAAAGAGGAAATGGGCCCTTATTGACAGAGGAAACCTGGAGGATTCAGGCTTGAGGAGGAGAACGAGAGGTCGGATTGGCGGAAAGGATGTAAGTATGATTAAATGATTCTAGAGATCTCAGGATGCCCAGTATGGAAGGAGGGGGAAGGTGGAAAAAATCGATCTGGTTAGTGGTAAGGGAGGAGTCCAGAAATTGGCAGGCTGGACAGTTATCGTTTCGGGCGAGAGTCTTTTCACAATGAAAGAAGTTAATAAATAAAGAGACAAGAAGGAACAGGAAGAGGGAAGCGAGAATAGAGTATTTCTTATAACCTTTAATCATGCCCCACGGATGAATTAATATAAGATAAACAGGAGAAAAAATCAATCTAGAAGATAACCTTTAGTCCTCCATACAGAGAAAAGCCTGCTGTGCCGTATCCTTTGACCGCCTCGTATTCCTCATCGAGAAGATTTTCCGATTTGAGGAAGATCTGGACCTTGTGTAACATGTCATAGGCGAAAGATGCATTCAGCAGAGTATAAGAAGGCATGGCCACTCTGCGTGATATCCATCCGCTCCAATCCATATCTTCACTTTTTCCCATATGGATCAGGGAAAGGGTGAGGTGCGCTTTTCTTGAGAAATCACAGTTTGCCCTTGCGGCGAGTTTGTGCTTCGGCCGACGCAGAAGATATTGGTTTGTCACTTTATCTTTGGCTTCAATCCGTGTATAGGAAGCATTGAAGTGAAGACTGTTGTTCAGTCTTGCCTGGAGAGAGAATTCAGAGCCTCTTGAAGAGGCTCTGGAGATGTTGATGTAGCCCTGTACATAATCGAAGTCGATCAGATTCCTATATTCGGATGCAAAATAGGTAAAACCCAACCCTAATTTATTCATGAAAAGGCTTTGTTCGATTCCTACATCCCAGCCTGTGGACCGCTCTGCCTGTAAAGTCCTGTTTCCGACTGGGCCCCATGTTGTTTCTGGTGCATAAAGCTGGTAGAGGGAAGGAGATTTGAATCCTGTCCCGTAGCTTGCCTTGAATTTTGTCCCTGTTTGCTGGATGAAATAAGCGGGAGCGACGCGGAAGGTTACGGCTTGACCGCTCTGTGTGTGATGATCGAGACGAACTCCTACAGTGGCGAAAAATCGATCAGCCCATCTGATTTGATCCTGGACATATATACCTGTGTTACGGGCTTTTTTTAAAGGAAAGAGGCTCGAATAAGGGCCCAAAATGCTTTCAGAATAATAATCAGACTGGCCCTGTTCCTGTTGATGCTCGAGACCGAAAGTCAAGGTGTTTTTTTCATCGAGAAAAAGGTTATGCTGCCAGTCGAGCTTCCATTGCTGGCTTTCGAATTTGGATCGGTCTGCATCAAAAAGATGGGCGGCATCCGTTGGATTGTCGTATTCACGGTGGTATTCAAGATAAGAGAGGTTGATTTTTTGTTCCCATCGGTTTTGGAGAAAGAGGTGTCGGATTTGCCCTTTCAAAATAAAAGCATTGTAAAGCTGGGTGTTGTTAGAATCGTCTCCGTAGGCTCCACCAAAATTGTCTATTCCACTTTTTGTCTTTAGGGTTCTCCAAGTCAAATCTAGCTCGATGTTCTTCCGGAGACGTAAGCCTGCTTTTCCAGAAATAGTCAGATTACTATAACCGTCTTTTTCTTCGTTTCCTTCATAGGAAGTACTGGCAGCAGAGAAACCATTGGATCGGAAATAAGAGGCCGCCAGAGCATAATGGAATGTATCACTGCTTCCTCCAAATTCAGCACTGTTCAGAAATGTTCCGTAGGAGCCTCCAAGTGAGAGGAGATGGGCCTGGGGATTACCCCTGCCCTGTTTGGTGATGATGTTGATCACCCCGCCCAAGGCGTCCGACCCGTAAAGCGTACTCTGTGCTCCCCGTAGAATCTCGATACGCTCGATATTGGCAATAGAGAGATGAGCAAGGTCATAAGACCTAGATGGAGTTATGGGGTCGTTGAGCTCAACCCCATCCAGCATCACCAAGGTGTGTTCTGCATTGGCTCCTCGGATAGAAACAGAGCCTGTGCCCCCGACTGGGCCATTCTGGATTACGTAGACACCCAACACCTCTTGCAAAGCTTCCAGAACCGTGGTTATTTTCATCATCTCCAGATCTTCTCGGCTAATTACAGTGATAGAGCTGGCCGCTTCTCTGGCAGGAATCTCTATGCGGGTGGCGGTGACAACGATTTCATGGTGAAGAGAAGATTTGTCTTTCTCGGAGTTCTCTTGCTTTTCCTCGGAGAAAAAAACGAGAGGAAAGAATAACATTGCCAGGACGATGGATAGGATTTTTTTGTTCATTGTTCCAACCTCCTAAAGAATGGCCCCCGCTTAGAATGATTTCCGAGCGAATTTTGTGACTTGTCGTCTTTTCTCCAGGGGATAGGCGAGCAAAAAAAAAATCAACCCTACCTTCCACCCGAAGATGGGTTTTGCAGACTTAGGAGAGGTCTCCTGACTCTCGGATCATCCTCCTTCCAGACCTTCCCGTCCTCTCAAGGACAGTGGCTTTTTCTGGAATTCGTACCCGATTACAGTAGCGGGGGCTGTGTCCGATTCTCACGGACTTCCCTGCTCGATAAGCCTAAAATTCGATTGTCAAAGAAAGATTTTATTCTTCTTTAATGTATAGAGGGTTCATATTCCTGTCAAGCTTTTTGTTGATAAGTAGAACAGGCTGTCTGCCTTCTCTGAAAGCGGACAGCCTGGTAAAGGGGATGAATTAGTGGGTTAGGGCATTTATATGAAAAACCTCGAAAAAAGGAGGGGAAAAAATGAGAGATTTTTTTATTCTGTGGGGTTTAGTCTCTTTTTTCATCTTTCTATATAAATATACGTCGGAAGAACTGAAATGGTTGCAATTTTTTTGACAAAAAATGCTCTTGAAATGAGACCAATAAAAACCATCAGTCTTTGTGTTTGTTTAGAAGTCGAAGAGTATAGACGAGAAAGTGGGTTATGCTATTTTTCTTTTCTTGCTTGTACGAATGATTAGATATGTAGAAGGGATTTTTGGTATGCTTTTTTGAACTCCCCCTTTTACAATTTATTATTATATCATAATTTATATCTAAATTTCAACAAATATTTTCAAATTTCTGAAAAAAGCCAGTTGTGAGGCTTTTTTGCACTTTTTTGCCCTAAAAAGGGCATCTTTTTACAGCTTTTTCGAAGCAATGAATAAATTACACCCATTTCCCTCAATTTTAGATTGTGTTTTTCCTGTTTAGATAAAGACTTGATCTTAAAGACTTCAAAAGAATCATTGAATATCCTGATGAATGGCCGGGCCTATCTGTCATTTTAGCGGATTGGATTTTTCTGCTTTTTTGACTATTCAGAAGAAAATTTTTAGAATGAAGCTCCAGTCTTAACGAGAAAACTATTTTATTAAAGGAGCAGAAAGATGGATAAAGAGGAATTCAAGAAATATGGCTATCAGTTTGTCGACTGGGTAGCTGAATATTTGAATGAGACGGAAAAATATCCTGTCAGCTCTGTGTTAAAGCCCGGAGATGTTCGAAGAAAACTTCCTTCTGAGCCTCCAAAGAAGGGAGAGTCGATGGAGAGTCTCTTTCACGATTTTCAGGACATCATTCTTCCGGGTATCACTCACTGGCAGCATCCTTCCTGGTTTGCCTATTTCCCTGCCAACAGCAGCCCCCCTTCCATCCTGGCCGAGCTGCTGACGGCTGGCATGGGTGCTCAATGCATGAGCTGGAAGACATCTCCTGCAGCCACCGAACTGGAGGAGCTTGTCCTGGATTGGCTGCGTCAGATGATCGGCCTTCCCGAGGGGATGGCAGGGGTTATCCAGGATACAGCCTCCACATCCACTTTGGTCTCCCTTCTCACAGCAAGAGAGAAGGCCACTTGTTTTGAATCAAATAAGATTGGCCTGAAAAAGCCTTTGATGGTCTATACATCAGAAGAGGCCCATTCGAGTGTGGTGAAGGGAGCGAAGATTGCTGGTTTCGGGAGTGAGAATATTCGTTTTATCCCTACAGATGAAAAATTTGCCATGATTCCTTCTGAATTGGAAAAAGTGGTGGGAGAAGATAAGAATCAAGGATTACATCCGACCTGTGTGGTGGCCACATTAGGAACAACCTCTTCCACGGCCATCGACCCCATTGCTTTGATCGGAAAGATTTGCCAGGATCACGGACTGTGGTTTCATGTGGATGCGGCCTATGCTGGAACCGCAGCCATCCTCCCTGAGAAAAAATGGATGATGGAGGGGATAGAATATGCCGACTCCTTTGTTTTCAATCCGCATAAGTGGATGCTCACCAATTTCGACTGCTCCGCTTATTATGTGAAAGATCCTTCTGCTCTGATTCGGACTTTCGAGATTCATCCTGAATATCTGAAAACAGGTGAGGATGCCGAGGTGAAGAATTATCGTGACTGGGGGATTCAACTGGGGAGGCGCTTCCGGGCGCTCAAGCTGTGGTTTGTGATCCGCACCTATGGAGTTGAGGGACTGCAGAAAATGGTCAGAGAGCACCTTCACTTGGCTCAGATGCTTAAGGATTGGGTGGAGGAGGATGAGCGTTTTGAGCTCATGGTTCCTGTGAATCTGAGCCTTGTTTGTTTTCGACTGAATGATGGGCGAAAAGAAGAAGAATTAAATGAGCTGAATAGGGAATTTCTGGAGCGGATCAACACAACAGGGAAAGTATTTTTAACACAGACCACATTGCGGGGAAGGTATGTCCTGAGAATGGTAATCGCTTCACGAGCAACAGAGGAGCGTCATGTCAGGGCGGCCTGGGGGCTGATAAAATCTCAAGCCGAAGAAATCCTTAAGAGAGAGGGATGAAACAAGACTATCTGTTTTCTCCTCCCTCTACGTTGACTGCTGATTATTCCAGGCCTTCCGGCAAACCCGCTTTCTGAAAGAATTCAGAGGCTGGCGCAATCTTTACCTTTTCAGGTTTAACATCCAGAACAAAGGTCTGTATCACAAGGTCTTCTTCCAGCACGTCCTTGGGCATGTTCGGATTGGCATAGGATATGGGCGAGGGAGTGTAGGCCACTAAAGCCTCTTTGAGACTTTTCCCGTCCTCGGTGATCACGGCGATGTAGATATTTTCGTAATTGAGGTATTTCTTTATGGCTCGGTTGACATCCTCATGAGTAATCCGCGGAAGTCTCTTTTGCACTTCAGTCAGGAAATCCTTATAGCCGTAGTAGTGAGAATCCATCTGCCAGCCCAGTCTTTCTCCCAGAGTTTGAGCGTAGAGCTTTGTGTAGTTCAGCAGGTAGGTACGGGTCAGTTCGAACCTTTGCTTGGGGATCCCTTCCTCGACCAGGTTTTTGAGCTCCCTTAATGCTTGGCGAAGGACAAAGTGACGGTTGGAATTGGCCAAGGGACGAATCCAGATGGAAAAATACTGCTGCTGCCGACAGTAATTTGTTGCCGGATACTTGCGCCTTCCTTGGATGAAATGCTCGATGTAAGCGTAATCCCCATAATTCTGCCCCCTCTCCTCCCGAATTTTTTGAAAGAGGAGTGAGAGGTGCTGTCTGTGTTCACCGAAATGAGAGCCTGCAATCCAGAGAGCGAAGAAATCGTCATCAGCTCTTGAGATGGGAAGGGGAAATCCCATGGAAATAGCTGTGGCCGGAGTCTTTTTTTCAACGATGACAATCTCCAGCCCCTCCGGCATCCGTGGCTCGCCAAGAGCGAGGTGGGGAGTGTAGCCTTCGGGAAGAACAGAAAAATCTTCCATCACCTTTTGAGGGAAGTCCTCCGGATAGCCTCCTGCAAGGCCTATAATGATGTTTCCTTGAATGAAATGATTTTTGTAGAATTCTTTCATATTGTCCAGGGTAATAGATTTAAGGCTTTCCACTGTCCCTGCTTCGTGATGTCCAAAGGCATGTCCTTCATACATCATAAGATTCAGGATTTCCTTTCCGAACTGTTCGTCCCGGTTTCCGACCAGAGTTTTTTCCAAGAAGTCTATCTGGTTCGTTTTTATGCGGGTAAAGTCTTCCTGGCGGAAGCCGGGATCGAGGAGCATATCTTTGAATAAAGTGTAATATTCAATTAAATTGTCCTTGTGGATCGTACCTGTGAAAACGGACATCTCCTTATCCACGCTGAGATTGACCGCGGCAGCCATAGGATAGAATTTCTTTTGAATTTCCTTATATGTCAGGCTTTTGCTTCCGCCTTCGGCCAGCAGGCTGAAAGCAAGATGACACAGGCCTTCTTTTCTTTGGGGATCGTTGGCTGATCCCACATTCAGGAGGATTCTGAAACTCACCAGTGGGTTGCCTTCCAAGGGAAGAAGTTCGGAGGAGAGTTTGTTCGGGCTTTTTTTGGCACAGGTAACAAGCATGAGTAATAGACCTAAGACGAGAATGCCTAGGATAGAGTGTTTTCTCATTTTGCCTTTCCTCCTGTTAAGGTGACCACAGTGCTGTTTGTTTTGAGGAAATATTTCTTGGCCATGTTTTGAATATCCTGAGGGGTCACCATTTCATAGAGATTGAAGAGCTTGTTCACAGTCCCTGGATCAATGGCTAAATTGATATAATCAGCCAAGCTGCCGGCGATGCCGTCAGTTGTTCCCAGTCTTAGAGCGAAGGAGTATTTGATGTTTGACTTGACATCGGCCAGAAGTCTCTCATCCACTGGTTCTTCTTTGAGTCTTTCCAGCTCCTTGAAAATCTCCTCTTCGACAGAGGGAAGATCTTCATCTTTTTTGACGATGGAGTTGAAGATCAGAAGGTAGGGATCTCGGGTATCTCCGAAATAGGCATTCAAGGTGAGACACTTTTGCTCTTCGATGACCAGTTTCTGGTAGAGTGGAGAAGAGCGGGAGAAGGCAATCTCAGCCATGAGATCCAAGGCAGGTTTGTCGATCTTCTCGTCTGAGTAGGCCGGTCCGTGGAATCCGATGGCCAAGCGCGGGAGGGTTTTTGTGGACCAATCATAGTGAGCTCTTTTGGCCTCTGTTTGCGCTGGCTCTTTCGGAGTGATCAGGGGGTAGCTTGATGGTTCCCAGTTGCCATAGTACTTCTCCACATACTCCATGAGTTTCTCGTGTTCAAAGTCTCCCGCCACCAGAAGGATAGAGTTATCAGGGGCGTAGAATCGTTTTCTGTAAAGCTGGCTGTATTCAAACTGATTGGGCATATCCAGGATGTCTTCCAGGTAACCGAGGACTGAGTGCTTGTAGGAATGGTTTTCAAAGGCCGTGTGTCTCAGGAGTTCAGACAGGCGCCGCCCGGGATTGGAAACACTGGAGTAATATTCTCCTTCGATGACAGAGGCTTCTGTCTTGAGCATTTCCTCATCGTAATAGAGGTTGATGAACCGGTCCGCTTCTGTCTTGATCACCTCTTCCAGGTTTTCTCGTCCGGCAAAAACGACGAAGTAGCAGGTGTAATCGTCGGCAGTGTAACCGTTCGTCCCCGCCCCTAATTTGGTCAGGAAATCATGATAGGCCTCACGGGGAACATTCTTGGTGCCTTTGAACATCATGTGCTCGAAAAAGTGGGCAAAGCCGGATTTTCCTGGTTCGATCTCATTGCGGGAACCAGAGCGAACGATGGTATAGTAGGAGATGATTTGAGGATTCTGGAGAGGGATGGATACAACCTTCAGCCCGTTGTCTAGCTCTTCTATTATGTAGTTATAGGGAAAGATGGTTGAGGCGTGGAGCAGAGCAGGAGCAACGGAGAGGAGAAAAAAAATGCAGAGAGTGAAGGATAGGAATTTAGTCATTTCATGAAACCTCCTTGGTGAGCATAAAAAATAAATTGTACCCATTTTTTGGCTCGAAAAATATAACAGAAACTTATGGGCAAGACAAACCATCCTTTGAGGCCTTGCCCAAACCGGACCATAAGATCTTTGGGAAAGCATCTCTACTTTATTTTATCTTCCAACCATCCACTCTTTATAGGGGATTTCTGGTCTCTGGGCGTATAAGGTTTGATATCCAGAATAGGTGTGCCTTCGATCATATCCACTCCAGCGACCTTCAGGATATTCCCTTTGCGTTCGATCACCTTGACTATGGTCAATCCGATAGGGTTGGGGCGGTGAGGGCTGCGGGTGGAGAAGACACCGCGCAACGTGTCATCGAGCAGCGGTCTGGTGTGGAGCCTGAATCCTTCGGATTTATGGAAGGAAAAAAGGACGATAAGATGAGAAAATCCTTCTGTATCCTTTAATCCGTCCTCATACTCCTTAAATATTTCAAGCTCTCCCTGAACAGAATCGAATCCCTGGGCATCAGCGTATTTTTTAGGTTGAATATCCTCTAATTTCTTTAAGGGAGAATGCACTATACCGATGGCTTTAAAGGTGATATTCATCTTGTTCGATCCTTTGAAAGGCTATTTTTTTTCTCAAGGAAGCCAATTGTTTCTTGTCTGGAACGAAGATGAGGTGACTCGGACAGCGGCAATCAGAGGAGCCAAACTTTTTTAACGGGGAAAATGCTCCCTCTAGATGATTTTCAATGGTGCGAGCCACCTGACATTCATCAAAATCATTCTTCTTTATCCAGATATCCTCGATCTCGGCTCTTTGAAGAAAGTAATCGATATGCCAGAAGAGTGTTTTCTCCTTTCTCAAATGCCGCCTGATCCTTCCTGCAAGACCTTCCCTTGCCCTTCCCACGTAGAGGTAGATTCCAGGTAGGAAAGTTGTTTTGAAGAGCTTCCCCGGGGAAATCTCCTGCCTCTTCCTTAATCTGAGAACCAGTAGATAAAGGCCTTTTGTTTTTTCATGGAAAGATTTTTTCTTCTTCAATTTGAAAAAGGTAAAAACATATTCATTACAGAAGAAGAAGATGCCATCTTCATTTCACATAGGTCAACCATTTTTCGTACTCTTTCCTTTTTCCTCTGACAGTGTCGTTGTAGGCTCGGGCAAGCTCCCGGGTGATCTCCCCAGCTTTTCCTTTGCCGATAATGTATTCCTTTGGAGCGGCTTCGGGTTCGGACTTGTCGGTGACTCGGACGATGGGAGCCAACTCTACAGCCGTTCCTGTAAAGAAGATTTCGTCAGCCTTAAAAAATTCTTCTTTAGTTATCGGGCCGATGGTGAAATCAATACCCAGATCCTTAGCTATATCCAGTATGGTCGCCCTGGTTATTCCTTCCAGAATGGATTCGGTTTTATCGTTGGTCTTGAGTACTTCTCCTTTGACTATAAACACATTTTCTCCAGGGCCTTCGGCAATATTCCCTTCAAGATTCAAAAAAATCGATTCATCAAATCCCTCAAGCCTAGCCTCCATGCCGCTTATGGCTGATTGCACATAAATGCCGCCCAGCTTTGCGGTCATGGCGATCTGGCTGTGGTGAATGCGTTTCCAGGAGAGAACACAGACGTGGGCTCCTTTTTCCGTTTTCTCTCCGAGGTAGGCTTCCCATTCCCATGCTCCAATGGCCAGCTCCACCGCGGATAGCTTGGGCACCAGACCCAGATTTCCGTAGGAATAGAAAAGGAGGGGACGGATATAGGCCGAGTCGAGTTTGTTTTCTTTTATGACCAAAGTGACAGCCTGACATATATCTTTTTTGTTGTAGGGAATGTCCATTTTTAGAGTGGAAGCAGAATGGAAGAGCCTCTCGATATGTTCGGAAAGACGGAAGATAGCAGGTCCTCTAGATGTTCTGTAGGCTCGGATTCCCTCAAAAACAGAAGTTCCGTAGTGAAGAGCATGGGACATGGGATGAATTACGGGCGTTGACCAATCATAGAGATTTCCCATAAACCAGAACTTTTTTGCTCTGGGAAAATGGGTGTTATCGAACATGCCTGACTCCTTTTTATGGAATTATATTAAAGAGGCCTCATAAACATCGATCCAGACTTTATCTCTTCGTCCACTTGAAGACCACGAATCCCCCCTGACCGTAGCTCGGCTGGGGTCTTTCTGTCTTTTTGAGTTCGGGAGGAGGATGGAAGAGAGTCTGATAGGCTTCGCTGAATGCTCCAGGAATATCGTTTAAAAGCATGAGGATGTCATGGGCGGAGAAAAAACGAGCGGCTTTATAAAATTTGCTGTGGGCTGCTCGAGCCTCATAATACCTTCCCCAGCGACTCTCTCTATCGATAATACCAAGAATCAAGACGCTTTCTCTCTTCAGGACTCTTGCTGCTTCTCTTAAAACTTTCCGGGGATCAGAGACAAAGCACATAGTTACCACAATCAGGACAAAATGAAAAGACTCATCTTTAAAAGGAAGAAATTCGCCCACTCCCTGGACGACCTGGACCTCTCTTTCTCTAGCAACTTTAAGCATATTCAAAGAAGGGTCAAGGCCGAACTTCACAGAGAGGATAGAGGCAAATCTTGCAGTTCCTACTCCGATTTCGAGGCCTCGTCCGGAAGCAGGAGTGACCTTTTTGATTGCTCTAATCTCTGATTGAAAGATGGCAAGATGGTGGTCAAACCAGTCATCATAGACCTGCCAGTTTTCATCGAATATGTGAAATGTTTCTCGCCTCATAAAATCAAGTTGCAATCGAAAATTCCCAAGCGCACCAGACATCTGGTGGATGGGGATCAGGAGGACAGACAAGGCAAGTAGTTATTATCCTGGAATCGATGGTTTTGGCAAATCCGCTGTACTCCACCACGCCCACTGATTTGCAGGGAAAGTCAGGGAGGCCCTGTCTTTTTCTCGCCTCTTGAACCCGACATCTGTTCATGCGGAAGATACATCGGGTATCGGTGACTTCTGCGGTTTCCTGAACATTGATATAAGCGTAGAGTCTGAATTTTAAGGCTTGTACAAGGGTGGGAATGCCGCCTCCGGGTTTCATTCCTAGCCTCTTCATGATTCGCTTGGCTTCGATCACGGTGAATTTCTCCCAAGCCTTTCGGTCAAGCTCCATGGCTGCGTCTATCCCGAATTTATCCTCTACAGCCCGAAACCACAATCCATCGTGGGCCAGCCAGTTCTTGGAGGCATCTTCCAGGAGCGCTAAAATGTCCTGCTTGGACAAATCCTTAACTTCTTTCATGACTTTCCTCTTTTTGGTGATTCTTATTCCATTTTATTTCCTGTTGGCCAAAATATTCCTCGATTGAGCGAAGGCCGATAGGAATAGCGTTGATCGAGGCTAAGTTGGCTCATAATACCTTTGACCTCTGTGGACAACCGCCTTCACCTTGCCCTCTTCAAGCAAGGCATTCAGATGTTTTATGACTTCATTCTTGTGTTTTCCTAACGAGGAGGCGATGTCAGAAAGGGTTACCGGCCTCCTTTGGACGAGTGAATGAATGGACTTTCTTATGTTTTCAGAGACTGCGGACTGTTCTTTTTTTTCAAACGGTGCAATGATTTCACATTTTTGGCCGAGAGTCTGTCTGATTTTCTTCATCTCTTTATGACTCAACGGCCGGGCGAATTTTTCTGCAGGAGGACGGATTACGGTATTGAGCTGGATTTTATCAGGATTGATCTCCGCCATGGCTTCCTTGAGCTTTTTTATGTGAGCGGGAGGATCATTGACTCCTTTGACCAGCATGACTTCCAGCCAGAGGGAGCCCTTGAATTCCTGGCGAAATTTTCTGAGCCCTTCGATGATTTCTTTAATCTTAAGCGTAGGATGAGGCCTGTTGATTTTTAAGAAGACATCCTGGGTGGCTGCGTCCAAGGAAGGGACAACAAGGTCTGCAGCCAGCAGAGCCTCTCTCACTCTCTTTCGAGTGAGAAGCGTGCTGTTGGTCAGGACTGCTACAGGGATGGAGGTCATTTTTTTTATTTTCCGGATGACCTTTCCTATGGCTGAGTTTAGCATGGGTTCTCCAGAACCCGAAAAGGTGATGTAATCGATTCGCTGTCCTGAATGGAGAACTTTTTTTATCTCTGGAAGGATTCCGGAGGGAGGGATATATTCTTCTCTTTTTGTGGTTTTTTGGAGGGTAGGGCCTAATTGGCAATAGATGCAGTTCAAAGAGCAGGTCTTAAAAGGAATGATATCAACACCAAGAGAGAATCCAAGGCGCCTTGAGGGTACAGGGCCGTAGATGTGGATGAGATGAGGAGTCTGTTTTGATTTTTTCAAAGTGCTCTATCAGACTTTATCTTTGTAAATGGAGATAAATCTTCGAAGAGACCGGTCGTAGGTTTTCTCCACATCGTCGGGAAAAAGACAGGCAGGAAGTTCGTCCATATTCCAGTGATACTGGAGGCATTCGCAGCAGATGCCTTTTCGGCTGCATGGTTCCCAGGTGCAGTTACAGCGTTGTAGATTTTTTTCCTCTTTGCATTCTTTCATGTCTGACTCCTTATATAATGCTGGAAGCTAGGTTCTTCTGTAGTGCTTCTTCCATGGCGCTTTTTTCTGGAAAAGATAATCGGCCAGAGCCCTTCGTAGGGTTTCCGAAGCCAACTGAGCGCAATGGATATCGGATTCGGGAAGCCCTCCCACCCGTTTGAGGATTTCATCGGCGCTGATCAGAGCGAGTGCTTGAGTGAAGGTTTTGTTCTGAGCTACCTCGCTGGCCACGCTCCCACAGACAATGGTAGTGCCGCAGCCGTCTGTTTGAAAAGTGCATTCGGCAATCCGATCATTCTTCATCCTGATAAACATCTCCATGGTGTCGCCACAAGAACCCTTGACTTTGGCGCATCCATCAGGGTTTTCCATCTTGCTGAAGTTTCGGGGATTCTGCCAATGGTCGATGACGATATCAGAGTACTCCTTCCTGATCTGTTTCATGATTTGTTCTTGGAGTTGGCGGGCAAATTTTTCGAGATCTGCCTCTGTTTCCATCTCTTTTGTTTTCTTCTTTTTTTGGGCCATCTCAAACCATTAAGTTGCCAGCGGGAGAGGAGATTTTTGTCTAATGATCCGTTATTATACCAAAAGAAGCAAAATATATTCTATCCAGGATAGCATTTCCATCTCCGTGATGAGTGAAGATATTTCATCCAGTCAGGTAGTGATATGGTGGTTACTCTCCATCCGAAGCCCATGGTGGAGGGGGGAGGGTCTTCAATTTCTCCGCACATTCACTTTCGAAAATAATCTAACACATCCTGTAAGTTTCTGGACAGCCTGTTTATGGCTTCCTGAGGCATGCCAGCATAACCGAATCGGAGGCACCTCGATGCGCCAAAGACTGAGGCTGGCACAGCGCTGAACTTTTCAAGCTCCATGGCTTTTTCCACAAAAGTTTTATCATCCACTTTTATATCCTCGGGCAGACTGACTAAAACACTGATTGCCCCTGAGGGAAATTCTTTATCTCTCCCTGCGAGGGTAAATCCCTTTTCTTGAAGAAGGGAAAGGATGAGATCACAGCGGGTTTTGAGTTCTTTTTTCACTGCTGAGATAATTCGAGGAGAGCGTCCTTCCTCGAAATCCTTGACCTCTTCCCTCAGGATATCCATGAGCAGCTGCTGTCCGAGAACATTGGGTGAGGAAGAAAAGGACCGGATCATCTTTGGCATCCAAGATTGGGTGAACGTCTCCACGGCAGACAATACATAGCCTACCCGAGCTCCAGGGATGAGGTATTCCTTGGAAGCTGAACTGGTGACAATGGTTCTTTCTGGAGCAAAGGACAGCATAGACTGTGGTTCTCCTTTGTAGCGGATAAAATTATAGACCTCATCGGAGACAATGATGAGATCCAGGCGCCTGGCTAACTCTGCCAGCTCAGCCATCTCCTCATCTGTGAGGACATCCCCGGATGGGTTGTTGGGGAAGTTGATGAGAAGCGAAGTGACGCGGTTTTCTTTCATCATCTGTTCTGCTTTTTTGAAATCCACTCTGTAATCTTGATCAAAGAAATCTACTAGGACTACAGGATTTCCTCCGGCATTACGGATGATTCCTTTATAGTTGCTCCAGTAGAGAGGCATGAGGCCGACGTTCTGCTGGTGGGCGATAAGGTGCATGACGATGGACAGTCCTTCTGTTGCTCCGGAGACAATGGCAACGTTTTTCTTGTCCAGTCCACCTGGAGGTATGCCTGGCTTACCCTTAAGCTTGTATGCATGAGTCCAAAAGCGAGCCACCAATTCTCTCAATTCCTCCAATCCTGAGGAGGGGCCGTAATAGATTTCTTTTTCGGGAAAGATACCCACGACCTGGCCCTGATCACTTCGAATGAAATCGCGGTTATGCGAAGCTATAACTTTTGCCTTTGCTGCGATGGTCGGGATGATCGGGTCCGCAGAGAGAGTCTGGCGGATCCCTTCGGGCATGACCGACCAGGCCTGTTTGAGAAGAGGTGCTCTGGAGGGTTTTTCCTCCAGAATCTGATTTGGTGTTTTAGAGCTATTATCAGACATCCCTGTCCTCCCTCTATTTTCACTTCAATAAAGAAGAAACCACATCCCTTACCTCCTGCATGGTGAAGGCATATCTTTTTCTCAGATGACCCAATTTTTCTTGGAGAGGGACATCTGGAGGAAGACCTAATTTTTCGGCGATCTTCCGGGCTGGGATGCTGGTTTCTCTTTCGATATCATCAAGGGTCATTTGCCCAGTGATGAGGATCCCGGTGGTATCCTCAGCCATGCGTCCTCTGGTAAATTTTTCTTCTTGCTCTTCTGATAGAAGCTCCTCCTGTTGGATTTCTTCTTCAATTTGGCTTTCTTTCCTTGGTTTAACGCTTTCTTCCTTCAAATAGGTTTCTTCAAAGATGTTCTCTTTTGCCCTCTTTCCAGCTCTGAGGCCATGGTCCTCGTAGGCTCCAGGAACTTTGGGATAAAAAACCCAGAAAAGGAAGATCACCAAGATTGAAGATGCGGCTGTCATGGTAAGGACAGCCTTCCACCCCTTTTTGAAGGTCTGGTGGGCCTTGCCCTTTATCCAGCTCCAACTCAAAACGATGTGGATGATAACCAAGATGATAAAGGCGATGGAAAGATAAAAATGGATATTTCCCCACTGATGACGGTGGAGCCCCAAAAAATATTTGGCGCTTTCCGCGGCTTTTGGCCCTTTGGGGATGAAAAGCCCCAGTAAGAGCCCTATCATGGCTATTCCCACGATGCAAAGAAAGAGAAGAGTATCCACAAGGTATTTCCAGTCTGTTCTCTTCATGAGTCCTCCTCTCCTAATACTTCCGATAGATTCTGCCATATTTCTTTGATTCTCTCAGACACAAAGTTTTCACGGTATTCCGGCAATGGAAGGCCCTGGACCAGAGATTCTGTGACTTGTTCATGGAAAGGGATCTTTCCCACCATGTGGACTGAATTTTTCGCGCACCATTCTTCAATCTCATCGGAAATCCTAGGGTTGAGGTCAAACTTGTTGATACAGCAAGCAGTGGAAGTCCTGAAGTGGTGGGCTGTTTGAATAACTCGTTCCATATCGTGAAGTGCAGAAAGGGTGGGCTCGGTGACCACCAAGGCCATATCCGTGCCGGAAAGGGAAGCAATGACTGGACAGCCTATTCCAGGAGGCCCGTCGATGATGACAAAATCCATGCTGTTTTTTTCTGCTATTTCCTTGGCTCTTTTTCTGACCTCAGTCACAAGTTTACCCGAGTTTTCCTCACCGATTCCCAGCCTAGCATGCACGAAGGGGCCATATTTGGTCTGGGAGATGAACCATTCTCCACAGACATTCTCCTCCATAACAATGGCCTCTACAGGGCAGATATAAGAACACACCGCACATCCTTCGCAGGAGAGAGGATCGACATTGACTTTTCCGTCGGTTCTCTCTTTAATGGCTGAAAACCGGCAGACCTTGATGCATTCTCCACAACCTGTGCATGATTCAATAGAGAGCCTGGCCTTTTCCCCCCCCTTGAAGGAGTGCCATTCTTTGATTTCAGGATGGAGAAGAAGGTGGAGATTGGCCGCATCCACGTCGCAGTCGGCCATGACCTTATTTCGGACCAAAGCCGCAAAGGAGGCGGAGACTATTGTTTTTCCAGTACCACCTTTTCCGCTGATAACAACCAGTTGTTTCATCCTGTCAACCTTTGAATCTTCTCATAAAGCTCCCTGAAAGCCCTTCTGTATTGAGGCTGAGTTTCGATGATGGAGCGTCCTTCGGAATAAGCCACAGCAATATCCCTGTCCATGGGTATGGTCATCAAGAAGGGGATGTTCTCTCGGCGGCAGTAATCCTGGACGTTGTTGTCACCAATCCCAAAGCGGTTGATGACCACTCCCGTTGGAATCCGAAGCTTTCGAAGGGTTTCGACAGCGAGTTTAAGGTCGTTAAGACCAAAGGGAGTGGGTTCAGTGACCAGGAGCGAGAAATCACTCCCCTTGACCGCTTCGATCACCGGACACGATGTTCCTGGTGGGGCATCGATGATCACTAGGCAGTTCGAATCCGCCTGCTTTTTAATCTCTCTGATAAGAGGAGGAGACATGGCCTGACCGATATCCAGTTTTCCATGAATGAAGGAGATGGCGTTTGAGTTGCCAAACTCCATGATTCCTATCCTTTGCCCTTTTTCTTTGATGGCCTTCTCAGGACAAAGAAGGCTGCATCCTCCGCAGCCGTGACAGAGCTCAGCAAAGACAAGCACAGTCTCCTTCAAGACAGCAAGAGCATTATAAGCACACACTTCCGCACACTTACCACAAAAGGTGCATCTCTCTTCCATGATCTCTGGAATGGGAATGTGGGCAGTCTCCTTGCGGAGGATTTGTGGTTTCAGGAAAAAGTGGGCATTGGGTTCCTCAACATCACAATCCAAAAACTGAAGAGCGTGTTCTCTTTCCAGAGAGAGTGTCAAGTTGACAGCCACAGTCGTCTTGCCTGTTCCGCCCTTGCCGCTGGCAATGGAAAGAATCATTGGATCTGGATCTTTGCTCCTGCGCCGATTTTTAGGAAATCGTCCTTGTATTCCTGAGCAAAAAACTCTCGAGTCTCGTCTCCAGAACAATGGCAGGGAGCCACCCTTGTTACACCTAGTTCGCGAAACTTGTCTATGATGCTTTTTATTTCTGCCTTATCGAAGCCGGTCATGTGGAAACCTCCGAGGGCTAGGTAAACATCCTTGTTGAGTAATCCTTTCGCTTTGGTGATGATGTTCACAATCCGGGGATGGGCGCATCCCGTCATCAAAACCAATCCCTTGTCTGTATCCAAGATTAGGGATTGTTCCCTGATCCATCCTTGGATGACTCCTGTGGTATAAGCGCCTCGGCAGATCTGTTGGAAGGATTCCACTTCGATGATCTTGGCTCCTTTTTTTCTCACCATGTCCTTGAAATTGGAGGAAAAGAATGCGGGGAGCCACACTTCGATATTTGAATTTTTTTCAAGGAGGGCTTCCAATCCTCCTGTGTGATCCCTGTGATCATGTGAAAGGACGACACAGTCGATCGCTTCAGGCTGGATGCCGAGTTTTTGCATGTTGGAGAGTAGGATTTGACCGTTTGTTCCGGTATCAAAAAGGATGGATTTTTCCAGCCCCTCGATGAAACAGGAAAAGCCCCAGTCAAGCTCTAGCCGTTCATCAAAGGGATAGTTGTCATAGACAATTGTCATCTGAAGAGTTTGCTTTTCATTCATCTCCGATGCTCCAAAGAAGGAAGCCATAAGGCATATGATTCCGATTGAGAAAATGAGAGTTTTCATTTTCTTTCCTTCCAATTATTTTCTCCTCAACAGCTGTTTTCTTCTATTCTATAAATACATACAGCCGATGTTTGACAGATTGAATCAGGGTTGTTTTGTCCAGACCGAGCTGAGTCTCCGGGGTCAGTCTCTTCGGCAGGTGCTTCCGTCAGAACAGGGGGGAGTATCGCATCGTTCTTCTCTTCCGCAGCAGGTTGTCTGCCGGCCAGATAATCCCCCGCTGATGACAGCGGAAGGAGTGGAGAATATCTTCTTGAGGTCGTGGCTGTGACAATGGGAACAGATAAGGTCAACCTTCTCCTGAGAGGACTGAACAAAGACTTCTATGGTCTTCCCACAATTCTGGCATTTATATTCATAGATAGGCATTGTTTAGCCTTATCGAGTCATTTTGGCCCCACACTTGGGACAGGATCTCTGGTAACATGGTTTTCCTCTTTGATGCGCAATCCTGGCTCCACAGGAAGGGCAGACACATGTACCGCTGGGGCCGAATCCTCTGCCGCCCCCTTGACCTCTTCCTCCTCCGCGACCTTGTCCTGGCTCTCCTTGCATCTTTTTCTCCTCTCTAAATCATGAGATTTCATCCTTTTGGATGAATGATTTTTTCCACGATGTCCATGAAGGCCCGGCTTGCTTCAGAGTCAGGGTTATCGGCGATAAAAGGCTTTCCTTCGTCTCCTGAGACAACGATTTGAGGGTCGAATGGAATCTTTCCCAAGAAGGGAATCCCTAGCTCCATAGCAGCCCTTTTTCCACCGCCTTCCTTAAAGATATCTATCCGTTCTCCACAATGGGGGCAGATCATACCGCTCATGTTCTCGATGATTCCCAATATCTTGAGGTTAAGCCTTTGGGCAAAGGCAACGGCTTTCCGCGAGTCCAGGAGAGAAACCTCCTGCGGGGTGGTCACCACAACAGCTCCAGTGGCCGGAATCAACTGGGCAACAGAAAGGGGCTCATCCCCTGTACCTGGGGGCGAATCGATGATGAGCCAATCCAATTCCCCCCAATCGACATCACTGAGGAACTGTTGGATGGCCTTCATCTTCATAGGCCCCCGCCAGATGACAGGTAAATTAGGATCTTGGAGAAGAAATGACATGGAGATCAGTTTCAGGTTTTCATTGACTTCAACAGCTTTGATCCCTTGTGGCGAAATATCCAATTTCTTGTCCTCGACACCAAGAATCTTGGCCAGATCTGGGCCGTGAATATCCACATCCATCAGTCCCACCTTGAGCTTTTTAAGTGCTGTGGCCAAGGCGAGGTTGGCAGCTACCGTGCTTTTTCCCACTCCTCCCTTCCCGCTGAAGACAAGGAGCCTGTTTTTAATCTTGGCCAAAGTCTGTGTAACCTTTGCTTCTTGTTCCTTAACACTCATCGGTCTTCTTCTGATTTGTATTGTGAAAGGATTTCCCTGACTCTCCCGCTCAATCCTGTGATGATCCTGATACCTGCTGAATTAAGAACTCTTTGAGCATTAGGGCCGCACTGGCCAGTGAGGACAGCGCCCACATCTTTGCTGGATATAAGTTGGGCTGTCTGGATTCCTGCCCCTTGAGAAGCCTCGGTATGGGGATTTCGAAGAGCCTCATAATCGAGTGTTTCAGGATCGATGATTAAGAAATAGCGGGCTCTGCCGAAGCTAGGATCTAATTCAGCCTCTAGATCGTATCCTTGAGCTGTTATGCAGATCTTTTTTCCTTTTGGATGTATATGAGGATGGGGGGAGTGGGAGGGGAGATGTTGATCGCCATGGTGTTTGTGCCCGCATAAATCCTCTCCTGCTTCAAGCTCCTGCCTTACGAATTTTTCGATAACCTCATCCACAGGTCCCTGGACTCCGATGATGGGTTGGATATTCTTCTCAGCAAAGAGTCCTTGCGCCCGGGGACCCATGCCTCCAGCGATGATGAAACTGACACCCTTCTCTGAAAGAAATTGAGGAAGGAAACCGGGCTGGTGACCTGGGTTAGGAATTTCCTCTCGATTGAGAATTTTTCCCTCGTGAATTTCGATGATAGTATAGGATGCACAGCGTCCGAAATGGGCTGAAACGTATCCCTGATCTGTAGAGATGGCAACTTTCATCCTTATCTCCTTTCGCTCGTTCCAACAGGTCGAAATTTATCTAAGGAAAAGCTTCATTCTATTTCTTTTTCTCCAATTCTTCAATCTTTTTTGAGATGTCATCCAGATGCTTGCGGAGGAGTTCAGCCTGTTGTTTCAGGTGTTTCAATTCATCTTCGGGTGGCATTTGAAACATAGGGGAAGGGGAGGGAGGCATTCCCTGGGTTTGCTGATAAGGGCCATATCCCGTGCCAAAGCCCATGCCTTGACCTCTTCCTTGACCCATACCGCGGCCCATACCGCCTCCTTTTCTGCCTCCCATACCTCTGCCCATTCCTCCTCCCATTCCGGGACCCGGACCCATAGGTTGGCCCTGCCCCATTCCCATGCCAAAGTGGGGAGGAGCGTTGGGTTGAGTTGCGGAGCGAAGTTTTCCGGATTTGTATTCCTGGACAGCTTCTTCGACAGTGCCCGAAATGCCGACGAGCACCTCAACACCAGCGGCTTGAAGTGTCTGGAAGGCATTAGGACCACAGCTTCCGGTTAGCAGTGTTTGTGCTCCTTTGTTGGCCACCATTTGAGCAGCCTGGATCCCGGCACCGCTGGCAGTTGCGACATGGGGATTCTCAACAGCTTCAAACTCCATAGACTCAGGATCTATGAACAGAAAATAGGGACATCTCCCGAATCGGGGATCGACTGGGCTGGAAAGGTCCGGCGATGAAGCTGAAATCGCAATCTTCATTCCTTTTCTCCTTCCAGCTCTTCGATCCTTTTTTCTATAGAAGCCATTTCTTCCTTAAGTTGCTGGGCTTCTGCCTTAAGAAAATTGAGTTCCTGCTCGGGAGTCAATTCTGTGGCTCCCCAAGGATCATAAGGGGTGGCAAATCCAGGTTGAGGGAAGCCGGGCTCAGGGGAGAAGGGAATCTGGCCCATCTGCCAAGCGTAATTCATCTGAGGATTGGGCCATGTGCCGTGGAGTAAGTATTGTGCAGCAGGGCCAAGCCCCATAGGGCTTCTTCCCAGCCATCCTGGAGAAAAGCCGAACCTCATCCAACCTGGAAGACCGGTCATATGGTACATCCATCTGTATCTGTTTCTCATTTTGTCTCCTTCGATTGTTTTTTTAACTCTTCCAGCCTTTTTTTGATCTGAGCAAGTTGGTCTTCGAGTACACTCGCCTGGTCTTCAAGAAAGGCTTTTTCCTCTTCCTTGGTGAAAAACCAGGGAGTGACAGGATAGGCAAAAGGCCAATGAGGAGACCAACCTCTCATCCAATAGGCCATATAGGGCCATGCGTACCATCCTGCTGGACCCATTTCAAAAGGCATGTCCTTCACCTCCTTTCTAGAGGATTTTGAATATTCCTTATTTTTTCTGGCTTTGCTGGGCTGATCCTGGGAAAGGATATCCGCCTGATGGGTAAGGATAACCATAGCTATAAGGAAAAGGATAATCAAAGGGAGCTGCGAAGGGATGGCTGTAGGGACTCATCGGAGGATAAGGATATCCCCCAAAGCCGAATCCTCCCCGGCGCCATCCGCGACCTCTGCCGAATCCTCTTCCAAAACCTCTCCCCATCCCGAATCCAGGGCCGAATCCAAAGCCAGGGCCTGGATTCATGAATCCGGGATAAGGATATCCTGCGCAATAGCCCATGCCTCGGCCGGTCATGGGCCCAAATCCCCATGGTCCTGTTCTGTCACCTCTTGGCATATTCTTCACCTCCATTGTTTCGTTTTTTGTTTATTTGCATTTTTCGCACAATCCGTAGAATTCGATATTGTGGTCTTGAACGCTAAAATTGTATTTTTGAGCCAAGGTCCTCTCCGTGTTTTTAACCAATTTCAGCTCTTCATCCATAAAGTCGCTGTAATCGATGATCCTCCCGCATTTTGTGCAGATCAGATGATGATGATGGTCTTTTTTCTCATCTGACTTTAGCTCATACCTGCTCTGACCCTCTCCGATATCCAATTTGTTGATCAACCTGGCCCTGGCCAGGAGATCCAGGGTGCGGTAGATGGTTGTCAATCCGATTCCTGGATAGACGCTGTGCAGGGTTGCATAGATTTCCTTAGCACTCAAATGTTTCGAAGTCCGGCTCAAGAGATTGAGGAGAGCTTCTCGAGGGACTGTCCAACGGGACACATGTCCCCGAAAATGATGTCTCCATTTATAAGGACCTGGCATGATCACTTTCCTTAATGATAATGAAAACCATTTTCAATAATAATATAGGTGATCTCTTCCGAGATGTCAAGAGATAATTTATATCCATGGCTTTTTCATATTGAGCCTGCAGAGATGGCGGTTAGAAAATATCTTTTCATTCTTGCCTTTTCTTTATATACTGATAGAAAAGACGGAGGAATGGAATGGTCCGGATGGGAAAGAAGGAGGCAGAAGCCGGTTTGAAGGAGAAGCTCCCTTCTATCGAGACCTTTCCCAATCAATTTCAAGATTATGAGATCAGGATAGAGATACCAGAGTTCACCTCTGTCTGTCCCAAAACTGGACTTCCCGACTTTGGAGCCATCTCCATTCAATATGTCCCCCATAAACACTGTCTGGAGCTTAAATCGTTAAAAATGTATATCCTGGCTTACAGGAATATGGGGATCTTTTACGAGAATGCCGTTAACCATATTCTCGACGATATCGTTGCTGCCTGTCGTCCTGTTTGGGCCACGGTCAGAGGGGAATTCAACCCAAGAGGGGGGATGAAATCCGTGGTTGAGGCCCGCTTTCCTCGTTCTCAAAAAGGACCCACTCCAACCAAGAGAAGATAATCTCCTTCTCTGTTTCTTCTTTTTTGAGCTCTATCTATTCTTTTTCCCTTTTATTCAACTCGCTTATTCACTATAATTCTTTGTTCGCAAGATGGAAAAAAGAGAAAAATTCGGTGCTTCAGATTTCTTGATGTTTTTAGCTGTGCTTTTCTGGGCGGTAAACTTTTCCTTTATCAAGATAGCACTCAAGGAGTTATCTCCCTTAAGCTTTAATGGCATTCGCCTCTTTTTTGCCTCTCTGATTCTTATTCTGGCGCTTCTTTTCAGCCGGGAAGGCTTCTCTGTGAAGCCATCGGATTTTTGGAGACTTTTCCTATTGGGTCTTGTCGGAAACACCATCTTCCAGATGCTGTTTATCCATGGGTTGAACTGGACAACTGCCTCCAAAACTTCCATTGTCATGGCCCTGACGCCCGTTTTTGTGGCGCTGCTGAGCTCCCTTTTAAAACAGGAAAAGATCCATTGGGTTGCCTGGATGGGACTCATCATCTCTTTTGTCGGTTTCTACCTTGTCATCACCAAAGAACATGGTCAGTTCCAATTAACATGGCAGTTTATAAGAGGGGATTTGATGATTTTCTTGGGCAACCTCTGCTGGGCTATCTATACTGTTTTTTCAAGACCCCTTTTAAGCAGAATGTCTCCCTTAAAGTTGACCGCTATAACCATGGCCATCGGGGCTCTCTTTTATCTTCCTTTCTCCATCCCTGATATGATAAGCCTTCGCTATGCAGATGTTTCTCTAAAAGCCTGGGGTTCTTTGGCCTACTCCTGCCTTTTTGCCTTGGTGATCAGCTATTTGATCTGGTATATTTCTGTAAAGAGGGTGGGGAATACTAAGACCGCCATCTACAGCAATCTGACACCTGTTTTCACGGTGATTTTTGCTTACCTTTTCATTTCAGAGACCATAACCCTCTTTCAAGCGGCGGGAGTTTTGATCATCTTCGTGGGCGTCTATTTCACTCGCGCAGGATACCGTCATTTTACCAAGAACCAGACAATCTAACATTTCATTGACAGGATATCGAGGAAGAATCTCCATTTCCGTGATAGCTAATAAAAGCGCCGGTTCCTGTCCATCCTCGCCAAAGACCTTCCCGCCCTCCATCATAGGCTTTGGATGGACAAGAACCGCCGCCTATTGCCTTTACAGGATGCTATCGGATGTTGACAAAGGGTTGATTTCCGAAGAAAAAGAAGATATAAAATTATTCAATCGTGAGTATCATGGTTAATGTCATCCAATCCATGCGTCCTCAGCAGTGGATAAAGAATTTATTTATCTTTGCTGCGCTTATCTTTTCTCAAAACATCCTGAATCTGCCCCTTCTTTTGAAGACCGGGGTAGCCTTTGTTGCTTTTTGCATTCTTTCCAGTTCGCTGTATATCCTTAATGATTTGCGAGATTTGGAAGAAGACAGGCATCATCCATTGAAATCCAGAAGGCCAATTGCTTCAGGTCGTCTGAAAAAGTCCACAGCCATCGCAGCTTTGGTTATGCTCGGTCTTCTTGGCTTTCTGATGTCCTTCATTTTAAATCTCAATTTCTTCATTGCCGCGTTTATCTATTATCTCCTTCAAGTTGCTTACTCAGTCCGACTCAAGCGTGTGGTCATCCTGGATGTCTTCATCATCGCTGCGGGCTTTCTCATCCGGGTAGTAGCTGGAGGCTTGGTTATTGAAGTGGAAATTTCCCATTGGCTTCTGATCTGTACTGCCCTTCTTGCCCTTTTCCTGTCCATGAGTAAGAGGCGTCATGAGCTCTGTCTGTTGGAGGAGAGAGCAATCAACCATCGCTCCATTCTCAGAGAATATAATCCTTATCTTCTCGATCAGATGATTGGAGTGGTGACTGCTTCCACTGTAGTCGCTTATTCGCTCTACACTGTTTCTGAGGAAACGGTGGCCAAATTTGGGACCTCAAATCTGATTATCACGGTTCCCTTCGTCCTTTATGGAATCTTTCGCTATCTTTACCTAATTCATCAGCGTGCAAAGGGAGGAAGCCCGGAGATCCTGATCATCAGGGACAAGCCTCTTCTGATCGATATTTTTCTCTGGATTGTTTCCGTTATTTTGATACTCTACGTAAGAAGATAAGACCATGACCAAGCCAAAAGTTGCCGTATTGAGAACAACTCCTCGAACCATACTCGGGGATTATGCACGCCTGATGCATCTTGCAGAATACGAAAATTTCGTCTCCAAAGACAGACAGACCTTGATCAAGCTAAACCTCTCCTGGACAAAATATTTTCCCTCCTGCTCCAGCCAACCCTGGCAATTGGAGGGAGTCCTTCGAACCCTTTTTCAGGATGGATATGAAAGGGACAAATTAATTCCCGTGGAAAACAAGACCGTAGTCACAGATCCGGAAAAAGGGGCTAAGAACAACAAATGGACAGCTGTTTTGGAGGATTTTGGATTGCCATTCGTTCCTCTTCCTGATGTGGAGTGGATCAAGCATGAGTTCAAAGGTTCGCTGCTCAAATTGGATCAGATTTTTCCAGAAGGCATTGAGATTCCTAAGATGTTCATCGGAAAAAATATTATTCATCTTCCCACGGTTAAGACCCATGGTCATTCTACTACCACAGGAGCGGTTAAGAACGCCTTTGGCGGATTGCTCAAAGAAGTCCGTCACTTTGCCCATCAGTATATCCATGAAGTGCTGGTGGATCTTATGATCATACAGAAGGAGCTTCATCCAGGAATATTCTGTGTCATGGATGGGACTGTCTGTGGAGATGGGGCTGGCCCCCGGACCATGGAACCCAAGATCAAGAATGTCATTCTGGCCAGCGGGGATTCGGTGGCCATTGATTCTATCTCAGCCCAGATTATGGGTTTTGACCCCATGTCTATTCCCTATATCCGTCTGGCCCATGAGATGGGCTTGGGAGTTGGTGATCCCGCAGAGATTGAGGTCATCGGCGAAGATATATCCGGAATGAATTTCCGGTTTGAAGCAAAGAAGAGCTTTGTCATCTGGGGTGATCAGATAATAAGAAAAGGATTCCTCCGCCGTTTTGAAAAGCTTCTGCTGCGCTCGCCTCTATTCTTTTGGGCGCCTTTAGCCAGCAATATCTATCATGATTTCCTCTGGTATCCCACTCTCGGACGTAAAAAAATCAGGAAGTTCATGAAGACTGACTGGGGAGAGTTGTGGAAGAAATATTGAGGCGAGTAAAATCAGGCTTAACGAAAACCAAATATTTTGTGTAACTGAACAGACAATCTGATATTTGTGAAGCCCGCCCGTAATCCCTCCTTCAGAAGTGTCATCGCCTGCATCATACTCCATTTCCTGTTGGATTGGGGTTGGAGCAGAAGGGGGATATGATCAGGAAATTCTTCTCGCAGCCTGCGGACGATTTGGAAGGGCAATCCTTTGGTGACCACAAGTTTCACTTCTTGGGCTTTATTCTTGTATTCCGGCCTGAAGAAGTATTCTTCAGGTTTGGGTGATATAGAGTACCAATCTACGGGGAAGGGGCGGTAGATGGTGGCGTTCGTTTCCACCTGCACCTTAAATTTTTCGTCTCTCAGCTTCCGGACGAGCTTCTCTATATCTTGTAACAGAGGTTCTCCGCCAGTGAGACAGACCCATCTGGCTGGAAAACGGATAGCTGTTCTTCCTATTCTGCCGAGCAACTGCTCAGTGGTGTAATCATTCCCCCCCTTCCAGGCGTATTTTGTGTCACAAAAGGCACAGTGCAGATTGCATCCAGTGAATCGTACAAAAAGGGTGGGTTCCCCTTGTCTGAGGCCTTCTCCCTGGATGGAAGGGAAAATTTCAGTGATCTTCAGAATATGTGGCTGAGGCATCCTCTGATTCCCAGACAGTGACTCCTTTAACCGGAAAGTATTTCTTTAGTTCCTGAAAGAAATGACGGGAGAGGTTTTCAGCAGAGGGATTGAAATCGTAGACATCGTTGAGAAAAGAGTGATCTGGCAAGATTCGAGAGAGTTTCTTCTTGATTTTAGTAAAATCAATGCTGATTCCCGTCTGGTCAAGCTGGTGTGCCTCCACTTGGACCTCGACGTAAAAGGTATGGCCGTGGACTTTTTCACATTTTCCCTTATAGTCTTTCAAGAAATGGGCGGCCTGAAATTTGTCTTTGACTCTTAAAATCCAGCTCATATCTTTCCTTCTTCCTTTAATCTTTGTACCAAAGGATCCACCACTCCCGCTTCTTGAAAGGCCTTCTGGCGTAGCAAACATGAAGAGCATTTCTGGCAAGGAATCTCTTCTCCCTGATAGCAGGAGACTGAAAAAGAAAAGTCTGCTCCCCGCTCAAGGCCTTTTCTTATGATCTCTGATTTCTTCAAGTTTATGAAAGGGGAAAGTATACGGAATTTGTTCCGGTCGAGTGAGGCTTTGGTTCCTGTGTTTATGGCCTTTTCCATGGCATCTACGAATTTGCTTCGGGTATCGGGATAGTCTGGTGAATCGATGACGTTGAAGCCACAGATGATTTCCTTTACTCCTTCAACTTCTGCCCAGGCAGCAGCAAGGGAAAGAAAGATCCCGTTGCGGAAGGGTACATAGGTTGGGGGAGGTCTGTCCTTGATCTCCTCGATACTCTTGTATTTGGGAAGAGGGATATGGCTGTCGGTCAGAGCGGATCCTCCAATCTGATTAAGGTTCACATTCAGGATTTTATGGAAGAGACCAAGTTTTTGAGTGAGTTTTTTCGCCATGTCTATTTCTATCTTGTGGCGTTGGCCATAATCAAAGGTTAGCGCTAAGACCTTATCATAGGAGTTTAGTGCCCAATACAGGGCTGCTGTGGAATCCAACCCTCCTGAAAAAAGGACAATGCTTTTTTTCATGGTGATTGTGCTCTGCCTGATGATAAAAGATAAGAATCTATTTTTCAAGCTGTGGTTGAACACCTTAATCAAATGAAGGAAGCGGCGCCATTTCCGTGATAGCTAATAAAAGCGTCGGTTCCCCTCCACTCTCGCCAAAATCCTCCCATCCTCCACTATAGGCTTTGGATGGAGAGGAACCGCCGCCTTACTACCTCACTGGATGAAACATCTTCACTCATTAAGGAAAGGAAGATGCTTTCTGAAATGGATAAAGACTTTACTTTGACACTGAAATTATGCCATGCTATAAAATCAAAAGAACTGCCTTCAAACTCAACAAAAGGCATTCTGAGAAGTTGTAAACTATTAAATACAAAATAAGAATTGAGAAGTGGGAGAAGAAATCAAAGAAGAAAAAAAGCCTGAATCTCTGAATAGAGCCTATGATCTTCTTTCTCAGGCTGAAGAAGGGAACCAGATGACAGTACGCGACGATCAATACGATTTTTTCTGGCTTTTGGATTCGGCCAAGCTCTGTAGAAAGAGAGGGGCTCGGTTCCGGTTGATCGATTCCGGCGCGCTCGAGTTTTCACAGCTTGAATGGCTAGTCCAGGCAGGCGCAGATCTCTACACTTCGGATAAAACGAGATCCAAAGCATTGGAGTTGGAGATTTTAAACAAAGTCTGCAGAGAATCGGGTGGCTTTATCGTCATCTTCCTTCATGGTCGGCTGGAGTCAACAGAAGGAGAAGAAAAACCAGCAATTTTTTCTTTCCAAGAACTCTTGAGCTTGGCAAGGAGTGGTGTCTTTCTTCATCTCTCCAATAAGGATCAGAAGCGAGATTTTTCTCGCTTGATTGCACTGGCCTATTCTTGCCGTAAAGGAGGAAGCTGGCTCGTTTACTATCATCATGGTCCCTTGGAGGCTTGGTTGGAGGAACTGGGAAGGAGCGGGGCATGGATCCATTTGTCTGATCAGAGCATCGAGAAGAGCGAAGATCACTCCTTAATATTGGATAGCATAAAATCGGCTCGAGCAGCCGGAGCAAACCTAGTTCTTTATTTGGAGAAAGGTTTGGAGACTCATCTTCTTCAAGATATTGTTGGAGCAGGAGCTTTTCTTCAGTTTGATCTCACCCAATTGGCTGGGCGACGGCCTTTTCGGACCGTTCTAAAGGGAATCAAAGGGAGGAGCTTGGACTTTAGGGCTTATTATCTCTATCCCCATTTCCTTCCCTGACAGAGCGTGTTTAGCCCATTTCTTTGATAGCTAATGATGAGGGATAGAGTCAGGTACATCGGCGGTTCCTATCCATCCTTGCCAAGACCCTCCCACCCTCCACTATGGGCTTCGGACGGACAAGAACCACCGTCTTACTACCAAAATGGATAAAATATCTTCACTCATCACAAAAATGGGGATGCTATCATTGTTATCTCATCTCTTTAAAAAGAAGAAAGCTTCGGATATAATAGCCTCTTTTGATTCAAATATAAACAATATTTGATGCAGAGAATGGAGGGTGATTCCTTGCCTTCCGGGGAATCCGCTCCGGCCATCGCCTGGAAATTGTTAGGTTGAGGACATCAAGATGAATAAACCGGTGGAGAAGAGTAAGGCGCTCATCTCCCTTCAGAAGATCAAAGAAGCAGAGGAGGAAGCCAGAAAGCTGGTCGATGAGGCGAAGAGGAGAAAAGCCTCCAGGATTATAGAGGATGCTTATGATGAAGCAGGGAGAATAAAGGAGGATTATTTGGCCAAGGCACGCAAGCAGGCAGAAGAAAAGCAAAAGGCCATCATTGAGAAAGCCTCAAATGAGGCAGAAATGATCCGGAAAAAGGCCAAAGAAGAAGAGGAGGCATTGAGAAGAAGGGCCGAGGCGTTCTTTCCTGAAGCCGTGGAGAAGGTGAGAGAAAGGATAAGGGATTATTTAGAGAGGAGGTCAATCTGATTCATGGCCATCTCCGAGATTAAGAAAGTCCAAATTCTCGCTCATGCCAGTGTTAAGATGGATCTTCTTTCTTTTCTGCAGGAAGAAGGGCTTATTCAGATCGAGAAGACCGATATTGAAGAACTTGAGTTTCAAAGAGAAACTCATGAGATTTCTCAAATGGATCATCGTCTTCACAGCTTAAGTCAAGCTTTAGAATATCTCTCCCAGTGGGATGAGGAAGGATTTGCAAAAAAACTTTTTGCCCAAAAACCTCGGCTGGACAGCAAGAGAAGAGAGGAAATTCTCAATTTTGATTATCCTGCTGTTCTCGAGACAATAGAAGAGATCGAAGCGGAAAAAAAAGAGTTGCTTTCAGATATAAAGTTTTTGAAAAGAGAAGAAGAATTGCTTTTTCCTTTCAAAAATCTTGAGTTACCGATTAATTTATTAAAACCAAGCAAGGACGTTGAGGTTTTACTTGGATGGCTTCCTCAAACTCAGTTGAGAGCATGCCAGGAGATTGCAGATGAAGAACCCATCTGGTACGAGGTCATAAGTCAATCAAAGAGAGACGTTTATATTATCTTTGTCTATTACAAAAGAGAGAAGGCTCGCCTCCTCCAGGCTGGCAAGGAAATAGGATTTACACCTTTCCTTTTCACAGACTCAATCCTGAAACTTTCCGATGAGAAGGACAGAGTAGAAGAGCTAATCATAAAAATCAAAAAGGAAATTGAGAAGAGGAAAAGAAAACTGGTGGCCCTGGACAAGCAGGGCCTGGATCTTTTTCAGCACAGAGATAAGTTAATGCTTATCCATGATGTTCTCCTCAATGAACGAAAGAAGATTTCATCCTTGCAGCTACTTGGAGAAACAGATCGAGTTTTTTATCTGGAAGGATGGGCCCAGTCATCTGATATTCAAAAGATCAAATCTAAACTGAATCCTCTTGCTGATTTTACCGAAATTTACTCCCGATCTCCGCTTCCTGATGAGGATCCTCCGGTCATCTTGGAGAATCCGAGACCTGTCCGGCCATTCGAGATGATCACCAAACTCTATGGTCTCCCCTTGCGTGATTCCTTGGACCCGACTCTCTGGCTAGCTCCTTTCTTTTTCATATTCGTGGGACTCTGTGTGAGCGAAGCTGGCTATGGGATTCTTGTGGCGCTCGTGAGTTTTCTTTACATTAAATTCGCAAAACCCAAGGGTGGTTTTCTTATCTTCTTGAAGCTTCTTTCACTTCTGGGCGTTTCTACGGTCCTTCTGGGTGCACTGGTCGGAGGCTGGTTTGGCTTTCCTATTCGGAAACTGATGATTTTGGACCCCCTAAAGGATCCCCTTTCCTTCCTTATTCTATCTCTTATCCTGGGATTCATTCAGGTTTGGTTCGGGACCCTTCTCAATATGATTGATGGTATAAGAAACAAGAATTACCTTCAGGCTATTGCTGTTCAAGGTGGATGGTTGCTGCTGCTCCCTTCTCTGGTACTCTATCTGTTAATCAAGAACTCATTATGGGGAATCCTTACTCTTGTGGGCGCAGCCGGTGTGGTCTTCTTTTCAAAGCCCAGCCGAAATCCCCTGTCGAGGTTCTTCGGCGGTCTATACAGCCTTTATGATATATCCCGATATCTGGCTGATGTCCTCTCCTATTCGCGCCTTCTGGCGTTGGGTTTAGCCACTTCTGTTATAGCTATGGTGGTCAACACTCTCTCGGAGACTGCTCTCGGAATTCCATGGCTGGGATGGTTTTTGGCGGCATTGATCTTTGTGGGGGGTCATCTGTTCAATTTAGGTATCAGCTTTTTAGGAGGGTTTGTCCATTCCATGCGGCTTCAGTTTGTCGAGTTTTTCAGTAAGTTCTTCAAATCAGGAGGGAGATCTTTTAAACCGTTTGCCTTGGAGGGCAAGTACATAGAGTTTATCTGAGATGTTTGTCTTAAGAAAACAAGGAGGTAAATAAGATGGCGTTAGGTTTGACCATGGCCATAATGGGCGGAGCTCTTGCCGCTATTCTAGGCGGTATCGGTTCAGCCATAGGTGTCGGCCTTGCTGGCCAGGCATCAAGCGGGGTGATGAGTGAAGATCCGGAAAAATTTGGAAGCCTTCTTCTTTTAGTCGCTCTTCCAGGAACACAAGGTATTTACGGGTTCTTAAGCGCATTCTTAGTCATCTTGAAAGTAGGTCTAACAACGGCAACCGTTGCTACAGTCACCAGTGCTCAGGGTTGGCAGATTCTTATTGCCTGCCTGCCCGTCGCTTTTGCTGGGCTTGTTTCAGGGATTCATCAGGGGAAAGTCTGTGCCAGCGGCGTCTACATGGTTGCCAAGCAGCCCAAAGACCTTATGAAGCCCGTAGTCATGGCCGCCCTAGTGGAAACCTATGCGGTTTTAGGGCTTCTCATCACCATACTTTTACTCAATGGAATAAAACTGGGATAAGCGAGAGATGAGCCTAGAGAAAATCCTGCAGAGAATTGTGGATGATGCCCAGGTTGAAGCAGAGAGGATCATACAGGAGAACAAGATGAAGGCAGAGGAGATAAAGGAAAAGTCACGCCAGGAAGCCTCCGAGCTTGCCTATTCTCTTTTAGAAATGAGTGAAAGAAAGGCTAATCTTGAAGCCAGTCGTCTGATCACTCAGGCCCGTATGGAAGGGAAGCTCAACTTGCTCAGTTCCAAAAAAAAGCTGATAGAGGAAGTGCTGGAAAGGGCTTTTCAAAGTGAGGGCCTTCGAGAAAAAAGAATGAAAAAAGAGGTTGTCCTTAAAGAAGGGAAGCGCGAGGAGTTCTTCGATGAGGAAAAACTAAAGGATGAACTTCGTCCCCTCCTTGAAGGCTACATTGCGAAGGTTTTAAAGATATGAGAGGTCCATCCCGTCTCTCCTATGCTTATGCTGTGGGCAGGATCCGGGCCCTGGAGAGAAGATTGGTTTCGAGCTCTGTCTTCAGAGAGGCTTCGGGAGAGAAGGACTTCCCTTCTGCCATGAAAGTCATTTTTGATGCGGGAAATTTTGAGGAGGAAATAATCAACATCGGCAACTCCTATGAGTTGGATGAATTTCTTGCCAAAGAGGAAGAGAAAATCTTTCGATTGATGAGAGAACTTCTCTTCGAAGAAGATATATTTACCATTATCGCCAAAGAATCTCAGCCCCAGATGGTTTTAGCCGTGGCAGAGGAACTTGGCTATGCATTTATCAGCGATTACTTGCGATACAGGATAGATCTAGGAAACCTCAAAATTTTACTTCGGGCAAAGTATTCAAATCTTCCTTTGAAGAAATATCACGATATGGTTTTGAAGGGAGGTTTCCTAGATGAGAAAATATTTCTCCAAAGTTACGATCAGACTTTCTCGGAAATTGGTGAGAGACTTCGACCTTCGACTTATGTCAACCTTTGGAATAGAGCCATAGAGGACCTTGAAGAGGATGAAACGTTTGTTCTCTTGGAACGAGGGATCGAGGATTTTCTGATGATTTACCTGCAGAGAGCAAAGTATATTTTCTTTGGACCGGAGCCTGTGTTCTCTTATGCCTTGGCTAAGAAAAGGGAATTGAGTCTAGTGAGGTTAGTAGGGATGGGTAAATTTCTTATGATCCCCCCCGAATTTATCAAAAAAAGAATAAGTGAGACCTATGTTTGAAAAAGTGGCCATCGTGGGTGAGGCAGACCTTGCCTTTGCCTTTCGAGCCATGGGTATCAGCGTGTACTCTCCTCAGAATTTAGAGGAGGCAAGAGGAGTCTTGAAAGAATTGGAAAAGGAGGGCGTTGCCCTCTGCTTTTTAGAGGAAAATCTCTATGAAGCACTGGAGGCGGAAAGGGAGGATCTGATTCAAAAATTTTGTCCAGTAGTGGTTGGGTATTCTGATTACCGGAAGATAACAGATTATCTAGAGAATATGATGAAAGAAATGGCGATCAAAGCCACAGGTTCAGATTCTTTGGTGGCAAAAAAGGGAAGAATATGAAACAAGGTAAAATTATCCGTGTCGCGGGCCCCTTGGTTGTGGCTTCAGGATGCCTAGGAGCAAGGATGTACGACATGGTGAAGATCGGGAAGCTTGGTCTGATAGGAGAAATCATCGAACTTAAAGAAGATCTAGTGTTCATCCAGGTCTATGAAGACACAACTGGCATCGGCCCAGAAGAACCTGTCTTTTTGACAGGAAAACCCCTGAGTGTGGAGCTAGGGCCGGGTCTCATCAGCTCGATTTACGATGGGATTCAAAGACCTCTGGATATCATCAGAAGACAAAAAGGAGATTTTGTGACTAGAGGTATTGAACTTCCTTCTCTAGATCGTAAGAAGAAATGGGAATTTGTTCCCCAGGTCGAAAAGGGACAAGAGGTCTCTCCCGGAGATTTTCTAGGGGAAGTGGAGGAAACACCTCTAGTCAAGCATGGAATCATGGTCCCCTCTGATGCAGCGGGGAAGGTCATGGAAATCAAGAAAGGAAAGTTCACCATAGAAGAAGTTGTTAGCAGAATCCAGACCAAAAAAGGCGAAGTAAAAGAGATAAAGATGTTCCAGACCTGGTCCATTCGAAAAAACAGGGAGGTCTATGAGCGCTTGATGCCGGATGAGCCCCTTATCACTGGACAGAGAGTGCTGGACACCCTCTTTCCTCTGGCCAAAGGAGGAACAGCTTGTGTTCCCGGCCCTTTTGGAAGCGGAAAGACCGTAGTGCAGCATCAGCTGGCCAAATGGTCAGATGCCCAAATTATCGTCTTTGTTGCTTGTGGAGAAAGAGGCAACGAGGTGGCTGATCTCCTTCTCAGCTTCCCGGAGTTGACCGACCCTCATACCGGGCGTCCCCTCTTGGAGAGGACGGTCATTATCGCCAACACTTCGAACATGCCTGTTGCCGCCAGAGAGGCTTCCATCTACACAGGGATGACTATCGCCGAGTATTTCAGAGATATGGGATATTCGGTAGCCTTGATGGCCGACTCTTCCAGCCGATGGGCTGAAGCTTTACGGGAGATGTCGGGCCGGATGGAAGAGATGCCAGGCGATGAGGGATATCCTGCCTACTTAGCCAGCCGGATTGCCGAATTCTATGAACGGTCTGGTAAAGTTGTCTGTCTGGGGCAGGATAAAAGGCAAGGGGCTTTGAGCGTCATCGGAGCGGTCTCTCCTCCTGGAGGTGATCTTTCTGACCCTGTTGTTCAAGCTACTTTGAAAGTGGTTAAGGTCTTCTGGGCTCTCGACGACAGGCTGGCCAATATGCGACATTTTCCTGCCATAAACTGGCTCCTGAGTTATTCTCTCTATACAGAAAACATCAGGGATTATTTGAATGCCCATGTGGCCGAGGAGTTTGTCGAGCTTCGCAACCAAGCCATGCAGCTTCTGGAGGAAGAATCTGAGCTTCAGGAAATCGCCCGTTTGGTAGGGGTAGAATCCCTTTCCGCCAGAGAGAGGCTTGTGCTCGAGTCGGCCCGATCCATCCGAGAAGATTTTCTCCATCAGAATGCTTTCCATCCTCAGGATACATACACCTCTTTTAGGAAACAGTATCTGATGTTACGCATCATCCTCCATTTTCATAATCTTGGAGCTAAAGCCTTGGAAGAAGGACGCAGTCTGGAAGAGATCACAGGTTTGGAAGTCAGGGGGAAGGTTGCCAAAATGAAATTCCTGCCTGAGAAGGATCCGGATATTCTTGAGGTGTATCTGGAAGTCGATAACGCCTTTAAGAAGCTGTTACAGAGTGAGGAGAAAGGCGAACATGTATAAAGAGTATTTGACGGTCTCCAACATCGTCGGGCCTCTGGTAATCGTAGAGAAGATCCGCGACGTCAAATATGGCGAACTGGTGGAGATTGAGAGCGCGGATGGATTCTTACGTCGGGGCACTGTCCTCGATATTTCCACCGAAAAAGCCGTCGTCCAAGTCTTCGAGGGCACGATCGGGTTGGATGTTGATAAGTCTCGAGTGAGATTCTTAGGACGATCACAACAGCTGGGTGTTTCAGATGAAATCGTCGGTCGCATATTTGATGGTTCAGGGAGGCCTAAGGATAGAGGTCCTCAGATCATCGCCGAGAAGTCGTTGGATATCAGCGGCAGCCCCATAAACCCCGATGCCCGTGATTATCCCTCTGAATTCATCCAGACAGGAATATCCACCATCGATGGCATGAACCCTTTAGTCAGGGGACAGAAGCTGCCTTTGTTTTCAGGCAGTGGATTGCCCCACGCCCGCATCGCAGCCCAGATCGCCCGTCAATCGGCTGTCTTGGGCAAGGAGGAAAAATTTGCGGTTGTGTTTGGGGCCATGGGGATTACTTTCGAAGAGGCGAATTTTTTCATAGAGGATTTCCGCAATACAGGAGCATTGGAAAGAGCCGTTCTTTTTCTCAACTTGGCTAATGAGCCTCCTATCGAGCGCCTCGCCACCCCGCGTCTGGCTTTGACCTGTGCTGAGTATTTGGCCTCTGATCTTGAGATGCATGTGTTGGTCATTCTGGTGGATATGACATTCTATGCTGAAGCTCTGCGGGAAATCTCCGCTGCTCGAAAGGAAATTCCTGGACGCAGGGGATATCCAGGTTATCTTTATACAGATCTAGCCACCATATACGAGAGAGCAGGGAAAATTAAGGGCAAGAAAGGATCTATCACTTTGATTCCCATATTGACCATGCCAGAAGACGATAAAACCCATCCCATTGCTGACCTGACCGGATATATTACAGAAGGACAAATCATGCTCAGCCGAGAGATCCACCGCAAAGGGATCTACCCTCCCATAGACGTCCTTCCCAGCCTCTCTCGCCTCAAGGATAAAGGGATCGGCAAAGAGAAGACCCGCGAGGACCATGCCGATGTCCTCAACCAGCTTTTTGCCTGCTATGCTCGAGGCAAGGAAGCGAGAGAACTGGCACTCATTCTAGGTGAAGCAGCCTTGACGGAGCTGGACAAGTTGTATTTGCAATTCAGCGATCGATTTGAGGATGAGTTTGTCAGACAGAGGGAGTTTGAATCCCGTTCTATTGTGAACACGCTGGATCTGGGATGGAAGCTTCTGCACATCATCCCTCGGGGGGAACTGAAGAGGATTCGTCCCGAATTCATAGAGAAGTATTATCCTGAAGAGAGATGAGAATCGCAGTCAATCCAAACAGGATGGAGCTCTTGCGCCTCCGCCGCAGGCTTGTTTTAGCTGAGAGAGGCCACACACTTCTCAAGGAAAAGCTGGAAGAGGTCATGCGGCGTTTTTTGGAACTCATTCGAGAGCTTTATGATCTTCAAGAGAAGATACAAACGAAACTGGAAAAGATTTTTCTTTCTTTTGCCCTTGTCCGCGCGCGGACAGCCAAGAAGGAATTGATGGATCTCTTACCCGAAGGACAATTGACATTGGAGATCCATAGGGAGCGAATACTCAATCTCTCCATTCCTCGTTTCACAATCAAGAGGCTAAAAATTTCCGATTATGATTTTCTGAATACAGAGAGTGAGCTGGATATCGGGTTAAAGATTGGCCGGGAGCTGCTTCCAGATTTAATGGAATTGGCTCGCCTGTGGAAGGCTGTAGAACTTCTTTCTCACGAGATCGAAACTACCCGTCGCCGGGTCAATGCCCTCGAGCATATTTTGATTCCGAACATCAAAGAGACTATAAGTTACATCTCGGGGAGGCTGGAAGAGATGGAACGTTCTTATCAGGTGCAGTTGATGCGGGTTAAAGAGATCGTCCGTAGTCACTAAGGAGACTATCTGGCTTTTCTTTCCAAATTTTTAACAAGATCAGCAATTTCAGGCTGGTTTTCATTCATTTCTAAAGATTCTTGAAAGTAGACTAAGGCTTTTTTAACCCGGAAGAGTTCTCTCAGATAAAGATCTCCGATGGCGTTCAGGATGCGATAATCATGAGGATTTTCATCCAATATGTCCAAGATGAGCTTTTCTCCTTCCTTCTCTTTTCCCTGCCTATAAAGGAGTTTTGAAAGGAAAAGCCGGCTGGATAAATCGAGATGAGGTTTATTCTTCATTAGATCTATGGTGTTCTGGAAGTTTTTAAAGCGTGTGTAAAAGCTTATTTTCTGGTCTAGGGTGAATGAGTCGAAACGTTTCTTAATCTCCTTGGTGTTCAAGTTGATGAACAGGGAAGGAAACTTTTCTTTCATGATGACTTCTAGCTGTTCTGCTTTATCCTATAAATTATACCCGATATACATGTTGTATAGTTCTATACAAGGTTCATAAAGATTTCCATATTCTCCCATGTTCTTGATGAGCAATTTCTCTGCTGGTGCGACATTTCCTAGAGAGATATTGACCAGGGCTTCCTTGCGGTTGATGCTGTATCGAATAAAGGGAGCGAGTTGGATATGTGGGGCCTGTTGGAAATCTTTTATCTGTTCCAGCCAGGTGAAGACTCTCTGGTAGTCTGCCTTGGCGAATTCTATATCCGAATAGAGGAGATAGGCCAGTATGGCTGCTCATTTTTATAAGACTGAGCGTTTATTATTATGGAAGGGATAAAAAGAAGGATAAGGATGAGGACAGTATACAGCCTGATTTTTTCCTTTATCTGGCATAGATATTTAGTTAGAATCCAGACCAGGCCCAGGGCAGGAATCATCATGTAGCGCGAGTAGACTTTGAAGGGGAAGAGAGACGAAAATACCAAAATGGCGTGCCCGCCTATAAAGGCCAGAATGAAGGACAAAGGAAGGATGATCCATTTTTTCTTCTTATATCCGTGAATAAAATAGAGAAAAACGAGAGTGGAGATGATTCCCAGAATAATGTAAGGCCATTTGACTAAATTCTTTTGGGAAAGAACTGTGTCGTAATACAAGGGGAAAACCAGAGATCTGAGATAGAACCCCATAGTGCGAGGACGACTTTTATGTTGGCCCAAAAACTCGGGAGGAAAACAAGTTTTAAATTTTTAATGCCCAGTATCCCGTTTTTAAGGATGAGGAAGAAAATGGTGATCAAAACATTGACCAGGTGATAGGGAAGAGAGAGCTTTTTTCTTTTGATCCTTTCATACAAGACGAGAATTGGGAAGAAAAAGAGGAATGCTTCTTTGGAAAAAATGCCCAGTAAGTAGAACAGAGATGAACAGATTAAAAAAACAGGTTTGTCCTTCCTTATGTGCAACTCGAGGAAAAGAAGGGTCAAGCTTCCCCACAGGAGCAGGAAGAGATCCCCTCTGCTCACAATCCAGACGATGTTGTCGACATTGAGAGGATAGAGAGCAAAAAGTATGGTGGCTATTTCAGGAAAATTGTTCTTCTGGCTTTGGTTTTTGAAGAATAGATAGAGAACAACCAATGAGAGAAGATAGAGGAGAAGGTTGGTCAACCTGAGGGTTGTATTTTTAAGTCCCCATAATTTATTTTCTAATAAAAAAGAAGCAGTGACCAGCGGTCTGTAATAAAAGTCAACCTTACCCATCCCACACTGTTCCCGGAATATCCAAATTTAAACGCAGGCCAGAGCGGAGGATTCTCCTTGAAGAGAAGATTCTGTTGGATTAATATCTTGGTATCCCAAATCAATTCATAGCTGAAAGTTTTCCAGTAGAGGCCAAAAAGGATGATGATCAGGATGAGGATAAAGAGTGCATCCTTTTTCTTCATGTTGTAACGCGGGACAAAATCCCTATGGATCGCTGGGGTCGATGAAATTCTTGCCGTATTGATGTTTGTCATCGAGAATATCCTTTTCCTGCCAGTCTCTTATCCAGTCGCTCACCAGGAAGGTATTCATTCCTCCATCTTCAGAGGAGCAGATGACGCGGTTGAGGCCAGCGTTGATGATCATCTTTTTACAGATAAAACAAGGGAAGGCGTTGATGGGTTTATCTTTTCCATGGACACTGCCAAAGATATACATATCGCCTCCAAAAAGGCTTACTCCTGCTCGAGCAGCGTTGATTATGGCGTTTTGTTCGGCATGGACACTACGGCAGAGCTCATAGCGCTGGCCATGGGGGATTTTGAGTTTATCTCGAAGGCAAAAACCGTGTTCGAAGCTATCCTTGGTTTTTCTGGGAGCTCCCGCGTATCCTGTGGAAATGATCTGGTCGCCTCGGATGATGATGGCGCCGATAGAGCGACGGAAGCAAGTACTCCGTTTGGCCACTTCTTTGGCAATATTGAGATAGTATACATCTTTGGGAATTTTCGTCGTTTTCATAGGAATTTCTCCAGCTTTTGATGGAGGCTTTCTAAGCCGGCGTCATTTAAAATCCTGGAGTCGGCAAGCGCCATACAGTTTTTTAGTTGTTGCCCTTTCTCGCTGTTTGTCATCTCTTCGGCTTCTTTAGCTATGAATTCTTTAAGAGTGGAAGCTGATTCCTCTCTTCCCCTTCCTTTAACCCTCTCGTACCTTAGTTCAACCGGAGCATCGAGGGATATCAAGATGAAGGCTTCTTGCTTCCGCAGAAAGGCCACTTCCTGAGGATTCCTTATGCTGTCGATCACAGCTTTGGCCTTAACCCTTTCCATAACTCGACGGGCCAGGATGTCTGCACCGAATCTTTCTCTCAACAGGTTTCCCATCTGAATCATGTTGTCGCGGCTGGGTTCTCTTCCCTCTTTTTTCAGTTCCTCACGGATCACATCAGAAAGGGAGAAATAGGCATAACCGCTTTTTAGGAAAAAAGCCGCGGCCTCGCCTTTTCCTGCACCGTTTGTTCCCGTCAGCCCGATCAATCTTGGTTTTTTCTTCTCCCTTTTCCTACCCAACAAGTTTGTCCTCCGATTTTCTCTTTGCTTTTTTCTTCTCGAAAATGAAGGCGATGAGCAGGCTGAGTCCATAAAGGAAGAGCATGGGTACAGCCAGGATGCTCTGGTTGATCATATCCGGGCTGGGAGTGATCACCGCGGCGATGATGAACACAGCGAGGACCGCGTATTTGAAATTCTTGATCATCCACCTTGAGGTGATGATACCCATTCGAGAGAGGAAGAAGGCCAAGGTGGGCATCTCAAAGACCAGAGCAATTCCTAAAAGCAACCTCAAAGCCAGACTGAAATACTGGTCGACTGTTATCACCGGTTGAAACTCACTCCCCATTTTCAAAAAGAAATTGCAGGCAAAGGGAAAGGCGACGAAATAACCAAACAAAGCTCCCAGGATAAAGAAAAAGCTGGTGAAGATTACAAAGGGATAAACATATTTTTTTTCCTTCTTGTAGAGTCCGGGAGCAACAAAGTACCATAATTGGAGAAAGATAAAGGGGGAAGTGAAGAAGATGGCTGTCAGAAAGGAGACTTTGATGTAGAGCATGAAGGGAGCGGTTAGATGTGTGTAAGCGAGCTTTGTTCCCTCCGGAAGATATTTGGTCACCGGGCGGGACAGAATGTTATAGATGTCCTTGCTGAAGAGCCAGGCTGGGACCACAACCACGATCACAGCGATGAAGGAATAAAAGATTCTTTTTCTGAGGTCCTCGAGATGTTCGAGGAAGGTCATCTCGTCAGGAAACTTTTTTGTCTTCCTCATCCCCTTCGATTTCCCTTTCGATTTCTCGTTTGATGTCTTTGAAATCTTCAGCTTGGATTTCTTCCTCGATCTTTTCCTTGATTTCATCCGAGGTTTTTCGGAATTCTCGGAGGGCTCTTCCTATGGAGCGACCCACTTCAGGAAGCTTTTTGGGGCCGAATATGAGAAGGGCGACGGCCAAAATGATGAGGAGTTCAGGGAATCCAATGTTTCCAAACATTTTTGCCAGCCAGAAAATGCACTTGGAAATATAGCCCTTAAGGCATGAGAAGTCAATACGATCTTTACAATCATCAGAGGCTTTGGTAGTATAAAAGGTCTCTAAAAATGAAAAAGAAAATACTGTTTTTTTTGCTCCTCTTCTGCGTTCTGATCCTTGTCCCGGCGCAGGAGGAAGATGCATGGAATCTTTCGCTGAAAAAGCTCTCTTCCATAGTTGACCTCATCGAAGAGAATTATTACCAGGAGCCCAATGAGGATGAGCTTATATTTTCCTCGGTCAGAGGAATAATCCAGACATTAGATCCCCATTCCTACTTTCTTGAGCCCAGCCATTTTTCCCGCTTACGTGAGGAGCATGAAGGTAAATATTACGGGTTGGGCATCCTCATCCAGAAGCAAGATGACCGATTGGTGGTTATTTCTCCTATTGAAGGCGGTCCAGCATTCAGGTTAGGGATTCAGGCCGGAGATGTTATCTCCCACATCATGGGAGAAAGCACCAAGCCCATATCCAGCTACGAGGCCATGCAAAAATTAAGAGGACCCAAGGCAACAGACGTAACCATCACCATTGTCAGAGAAGGCCTGGAGGAGCCCTTTGATTTGACCATCGTACGAGAAGAGATCTCTCTCCACAGCGTGCCTTATGCTTTTATCCTTCAAGATGATGTGGGATATATTTTTATCCGCAATTTCTCCTCCACAACCACCAAAGAATTCGAAGAAAAGATGGAGTCCCTGGTCAAGCAAGGGATGAGAGAGCTTATTCTGGATTTGAGGGGAAACGGTGGTGGAACTTTCTTCCAGTCTATAGAAATTTCCGATGAATTTCTGCCCAAAGGGGCTCCTGTTGTCTCTATTAAAGGCAGGAATAAATATTACAACAGAGGATTTAGTGCTGTCAGCAACAACCAGTACGAGAATCTTCCTTTGATCATCCTGATCGACCGTGGATCAGCCAGCGCTCCTGAAATCCTGAGCGGAGCCATAAAGGATAATGACAGAGGTTTAATTGTAGGCGAGGACTCATGGGGGAAAGGCGTGGTTCAAACCGTTTTTCCCTTGGCCTCCAACCTTGGATTGGCCCTCACTACAGCCAAATATTTCACTCCTAGTGGAAGATCTATCCAGAGGGACTATTCTTCCCTAGAGGATTATATGTTGAAGAGAGAAGTTTCAGAGGAAATCAGGGAGATCCGTTACACCTCCAAAGGTCGAAAAGTTCTCGGTCAGGGAGGCATTTCCCCTGACTACACCGTTAAGTTTTCTATCCAACCCCTCACTTCCAGGCTTTTCTTCCAAGGAGCCTTCTTTCGCTATGGAAGAAAATTTGCGGAGCAGAAGACCTCCCTCTCCAAAGGATTCGAACTCCCTTCGGAGAAGCAGGCACTTCTAAAGCCTCATACCATTGTCGATGAACAGGTCATACGAGATTTTATGGTATCTCTGGAAAAAAACAAGATCGAGTTCGAAAAAGAGGAGTTTGAGAAGGCCAAAGAAGAAATAAGAAGAGAACTGACCAGAGAAATATTCTCCTCTCTGTGGGGCATGGAAGAGGGAGTAAAGGTCTACAGGAGAACGGATCCTGTTGTCATCAAGGCCATCGAGGTGTTGCCTGAGGCTAAGAAGCTTCTCACCGATTAGAGCCTTTGATAGGTACTTATCCTAAGGTAATCTTCAGTAGGGGTGAATCACTTTCCGAAAAAAACTATTTAGAGAGGGCGCCATCTAAAGGAGATAGAAGGGGGTGAAAATATTCTCCAAAGGTAGGAGACGGCACCCTCGAAGTCATTATAGGGCGATTGATTTCCGATTTCAACTTTTTTACGGCCTGGTTATCCTGTATAATGTTCTGCAAAGAAAGGAGAAATTGGATGAAGATTGCTCTAGCCTCCGACCATGGTGGATATGAGTTGAAGATAGGAATCAAGACTTATCTTTCTCAAAGAGGAATCGATCATGAAGACATTGGCTGCGGTCCAGATGAGCGAGTCGATTATGTGGATTATGCTGAGAAGGCTGTCGGGAAGCTCTTAGGGGGAGGTTGTGATCGGGCCATCCTTGTTTGTGGAACAGGACTGGGGATGTCCATGGTTGCCAACAAGCACAGGGCTGTGAGAGCAACCTGCTGTTGGGATGAAGATTCGGCAGAGTTGAGTCGAGCGCACAATGATTCAAACTGCCTGACTCTGGGTGGAAGAGTCCTTCCCTTGGATGAAGCTTTGAGCATCGTCAAAACCTGGCTGGATACAGAATTTGAGGGAGGACGGCATCAAGGAAGAATCGATAAAATTTTTAAGATAGAAGAAAAATATTTTAAATAAAAAGAAGAGGAGTTAAATATGTCATCGTTTGATGAAAAAATCCTGTCTTTGTGTGAGAGGATTGAAGAGAATAATATCTGGAGACAGAAAGAGTCCTTTAACCTTATTCCTTCTGAAACCACCCCATCCTTATTGGTGAAGCTTTGCGAGATTTCCGATCCCTCAGGAAGATATGCAGAACACCGGACTATGAAGGGGGAGGAGGTCTATTTTTATCAGGGAACGGATTTCATCAGAGAAGTCGAGGAAGAGTTATGTGAGGAAATGCGACGCTTTTTCGGCTGTACGGAGGTGGAATTGAGGCCCATCAGCGGCCAGATGGCCAACGAAGTGGTGTTTAAAGCTATGGTGAGATTCATCAATCGTGACCGCCCTGAGAAAGAGCCGATGCGGAAGATGACTTTGGTTATAAACAACGCTTTGACCAAGGGTGGTCACCTTAGCTCTCAGCCCATGGGCGCTCTCTTCAACTATGTCCAGGAGAACCCTGAGACGGGGAAGGAAAACGTCATCAATTTCCCAGTGATGGAAGAAAATCCTTACCAGCCAGACCTGGAGAAGTTCGCTGAAATCCTGAGCCACTCCAAACCTGAACTCATCGTCTTTGGCAAAAGCATGTTTATCTACGAGGAACCTGTTGAGTTTGTCGCTGGTTTGATCAAGGACTGGGAGGCGCCTCCGGTGATCATGTATGATATGGCTCATGTTTTGGGATTGTATGGAGCTTTCCAGAAGCCTTTAGAAGTAGGGGCCGACCTCATCACCGGAAGCACCCATAAGACATTCTTCGGCCCACAAAGGGGAGTTGTGGCCGGCAACTTTCCCAAAGGAAGCCAGGTTCGGAAGTTATGGTTGGATATAAAAAGCCGTGCCTTTCCTGGTTCCACGAGCAATCACCATCTGGGAACACTTCTCGGCCTGTTGATGGCTGCATATGAGATGAATGAGTTTAAAGAGGTTTACCAAGCGAAGGTTCGCAGCAATGCCAAAGCTTTTGCCCGGGCTTTGAAGGATAAAGGGGTACCCGTGGAGGGAGACGAGAAGGATGGTTTTACTCAGACTCATCAGGTTCTTATAAGGATCAGGGCTTACGGAAACGGACAGAAGATTGCCCGAAATTTGGAAGAGAACAATATTTTGACCAATTACCAGGCGCTTCCGGATGATGAGACATTCCTGGACCCGAGTGGAATACGGATGGGGGTACAGGAAATGACTCGCTTCGGCATGGAGGAGATAGATTTCGACACACTAGCAGGTTTTATCGCGGATGTGATCAAAAAGGACGCCAGTATCAAGGAAGAAGTGAAGAAATATCGCCAGAATTTTCTTGAGATGAAGTATTGTCTGCCAGCGGAGAAAGCCATCTCCTATGCCTCGAAAATTCTAACCAGCATTTTTCCCTACTCCTATTTTGCTGAGAAGTTCTTGGGAAATTTAGAAAAAAAATTGAAATAGCAGCAACAGAGTCAGGTATCCTCTGCATTCTGTTGACCAGAAAATTTTTTTGTCAGAATGATTCAAAAAAAAGGATAGGATGAAAATGAAAGTATTGGTGGTTGGCTCTGGTGGAAGAGAACATGCTCTTGCTTGGAAGATTGCCCAAAGCCCCCAGGTGAAAAAGCTTTACTGTGCGCCTGGAAATTCTGGCACCATGGATATCGCTGAAAACGTTTCTCTCAGCGTGACCGACCTTAAGGGGCTGGCTGATTTTGCCCAGCAAGAGAAGATCGATTTAACCGTGGTCGGGCCTGAGCTTCCTTTGACTATGGGAATCGTAGATGAGTTTGAAAAGAAAGGATTGAAAATCTTCGGGCCCGACCAGAACGCAGCCCAGCTTGAGGGAAGCAAGGTTTTTGCTAAACAGTTCATGGAACGGCATAAGATTCCCACCGCGAAGTTTAAGGTAGTGGAATCTCCTGATCAAGCTGTGAAGATCTTTAATTCAGGAGAGTTCGGTTTCCCTCTGGTGGTGAAGGCAGATGGGCTTGCCGCAGGAAAAGGTGTTTTGATCTGCAAGAATCTCAAGATGGCAGAGGATGCGGTGAGATTGATCATGGTGGACAAGCAATTTGGTGATTCTGGGGATAAAGTTGTGGTGGAGGAATTCTTGAGGGGGAAGGAGGCTTCTTTCATCGTCATTTCAGACGGCGTCAAAATGCTTCCCCTTGTGACCACTATGGACCACAAGCCAGTCTATGATGGAGATATAGGCCCTAACACTGGCGGGATGGGCGCTATATCGCCTTCTCCTTTTATAGATCAAGAGCTTTTTAAAGAAATCATGGAGACCATCGTTTTTCCCACGGTAACCCGAATGCTGGAAGAGGGAAGAAAGTTTAAGGGAGTCCTCTATGTAGGATTGATGCTGACGGATGAGGGGCCTAAGGTTCTGGAATACAATTGCAGGTTTGGAGACCCGGAGACTCAACCTCAAGTGTTGAGGATGCAGGGTGACCTTGTAGAGGTGCTTCTTGCGGCTGTGGAGGGCAACGTCTTGGAAAAGGAACTCGACTGGAGTAATAGGCCATCTGGATGTGTGATTTTAGCTTCGGGCGGATACCCAATTAAATACGAAAAAGGAAAGAGGATAGAAGGCCTCAAAGAAGCTTCCAAGATACCGGGAATCACCATTTTCCATGCTGGCACCAAATTCAAGGATGGAGAATATTATACAGACGGGGGAAGGGTGATGGGAGTTTGTGCCTCTGAAAAAACCTTGACTGAGACCATGAAAAAAATCTACAAGGTCATTTTTAAAATCTATTTTGAGGCCATGCATTTTCGGCGGGATATCGGAGCCGAGAGGAAGGTGTGAAGATGAAAGTAGCTATTTTTTTAGGAAGCGGTTCAGATTATAACGTTGCAAAAGAGGCTGTTGAGATGCTTCGGGAATTCGGAGTGCCGTATGCTTTGGAGGTGACATCTGCCCATCGTTCTCCGGAAAGAACTTTAAACCTGATTCGACAGTTTGAGGAGAAAGGAGTGGAGGTGTTCATTGCCATAGCAGGCAAGGCTGCCCATTTAGCGGGCTTTGTGGCCTCCCATTCCCTCCGACCTGTCATAGGCGTTCCTGTGGAAAACAAAGGATTGGGGGGTCTTGATGCTCTTCTCTCCACCGTACAGATGCCAAAAGGAATCCCGGTGGCCACCATGGGCCTGGGAGAGAGTGGAGCGGCCAATGCAGCTCTGCTGGCCGTTCAGATTCTGTCTCAGAAAGAGGAAGGACTGAAAGAGAAGATAAAAGACTACAGAAAAAAAATGGCTTCTCGAGTGGAGAAGAAGTCTGAGAAGATCAAGGAAGAGTTGTGAGATCATTCTCCATCCAAACCTTTGGCTGTCGTGCCAACCAAGCAGAGGCTTTTCTGTGGTCAGATGAACTCCAGAAAAAGGGGCTGAGGTACGAGAAAGATCCATCTCTTAGTGACCTGGTCCTGGTGAACACCTGCACGGTCACCCGCAAGGCCGACAGCGATGTGCGCAAGTTTATCCGGAGGATTGCCGGCTGCAGGCCTGATGCACGGATCATTGTTACAGGATGTTATGTCCAGAGGGCCCCCGAGGAATTCAAAAACATCCCTCAGGTCTGGAGAATATATACTAACCAGAAGAAAAAGGAACTGATTCCAGATCTTCTTACTTGCATCCGTCCTCAGGGAGCTGTTTCTGCTTTCCCTTTTCGTTCTCGAGCACTGGTCAAGATTCAGGATGGCTGCAATTTCCGCTGCACATTCTGCATTGTTCCCAGGGTGAGGGGCATGAGTGTAAGCCTCGAGAAAGAAAAGATCCTGGCTCAAATCAGAAAGTTCATTGATCATGGTTTTCGCGAGGTCGGCCTTACAGGAATCCATATCTGCTCCTACGGGCAGGATTTTCAGTCTCCATCCTCCCTTCTGGAATTGATAGAGGAAATCGAGAACTTGGAGGGTTTGGATCGTTTAAGACTGAGTTCGCTCGATCCCCGTTTTTTGAGCTTTTCATTATTGGAACACATAACCCATAGTGAAAAGATCTGTCCTCATTTTCATCTCTCTCTCCAGGCTGGGAGTGATAAAATCCTGCGGCTCATGGGACGCAAAACCGCTGTCGCCGATTATGAACAGATTCTCGCCTGTTTGCGACGTCATTCGCCCCAGGCATCTTTGGGAGCGGATATTATCGTTGGATTTCCAGGAGAAGGCAATAAGGAGTTCGAACAGACTTACCGCTTCTTGGAGAAATCCCCTTTGACTTACTTTCACGTCTTTTCCTATTCTCCCCGGCCATGGACAGAGGCTGCTTCGTGGCCTCAGGTGGAGGTGAAGGTCAAGAAAGAGAGGGCCTCCCTTTTGCGCAGACTAGGGCAGAAGAAGAATTGGGATTTCCGCCGGCAGTTTGTAGGAAAAAAATGTGAAGCCATCGTCATAAATAAAAACGAAGAGGGTGCCCGGGTTTTAACTTCCAACTATATTAAAGTTTCGGTCTCTTCCTGCTCTCCAGAGGCAAGGGAGAAGATCAGGGTCAGGATCACAAAAGCAGAAGAGATGGGGACCCAGGGAAAAATCCTCTCTCAGAGAAATTCAATTCCTTAAACCACGGCTTTCTCTATTCCTTAAACCACCTTTTCTTTCGGAAGGGAAGAGGTTAAAATAAGATGAAATGAGCCGGATCATTCGCCTTTCGCCTGCGGTCTCCCAGAAAATTGCTGCGGGAGAGGTCATCGAAAGGCCCGCTTCTGCGGTCAAGGAGCTTGTGGAGAACTCCTTGGATGCGGGTGCTTCTGAGATCAATGTCGAAATCTGGGCAGGAGGGAAGAGGTTTATCCGGGTAACCGATGATGGGTCGGGAATGGGCAGGGAAGATGCACTCGTCTGCTTTGAAAGGCATTCCACCAGTAAGATTAGAAGCGAGGAAGATCTTGAGGCCATCGCTACTTTAGGTTTTAGAGGAGAGGCCCTCCCCAGCATTTCTGCGGTTTCTCGCCTGAGCTTGAAGACTGCGGAGAAGAGAGGAGAGAAGGGAACGTTTATTGAAAGAGAAGGAGAGAGAGTCCTTCTCATTCAAGACATCGGTTTCCCCCCGGGGACAAGCGTCGAAGTCAAAGATTTGTTCTTCAACCTTCCTGCACGAAGAAAATTTCTACGATCCGAAAAGTCTGAACTTTCTTCCATCGTCAAATACCTGACCGGGGTTTGTCTGGCCTTTCCAGGTGTCAGATTTTCTTTAACTCACGGCAAAAGAGAGATTTTTCACTACCCTGCAGTGGGCAGCCTCAAAGAAAGAATTTTTCAAATCTATGGAAAATCGACCATTGCAAATCTGATGGAAGTTGACTATCAACAGGACGAAATAAAGATTTTTGGCTTTGTTTCCGCTCCTCCCTCCGGATGCTATGACAGAAGACGACAAATCTTTTTTGTCAACAAACGGCCGGTTAAGGACAAACTCCTTCAAGCGGCCTTGAACCAAGCCTATGATGGTTTTTTGGAGAGAGGCCGTTTTGCGGAAGCTTTCCTTTTTCTCTCCTGTCCCCATTCTGAGGTCGATGTCAACGTCCATCCCACAAAGGCTGAGGTAAGGTTCAGAAGTTCGAATACAGTTTTTAGCTTTGTGTTTAAATGCATGAGACAGGCATTGCTCCGCCACCAAGGCATAAAAGAAATCTATGCTGCGCAGGAAAAAGAGAAAAAAGGCTTCAGGATAGAAGAAGGGCCTCCTCATTTACAGATAGAGACAGATGCGAAAGAAGATGAGATGGGACAGGAGCTTTTTGCTTCTCTCCCCGAAAAAGAGGAATTATTTCCCAGAGTCTTAGGCCAGTATCTGCGCAGTTACATCGTGGCTGAAACTCCTGAGGAGATTCTCATCATCGATCAGCACAATGCCCATGAACGGGTGTTGTTTGAAAAGTATAAAGAGATCCATAAGGGAAAGAAGTGGCCTCAAAAAATGGTCCTCTTTCCCCTCCTTGTGGACCTTACACCTTCTCAAATTCTGAGCATGGAGGAGAATCAATCCTTGCTGGAGGAGGCGGGGTTCAGAGTGGAAGCTATGGGAGGGCAGAGCTATGTTCTGAGGGAGGTTCCCGATATTTTCCAGGAGGAAGAGGCGAAAGATGTCTTCCTTTCTCTGCTTGAAGAGATAAAGGAGGAGAAGATAGAAAAAAGAGAAGAGGCGCTTCTGGCCACCTTGGCCTGCAGGACTGCTGTAAAGGTCGGAGAACCTTTATCTCCGGACAGGATGAAATACTTAGTCGACGAGCTGTTTCAAACGCCCAACCCCTCACTCTGTCCCCATGGTCGACCGATAACAGTTAGGATAGAAAGGCGGGAGATTGAAAAAGGTCTGAAGCGGCGCTGAAATTGACAACTTTTTGAGGTTTTGCTAAGATTGTGGCGCTTCGAGACCAGGGTAGATTTCATTAAAACCTGGAATTCCTTGATGGGTAGAAACAGCGGGGAGTGGCGCAGCCTGGTTAGCGCGCCTGCCTTGGGAGCAGGAGGTCGTCGGTTCAAATCCGATCTCCCCGATTCGGATCTCGGATGGCGGCTTAGAACTCTAGTTGAGAGTTTGAGATAAAGTGCGCGCCTGTAGCTCAGGTGGATAGAGCAGCTGCCTTCTAAGCAGCGGGTCGGGAGTTCGAGTCTCTCCAGGCGCGCCATCTTATCCCCTTATTTTTCAATAGTTATCCTCAAAAGCACAGTTTAGCCAGAATAGGTAATTTTGGGCGATTTTTGGCCTAAAATGTCAAACGAGCGTCAAATCTATGACAAATCTATATTGCATAATAATAGGCAAGTTTAATCCTTTTATGACACACCACTGACACAGGAGGAGAAGAGTGTTTTCTATATATTGTTGACGTCAAAGGTATGTTTATATAATATTGGTGTAAAATTTTTTAATAAAGTAAGCATTTCCTATAGTAAGACTTAAATGAGCCCAGACGTAAAGAAAAACGTTGTCATCAAAGTCAAAAAACCTTCTTTAAGCGATATCGATGCTTTATCGAGCTTCATCAGGGAACTTAGATTTAACAATAGATTTATCCTAAAACCCAAGTCTACTAAATTTATTAATGGACTAATAAAGTACGCGAAAAAATATAAAACACATGAGATCAAGAAGGACGAAAGATTCTTTAGAGCCCGAAAACATGAATTAGGAATGAAAAAAGAATATTATTCAATCCATGAAATGGATGCCCCTCCTGTTGATAAGGTTTTACATGGAAGGCTCAATCCTGTTGGTATCCCGTATTTATATTTAGCTAGTGATAAAAAAACAGCTGTAGCTGAGGTTAGGCCTTGGGTTGGATGTAATCTGAATGTTGCTGAATTTATTGCCATAAAAAAAATATTGGTTATAAATTTCTCAAATAAGTTTTTTACTAAGATGCCTGAGGATGATAAATATCCGGCCGCAGAGTTCGCTTGGAGAAAACTTATTTCTTCCTTGTTTTCATGGCCATTTGATCCTAGAGATGATACTGCTTATTTTCCTACGCAGTACATAACTGAGAGAATTAAGAACGAAGGTTTCGATGGTATCATATACGATAGTGCGCTAAATTTTTCTGGTTATAATCTTGCTCTTTTTTCAGAAAGAAATGTTAAAGCACAAAGAAGTTGTCCCTACTCTGTAACATCCATTGAATGCACGATAAAAGAGAGGAAGTATCCAAAAAGTTAGCATGTTGATTGTGTCGTGTACCTAACCATTATGTCAATTTTTTAATATCGTAATACTAATAAAAAAAACAAGTTATATAAATCAGTTAAAACGGGAAATTATTTTTCATTGTGATTTTATATTCTTTATTCTTTAATCAGTCTTTCTGCCAACTTGTGGAGGTCAGAATTAGCAAGGGCCAATACTTTTTTCTTAATAGAACGTGAATAGTATTCGCGCTCTGTCTTGTTCAATTTTTCTCCTCTCAGCTTCTTCAGGAATAGTTCTTTTTGTTTTTTAGAGAAAATCTGTGACATGGCGTATTCTAGCTCAAAATCATCTTTCATATTGATGTATTCTTCAAAATCAAGTTCTGAACGTCTGAAATAATTTTTGAAAGTATTTATAATTCTTGCCGATGACAGCTCTCTATTTATTCCAGTGAGATCGCACTTTTCCCTGAAAATTCTCAAGTATCTATCATAGATATTTTTGTCAAAATAATTAGATTCAAATATGCTATCGGTAAAAGCAAATTCTAACTCTAGATAACTATAGAGAGCTAAAGACATCATAACTAAATCCTGAAAACATTCTTTTTCTTTTGTGTTATCTAAATGCTTTAATACATCTTGATAATCAAAGAGGTTTTTTTCTAGGCTAGTAGCTAGCATCACAGGAAATCCTTCCCATAGTCGTAGTTCATTGCTCTTTATGACTTCTGTCAATGTTTCACTGGCATTGATGGTTTCCTCAGTCTCAAATAGAGGATATCCCAATTCCTTCACTTTTTTTAATAATGTTGATCTTTTCATCTTTTAATCTTTTTCCTTTTTATAATATCCAAGAAATACTCGAAGTTCTTTTTGTTCTTTTCGTCAGAAACATCATAAGATGAAGTCTTATAAAATCTTGACTTTAGCTTTTTCATATTGATTTCTTTATGTTTCTCCCTTAATAAAGTTACACAATCATTTACATCTACCGCAGTAAACCTGAAGAGCTTTGTTATTATCAAGTCATAAAAATTCAAAATGCCCAGATAGATTGATGAAAATTCTTTAAAAAGAAAGTGATTTCCAGTTTTAAGGGGAGATTCAATTAATTCGGTTGTAAATATAGTCTTGCCGACAAATAGATCGAATATAAAGCCTGGATCCCTGTGCCATCCTGTTCCTGTTGTCCTCTCATAGCCAAAATCTTGACCAAATATTTATATTCTCCTGGGATTGGAAGAAGGAGATCAATGTCTTTTGTGGATTCTTTGAGATTTAGCAACGTTAATGCCGTACCTCCACAAGCGATTATATGAACTTTCTTTTTCAAATACCTGTCCCAAATGGATATATTTTTCAGTAATGTTGGCTTATCGACTCTAATCATCATGATTATACAATTGATTGTATTAATTTATACATTAAATTGTATTAATATATACAATAATTTATGAATATTGTCAAGTAAGTATTCATTAGATTAAAAATTGTTAACAATTTAAGCTGTTTCCAAGACATGTTCTTTTGTCACAAACATATCAAAAAACTTCGATATATGATAGAACGCTCATTTCTTTTTGATTGCAAAAGTGAGGTAAATCCATTAAAGATAATATTAACTGAGATGAGGGATACTGCGAAAATCGGTTGTCACAATTTTCAAGGATGAGCCTTAAGAATGTATCCGGGACCGAGAAAAGCTCATGCCGGTGGATCATTTGCTCAGGCCTTATTATCGCCCTTCTTTTTCTCATCGACCTCCTCTTCATAAAGGACACCATTCTCACTCCTTATCAAGAGTTTCATCCTTGTTCAAAGCCGACAAGGGATGAGAGAACAGGGATAACCTACCGTGTGGATCTGAAAACAGGCAAAGCCTATGCCCTCGATCAGAAAGGCAACTTAGCCCGTTTTGACAAAGATAAAGGGAGGCTAGAGCTGTTAGGTCCGAAGAGAAAGAATTGGATTGCGCTGCCTGAAGGACTTATCTACAATCACCCACCTATAAGCCCGCTTTATTCTTTCTTTATCCCTGCAATTTCTTTCAAAATCATCTTGCCGGTTTTTTTGGTTTTGTTATTTCTCTTTCTCTTTGAGAAATCACGTGGTTCATCCCATGTTCAAAAAACATGGATGGTACTCATCTTTTTACTCATTTTTTCCATCTTGATTAGAGCCTCATTCGCCTGGGTGCGCCACGGATTCACAGAGATGGGGACAGAATTTCTGGTCTACGAGAATGAGGACGTGATATTCGACGTCCCCAAAATCGGAAACACCCTTGATTTTTTGCGAGACTATCCAGAGAAGATGCCATCCCTGAGTCTCCATGGAAGCCATTTCCCCCCCGGCTATGTACTTCTGATGAAGGGCATAGCCTCTTTGGGTGGCTATTCCGAGATGTCCAGCATTAAAGCCCATATCGGACTTTTCGGATGGTTTATCCTTATCCTGGGATGTACGGCTGTGGTGCCTCTTTATTTGATCATCAGAAGGCTGTTTGATTCAGGAGTTGCTTTTGCTGCATGTGTGATTTTTATCCTCGTCCCCAACTCGGTGACTTTTGGAGCAGTCAGCATGGACGCTCTTTTTGTCGCTTGTGCTCTCTGGCCTGTCTGGTTTCTTGTTAAGGCTATGAATAACAAAGGGGGTTTGTTTAATCCATTCATGGCAGGAATCCTCCTGGCTCTTTGCACTTTTTTGAGTTTTTCAGGATTGGCTCTCGGTCTTTTTCTGTTTCTCCTGATCCTTTCCAAGATGAGCAGAGCGAGAGAAAAAATTTGGCAGGGTGTTCGTCTTACCTTCTTCACTCTGTCCGGGTTTGCCTGCGTGGCTCTTTTTCTATGGATTGCCTTCAGGTTCAATTTCCTGGAGACTTTCATCAAGGCAAGAGAGCTAGAAGCACGGCTGATGAACAATGTGGCCGCTCGCCTCCATGGAAAATCGACTTCTAGGCTTTGGCTGTACACAACCTGGGGAAATTTTCTCGCTTTCGCCATATTTACCGGATTTCCGGTTGTGGGGATTTGGCTTCGAGGCGTCTATAAAGATATTTCTGAGCGTTTAAAAAATATAAAAACTACCGTCTCATTCTTGCTGATAACTTTCGTGTTTGTCCTCATCATAGGGGTTTCAGGAATTTACCGTATGGAAACCGAAAGGATTTGGCTTTTTGTCACTGCATTTGTGGTCATCGCTGCGGCTGAAGAGTTGACCAAAGTGCGGAATTTCCCCAGAAAATTTTTTTATTTCATCTGTGCCCTTCTTCTCTTGCAGACAGCTTTGATGGAAAGCCTCATCTTCACTCTATGGTGACTTCAGCCCATTGCTCAGGCCATATCCCAGGATTTTCTCTAACACAGGTAAAGGGAAGAAAAAAGACTCTTTCAGACGGCAAGTCCTGATCCCATTGGAGTCAAAAGGTCTTGATGTTTAAAATCAGTGATATTATTATTAAGTCAACTTTAGAAGCGATTGATGCAAGAAAACCATCCTCAAGACAAGAGTCCTTCTCTTGGTAATCATTCTTCGAAAAAGAAAAACCTCATCCTCTGGACCATCCTTATCGTTGCCCTCCTCTTGCGCCTGGGACATTTGCTGGCTGTTCACCATCAACCTTTCTTTGCTCAGCTCATCATGGACAGCCACGAGTATGACCGCTGGGCTCAGGAGATTGCCGGGGGAGCGTGGCTGGGATCAGAGGTTTTTTTTCAGGCCCCCCTTTATCCCTACCTTCTTGCTGTGCTCTATAAAATATTCGGCCACAATCTGGATATGGTTTACATCATACAGATTCTCCTTGCTGTGGCCGGATGCTATGCCCTCTACAGAGCCGGCAGAAGGATAGCCGGAGAGAATGTGGGGCTTGCGGCGGCCGCTCTGGCAGCCATCTGCGGGGTATTCATCTTCTATGATGTCCAGATTCTCAAAGAGTCCTTGGCGGTGGCCACAGTCTGTTTTCTCCTCTGGGTCTTGGCAGAAGCCAGAGAAAGCCAGATGGTCGGGCAGTGGATTTTGGCTGGGATCCTTTGCGGAGTGCTCAGTTTGTTGCGGGAGAATATGTTGCTGGTGGTTTTGTTTCTCCTGTTTCTCCCTTTCCGTCCCAGACAACGGTTAAGCTTTCACCTGTCAAGAAATGGTGCCCTGCTCCTGGGCGTTTTTCTTGTTCTTGCTCCCGTTGCCATCCGGAACCGGGTTGTGGGAGGAGTCTTCTTGCCAACCACTTTCCAAGGCGGAGTCAACTTCTATATCGGCAATAACCCGCATGCCAATGGGACCTATCAGCCCATCGTCCCGGGGAAACAGATTCCTTCTTATGAGCGCAGCGAGCCGATTCGTCTGGCAGAGCAAGATTTGGGAAGAGATCTCACACCTGTGGAGGTCTCCAGTTACTGGTTCCAAAAATCTTTCTCCTGGATAAGAAAAGATCCTTTCGGGTTCATTCGATTGCAGTTCAAAAAGATCTTCATGTTTTGGAGTTGGTATGAATGGCCGGATGCTGTCGACTATTATTATGTCAAGACAATATCACCGGTTCTTAAGCTTCCTCTCTTCGAGTTTGGAGGCATCTTCATCCTGGCGGTCATTGGTCTTTGGATGTATAGAAAAAGGCTGGCAACGTTTGCGCCTGCTTGGTTATTTGTCCTCGCCTGGATGATCTCCACAGTCATTTTTTTTCTCTTTTCCCGTTACCGTTTGCCTTGTGTGCCAGCCCTGATGCTTTTTTCAGCCATTCCTGTGGCTGCTCTTTATGAGGCTTGGCAGGGGAAAAATTGGAAAAAGGGTACAACTTTGACCGCGTTCTTAATCTTCGCTTTGATCCTGCCTCATCTTGTGGGATATTCCCCTCGTATGGACCTTGTCCACTACAACCTTGCTTTGATTTACGAGAATCTCGATCAAACCCAGAAAGCTGGCTATCATTACAGGGAAGCGATCTCCTCCAATCCAAACGATTTTCTCTCTTGCATCAACCTGGGCAACCTTGCGGCCCAAAGGAATGACTGGCCTCAGGCTCTGCGGTGGTACCAGAGAGCCTTGTCTATTGAGCCGGAATCGGAGGGAGTTCAACTCAATCTTGGAAATGCCTACATCGCCCTTGGAGTTCTGGATAAAGCCGGGTTTCATCTGAATCAAGCCCTGCGGATCAATCCGAAGAGCAAGGAAGCTCTTCACAGCCAATCCATATTGATGGCCAAAAAGGGAGATTTGGAAAAAGCATTGAAGATCAACGACGCAGTACTCAGGCTGGCTCCAGGATGGCCTCCAGCCGTTCGGTTCCGCAAGAGACTGGAAAATCTGATAGAAAAGAAATAGCAAAAGGATAATCCTTCTCTCATCCCCTCATCGGCAGCGATGACATCTCTCATCACTTTCGGTGAGACAAAAATTGTTAAATTCACCTGGAAAATCCTCTTTCCAGGTGATTGACGCATTAGGGTATCTCTGCGACTATAGAAAACCTCTATAAACAAAATGCAGGAACTCTTTGTTGAACGGAATCTAGAGGGGAGAGAAAAAGGATAAGGTACAGCGTCCTCTCTGTATAGAAGGAAAATGAAGGGCAATTATTGTCAGTCATTTTTCCATAGTTCATAAGCATGGAATAAGGAAGGAAAATGGCCTCAAACCTTGGTGAGCTTCTTCTGCGGGAAAAACTCCTCACATCCGACCAGCTGAAGAATGCTCTGGATTACCAAAAGAAAAACGGCACTGCTTTAACCACGGCATTGGTTAGCCTCAGCTACGTCACAGAAGAAGATATGGCTAAAGCCCTGAGCAGACAGTTGGGTTATCCCTACATCGATCTGAACCAGTTTGAGGTTTATCCAGAAGTCATAAACCTGATACCAGTCGAGATCACCAAAAAAAACATGATCATGCCCATTCATCGGATTCGCTCCTTTCTGACCTTGGCTATGGTCGATCCCACGGATTTGGATATCATAGAGGATATCAGATTCAGAACCGGCCTGAGCATTCAGCCTGTGATCACATCTGAGTCGGGGATCATGAATGCCATCAGCAAATATTATGGCGCCTCTGATTCTTTACGGGTAAAGAAGATACTCGATGAGATTGAGCTAGCTGAGGACACTTCGGTCAACATCATCGAAGAGGAAGAAGAAGACTATGATATCGAAGAGCTGGTTCACTCCACAGAAGAAGCTCCGATCATCACCCTAGTCAACACCGTATTCATCGATGCTATAAAAAAAGGAGGCAGCGACGTCCACTTCGAACCTTATGAAAAGTCCCTTCGCGTGAGATACCGCTTGGACGGCACCCTTCATGAGATGATGAATCTTGCTCCCAAATTCATCAATCCAGTCATCTCTAGGGTGAAGATCCTCTCTAATATGGATATTGCCGAGAAAAGATTGCCCCAGGATGGCCGCATTAGAATGAGAGTGAAGCTGGAAAATGGTGAGCGGAAAGAAGTGGATATGCGAGTCTCCAGCATTCCTACCATATTCGGCGAGAAAGTGGTGACCCGTATTCTCGATCGAGAGATGTTGAAGTTAGACATGACAAAGCTGGGGTTTGAAAAAGAGTCGCTTGAGATCTTCAAGAAGGGAATAGCTCAACCCTGGGGAATTATCCTTGTCACGGGGCCAACAGGAAGCGGAAAGACAAACACTCTCTATTCTGCAATCTCCATATTAAACTCTCTGGAAAAGAACATCATCACAGCTGAAGATCCTGTGGAGTTTCACATTCCCGGCATAAGTCAAGTCAATATCAAAGAAGAAATCGGGTTGAATTTCTCCACTTCTTTGAGAAGCTTCCTCCGCCAAGACCCAGACATAATGTTGGTGGGAGAGATGAGAGATTTTGAGACTGTGGATATCGCCATCAAAGCGGCTCTCACCGGACATCTAGTCTTTTCCACACTCCACACCAACGATGCTGCCAGCTCAATCGCCAGGCTGGTCAACATGAATATAGAACCTTATCTCATCGCCGATTCGGTGATCATGATCGTGGCCCAAAGATTAGTGAGGCGCTTGTGCAAGAAGTGCCATGTGGAAGATAAAATCCCTCAGGAAATCCTTGTCGATATTGGATTTTCAGAGGAAGAAGCCAAGAGTGTCACAGTCTATAAGCCTGAAGGATGCAGTGCTTGTCACAACACAGGCTATAAGGGAAGAACAGGGCTTTTTGAAGTGATAGAGATCACGGATGACATAAAGGATATGATTTTAAGTAAAGCTCAGTCCTATCAGATAAAGAAGAAGGCCACTGAACAAGGTATGACTACCTTGCGCCGAAGCGGGTTGATAAAAATAAAGGAAGGAATAACTTCTGCGGAAGAAGTTTTAAGGGAAACAATAAAGGATGCGGAGGTATAAGGATGGATATAACTATTCAAGAATTATTAAAAAAAGCGGTTGAAATGGATGCCAGTGATTTGCACATAACCACTTACGTTCCTCCCCGGATCAGAGTTAATGGAACTCTCGTTTCGTTGGATTACCCGCTATTAACACCTGCAGAAACCAAGGCTCTTGCCTACAGCGTATTGACCGATCGACAGAAGAAACAGTTCGAGGAAAAAATGGAGCTGGATTTTTCGTTTGGGATTAACACTCTGGGACGTTTTCGGGGGAATATCTTCATGCAAAGGGGATCTGTGGCTGCCGCCTTCCGGAGATTCCTGCCCCACGAATTCAGTTTCACGAGGCTGGGCATCCCCCAGCGGCTGGCTCAGCTCTGCTTCCTTCCTCGGGGTTTGGTTTTGGTGACAGGTCCGACAGGGTGCGGAAAATCCACAACTCTTGCCTGTATGATCGATCACATCAATAAGGAAAGAAGCGTTCATGTCGTGACCATAGAAGACCCGATTGAGTATTTCTTTACCCCAAAAAAATCGATCATCAACCAGCGGGAACTTCATGTCGACACCCTCACCTACCCCAATGCTCTGCGATCTGTTCTGAGGGAGGATCCCGACGTTGTTCTGGTGGGAGAGATGAGAGATTTGGAAACAGTGGAAGCGACCCTGAGGGTTGCGGAGACAGGTCATTTGACTTTCTCCACGCTGCACACCAATTCTGCTGCTGAATCTATATCAAGAGTTATCGATATTTTCCCCTCCCAATACCAAGCTCAGGTGCGAATCATGCTTTCCATGTGCTTGGAAGGAATCATGACTCAGTCCCTGTTACCCCGGTCGGATGGAAAGGGAAGGGCCTTGGCCATGGAAATCCTCATCCCCAACTCAGCGATAAGAAATCTCATCAGGGAAAACAAAATCCACCAGATCTATGCCACCATGCAGATGGGGCAGGAGAAGTTTGGAATGCAGACCTTTAACCAGTCACTGGCTAATCTCTATTTCAAGGGTCTCATCACTCTTGAAACAGCCATGGGAGTGACATCCAAGCCTGAAGAATTGACGGATATCATTCAGCGTAGAGAGGGAATAAGAGTGACATCCATGAGTTTTACTCCCCAACAAACCAGAAAATAGGAGAGAAAAATGCCTACATACAAATGGAAAGGTAAGAATCGATACGGGGATATGGTCGGCGGAGAACGAGTTGCTCATTCCCCTGAAGAGCTCGCCCAGGCCCTCCAGAGGGAGCAGATAGCCGTTTCCGACATCTTCGCCAAAAGGATTGAGCTGAAAATCCCTTTCCTGAGAAGAGAAAAAGTGAGGTCGAAGGAATTGGCGGTCTACAGCAGGCAGCTTTCTGTTCTGATCGATGCTGAGCTTCCCCTGATTCAAAGCTTGAACATTCTGGCCGAACAAACGAAGAACAGATATTTCAAAAGAGTGATTAACGGCATCAAGGATGACGTCGAAGCGGGTTCCACCTTACACCAGGCCAAGAGGAAATTCCCTAAGGTTTTTGATGATCTTTTCTGCAATCTTGTGGCTTCCGGCGAACAGAGCGGATCTCTGGATATCATGCTCCGGCGTCTGGCTGAGTATTTGGAGAAAATCGTCAAGATAAGGTCTCAGGTTCGACAGGCAATGATTTATCCTGTAGCTGTGGTGACATTTGCCATCGTAGTAGTCCTTTTCATGATGTGGAAGGTCATTCCCGTTTTTGCCTCTGTTTTTCTTGAACTGGGAGCGAGTCTTCCCTTTCTGACTCTGGCGATTTTGAACATTAGCCAGTTTGTCCAGAAGTATATTTTGTTTATCTTACTGGGGCTTATTGGCCTTGTGTTCCTTTATCGCTATATCAGACGGACACCCAAAGGACGCAGAGCCACCGATCAAGGGCTGCTCAAGATGCCCCTTTTCGGGAGTCTTCTCATGAAGGTTGCTCTTTCTCGTGTAACCCGGACGCTGAGTACTCTTCTCTCAGGAGGAGTTCCAATGCTGGAAAGCTTAAAGATCACTTCGGCCACTGCCGGCAATGTGATCGTTGAAGGGAATATCATGGATGCGCGCAAAGATGTAGCCGAAGGGACAAGTCTAACTGATGCTTTCAGAGAGACAGCACAATTACCCTTCATGCTCACCCAGATGGTCGGAGTGGGAGAGGCAACCGGAACTCTGGATGAGATGCTGCTTAAGTTGGCGGATTTTTACGATGAAGAGGTTGAAGCTTCAGTGGCTTCTCTGCTTTCTGTTTTGGAACCCGTCCTCCTCATCTTTGTCGGTGGCATAGTGGGCACCATCGTGGTTTCCATGTATCTGCCTATTTTTAGCTTGATGCAAAAGTTTTAAGAAGGTCGAAAAGAGGAGCTGGGCATGAACACACAGAGAACGCATGTATTCTGGTTTATCATCCTGCGGTTGATTGTTGTTACCTCTCTCGTCATCTCAGCGGTGATTATTCAGTACAGCACATCGACTTTTCTGCCTCTTAATCCCTTTTACTATCTGATTATTCTCGTCTACTTTCTCACTCTCATCTATTTCCTCCTCTATGTTTGGGGAAAGAACTTCACTTTCCAGGTCTATCTTCAAATCCTATTGGACCTTCTTCTGATTACAGGGCTTGTCTACATTTCAGGAGGTTTAAAGGGCTCCTTTTATTTCCTTTACGTCTTCGAGATTATTGCAGCCAGCATCATTCTTTCTTACCGGGCGGCCTTAATAACAGCAGCTCTTTCGGCCATTTGCTTCGGACTGCTCATGGATGGGATGTATTTTGGGTTGATTCCTTTTTTCAGCGGAGAACAGTGGGCAGATGTTTCCCTCGGTCTCGTCATCAATAATATCTTCATCGCGTGGAGCGTTTTTATTCTTGTGGCCATTTTGATGAATTACCTGACTGGGAATTTGAGAAGAACGAGGATGGAGCTGGAACGAGCTCATAAGGAACTGGAGCAGAGAAATCGCCTGGCTATAGCTGGAGAGGTATCTGCTCGGCTTGCTCATGAGATCCGAAATCCCCTTGCCGCCATAGCAGGAGCGGTTCAAGTTCTCAAGGAAGATTTGGTGCTGAATCCAGAACAGAAAGATTTGATGAATATTGTCCTCAGGGAGTCCGTGAGGGTTTCTCATTCCATAGAACAATTTTTGAATCTGGCTTCCGACGAAGATAGCTCCTCCACTGCCGTAGATCTTTCCTCTCTAGTGAGAGAGACCTTGATGTTGCTTGAAAGAGGGGGTGAATTGAACGGAGCCCATCAGGTTACAGGAAATTTCAAGTCCAAGAAAGTCCAGTATTACGGTAATCCCAATCATTTCAAACAGATTTTTTGGAATCTGATAAAAAATTCTCTCAAAGCCATGCCTAAGGGAGGGGCTTTGACCGTAGACATAGATCAAGAAAAAGACGATGAAATCCAGCTTAGAATTGCCGATACAGGGAGAGGCATGTCAGAGGAAGAAATGAAGAGGGTTTTTGAACCTTTCTATTCCCGCTTTGAAGACGGGATTGGAATGGGCATGTCCGTGGTGCAGAGGATCGTTGAAGATTATCAGGGAAAGATACACCTCTCTTCTGAAGTCAACCGGGGAACAGAAGTGGTTATAACTCTTCCTTGGAAGAATCCAGATATGCTTAAGCTGATAAAGAAAAAAGAACGTGGAGAGAAATGGATAAACTTCTCATCATAGATGACGAAAGAAGCATTCTCGATCTTTTAAGTGTAGTGTTCTCTAAAGAAGGTTATCGGGTGGAGACATCTCTGTCAGCCTCCAAGGCGCTGGAACTGATAAAGAAACAGGATTTTGATCTCATCATCTCCGACATCAAACTTCCCGAAATGAGCGGGATGGAGATCTTAAGAAAGGTCAAGAAAGAGAAGCCGGAAATACCTTTTGTCATGATAACAGCTTACGGTTCGATCAAACAAGCCGTAGAGGCTTTAAAAGCCGGAGCTCTTGATTATGTGGTTAAACCCTTTGACGTGGAAGAGCTGAAGATCGTAGTGGCTCATGGCCTGGAGAAGAGCAGACTCAGGGAAGAAAACATCATGCTGAAGAAGGAACTCAGGGAGAAATACAAATTCGAGAATATGATTGGCAAGAGTAAGAAGATGATACAAGTTTACAACCTGATAGAAAGGATTGCTAGTACAGACTCCACGATTCTGATCACTGGAGAAAGCGGCACAGGAAAGGAGATGGCTGCCCGGGCCATTCATTTTCTTAGCCAACGTCGTGAAAAGCCTTTTGTTTCTATTAACTGTGGAGCTCTTCCAGAAAATCTACTGGAAAGTGAGTTGTTCGGACACGCCAGGGGTTCCTTCACAGGAGCCGTTGCCAATAAGAAAGGGATGTTTGAAGTTGCCCAACAAGGGACTCTGTTTCTGGATGAAGTGGGAGAGATGTCCTCCATGACACAAGTGAAGTTGCTCAGAGCGCTTCAGGAGAAGAAGGTTAGACATGTGGGGGGAACAGAAGAAATCGAAGTCGATGCTCGCATCATTGCAGCAACAAACCAGGATCTCAAAGAGAAGATAGGGAAGGGAGATTTTCGAGAAGATCTTTACTACCGGTTGAATGTCATCTCCTTTGAGATGCCTCCTCTAAGGGAAAGAAAGGAGGATCTTCCTCTTCTTGTTTCCTATTTCTTGCAGAAATACTGCAAGCAGATGGGAAGAAAGATGAAAAGGATTGCTCCTGAAACCATGAAAGTTTTTGAGTCTTATCCCTGGCCGGGCAATGTTAGAGAACTAGAAAACATTATCGAGAGGGTCGTGGTCATAGAGGAAAGAGAGACAATAACAGAAGAGAGTCTTCCTGCAGATCTCCTCAGGGTTCAGGAGGAGCCAGAGAGCAAATATATGTTTCAGCCTGGATTTAGCCTCAATCAATACCTGGACGATGTTTCCAGAAATTTTATCAGAGATGCCCTTGAGGCGACCGGAGGAAGTCTGAAGGAGACGGCAGGTCTGTTGGGAGTGAATTACCGTTCACTGAGATATCTCATGGAGAAATATGATTTAAGAAATAAGCGGCAAACCGTCGAATTTTCCCCGAAAAAACCAAATTTTGTCAATAAATCGTCAAAAAGTGTCAACTAAAGGGAGTAAACATGAGAACCCATAAAAATATTTTATTCAATTTCAATAACTTACAGTTTTCCCTTCTGGCATAAAAATTGCAAGATATATAGATATAAGAAGTGATTGGAATAATCACCAGAAAAAAAAGGAGGTTTAAAATGAAAAAGTTAAGAGGTTTCACGTTGATTGAGTTGCTGATTGTTGTGGCGATTATCGGAATTCTCGCTGCTCTTCTTATTCCCAACGCGATCACGGCTATCCAGAAGGCCAAGCAGAAAGGTACTATGAAAGACATCGTGACCATTGCCACAGGAGCCGCTGACTTCATCACAGACCAAGGTGCATGGGATAACGCAACACCCCCCATTACACATAATGGACCTCTTGTGCCTAACGATCTTTTCATCCGAGCTCTTTCCCCCTTCTACCTCAAGGTCTGCCCTGTAAACGATAATTGGGGCACAGCTTTCCAAGTCTTCCTTGGCACATCTGTTGGGGGACAAAGGGGTATTGTAGCCGCTGATGTCGGTGACGATGATTTCATGATTGAATCAAGGGGTCGGAACGGCACCACAGATGGCTGGAGTTTCAGTGCCAGCGCGCCCACAGCCGGGATGTACATCATCGATGAGATGAGAGATTTCGACTACGATCTGGTCAACTGGGCTGGCTCCTGGATTCGAGCACCAAGAACAGCTGTAGAGTAATTCGGGTTGAATTCCGCGTAGCAAATTTCGCCTTAAGGCGGAAAAGGGGCGATGCATCTGAGGATGCATCGCCTTTTTTTTATAGTCAGTCAAAGCGGCGGTTCCCCTCCATCATCGCTGGGGAAAGTCCGCTTATTCCTCGGAGCATCGGTTCCTGTCCATCCTCGCCAAGACCCTCCCACCCGCCACTATGGGCTTCGGATGGACAGAAACCTTGCTCACTCGCCTTCGGATGGCTTCCTCCTCAGCTTACCTGACTGCTGTTAAAACTGTCACGGAAATAAGGATGCTTACGCACGGATAGAATTCTTACTTCATCAGCGAGGGATATGGTATAATCTGAGAAACAAAAATGCGGACCATCATTGCTTTCTTACTCTACGTCGTCTTGGCTGTTCTCCTTTTACCTGTGCTTCTCATTTGTTACTTAGGGAGATGGTCAGAGCCCCTGATTGCCATCGGCAAATGGGCACTATCCATAGGAAGCAAAATCCTCGCCATTCAAGTGGGGGTTTCAGGCTTGGAGAGAATTGATAAAAAGAGAGCCTATGTGTTCATGGCCAATCATCTGAGCCTGATTGATGGGCCCCTCCTTTTCTGGATCATTCCTCAATCCATAAGAGTCATTTTGAAGAAAGAGGTGTTGCGCATTCCCATCATCGGCCAAGGCATGAGGCATGTGGGCTTTGTTCCCGTCGACAGGAAAAGACTCAAAGGAGGGAAAAAGAGCATCGAGAGGGCTACGCAGCTTATCAAGGAAAAAGGATTTTCGTTTCTCATCTTTCCTGAAGGAACCAGAAGCAGGGATGGCGAAATACAGCCATTCAAGCGAGGAGGTTTTTTCTTAGCCCTCGGCAGCCAAGTGCCTGTTGTCCCCATTTCTATTCAAGGGACCTACAAGATGATGCCCCGAGGAAGTTTCTTTGTCAAAAAAGGAAGAGTCAAAGTCGAGTTTCATCACCCTCTCTCTGTGAGCGATTATAATCTTCAAACCATGCCCCAGCTTATCGAAAAGGTCCGAAACACTATAAAAGATAGTTTGAAATAAAATGAGGATTTTCCCTGTGAAAACGCTCTTTTTCTTTTGATTGAAGCAACAAACCTGGTGAGAAAGAGTGTCCTTAGGGATAAGTTCTCCCCTTGAGGAGGAAAAATGGGATACGAGCAGGTGGCCAAGGAGCTTTCCCAGATTATGGAAGAGTTTTTCGTTGAAAAGGGGCAACTCTTTGACAGAGTAATCAGCCGAGCTGTGGAATGCCTAAAGACCGGTGGCAAAATTCTTGTCTTTGGAAACGGAGGAAGTGCGGCTCAGGCCCAGCATTTTGCCGCAGAGCTGATTAATAAATTTTTGAAGGAAAGGTCAGCCCTTCCGGCTATTTCCCTGACCACTGATACTTCAGCTCTCACTTCCATTGCCAATGACGCATCTTTTGCTTATGTCTTCAGCCGGCAGATGGAGGCCCTGGGGAGAAAAGGAGACCTGGCCCTCGGGCTTTCCACAAGCGGGAATTCCTCAAATGTGATTGAAGCCATAAAAAAAGCCAAGGAAGAGGATTTAGTGACAGTGGCCTTGACTGGAAAAGGAGGGGGCAGTCTCCGCTCTTTACCTGACTTCCTGCTCGATATTCCTTCCCGTAGCACTCCCAGAATTCAGGAAGGCCATCTGATTCTGCTCCATCTTTTAGCTCAAGAAATAGAAATGAGGATGAGTAAACAGCTCTAGCGAGAGCGCCAAAAGCCTCCACGGCGTGGCCTGGATTTTGATTCCCAGTAATAGAAAGGTTTCTCTTTTGAAGGGGGGCCTTCAGAGACAGCGATTTTTTCTTTTCTCTCTTTCTTGTCTATGCTGAAGGAACGTTCTGCTGCATAAATGATTTCTTTTCGAAGCCCTTCTGAAGCCACTTCATCGGTAAATTCCCGTCTTCCCTCAACCAGATCGTGGATGTAATCATTAATCTGGTCCTCTGAATAGAAGTTGCGGATGTCATATTCATCCAGGCTCCCCTCTTCACAGAGTTTGATCTCTCTCGTTCCCAGGATTCCTTTTTGGTAGTGATTGGTACCCCTCAGGTCTCCTCTCTGGATTTGAGACATAAGGCTTATAGGAACCCGGGTTACTTTACGCACCAGCTTTTTTTTCTTTTGACCCTTTTCATCGTATTCTTCGATAATTTCTCCGATTCCACCTGTGTTGTACTGCATGAATTTGAGCTTTCCCGGATAGTTGCTGACAAGGGTCATGATGATTTCGTAGAAGCGGTTGACTTTCCTGGCTCTAGAGCCGATGATAAACGGGTCTGTCCCCATGATGCGAACGGATTCGCCTGCTTTGTGAGGCTGGCTTGCGTAGCTATGAGTGCTTTCGCCCCAAAGATAAGCCAAGACGGCCTGGTCTGGTGTAAGCTCTTGAGCGAAGCTCATGATGGTGTTTCTTCGCGTGATGAAAGCAAAAATGATTCCGTCAAGCTCTTCCAGAGGAGGCAGATCGATAGATTTAGAGAATATCCCTACTTTTTTTCCCTTTATCCTGATTTTTAATCTGTCTCTGCGAATGACCGCCCTGCCGTTTGCGGTCAGGGTTTCATCAAGAAAGTCGATCTCGCCGTTGGATTTGATCATCACATTTTCCAACAGGGCAGACTTGTCTATCAGTGCGTTGTACATCGCTTCTTGATATTTCTTCTCTACATCAGTTTTGACGAAAAAATTGTTCTCCGAGCCCAGAGCCGACCCATCTTTTCTAAGAAAAACGATATCATCCTGGATGACTTCGGTTCTTTCTCCTTTTTCATAGTTGAGGCCAAGGGGATGACAGGACCAGGTTGATTTGCCTGTTGCTGTCAGGCCGAAAAGAAAAACTCCGCAGGTTTTGAGCTTGTTTTCGGGATCTCGGACAGTGACTAGCTTGGTGCCGGCATGAAGACCGAGCATCCCTTCTCTGTCAGCAACCCACATGGCCTGGCGCAGAAATCCTTTCTTGTCTTCCCCCATGTAATCTGTTCCCAAGGCGATATTGATGTTTTCTTCAGGAAGGACCAGAACCTGCTGGCGAAGGAGATGTTCCTCCGGGATGTGGATCATGATGAACTCAGGACCAGGCTTTTTTTTGGGTTTGAACATGGTGGTTCCCCACATGTACCCAATCCGGTAGTTGATCAAATCCGCGGCGGAGACATAGAGGTTGCAGTATGGATTGTAGGAGTTATTGTCTCCCATGCGTCTGCGGATGTGGTAGAAAGGAAGAGTTTGCAACAGGTGGAGAACCTTATCAAGCTCTTCGGGAGCGTTGGCGATAAGCGATTTTTGCTCTTCTGAAGGCCGGGGAAGCCGGATAGATTCGCTCCCCAAGTAGACGGTCTTGGGAGCGATTCGGCTGGATATGGCTGAACGCCAGCCGTATGAGCCAAACGTGGTTTTGATACCGCTGGATTTTGCCCTTGGTTCCAGCCATCTAAGGTCCACACTCTTTATGTTTGGTCCCTTAAGAACCTGGGAAATTTCCTTAGCAAATTTCTTGCAGGTATCTACGTCAGATATGCTTTTGGTATCTGTCATGGTTATACTTTATTCATGAGTGAGATGGCGGTTCAGATTCGCCGGTGACGATTTTTTTGATGTCTTCAGGCGAAGCCACACCGCTGTTGAAAAGGTAGCAAGAGGTGCTTTCGAGAACGCGGCGGAAAAAACTCTTCTGGAGCTCCATCCGCTCATCGTTGGTCACCAGAAGGTGCGGATTGTAGAATGGCTCACCTTTAGAAGGTGTCAGCGTTCGTCTCGAGCCGAGGCTTTCCCCTGTCTCCAGGATGCGCAAGGCGTCCTCTATGTCCATCTCCACAAAAGGAGGCGAAACGGTGTCATAGCGAAGAATGAATATCCAGCGCAGCGATGTGCGCTTGGTATGTTTGGAAGGGCCATCGATCCAGTAGGGATCGAGGAGAACCATGGCCTGCTTTGAGGCCTTGTAGCAAAAGGGTGATCCTCTATCCAGGCGACAATCATCCAGGCGGATGCACTCGGAATCTTGACAGTCCTCTTTGCGGGCGATCACGTTTTCGCATTTGCTGTTGTCGAACAAGGGAGCAAAATCCGGATAGGCCTCTACTGTGTTGGTAGGCAGATAAAGTTTCCTTTCCACAGAGTCTGCCAGTGCTCGACCGCCGGTAAAACGGACAAAGATGAGGTCATTGGAATGGAGTCTGAATCTTCTGTCTTGCAGGAGAGTGAAGAAGAGCTCTGTTTTTTTTGTTCCTTTGGGACCGACCAAGATCAGTCCCTTGCCTTCCAGGTCTGCTGACATCCCCCTGATAGCGTGGAAATTGAAAAGCCTCTCTGAAACGTCCGTCACCAGGCCAAGGGCCAGACTGCGAAGAGAAGTGTAATAGTCGCAGTTGACCAACACACCTGTTTTTGACTCTGAATTATAATATGCACGAGGTTCCCGGCCAGTAATACCGTCCACTGCATAGATTATTCCATGGGGCTCCAGATCTGTTTCCAGCTGAGCAGGATACCAGTTTTCAATCCAGAAATCACTGAGGTGGGAAACGTTGGTCCGTAGTTGGACGATAACCCCGTTGATGTTGGCGTTCCACTCAAAATAATTTTGGTAGCTGAGATGGCTTTCCATTTCAGCCACAAGAGCATCTCTCATCTGGACAGATATGGAGGAGTCCACAGGAACCGACTTTTTCACTCGGGTTATGGTGTTGGACAGGGCAACGCGCTTCACTTTCTTGGCCGTTTTCAAGCGGGATACAGCTTCGATGATCCTGTCCATGGCCTTCTCCAGGTTTTCCATGGAAGTAGCATAAGAAACACGGATATAGTCATCGGCTCCGAAAGCATCTCCAGGGACGATGGCTACTTTGGCTTCTTTAAGCAGGTAGTAGGCTAATCCGTAGGAGTTACGGATGAGGACATTGTTGAATTCTTTCTCATAATAAGAGGAAAAATTAGGAAAAAGATAGAAAGCTCCTTGGGGCTTGAAGCAGGAGATTTGAGGGATGCTCTGAAGGCGCATCAGAACGTAATTTCTGCGTCTCTGAAATTCCGATCTCATCCGGGAGACTTCATGCTGTGGCCCTTTCAAGGCTTCGACACTGGCCATCTGGGAGATGGAACAGGGATTGGAAGTGCTGTGACTCTGTATCTTGGACATGGCGCTGATTACATCTTCAGGACCAGCAGTATACCCTATCCGCCAACCGGTCATGGAATAAGATTTGGAGACACCGTTGATGAGGATAGTCTTCTTTTTGACCTCCTCTCCAAGAGAGGCAAAGCTTGTGAAACGGAAATCATCATAGACAAGATGGGCATAGATTTCATCAGCAATGACGTAGATATCCTCTTTGGTGACAAGATCGGCCAAGGCTTCTAGCTGGTGCCTTGTATAAGCGGCTCCGGTTGGATTGGAGGGATTGTTCAGTATAAGGGCCTTGGTAGCAGGCGTGATGGCGGACTTGAGCTGGTCGAGGGAAAGCAGAAATCCATTCTCTTCCTTGGTGGGGATGATGACAGCTTTTCCGTTGGCCAGGGAAACGGCGGGAGGGTAGGTGACCCAATAAGGAGCAGGGATGATGACTTCCTCGCCTTCGTTGATCAGAGCTTGGATGAGGTGGTAGAGGGAGCTTTTTGCTCCTGTGGAGACGATGATTTCATTCTTGCTATAAGTCAACCCGAAGTCCATCTTTAAGCGGTTGATGATAGCATCTTTTAGGGCTGGAATCCCTTCATTGGGAGTATATTTAGTGAAGTTTTGTTCGATAGCCCGTTTGCCAGCTTCTTTCACATTGTCCGGTGTTGGAAAATCCGGTTCTCCAGCACTCAGGTCAACGACATCTATACCCTCGGCCTTCATGGCCATGGCTTTGGCGGTCACCTTGAGTGTCAGAGATTCGCCGATTTGATTAGCTTTTTCTGATACCATGGTTGACCCACTTCAAAGGAATATTATTCTTCTTCCTCTTTTTCTTCAGGGGTAAGCTTTTCCTTTAGATATTTTTTAAGATCTACTCCAGTGAGTGACTTGACCACTTCAGGCATCTGGGCCAAAATTTCTGCTACTTGGGAAGTGATTTTTGCGCTTCCAGTTCCCCTGTCTCCTCCTACAAGCACAATTTTATCGATCCTTGAGAGAGGTTCGGAGACAGCCTTGGCCAAATCTGGAAGGATATTGAAGTAGCTCTCCATAATAGCAGCCTGGTTGTACCTCTCCCAGGCTTGTGATTTTTTCAGCATGGTCTCAGCTTCAGCCAGTCCCCTATGTTTGATTTTTTCTGCTTCCGCTACTCCCTCGAGTTTTATGGCTTCGGCTTTCCCTTTTGCTTCAGCTTGAATCCTGTATGCTTCTGCGTCCGCCTCGGCTTTTATCTGCTGCTTGCGAGCGTCAGCGGGTTTTATAACAGTCGAGTCTAATTCTTTTTCTCTACGGGAGATTTCCAATTCCTCAATTTTAATGCCTTCCTCTTTTTCGATAAGCTTTACTTTGGCTTCTTCTTTTTTTATTTCCTGGCTGAGGCGGAAATGCTCAAGTTCATATGCGTAATCTGCCTGAGCCTTCTTCTTGTTTACTTCCACTTGGGAGGCGGCTTTTTTGGCTTCATTTTCCCACTCGGCCTTGGCGATCAGGGCTTCGGCAGCAAGGCGGGCGACCTCTCCTTCTTTCCTTGCATCAGAGGATTTGATGGTGGCTTCTTTTTCTGTTTCTGCTTCGGCAATGGCCGCATCCCGTCTGGCTGCTGCCACTTGAGGCTTACTCAGAGCATCCAAGTATCCTTGGGTATCGCTGATGTCCTTAAGAGCAAAGGAGATCATGGAAAGACCCATTCGGAAAAAATCACTCTGGGTTACTTCTGTTACTTTCTCTGAGAATTCGTGTCTTCCTCTGAAGATTTCCTCCACAGTCATAGTCCCCATGACTTCTCTCATTTTTCCTTCAAGAATGTTCATGGAAACATCTTTGATCCCTTCTTTTCCTAATCCCAGAAACTGTTCTGCCGCCAGGCGGATAGAGTGATCACTAGAGTCCACCCTTACTTGAGCCGTCGCCTCAGCCATGATGGGAACACCGCTGTGGGTAAGCACTTCAGGTGTTTTGATGCTCAGAGTGATGACATCCATGGGTAAGATATCTACGGTCTCAAAAAAGGGGATGACAAAAGTTCCTCCTCCCAGGCGGTAGCGGTAGCCAATCTTTCTTTTCGTTCCATCAGGCTCTATCACAGTTCTCTTCCTGCCGCCAGAGATGATGAGGACTTCGTTCGGCCCGACTTTTTTATATTGCTTAGCCAAAATAAAGACGATTAGGCCGATGACGACAACGATAATGCCTATTAAAATCAGTTCTGAAAGAATACTCATCATAGCCTCCTTAAAACCATTCCAGCTAAAGATGGTTTAAACGGGTGACTCATATTATAGAATAATTGTTTTCCTTTTTTAAAGAACAATTTGGGATGGTAAGCATTTCCGCTCCGGTGATAAGGGAAAACATCTTATCTGGATAGGGAAAGCAGGAGCGGTTGCCGTCCATCCGAAGCCCATGGTGGTGGGTGGGATGGTCTTTGGCGAGGAGGGATGGGAACTGACGTTATGACGGATGATATTCCTCATCAGCTTGCCTGATTGTTGTTTTATCGCGGATTTAGAGATGCTTACCTTAGGCCCCGATGACTTATTTAAACAACTTGAATCGGAGGATATGGATGATGGCGGCCACCCCGTCTTTCCAGCCGATTTTCTTGCCTTCGCTGTAGTCCCTTCCAGAATAAGAAATGGGAACCTCATAAATCCGGCATTTAAGCTTCGAAAGCTTGAGGGTAATCTCGGGTTCGAAACCGAACCGTTTTGATTTGAGGTTGATTTGATCGAGAAGGTCTTTCCGAAAGACCTTAAAGCATGTTTCCATGTCAGAGAGATTCAAGTTTGACAGCATATTGGACAGGGTTGTCAGCATTTTATTTCCTACATAGTGCCAGAAGAAAAGGACCCGGTGAGGTCCCCCGAGAAAGCGAGATCCGAAAACCACATCAGCCCGGCCGTCCAAGATGGGCTCAAGAAGCTTCGGATAGTCTCTAGGGTCGTACTCTAAGTCGGCGTCTTGAACCAAGACGATATTTCCAGTCGCCTTGGAGAATCCGGTTTGGAGTGCAGCACCCTTACCTTGGTTTTTATCATGGTAGATAATTTTAATTTGAGGATGATTCAGGCCTTTCAAAATCTGCTGGGTGGAGTCGCTGGAGCCGTCATCGACGATAATGATTTCCTTCTCTAGGCCGACATCCACATCCTGAGCCCGGCGAATGATTTCTTCTACGGTTTTTTCCTCATTGAAAACTGGTATGACGATGGAAAGCTTCATTTTCTTATCCCTTTTTTATTCCTAGCTTTGCTTTAAAATAGTCGATAGTCTTTTCCAGGCCTTTCTCCAGATCAACTCTAGGTTGCCAGGCAAGTTTTCCTATAGCTAAAGAGATGTCCGGACATCTTCTTTCTGGATCGTCCGAGGGAAGGGGTTTGTGGACGATCTTGGAGGAACTTCCAGTCAGCTTAAGAATTTTTTTGGCGAGCTCGATGATGGTGAATTCTTGAGGATTTCCCAGGTTGACAGGACCATTAAAATCCTCTGTTTTCATCATCTTGACAAGACCATCGACGAGGTCGGAGACATAGCAGAAAGAGCGCGTTTGGCTCCCGTCACCGTAAACAGTGAGAGACCTTTTTTTCAGCGCTTGAACGATGAAATTGCTGACCACTCTCCCGTCATCTATGGCCATTCGAGGGCCGTAGGTGTTAAAAATACGAACGATTTTTATATCCACCTTATTCTGGCGATGATAATCCATCATCAGTGTTTCGGCCACTCTTTTTCCTTCATCGTAGCAGCTGCGAAGACCGATGGGATTGACATTCCCCCAATAGGATTCGCGCTGGGGATGGATCTGGGCATTTCCGTAGATTTCCGAAGATGAGGCAAGAAGGATGGGGACTTTTATTCTTTTAGCCAGACCCAACACATTGATAGTCCCCATCACATTGGTCTTGACCGTTTTGATGGCATTGTACTGATAGTGGATGGGAGAGGCAGGACAGGCAAGATGGTAAATCTCATCCACTTCTATGAAAAGAGGATGAATGATATCGTGTCGAATCAACTCAAAATAGGGGTGTGCGATAAGATGACGAATATTTTCCTTGTCCCCGGAAAAAAAATTGTCCACACAGATGACATCTTCACCTTTCTCTATGAGATAGTCGCACAGGTGGCTTCCTAAGAAGCCAGCTCCTCCTGTGATGAGGGCTCGATTCATTTTTCTTCTCCTTTTCTTCCATACACCATAAAAAGAAGACTCTTTTTCTTGAGGATCTCTTTTTGGACTAGGATGAGCTCCTTTATTCCTTTGTCCGCCAAGTCCAGAAAAGCAATAAGCTCCTCGCGTGAAAAAGGCTTTTTCTCGGCAGTGACTTGAACTTCGATGATTTGACTCGTATCCGTCTCCACCACATTCATGTCGATCTCTGCGTTTGAGTCTTCATCATAATCCAGATCAAGAAGCATCTCTCCTTCCACCATTCCTACGCTCACAGCACCGACCAGATTTTTCAAGGGCATCTGATCAATGATTCCTTCCTCCATCATCTTCTTAAGGGTGAGGGCTAGAGCAACACAACCGGCGGTGATAGATGCTGTTCTGGTTCCTCCGTCGGCCTGGATGACATCACAGTCCAGGATAATGGTTCTCTCTCCCAGCACACCGAGTTCGGTGACTGATCGAAGGGATCGGCCAATAAGACGCTGGATTTCCTGGCTGCGGCCGCTCATCTTTCCCTGGATTCTCTCGCGGATGGTTCGTTTTTCCGTAGAACGTGGAAGCATGGCATACTCGGCTGTGATCCAGCCGCTCCCGCTGTTTTTTAAGAAGGAAGGAACCTTTTCCTCGATAGTGGCTGCGGCGATGACCTTGGTTTTGCCCATTTCGATATAAGCTGATCCATCGGCAAAATCAAGGTAGTCTGGTTTGATTTTGACTGTCCTTAAAGCGTCAAAGGCCCTTTTTTTATCTCTCATCTTTTCTTTCGGGATGGATTCCTCATGATGTTTGTCTCAGAAGCTTTCATCCTGTTCTTCACCCTCTGGTCTTGTCTTCCACCTTTTGTGAAGCCAGAACCAATAATGCGGGTTTTTCCGTATCTGAATTTCTATAATCTTAGTGCATATTTGAGTGATTTTCAACACATCTTGGCTGTGATCGCCGCTCAAGGAGATCTTCAGAGGTTTGTTAATATGGAGTAAGTACTTGTGCGATGTGGCGGGATAACAGAAAGCAGGAATCAGAGGAGCCTGGGTTCTGAGAAAGAAGGCAGCCAGGCTAGGGGTTGTGGCTGCCTTCTTTCCAAAAAAATCAACAAACACCGCCTGGCTTCTGAGGACGTTCTGGTCAATAAGAATGGCCACCATTTCTTTTTCCCGAAGGGAATAGAGGATGTGTTTTGTGGCCTGGTGTTTGGAGATGATTTTCGCTCCCAAGCTGGTTCTTAGTCTGTAAAGTTCTTTCTCCAAAAATGTGTTATCCAAGGGACGAGCGATGACATTCAATTTTGCAAGCTTGGAAAGATAGTAAGACGCGATTTCCCAGTTTCCGTAATGTCCTGAAAAAAGAAGAGCGCCTTTGCCTTTTCGCAGCGCTTTTTCCAAGTGGTCTTGACCTTCCATAACCATGATACGGGTTTTTTTCTTTTCACTGAGATAGGGAAACTTTATGATATCCAGGATAACTTGGCCATAGTACATGAAGCACCTTCGCGAGATACTTTTAAGCACTCGTGGGGAAAGTTCCTCCCCGAAGGCAGTTTTCAAGTTGGATAGGCTAATCTGACGGTGTTTCCTGTTCACATGATAGAGAACTAAGCCCAGAGATCGACCCCAGGATAAAAGCAGGGATCGCGGGAGAAAAGAGGCAAAGAATTTGATGGAACGAAAGAGGAAGAGTTCGCTTCTATCCCTGATCCTTCTCATCGGACTGGGTGATCCTTTTCTTGAAGTAAAGAGAGAAAATGGGTAGAGAATCTTTCTTCCAATTTCAAGCCTATCTTCAGGTAAAAAGCGGGATAACTTTTAAAAGGAAGACGGGAAACCAGCTTTACAGCATCTTTTTCTGTCATGATCACGGCCTCGGCGCCAGATCTTTTACAACTGTCCAGGATTTTCTCTATGGAAGATGGAGGAAAGGGATGATGGTCGGGGAATGCTAGGAAAGATAAAGGAACTGTCCCTTCCCTTCTGAGCAGAGAGAGAAATCTTTCCGGCCGGGCGATCCCACAAAAAGCGATCACCTTTTTTCCTTTTAGGCTTTCGGCTTTGACTTCTTTTCTTTCACCAAGCTGGTAAAAACCCCGGCTTTGAACTGAATAAAAGAATGTGGTTTTTTCTGAGAAAGATTTCTTTTTCTTGATTTTGTCCCGCGATTTAATCAGCAGGATATTGGCTCTTTTAAGAGAGGAAAGCGGTTCTCGAAGAAGCCCCTTCTTCTCAGGATTATAGAGGACAATATCCAGGTCTCGGTGGAGGCGGAGATGCTGAAAGCCATCATCGAGAACGCCGACATCGAATCCCAAGCGGTCCGCTCTTTGACAGGATTCCCATCGATCTTTTCCGACGAAAATGCCCACCTGAGGAAAGTTTTGAGCGACCAGAAAGGATTCATCGCCGGAATCCTCCCAGGTTCCTAATATACTTTTGCCATCCGAGAGGATACCACCTTTTTTTCCCCATCTACCTTTATATCCTCGAGCGATCATAGCAGGCCTGTACCCCTTTTCTCGAAGTAAAGCCAGGAGTTCGATGACCAGAGGTGTTTTTTCCGAACCTCCAAAGGCGATGTTGCCGACGCTGACAATGGGAAAAGGAGCATTTTTGGCGGTAAGAATTTTTCTGTTGTAAAGCCAATTTTTAAGTTGGGCACCGAAACGATAGGGAAATGAAAGAAGGAGAAGGACTGTCTTCATCCCTGAGGACTATACTACATTCGTTTTCCTCTTTCAAGAACAGGGAAAATGCTGTACCAGCCATCCTCTGTTAGAGGAAATTAGCCATCGTGGGAAGGATCTCCATTTCTATGATAGCTAATTATGAGGGATATAATCAGTTAAAGCGGCGGTTCCTCTCTATCCTCGCCAAAGAGCCTCACACGCTCCACTATGGGCTTTGGACGGAAAGGAATCGCCGCCTTACAACCTAACTGGATGAAATATCTTCACTCGTCACGGTTTTGGAAATGCTTACCCGCGAGAGCAATAACTTTACACTCACTTTCTTATCCCTTATAATAACGAGCAAATTGATGTGTAGGAGGATGAAGATGAGGAGAAAGATCTTTGTGTTCTTTTTGGTAGCCCTGGTTTCCCTCTCATTTTTTACCTGCAGAAAAGAGACTCAGGCCAAGGGGATTTCTCTCGAAGTCAGCTTTTCCGAATCTACTTTATCAGATAACTTGATTACAGATATGAAATACAAGTGGAAAACTGACAGCGATTTTATGCCTGTCAAGCAGGATTACACGGTGTTCGTTCACTTCTGGCACAGAAATAACATGCTTTTTCAAGATGACCATATGCCCGAAGTACCAACTTCGGAATGGGAACAAGGTAAAGAATACACATACACAAGAATGATTCACATCCCCCAGTTTATCGACGAGTTTGATCCTGAATTCAAGGGTGAAGAGATCTTGGATTTGTCTGTGGGTCTTTATTCTCCCTATGACAGGAGCGGAAGATCAGAACGGATAGTTTTAGAGAAAAAGCTGAAGGTTGTCCCCCCTCCATTGGATACACCAGAAATTTTCTATGAAGAAGGATGGTATGCCCTTGAAAAAAACCCAGAGGCCTTTCTCAAACAGTGGAGATGGACTAAAAAAGAAGCCAGATGTATTATCGATAATCCCCATGGCGATGCCCTGTTAGTTATCAAAGGGGGAATCAATCCAGATGCTTTGGAAGATCAAAAGATCATTTTTAAGATAAACGATCTAATCCTGGATGAGTTTATCCCTGAAGAGAGCCATTTCGAAAAGTCATACAACATAAAGAAGGAAATGCTTGGGGATCGGGAGGAGTTTTATCTCACCATAGCTACTGATAAGACATTTGTCCCTTCCAAAGTCATCCCCGACTCCACCGACGAAAGAGAGCTGGGTATTCAAATTTCCTTGATCTATTTCCGCTGAATTTGAACCGATGTTCAAGAGATGCTTTCGAGAAACAGGAGCTCTCTCTCTGCAGGCGTGGAATTTGGAAGGCAGGCTATTTTTTTTGAAGCCTCTCTAATTCTTTCTTAAGCTTTTCCTCATCCTGGCGGGCTTTTTGAAGATTGAGGGAAGCTTCATCTATTTTTCTCTGGATACTCTCTTGGGAAGTGGCATCGTCCAGACTGTAAAACTCCTGCCAGAGAGCGTTGATTTTCAGGATGAGTAACTCCACTTGTTCTTTGGCTCTCATCCATCTTTCCTCAGGGCCTGAGGCAGAGGTAAGAAACTCTCTTTTATCGGATTCTTTGGTTTTAAGTGAAGGAGATTCTCTGGGGAGCGATTTTCTTTCTGAGCCACTTACTCCGGCTCTCTCTTCCCTAATCTCTATTGATTGAGGAACGATCAGAGACGCTTTCTTCTTGAGTTTTGCTAGGTCTGCATTAGTCACTACAACCGACTTTTTTCCCTTAAGCTTTTCCCTTCTTTCCTTTTCCTTCTTAGCCAATTCTGCAAGGTTCTGAGAGAAAAGAAAAGAACAGAGAAGGAGAGGAAGTGTTACTGCGGTAACAATTTTTTTCAATTCCATTTTCCCCCCTCTATCATACAAAAAGTATCAATAAGGGTCAAATCTTCAAGCTGCTAAGAGTTTGATTGCTCGGCAGCCGTGCGGATGGATATCTCCTTTCCATCAGTGGAGACTTCTATGGCTCCATGCAAGTCGGTGCGGTATACCTTCGCTCCTATTTCTTGGTATTTTGTCAAGACTTCAGGGGCTGGAAATCCATACCTGTTTCCCTCTCCCACAGAAATGAGAACCAGGTGAGGGTGAACTTTGTGGAGAAAAGTCTCAGAGCTGGAAGAAAGGCTTCCGTGATGAGGGGATTTGAGCACCTGGCTTTCGATTATCGCGCCTGTGCTCAAAATCTCCATTTCTGCTTTGATTTCAATGTCTCCGGTGAGGAGAAGGGGAATTTGACCATAAGTGAGCCTTAAGACAAGAGATTGATCGTTGTGAATCGAAAAAACATAAGGATAGCCTTTCTCCGGATGAAGGACATCGATCTTTACCTGTCCTTCCTGGCTAGAGTCTCCTCTGAATTTTCTTTTCTGGATGACAGAAGGGCGAAGAAGCTTTTTGAAATCCGCATAATTCTCACTCTGGTCAGGGCTAAAAGCTTCCCAGAATTCTTTTATCCTAAAATTTCTGGCGACTGCTTTGAGTCCGTTAAGATGGTCCGGATGGGCATGAGTAAGCACCAAGTAGTCGACTCTTTTTATCCCTTTTTTCCATAAAAAGGGAGAGACGACATTTTCCCCTATGTCGAATGTTCCCTGCTGGACTCCTCCGCCGTCGATGAGCATTTTTTTCCGCCCTGGAAATTCGACAAGGATGGAATCTCCTTGTCCGACATCGATCATGGTCATCTTAAGAGTCTTGGAGTTGGAGGGGAAGGGATAGGAAATTAAGATAGCAAAAATGCAGAAAAAACAGGACAGAAGGATGAGCCTTTGTCCTTTCACTCTCGGTCTAAGGAGGAGAAGAGAAAGAATGAGAAAATAACCAATTATGGTTGGCAGATGAGGAGTGGGGATACGGTAAGAAATGGGGGGAAACCAGTCCAAAAGGTGGGAGCAGGAAAGAAGTAAGTTTATGAGAAATCCGAGCGCAACTGTGATAAGCTCCGCTAAAAAGGAAGAGAGAAGGGAAAAGAGAAGAAAAATATACCCAACTGCCATGATGATACCCACAAGAGGTATGGCCGCATAATTGAGGAGGAGGGAAGAGAATGTGACCCGGTGAAAGGTGGCGGCCATGATGGGCAGGATGCCCAGTTGAGCGGTAAAAGAGAGGACAAAGATTTCAGATATTCTCAGGGGAAGTCGGGGAAAATATTTAATGATCCGGGGGAAGAGGAGAATAATGGTGAGCGTGGCGGCAAATGTCAGCTGGAATCCCACATGAAAGAGGCTGAAAGGGTTGACCAGAAGGAGGAAGAAGGCACTTATGGAGATGGTGTTAATCAGGCTCACATCCGCCCAAATCATTTTACCCAAGAGAAAGGCTAAGGTCATGATGGTGGCCCTCAACACAGAGGGTCGTCCCTCGACCAGAAAAGCATAGAAAATAAGAAATCCCATCAACAGACCGTATGACGGCCTGGTGGGAATATGAAGGACTCGAAACAGAGAAAACAGAATAAAAGAGATGATGGCGATATGGGCACCGGATATGGCAAAGAGGTGGAAAATGCCCGCTTGCTGGAGAGCTCGGGTGACTTCTTGATCCATTCTCCCTCTTTCCCCTAAGAGCAATGCTTCTAGTACTGCTCCTTGAGGAGACATGGACGAGCGAGAAGAGGTGAGGTGCTGTTTAATTTTTCTTTGTAATTTTTGGCGGATAATGGACACCCACCGCAAAGGCGAATATCTTTTTCCGGATTTTATTTTTTTCACCAGTAAATCGCTCTTGGTGGAGGCTCGGTTGTGAATATTCAGGGATTTAAAGTAGGTGTCTCGAGAAAGATGATCGAAGTTTTGAAACCCTTTAGAAGAGAGGAGACGAGCAGAGACAATGATTTTGTCACCGACAAAAAAATTGGAAAGAGATGAATGTGGAGAAGACCGGTAAACGGTCACCCTAAGATTTCCATCGATATTTTCTTCCCTATTCTTGTAGATAACTTTTTCCACTTTCAAATAGAGATAGTCTCTATCCTTGCCGATGGAGGGGGATTTATAAATAATTCCAAAAAAGTCGACATACCCTTCGTGTTTCAAACGATGAAGCGCATTTTCTGAAAAATTTTTGTTTTGATAAGTGTGGAGGTTCGCTCCGAGAAGAAAGATAGAAATGAGAAGGCAGAAAAAGGAAAGTCTGATTCGATTAAAGAAAAAAAGGATCCAAGAGACAGCAAGACTGATGGCGAGGGTTAAAACAAGGGCCCAAAGGGAGGAGAGAAGAAAATGAGAGAACAAGATGCCGGCCACAAATGATATGACTAGATAGAAAAAGGGGAAAGTCATGGACTAAAAGGCTGCTAGGGAAGTTCGTTCCAGATAATTGGGATTGTGCAGGCAATCCAGAAGAAGATGGCACATGATTTTAATCCCTAGGAAGATGCTTCTTTCATCTGGGTCAAAAGAGGGGCTGTGAAGAGGAGCACTGGTTTCTTTTGCAGGATCTTTAACTCCAAGGAAAAAGAAAAAACCAGGTATTTCCTGACAATAGCAAGAAAAATCTTCTGCCACAAACTGGGGTTTCATTTCTTTAACATTCTCTTCTCCAAGGAGATTGAAGAGAGTGGGGAGCATGATTTTTGCTAGTTCTGGGTGATTATAGACAGAAGGGATTCCCTTGCGATAATCGAATGTGTAATCAGCCCCGTAAGAATGGGTAATGCCTCTCGCGATATTTTCTATGGATTGAGGGATTTTTTTCCTGTTTTTTTCGCCCAGAGTGCGGATGGTTCCTTCCAGTTGTACCTCCTTAGCGATGGTATTCGATCTTTCCCCACCAGAAATTTTGCCGATAGTAATTACCGCAGGATCTGCAGGGTCCAATGTTCGACTGATTATGGTCTGGATTCCAAGCACTACTTGAGATGCCAGAGCGATGGCATCAATGCCTTCGTGCGGCCTGGCCGCATGAGAACTTTTTGCCTTGATGGTGATACGGAACCAATCCGAACTAGCCATGATAGGGCCCGCAGAGAAGTAGACTTTTCCTAAGTTTTCAGGCCAGACGTGGAGACCGAAAATGGCCCCAACAGGAGGACGATCCAACACCCCTTCTTTTATCATCAGTCTGGCTCCGCCTTCCTCACCGGGTGGAGGACCCTCTTCTGCGGGTTGAAAGATGAATTTGATACTGCCTCGGATTTTTCCTTTAATGGAGTTGAGAACCACGGCTGTACCAAGAGCAATGGACATGTGGATGTCATGGCCACAAGCGTGCATCACTCCGGGAATGAGAGATCGATAGGGAGCCTCCGTTAATTCTTGGATGGGTAAAGCATCCATGTCTGCACGGTAAGCGATAGTGAAACCCGTTTCGCCACCCTCAAGAAGGGCGGTGACGCCTGTCTTAGCCACTCCTGTTTTTACCTCAAGGCCCAAGGGGATAAGCTTGGATGCGATGAGTTTAGCTGTTTTATACTCTCGGTTGCCCAACTCGGGATACATGTGAAAGAAGCGGCGGGTTTTGATGAATTCTGCTCTGTTTTTCTCGATCTCTCTGTCTATGATGAGGGCTGTGTTTTTGTCCACTCCTTCTGCTATAAGAGCACAGAAAATTCCGATAAGGAAAAGCAGAACCTTCAGGATTTTATGGCCCCGGAACATGGATTCATCTTAGACTGACTCAGGGGGAAAGTCAACGCGTTGTTCCTATGAGATGATTTCAGATATGGATGTTTTCTTTGAATGAGCCGAATTTTTCTTGGAGAACCCCGGATATTTCTCCGAGTGTGGTCATCTCCTTGACGGCATCTATGATGTAGGGCAGAAGATTTTTGCCGCTGTCGATGGCCTCCTGAAGAGCTTCAAGACATTTTTTGACAGTCTTATTTGATCTTTCTTTCTTCAAAAGACGGAGTCTTTTGATCTGGTTTCTTTCCAGTTCTTCTGGAGGGGAGTAGATTTCAAAGTGAATCTTTTCACCTTTTTTCTGGTGCTCATTCAGGCCAACCACAATTTGATCCTTGCTCTCCACCAGTTTCTGGTACCTGAAGGCGCTTTCTTGGATTTCTTGTTGGATGAATCCGTTCTCGATAGCAATCAACATACCGCCCATATCATCAATTTTATTCAGGTATTCTTTAACTTTTTTCTCTATTTGATTGGTCAGCCATTCGAGGTAATAGGAACCTCCCAAGGGGTCAGCAGTGGAAGCAGTGCCGCTTTCATGAGCAATGATCTGTTGAGTGCGGAGAGCAATCTGGACGGATTCTTCGCTGGGCAGGGCGAGGGCTTCATCCCGGGAGTTTGTGTGAAGGGATTGAGTTCCCCCCAGGACCGCTGCCAGTGCTTGGAGAGTAACCCGGATGATATTGTTCTCAGGCTGCTGAGCCAGGAGGGTCACACCGCTTGTCTGGGTATGAAATCGGAATTTCATGGAGAGCGGATTTTTCGCTTGGAATTTTTCCTTCATGATCTGGGCCCATAATCGTCTGGCCGCTCGGAACTTGGCGACTTCTTCGAAAAAGTCGTTGTGGGAGGCTAAAAAGAAAGACAGACGAGGGGCAAAGGTGTCCACATCAAGACCTGCTTGGATAGCCGTTTCCACATAGGTAATAGCGTTAGCCAGGGTAAAAGCCAGTTCTTGAACCGCTGTTGCTCCTGCTTCTCGAATGTGGTAGCCGCTGATGCTCATAGTGTTCCAACGGGGGACTTTTTCCTGGCAGAAGGAGAGGATATCCGAGATGATCTTTAAAGAAGCCTGAGGAGGATAGAGGTAGGTTCCACGGGCAATGTACTCCTTCAGGAGGTCATTCTGTATGGTCCCGGAAAGCACAGTCCAGGGGATTCCTCTTTTATCTGCTAAGGCCAAGTACATGGACAGGATGATGGCGGCGGTGGCGTTAATGGTCATGGACACGCTGACCTTATCCAAGGGGATCTGAGAGAATAGAATGTCCATGTCCTGAAGAGTATCGATGGCTACCCCTACTTTGCCCACTTCGCCTTGGGCTTGTGGGTGGTCAGAGTCGAGACCCAACTGGGTGGGAAGATCAAAAGCCACACTCAGCCCGGTCTGGCCTTGAGAAAGGAGAAATCGGTATCGTTGGTTGGATTCCTCAGCCGTTCCAAAGCCGGCATACTGACGCATGGTCCACAGCTTTTCTCTGTACATGTTGGAGTGAATTCCTCTGGTGAAAGGATATTGTCCGGGTTTTCCTAATAGGACGGAAGGATCGTAGACAGAGAGGTCCTCCTCTGAGTAGACTGTCTTGATTTCAATCTGAGATGGAGTCTGGAATTTTTGTTTTCTCTTTCTGTCGGAAGGCATCTTCGGCCTTGATTTTATCTAGAAACGAGTCAATGGGAGATAATCTAATTCTTCAGATAAACCGGGCGAAAACCTGGGAACCAGCAAAGCTTCCTTTTCCTTGGAGTTCTTCTTCGATCTCCAACAGCCTGTTGTATTTTGCTACCCGTTCACTTCGGCTCAGCGATCCTGTTTTGATCTGGCCTGCGTTTAGAGCCACACTGAGGTCTGCGATGAAGGTGTCCTCTGTTTCTCCAGAACGGTGGGAGATGACGGTGGAATATGTCTTCTCTTGAGCATAGTTTACTGTCTCTACTGTCTCACTGAGCGTTCCGATTTGGTTCAGCTTGATGAGGATGGAGTTGGCGATTCCTTCCTGGATACCCTTCTTGAGCCTTTCCAGATTGGTCACGAAAATATCATCTCCCACAAGTTGGATTTTTTGACCGAAGGTCTCTGTCATAATCTTCCATCCTTCCCAGTCATCCTCGGCAAACCCATCTTCGATGGAGATAATGGGATATTTTTGAATCAACTTCTGGTAAAATCCAATCATCTGTTGGGCAGTTTTTTCCGACTTATCCGATTTTTTGAATATGTATTTTTTATCAGAGAAGAATTCAGAAGCAGCCACGTCAAGGGCAAGATAAACATCGATGCCTGGTTTGTAGCCGGCGCTCTCAATACTCTCCAGGATCAAATCCAAGGCTTCCTCATTGGATTTTAAATGGGGAGCAAAACCTCCTTCATCCCCGACCGATGTGCTGTATCCTTTGGCTTTGAGGATCTTTTTCAGATGGTGGAAGATTTCGGCTCCTGCGCGGATTGCTTCAGAAAAAGTTGGCCTTCCTGAGGGAACAATCATGAACTCTTGAATGTCCACATTATTATCCGCATGAGAGCCACCATTGAGGATGTTGATTAAGGGAACCGGTAATCGGTAATTTTCTCTTCTTCCAAGATAATGATAGAGAGGTTCACCTAAAGCCTTTGAGGCGGCTTCAGAAACAGCCATGGAGACAGAGAGGATAGCATTTGCTCCCAATTTATTTTTGGAGGGAGTTCCATCCAGTTGCAAAAGAAGCCGATCGATTTCCTGCTGGTGAAGAGAATCAATGCCTGTGATTTTTGGCGCGATGATGTTGTTTACATGAGAGACGGCTTTCAGCACCCCCTTTCCTAAGTATCGGGAGGGATCTCCGTCTCTTAGTTCTAAGGCCTCATGAGTGCCCGTGGAAGCTCCAGAGGGAACAGAGGCCTTCCCTATAGCTCCTGATTGTAAAAAAACACACGTGCTTATGGTTGGATTTCCCCGCGAGTCCAGAATTTCCCTGGCTTTTATCTTAGTGATTCTTGTATCTGGCATGGATAAGCTCCTCAATGGTCATGATTGGGATTAAGGATGCTTCAGGTTTGTGAATTCAGTTGTTTCTGAACAAAGATTTATTTTTTTTCTTGTTCTCCCTGAGCACCTTCAGGAGGCTTCTTGGAAAGTTCTGCCTTCTTTTTTTCCACAAACTCTTTAATTGCTTCGATTCCTTCGCTTGTCTTTTCCTTGACTACCTTGATTCCTTTTTCAGCTTCTTGAGCTATCCGGTCGTAGGCTTCTTTTGCCTTCTCGCCCGTCTTTGATGCTTGTTCACTTATTTTCTTCCGAGTTTCTTCGCCACTTGCTGGGGCATAGAGAATCCCCAGGATAAAACCAGTTGCAGCGCCTACAAGGAATGATAAAGTCACTTCCAAGCCAGTAGAGCCTCTGTTATTTGCCATTTTTTCCCTCCTTTTGTTTTTTCCTTTTGATTTGTCGCCAACCGAGACGAATCAAGGGAAAGATAAAAGGCCAGTACTTGGAGGAAGGCCTGATGATTCTTGTGGAGATGAAAAAGGCGATCTCTGCTAAACTTGCTGCCGTTTTCTTCGAGGCTTCTACAATCTCGCCCGAAGCATCGATTCGGGTATTGATTTTCCGGTTGGTGTCCTTCAGGTTCAGGATCAAACCTCTTAGCTCTCTTAGTGTTTCTTCTCCTTCTTTGGCTGTCTTTCGAAGCTGAATGGAGAGTGTAACTAGAAGTGTACCCACAACAACTGCAACGATAGTGATAACCAGGAGCAAGAACTGATTCAAGGTTAGCGACATGGTAACTAATAGATAAAATAAAACCTTTGTTTTGTCAAATCAGACCTTGAGATAAAGACGAAAAAGGGGAATATTTCAGTCTGGTAGTTTAATAGCCTCTTGCTTTCCTCTCATCCTCAATAAAAGGCAAAACCTCATTTCAAAAGGACCTTATCAAGATCTTTGAGTTGAAACTCTTGGGTCATTCTTTCCAGTATCTGGGAGTAGTCTTCTTCTTTTTTTTTAGTCACAGCCTCCTCCCACTCGCCGATGAGTGAGGAGGAGATAAACTGATGATCCTTTTTCAAAGTGCGACTTATCCCCCTGAGAGCTCTCCAGTGAGTGATCATGAGGATGGCAAGAACTCCGAAAAAGACGTTGGGTCCAGGGAGAAGAGCGGCAAGTCCACTCAGGGGCAGCAGCAGCGTTTCCCCTACTAAGTAAAGAATGTGTTTGGTTCTCTGTTTTTGAAGAAAGAAATAAAATTTGGTTCTTAATTTTTTATCCTCAAGCTGGTCTGAATAGAGGATTTGAATCGATCTGTCTTTGAGTTTTAGACTTCGTTCGAATGCCTGTTCCTGTCTTGAGATCCTTTGAGGAAGAAGCATCAGCTTTTCTTTGGCTCGTTCCCATAACTTCTTCCATCGAGAGAACTCGATATGAATTTGAGCCATCGGCTCTGAGGAAAAATACCTGTATTTCTGCCTGTGATCCTGCACAAAAAAGAATTTCATTACGCACCTCATTTTAGCATTTCATCCAAAAATGAGGCAAGTAATTGTCAGAGCCAGATTGTATTTTCAGCCATCAAATAAATTTCTGTTGATCAAAGTTACAGAAATAATTCCTCAGATACAGGCCTTATATATGGGAAGTCGGAATAATTAACCTGGATTATTCATAAATAATGCAGGTTAAGCGAAAGATTTTTTTGTGGCAAAGCATGATCTCATAATATTATTTTCTTTGATAAAGAAGATAGATGAAAAAGGGGGCTCCAATCCCGGCGGTGATGATGCCGATGGGTAACTCTGTGGGAAAGAGAAGAGTGCGGGCCAGAAGGTCTGAATAGATAAGAAAGACGCCTCCTGCCAGGGAAGAGAAAAAGAAGAGATGGCGATGGTCAGGACCGATGAGAATGCGCACCCAGTGAGGGACGATCAGGCCTACAAAACCGATGATTCCACTGACTGAGACAGCCGAGGCAGCCAATAGAGTAGAGACGACCAGAAAAATTTTTCTGACCCGATTCACCGGACAGCCGAGGGATTGAGCGGTCTCATCACCGAGCGCTAAAAGATTCATATCTTTGGCAAGCCATTGGGCGAGGACGAAACAGATGAGGAAATAGGGGAAGACAGCGGTGATCTGGTTCCAGTTGGAGAGAGAGAAGCTTCCCAAGAGCCAGAATACGGCCTGTTCGAATGATTCTGCCTTGAGAAAGATGAAGAACGAAGTCAAAGAGGAAGCCAGAGCGCCTGCTGCGATTCCAGTAAGAAGAAGAGTTTCCACCTTGAAGATACCTTTTTTCTGGGAAAGGAGATAGACCAGCGAGACGAGGATAAATCCGGAAAGGAATGCAAAGACGCCCTGTAGAGAGAAGCCGTGGATGTTCGTGTTCAGGCCGAGATAGATAGAAAGGACAGCGCCCAGAGAGGCGCCAGAAGACACCCCGACCACAAAAGGACCTGCCATAGGGTTCTGGAAATAACCCTGGAGGATCGCACCAGAGAGAGAAAGGCTGGCTCCGACCAGAAAGGCTAAAAGGGCACGCGATAACCTGAGATCTAAAAAAATGGTGGCATGAGTTTGGTCATGGTGGAAGAGGAAATTCCAAAGATCTTTAAGAGAGGTCTTCACAGGCCCCTCAACAAGGCAGAGCAATAATCCTGAAAGAAGAAGAAGGAGGAGAATAAGAAAAAAGACTGTCCTTTTGGATTTCATTGTTCTTTTTTAAAATGACTGGGATGGAGAATATGGGCGAGCTGGATGAGGGCATCCATGAGACGCGGGCCAGGCCTTGTGGCTATGTTGGCATCCAGAAAATGAATACGGTCGTCAGCCACTGCCCGAATCTCCTGGAAAGGCTTTTCTCCTTTCAGCCAGCTTCGAGCTTGCTGGAATTCCTCTTTGGATTGGGCCAGGACGATGATCACGTCAGGATTTTCATGGATGAGCTCTTCCCTGTTGTAATGGAGCCATTTCCTCTGGATATTTCCAGCGATGTTTATGCCCTTGGCTTTTCGGGCCAGATCATCCAAAAAACTTCCTTTTCCGCAGGTCCAGAGCCCCATACCGTGAAGAGAAAAAAAGACTTTCGGCTGGTATTGAACTTTTTGCAAGGAATCTTGCATGTGTGAATACTTCTTCTGCATGGATTCGATGAGGTTTTCGGCCTCTTTCTCCTGCTGGGTGACAGCACCTATTTTCTTGATAATCTCGAACACAGATTCCAACCCACTTCCCATTTCTAAAACAAAGAGTGGAAGATCAAGCTCTCTCAAGCGCCTGAGAACCCTCAAGGGATTTCCGCGGAAGCCAATCACCAAATCAGGGTTCAAGGCATGTATCTTTTCCAGATTAAGGTCGACCATCCCTCCAATTTTTTCCTTCTCCAAAGCTTGTGGCGGGTAATCACAGTAACGGGTGACTCCAACAATCCTTTCTTCGAGGCCCAGGGCAAAGAGGATCTCGGTGATGTTGGGGGCGAGAGAAACGATCCTTTGTGGGGGCGAGGAGAAGAGGATGGAGTAGCCCAAAGCATCCTTGACCGTTTTCACTTGGAGGGCGCTAGAAAAGGCAAAAGAGAGAAGGAGTGAAGTCAATATCGGAATTGATCTTAGTATCATCTTTTATCTTGGAGCTTAGGGTGAAGGGAGATTTCGGGGAGTCTGGAGAGAGGATTTTCTCTTATATCCACATCGGCCTGGAAGACATCCTTGATATTTTCTTTGGTGATCATCTCTTTTGGAGTGCCTTGAGCGAAGAGATCCCCATTTTTAAGAAAGATCAGCCTTTGAGAATAAGGAATGGCAAGGTTGATGTTGTGTTCAGCAGTGAGGATGGTTTTCCCTCTCTCCTCTTGAAGCTTTTTGAGGATTTGGTAGATTTCCACCTGATAGTTGATATCCAGATGAGAGCTGGGTTCATCCAAGAATAGAAGAGGGGTGTCTTGAGCCAAAGCCCTGGCGATGAAGACGCGCTGGCGCTCACCCCCGCTGAGATGAGCCAATTTTTTTTCTTTGAGATGAGAGATGTGGGTGAGGTCCATCACCTCGTCCATAATCTTCAGATCCTCCGACGAAGATCCACTCAAACGTCCTTGATGGATGTATCTTCCCATAAGTATGATTTCTTCCACGCTGAACTCAAAAGGAAAATCGAATATTTGAGGGACATAGGCAACTTTTTTAGCGATCTGCCTGGGCCGGAGCGCCAGGATGTCTTGGCCATTGATAGTAATTCTGCCTGACAAGTTCTTTAAGAGAGATTGAAGAGCTTTGATGAGAGAGCTTTTTCCTGATCCGTTTGGACCGAGGATGGAGACAAATTCACCTTCTTTTAAAGAGAAAGAGATGTCTCTAATCACATAATCATCCTCGTAGCCAGCCGAAAGATGTGCAACTTCTAGGACGGTCATGAAAAACCTTTCATTTTAATCGATAATAGGGGAATTTCGCTATTTCTCTCGAATTGAACTTTGAAGCTTCATTCTTTGTCAAAAAAAGACCATTGTCAAGATTTTTGGGGGATATTGATGGCATTTCCATTTCTGTGATAGCTAATAAAAGCGGCGGTTCCTCCCCATCCTTGCCAAGACCCTCCCACCCTCCACTATGGGCTTCGGATGGACAGGAACCGCCGCCTCACTACCTAACTGGATGAAATATTTTCGCTCATCATGGAAGTGAAAATGCTTCCAGGGATGTTAAGGGATGGCTTGTCTTGACTTTTGGGGGCAAGGAAACTAATATTTATGATTGATTTTTGAGGAAGAGAATTTGTTCTTTCCCTGATTTGAGCCCATAAGAAAAGCGAGACAATCCGAGGATGAAAAAAGACTACAAATTTGAAGAGATCGAGAAAAAGTGGCAGAAAATCTGGGAGGAAGAAGAAGTCTTTAAATCTTACCAGGATTCCCGGAGGAGAAAATATTATTGTCTGGAGATGTACCCCTATCCTTCTGGCCACATCCACATGGGTCATGTTCGCAATTATTCCATCGGAGATGTCATTTCCCGCTATATGATAATGAAGAATTTTAATGTGATTCATCCCATCGGCTGGGATGCTCTGGGCATGCCAGCCGAGAATGCAGCCATCGACCAAGGAGTTCATCCTCAGAAGTGGACGGAAAATAACGTCTCTTACATGAGAAGACAATTGAAAAGACTGGGCTTCAGTTATGATTGGTCAAGAGAGGTGAACACATCTCTTCCCTCCTATTATAAATGGAATCAATGGATCTTCCTCAAAATGTTCGAAAGAGGATTGGCTTACAGGAAGAAGAGCTGGGTCAACTGGTGCCCAAAATGTCGTACCGTTCTCGCCAACGAACAGGTCATCCAAGATCGGTGCTGGCGTTGTGATTCCCTGGTCAAACAGAAAGAAATGGAACAGTGGTTTTTGAAGATAACAGAATATGCCGAGGAGCTTCTTTCAGGACACCAAAAACTGGAAAAATGGCCCGAACATGTTCTCACCATGCAGAAAAACTGGATTGGGAAAAGCACAGGCGTACATATCGCTTTTCCCTTAGTAGGAGCATCTCGATCCATAGAGGTCTTCACTACAAGGGTGGACACTATCTTCGGGGCCACTTTTTTAGTTCTTTCTCCTGAACATCCCCTTAGCCAGGAGCTTATTATTGATTTAGGGGAGAGAGAGGAGCTCAGGGGCTGGATAGAGAGAAGCATCGCGGAGAGTCGAATGAGAAAAGATAGGGAAGATGTGGAAAAAGAGGGAATCGATACTGGCAGGAAAGCTGTTAACCCTTATAGTGGAGAGGAAATTCCGATCTGGATTGCCAATTATGTGTTGATGGGATACGGAACCGGAGCCATCATGGCTGTGCCTGCCCATGACCAGAGGGATTTTGATTTTGCCAAGAAATATTCTCTGCCCATCAGGGTGGTCATCGTTCCCGAAGGGGAATCAGCACAAGATGAGCCGCAAGAGGCTTTCGAGGATTATGGAATGGTAGTTAACTCTGGCTCTTTCTCAGGAAAATCTTCCAGAGAAGCAGATGAGGAGATGATTCGATACGCAGAGCAGAGGGGATTTGGAAGGGAAAGCACCCTTTACCGCCTCAGAGATTGGGGGATTTCCCGGCAGCGTTATTGGGGAACACCCATCCCCATCATCTATTGTCAGAGATGTGGAATCGTGGGAGTCCCTTATGAGGATCTGCCCGTCTTGCTTCCCTTTGATGTCGAATTTAAAGGAGAAGAAGGATCACCGCTCGAAAAAGTAAAGGGTTTCGTCAATACAACATGCCCCAGATGCAAGGGAAAAGGACGGAGAGAGACGGATACCATGGATACTTTTTTTGATTCCTCTTGGTATTACTTCCGTTATACCTCTCCTGAGGAAGACAGGCTTCCTTTCAACCCTCAGTCTGCCGATTTTTGGCTTCCTGTCGACCTCTACATAGGTGGGGTGGAGCATGCCATCCTCCATCTGATCTATGCCCGCTTCTTCTGCAAGTTGTTCAGAGATTTCGGCCTCACTTCATTGGATGAGCCTTTTCCTTGGCTTCTTGCCCAAGGAATGGTGATTAAAGATGGTGCGGCCATGTCCAAGTCGAGAGGAAATGTGGTTGATCCTGATGATATGGTGAGGAAATACGGAGCAGATACGTTGAGACTTTTTATTCTTTTTGCTTCTCCTCCTGAGAAAGAATTTGTTTGGAATGAAAAAGGAATCGAAGGTTGTTTCCGGTTTTTAAATCGAGTTTGGATTTTTTTTCAGGAGAATCTTGATATTTTCGGGGAAGAAGGTCTAACCGGAAATAAGAAAAGACGAAGCAACCCAAGCCACATGATAAGAAGAAAGATGAATCAGACCATCAAAAAAGTCAGCGAGGATATCGAAAAGAGGTATCATTTGAATACAGCGGTCAGCTCTTTGATGGAGTTCTTCAATCAGATCAAGAAGGAGAAAGAATCGCTAAGAGCGACTCCAGAGGGAAAACAGCTGCTAAGAGAGTCTATGGAGATGCTGGCCTTGCTCCTTTCCCTGTTCGCACCCCATATCTGTGAGGAGCTTTGGGAGAGGATGGGACATCGGACCTATCTCATCCGCACACCTTGGCCTTCCTATGACCCTCAGCTGGCCAGGGAGGAGAAAGTGACTATCGTTGTTCAGGTCAACGGAAAACTAAGGGATCGATTCGAGACTGAAAGGGATCAATCTGAAAGGGAAGTTAAAGAAAGGGCCCTTGGTCTGGATTGTATCCAAAACTATATAGCAGGGAAAGAGATCAAAAAAATAATCTACATCAAGAATAAACTGGTAAACATCGTTGTATGAATTAAATCTCAAGCTCTGGATAAGGAAGGCCTTTTTACTCCTTTCTCTGTGCACTTTCCTCATCAGTTGCGGCTACCATCTTCGAGGGACAGGCAGTTCCCTTCCCCCTCACATCAAGAAAATCTATATTCCTTTTTTTAAAAACCTGACTACCCGCTTTGAGCTGGATGTGAAGTTAACCCAGAAGGTGAGAAACGAAGTCGTGGCCAGGGGAAAAATGGAGCTTGTCGGAGACGAAGCGTCTTCGGATGCAGTCCTGATCGGAGAGATCATCTCCTTCATAGCCACTCCTATTGCTTTTTCAGGTCAGACCACAGCCGATCGCTACAACATCACCATCATTACCAAGATTGTGCTGAGGGATTTGATCAACAAAAAAGTCATATTTTCTAATCCCAGTTTTATCTATCAGAAAGAATACGAGGTACCACAGGGAACAGATTTTGAGACTGTTCAAACAGAAGCCATAGAGGAGGTGGCGGGAAGGTTTGCGAGAAGTTTAGTGATTACTATCTTAGAGGGATTTTAGAGTGGTGCGGAGTTTCTTCCTGAATAAAGAAATCAAGGAGGAGAGCGTTGTCTTCTGTTACTTTTTCCACGGTGAAGAGACCTATCTTGCCCACCAATTCACCCAGGGACTTAAAGAAGCTCTGATTTCTCCTGATGTTCAGGATTATAATCTGGAGAGGTTTAACCTTGAGGAAAACTCTTGGATGGAAATCATCGATCTGGCCCGTACGGTTCCTTTCTTTCTCTCATCCTGGCGGATCATCGTGGTGGAAGCTTCAAAGGGAAAAGATGAAAATCTCTCCAAGGCAGAGAGATCTCTGCTCAAAGATTATTTTGCGTCTCCATCTTCACAGACTGTGATGGTTATTGTCTTTTCTGGAAAGATAAGGAAAAATTCCTCTCTCTTTCAATTTTTTTCATCCCTGTCTTCATCCCTAGTTTTGATCAAAGAGCTCAAACCTTTAAGGGAAAGATCCCTTTATTCATGGATGGATAGGAAACTTGTCTCTTTGGAAAAGACGGCTACATTGGAAGCGAAGAAAAGGGTGGAGGAATTGTTGGGAAATGATCTAAGGCGGGTGAACCATGAGCTGGAGAAACTAACCACATTCATCGGCGAAAAAAAGGTCATAGAGCTGGATGATGTCAATCAGGTCTCAGGTTGGACGAAAACCTCTTTTGAGTGGGAATTGGGAGAGAGCTTGGAAAAGGCTGATTTCGAGCAAAGCCTGGTTGTTTTGAATAATCTCTTTAAGGAAGGGATCAGAACGGAATTTATCCTCGGGATGATGGTCCGGTTTTTCCATGAAATTCTTCTAGCCAAGCTTTGGCTGAAAGAGAAGGATAAAGACCGAAAAGCAATATTTAAGGAATTGAAGCCTCATATTCACGAAGGGTTTGGAGAATTTTATGTGATGAAGTTCAGGCAGTTTTTCTCATTAGTGGAGAGGATTTCCGCGAATGAGATCAATCATTATCTCGGCGAGCTAGGTAAGGTTGACTTTAAGATGAAAACTTCAGATGCCTCTGTGCAGACGCTGTTGGAAAGCTTTTTGTATGATTATTGTTTTCATCGTGGGCAGGGAAGGGTTATTTGGAAGGAGAAAGGTTAATCAGCTCTACCCGTCGACTCAATCTTGATTTGTATCTGTTCCCTGTGTTTTCGTGGATGGTTCCCTTCTTGACAGATTTATCTATGAAGGAGAACATTTGGGGAAGGAGCTTTTCTGCTGTCTCCTTGTCTTTGTTGACTATAGCCTCCCTGAGCTTTTTTATATGGCTTCGGAGCATTGTCTTGTTTCTCTTGTTGATGGCTCTTTGGCGCAGGCTCCGTCTCCACTGTCGGATCGCGGATTTGTGATGAGCCATGTCTTTCTCCTCTATAATGAAGAGATATGATAAGATATATTTCCTTCAAAGTCAACATGATGTGGAGATGGGGAAGCAAAAGGAAAAAGCAATTAAGGAAGATAGCTTTTAGTTAATCTAATAAAGGCCTGAAAGGGATATGGAGCAAAGGGAACAGAAAAAGAGGCTGATCAAATCCACTTTTGTGGTGGCCTCTCCTACACTTTTAAGCCGCATCTTTGGTTTTTTTCGAGATGTGATTCAGGCATTTTATCTGGGGACCAGCCGCAGCGGGGACGCATTCACCATCGCTTATGTGATTCCCAACTTGTTGAGAAGGCTGACTGGTGAAGGAGCGATGACAGCAGCTTTTGTGCCTGTTTTTACCCAGATGAAGAAGGAAAAATCAAGGGAAGACCTGTGGCGGTTTGCCAACATGTTTTTCTACGATATGACTCTGATTATGGCTGCGTTGATGGTCTTGGGAATCGTCTTTGCTCCTCTGCTGGTCAAGGTCATTTCTTTTGGATTTAAGGGAATCGAGGGGAAATGGGAGTTGACGACCGGTCTGACGCGCATCATGTTTCCTTATATTTTCTTGATTAGCTTAGCTGCTCTGGTCATGGCGATACTGAATTCTTTTCATAAATTCTTCGTCCCTGCTTTCACTCCAGTGCTTTTCAACCTGGCTATTATCAGCATAGCTCTCCTCTTTGCCAAGTCAGCCAAAGAACCGGCCTATGTCTTTGCAGTTGGAGTGGTTCTTGGAGGAATCCTCCAGCTAGCCTTCCAGATTCCTTTTCTTTGGCGCAAGGGGATGCGGTTCCATTTTCGTTTCTCTTTTTCCCATCCAGCGGTGCGCAAGGTGGCTCTCCTCATGGTTCCCGGTATTTTTGGGGTGGGAATTTCGCAGATTAATTTTGCACTGAGCCGGACGATTGCCTCTTCTTTGGAAGAAGGAAGTGTGGCGTCGCTCTATTTTGCCTCTAGAGTTCAGGAGCTGACCCTGGGTCTTTTTTCTGTTGCCCTTTCCATCGCTTTGCTTCCCACTTTTTCCGATTTTGCTGCCCATCGCGACATTCAGGGAATGAAGAAGACACTCATCTTTTCTCACAAGCTTGTTTTCCTGATAACCTTTCCGGCTATGGTTGGACTGTTGATTCTGAATCGGCCAATCATACAGGTCCTTTTCGAGCGGGGAATTTTTGATGCCCAATCCACTGCTATGAGTGCCTCCTGTCTCTTCTTCTTCGCTTTCAGCCTTCCTTTCATTTCAGGAGTTAAGATCATTGCTCCTGCTTTTTATTCCCTAAAGGACACAAAAACGCCTGTTGTGGTGGCCTTTTTCGTGATGCTCAGTTATATCTCCCTGTCCTTTGTTCTGATGCCTCGTTTGAGAGTTGGAGGCATTGCTTTGGCCTTATCCTTATCATCTGTTCTTAACTTCATCCTCCTCTTTATCCTGCTGGAGCGGAAGATCGGGGGAATAGAGAAGAGAGAGATATTAGTCTCCTCCATTAAGTCAGCCTTTTCTGCAGCCGTCATGGGGGTTGCGGTTTGGGTTTTTATCAGAAATTTTGCCTTCCATCGCCTTGTCTTTATCAAGCAGCTAGGTGTTCTGCTTGCGGCTGTGTTTCTGGGGGTGGTGATCTATGTTGTTTTCCATCTTCTTTTCAACCATGAGGACTTAAGAAATCTGAAGGATATCTTCTCTCGGGATAAGACTTTAAAAAAATAGCTCAATCCGATGAAAGTCGTTCTGCAAAGGGTTCAGCAAGCTTCGGTCAATGTCCAGGAAAAAGTGGTGGGGAAGATAGGAAGAGGAATCTGTCTTCTCGTTGGCATCGAAAAAGGAGACACAGAAAAGGATGCTCGATATGTTTCTCAGAAGGTCGTGGAGCTGAGGATTTTTCCAGATGAAGAGGGCAAGATGAACATGTCTATATTGGATGTCGGCGGTGAGGTTCTTGCCGTATCTCAATTCACTCTTGCCGGTTCCGTCAAAAAAGGAAGAAGGCCGAGCTTTGACAAATCCGAGGAGCCGCATAAAGCGAAAGAGCTTTTCGATCATTTTGTTGAGTTCATAAGAGAGAAGGGAGTCAAAGTGGAGACAGGGATTTTTGGAGCTATGATGGACGTCCATTTGATAAACGATGGGCCCGTGACTTTCATCCTGGAAGGAGAATCCAGAGAGATATTCAGCTGAATTTCAATTGGCTGGCCTTGTTCAGAGCCTCTTCAGCGGATTTGCGCACAAATCGATTGTTATCTTTGGCTAGCTTGTTCAAAAAGACAAGGGCTGTTTCCCCTCCGATCTGACCAAGAGCCTCTGCTGCCGACCGCCGCACTTCTGCATTGGAATCGTTGATGAGGGCTCCGATGAGGTTTATGAAGCGGGGATTTTTTCTGATCGCCAGGATTTTCAAGACAGAACTCTTGACATACCAAGGAGGCCTGAGCATTCTTGGGTAAATCATGTTGAGGCTGATATCTCCCTTCTCTCCGAGTTCCTTGATGATGAGGTCTCTGACTTCCTCAGAAGGATCATCCAGGGCTTCGAGCAAAACCTCACTGACCCAATCGCCTTTTACGTTGATGATGGATTTGATGATCTTCAGCTTCCGCTCCTTTTCCACACACGAGCGGATTTTCCTCAACACCAGTTGAGAGAGATTCTGTCCTTTGTCTCCTTTTGATTTTAGCTCTTGCAGAGCCTTCTTGGCAGCTGAAGCAACCGCAGGCGAACGATCTTTGATGTACTGTTGGAATATGCCGCTTTCTTGGTAAGATGTCTGGCTTAGTGATTGGAGGGCCGATGTGCGGACAAGAGGGGAATATTTCTTGTTTTTTATGACGGAAAGGAGGAAGACAATCTTTTTTTCCTCTTTGAGAACGTGGATGTTTTCTTGCAGAAATTGGCTCTTTTTCTCCGGAGTAAGAGATTTGAATTTTTCTGTTATTTCCTGAAGATCCATGGATTAAAGGTCTAGACCATTTCTAGGAGGTGCCCCATTTTTTCTTTTTTGGTCTTCAGGTATCTGAGGTTGACTTTGTTCGGGGCAACTTCGATGGGCACACGCTCGACGATTTCCAGTCCATAACCAGCCAGTCCGATAAACTTGCGTGGATTATTGGTAATCAGTCTGAGCTTAGTAGCTCCCAGCGAGGCCAGGATCTGAGCCCCTATCCCATAATCCCTTTGATCGGCCTTGAAACCCAGTTTGCGGTTGGCTTCTACTGTATCGGCACCCTTATCTTGAATGGCATAGGCTTTTATCTTATTGACTAAACCAATTCCTCTGCCTTCTTGGTTGAGTATGTAAAGAATGATGCCTTTTCCTTCCTTGTTGATCATCTCCATGGCTTGGTGAAGTTGTTCCCCACAGTCGCAGCGGACAGAGCCGAATGTGTCTCCGGTCAAACATTGAGAATGAGCCCGGACGAGGATAGGCTGATCCTTCGTGATATCGCCCTTGACCAGTGCCACATGATGTTCCTTGTGTATTGTGTCTTCGAAAATCATCATCTTGAATTTTCCGTATTTTGTGGGGAGTTCTGTATCTTCGATTTTCTTGACCAATCGTTCATGTTTCATCCGGTACTTGATAAGTTCGGCTATAGTCAGAATGGGAATATCGTGGGCTTGGGCGAATCGCTTGAGCTGGGAAAGCCGGGCCATAGTGCCATCCTCGTTCATAATCTCACAGATCACTCCTGCTGGAGTTAACCTCGCCACGCGAGCGATATCCACAGATGCTTCTGTCTGGCCAGCTCTCTCTAGAACGCCTCCGTCTCTTGCCTGAAGAGGAAAGACATGCCCGGGGCGGGCTAGGTCATCGGCCTTTGTCTTGGGATGGATAGCGATCAGAATGGTTTTTGCCCTATCGTGGGCTGAGATTCCGGTTGTGATTCCTTCCTTGGCATCTATGGAAACGGTGAAGGCTGTCTGGAAGCTGGCCGTGTTGTCCTGGACCATCAAGGGGAGATTGAGCTCTTTCAGTTTTTCCCTGGTCAGGGGAAGACAGATCAAGCCTCGGCCGTGTTTGGTCATGAAGTTGATGATTTCAGGTGTCACCTTTTCGGCAGCCACCATGAGGTCGCCTTCGTTTTCCCGGTCTTCATCATCGACAATGATGATCATTTGGCCTTTCTTTACGGTCTGAATCGTTTGTTCGACTGTAGCAATCTGTGATTTTTGAGGCATCTTCAATCTTTCTCTTTTTTGTATCTTTTCTCCTCGATTAACCAATTATACACATATTTTCCGATCATGTCACACTCTATATTGACCTCATCCCCTCTCTTCAATTCCCCTAAGTTGGAGTTTTTTAAGGTGATAGGGATCAATTCCACTTCAAAAAAAGAGGATCGAAGCTCTGCGATGGTGAGGCTGACCCCGTTCAAGGCGACCGAGCCTTTAGGGATGAGAAACCGCCTGATTTCGGGGGGGAAAGTTACAGTGATTCGGCTGCCCTCTTTTTTCTTCTGGATCTTGTTCGCTTTTCCACGGGCATCCACATGCCCTGTGACCATGTGCCCCCCTAGTGGTGAAGAAAGCGTCAAGGGAAGTTCAAGGTTAAGCTTGTCTCTTTGATGCAGAGAGCCAAGATTCGTTTTTTGGAGGGTCTCCTCAGAGAGGCTGAAGAAAAGGAGATCTTTTTGTTTCTTGATAAGACTCAGACAGACGCCGTTGACAGCCAGGCTATCTCCGATTTGGATTTGTGATACCAAGGCAGGAGATTCCACGGCTATCTCCCTTCTTCCTCGATAGAAACCCTTAAATAGACCTAAGTGTTGGATGATGCCTGTAAACATCAGAAATACCCCTCGTAGATGATATCCTCACCGATGGAAAAGAGGCGTGTTCTTTTCAATCGGAGCGCATCTTTAATAAGATCGATTCCTTCTCCTTGAAATAAGGAAGGAGCGTTTTTGCCCCCGACCAGTTTGGAGGAAATAGTCAGAAGAATTTTGTCCACTAATCCCTCTTCGATCATGGAAGTGAGAAGCGTTCCCCCTCCTTCCACCATCGCACTGGCTATGTTTTGCTCTCCCAGCCAGGAGAGGACCTGGCGCAGCTCGATTCGAGCCGAGTGAAGAGAAACCACTTCGACTCCTTTTTCTCTTAACGCCTGTGCCTTTTTCTTGGAAGAACGGTCAAGGGTGAAGATGAATATTTTCCCTAGAGAGAGTGTATTGAGGATCTTAGATGTCAATGGAATGCGGAGCTTGGAGTCGAGGATGATGCGCACAAGGGCTTTTCCCCTCCAATTTTGATGACGGACTGTCAGCTGGGGATTGTCTCTGATAATGGTGTTGATGCCCACCATGACGGCATCACATTCTCCTCTCAACAAATGGATATATTCTCGTGTCTGGGAGGATGAAATCCATCGGGAGGAATATGTCCTGGTGGCGATTTTGCCGTCGAGGCTGGAAGCTATCTTTGCCACCACAAAAGGTATTTTCTGAGTGATGTGCTTGATGTAAGCTTCGTTCAGACTTGTATTCTTTTCCTGGAGAAGGCCCCAGGAGACATCTATCCCTGCTTCTCTGATTCTTTTGATCCCTTTCTTGAACACCAACGGGTTAGGATCGAGAGCAGAAACAACCACTCGTTTTGGCTGGGCCTTGAGCAGGTTGTCCACACAAGGAGGGGTCCGCCCCCAGTGGACGCAGGGTTCAAGGGTGACATAGATGGTGCTGTTGCGGGCAAGAGAACCCGCTTTTTGGCAGGCGACAACTTCGGCGTGAGGCTTACCTGGTCCTTTGTGATACCCAAATCCGACAATGTGACCGTTTTTGACCACTACCGCACCGACGTAAGGATTGGGACTGGACCATCCTATGGCTTTCTCGGCCAAGGCATAGGCCATCTGAAGATAGGTAAGATCCTTAAGGTCTTTCATGAAAGAAGTGCTTTGACAAATTCCTGAGGAGGAAAAGGAAGCAAGTCCTTTTCTGTCTCGCCAACGCCCACGAGCTTTATGGGAAGCTTCAGCTCATCGGCAATGCTGATAACGCACCCCCCCTTGGCCGTTCCATCCAGCTTTGTGAGAAAAATGCCTGATATGCCTGAGAATTTCAAGAACTCTTTGGCTTGGATGAGGGCGTTTTGACCGATACTTGCATCGAGCACGAGCAGGATTTCATGGGGTGCCCCTTCGATTTGCTTGGATATGACCCTCCTGATTTTTTCTAATTCATTCATCAGGTTGACATTGGTGTGGATTCTTCCAGCCGTGTCCACAAGGAGTACCTGGTAGGAGTGGGATCGGAAAGACTGGAGCGCATCATAAATGATGGATGCAGGGTCTGCACCGTATTGGCCTCTGATCACCGGGATATTCAATCTCTTTCCCCATAACAAGAGTTGTTCTTGAGCTGCGGCTCGGAAAGTGTCCGCCGCTACCATCAACACATCTTTTTTCTGCTTTTTGAAGCAATGAGCCAGCTTAGCCAGAGAGGTAGTCTTTCCCCCTCCATTGACACCGACAAACATGATGACGGCACAGGAGGGATTAAAGTCAAAATCCGTTGAGTATTGAGCAAGGATGTGGATGAGTTCTTCTTCCAGGATCCGTTTAATAGCGGGAAAAGCATCTGTTTTTTTACTTCTTTCTCTGACGGCTTGAATGATCTTTTCTGTAGAAGCGACTCCCACGTCAGCTAAAATCAAAGATGTGGTCAGTTCTTCCAGGACATCTTCTCTTTGACTTCCACTTCGTAGAAGCTCCTCGAATTTTCCTTTGAACGTCTCTCGAGTTCTGGTCAGTTTATCCTTCAGATTTGCAATCACAGCGAACACATTATATTTTTCCTCCTTTTTTAAGTCAATGAACCGCCGCCTAATTGGGAACAGTCAGGCAAGCTGAATCGTCAGCCCGCGAATTTTCCCCAGCGAGGAAAATCCGCTTATTCCTCGGCTCGCTCTCCTCTTCGAGGAACCATGCCCGCTCGCCTCCGGATGACTTCCTTATCAGCTTGCCTAACTGGATGAATTAGAAGATACTTCCAGGATGAGTTGCTTATGATCCCATTGTGGAACAAGAGGGATTATGATAAATTAAGAACACTAATGTATGAGACAGAATGGATTCTAACAGGAGTTGGACACCAAGCAAAAGGGCTTGCCGCTGAATTGGGAATTCCTCCGGAAATCGCACAGGTACTAGTCAATCGTCAAATCTACGATATCCACAGAGCTCATCAGTTTCTTTTTGGAGCTTTGGATGACCTTCACGATCCCTACGCCTTGGCCGGGATGAAGGAGGCCGTGGAACGGATAGAAAGAGCCATTGCTCAAGATGAGACTTTGTTCATTTTTGGAGATTATGATGTAGATGGAGTGCTTTCCATCGTTATCTTGACCAAAGCGCTGGCGTCTTTAGGAGCGAAAAAAGTCCACTATTTTATCCCCGACAGATTAAAAGAGGGCTATGGCATTAAGGAGAAGTACATAGACCAGGTTTTGGCAAAAAAGGCCAGTTTGGTACTGAGTGTAGACTGTGGAATCAAAGCTACCCGCTTTGTCCAGAGAGCAGGAATAAATGGTATCGATGTCATTATTACCGACCATCACCGACCCGGCCCCACTCTTCCCCGGGCTCTGGCCATACTCAATCCTGTGCTGCCCAGTTCAGTGTATCCAGATAAGAGTTTGGCAGGAATAGGAATAGCCTTCAAGTTGATCCAGGCTCTTTTGGAAAAAAGGGGAAGATCTTCTGAGCTGTTTCATTATTTAAAATTGGTCTCTATTGGGACCATAGCAGATGTAGCAGAGTTGAAGGGTGAAAACAGAATCTTCGTTAAATTCGGTCTCAAGGGGCTGGAAAACGTATCCAATATTGGCTTGATTAGACTTTTGGAGGCTTGCAGTTTGGCCAGAAGAGAGGTCTCTGTGGGAGATGTCGGGTTCCGGATTGGGCCGCGGCTCAATGCTGCAGGGCGGATGGGGATGGCGGATCTGGCAGTTGAGCTTTTCTTTTCTGAATCTTCCCAAGAAGTTTCAGAGATCGTCTCCAAGCTCGATTCGTTGAATTCAAAGAGGCGATCTGTCGAGGAAAAAATTTATGATCAGGCCCTCAGCCTTATAAGAGAGAAGTCCCTGGATAAGCGCTACAAACTCTTGATCTTGGGATGTGAGGAATGGCATCGGGGCGTTTTGGGGATCGTTGCCTCGAGGATCAAGGATCTCTACTACAGGCCAGTCCTTCTTTTCGCTTATGAAGATGGAAAAGCCTATGGTTCAGGCAGAAGCATAAGTGAGTTTTCCTTGATCGAATGTTTGGATGCGTCTCGGGGTTTTTTTCTCAATTATGGAGGTCACACCCAGGCTGTCGGCTGTGAGACAGAACAAGAGCGGATGTTTTCCTTGAGGACATCTTTGAACAAGTATGCTGATTCAAAAATCAGGGAGGAACAGATGAAAAGAAAGATTTACATCGATGCCCAGATCGATTTTTCGGATATCAATTCTCTTTTCTTGGAGAAATATTCGCTTCTCTCTCCTTTTGGAGTGGGAAATCCTAAACCTGTGTTCTTGACCAGGAAAGCAGAAGTGGTTTCCCAACCTCAAAAGCTTCAGGGAAAACACAGCAAGTTTTTGATCAAGCAAGATGGGAGAATCTTCGAAGCACTGGGATGGAGGCGGGACGATTGGGCAGAGAACCTCCAGAGAGGAATGGCAATCGATCTTGCCTACACTCTTCAGCTTTCTCGCTATCTTGGCGAGGAGAGTCTTTCGCTCTCCGTCGAGGACATAAAAATTTAACCTTCATATGATGGAAAGATGAAGATCAATCCGGCTAATTTGATCAGAGCTGCTGTTGTTGTTACTCTTTTGATCATCCTCTTTTTGATAGGATGGAATTTCATCAGCCAGTCCAAAAGGAAGCCAAAAATACCTTTCCAATCTGAACAGATTACCACTCAGAAGGTTGAGAAGGGAGAGAAGATCGAGCATTTTGAAGTCAAGGGAGAAAAGGGGAATTTCAAAGTCCGAGCAGATAAACACTACATGGGAGAGGATAACAAATATCATCTTGAGGGAAAGGTGGAGGTGGTCTTTTTTAAGAGAAGAGAAGGGGAGGATGTTTTTATTTATGCCCAAGAGATTATCTATGATCAGGATTGGAATCATTTTTCGGTAAAAGGAGAAGCAAAAGTTCGCTTTAAAGAAATCCTCATTGAATCTCCTTTTTTAGAGTATGATAAACTCAATGAGACCTTCTCCAGCACAGAAGGGGGCCGGTTTTCTTCCCCATCTCTCTCAGGATCTGCCCAAAGGATGAGCTACTCTCTAAAAGAGGAACAACTCAAGCTCCAAGATAATGTCTATTTTGCCATCAAGCCCAATCTGGAAACATCTTTTCCCTTAGAGGTAAGAGGGAAAAGGCTTGTTTATAGCCAGAGGAAGAAAAACGGTTTCCTTGCGGGGGAGGTATATATCATCCATGGAAGGAGCCAAGCTTGGGCCGATTACGTTGAATTTGATTTGTTCGCCAATGAAGAGCAAATTAAAGATCTGTTATTGAAAGGAAAAGTTCGTGCCACCATCATAGAAGAAGAAAAAGAAGAAGAATCTAAACCAAAAAGCGCTACATTTGTTCTTTATGGGAATAGGCGAGAAATCAAGGCTGAAGAGGTGAAGATTCGAGGGTTTATCGATCTTCCCAAGGTCCATGTTTTGGAAGCAAGAGGTGATTGTTCTTTTAAGTTTCTCTCTTCTCAGGGAGCATTGACACACATTCAGGGGGAGATTGTTGAGTTTGTTCTCAGCAGAGAGGGACAACTACGGGAATTTCGAGCTCAAGAAAGGGTAAGGATTGAGGAACGTGACAAAAAGAAGGATGAAGTCAGGATCATCGAGGGAAAAATGATCAGCGCCGAGGCCGACAATGTCCTTAAAGTGAGTGGTGATGAAAACAAGAGACCTAGGGTTTTGTTTAAAGGGAGTGAGATCAATGCTGAGGAGGTTTCCCTTTTCCTCGAGAGCGGCGATCTGGAGGTTAAAGGTGATATCAAGATGGCTCTAGAGTTTCAACAGACAGAGGAGAAACAGGTAGGGTTTTTTTCTAAGGATCAGCCTATTTTTATTCTGGCTCAAGAAATGAGATATTCGGAGGGAGAGAAACGTTTTCTCTTTGAGAAGAACATCAAGATGTGGCAGGAGAAGCAGACTCTTATGGCAGAAAAAGTGAGATTGGATGAGGAAAAGGGACAATTATTCTGCTCAGGTAATGTGAAGTCGATCGTCCCTTATAAACCCAAGGACAAAGAAGAAGAAAGACTGGAGGTTTCTGCTGAAATCATGAGCTTTGATCCGGAAGAGAATGTGGTTTCCTTCGAAAAGAATAGCTCCTTAGAACTTAAAGACATCCAACTCCAGGCTCAATTTATTCAAGTTCATCTAAGGAAAAAGGGAGGAGAAATGGAAAGAATCACGGCCCAAAAGAATGTGGTGGTTGTTCAGAACGAAAAAGAGGGAAGAGGAGAAGAGGGTATCTATGAGCTGGAAAAGGAGACCTTTGTTTTGTTGGGAGACCCTGTATTAACAGATAAAGATAAGGGGAAGATAAGGGGGGATAAATTGACATTTTATATGGGCGATGGTAGAATCGTCGTTGAAAATAAGGAGAGAGAAAGGTCTATTACCGTCATAAAATCGTGAAAGATGAAGAATTACATAGAAGCCATAGGGCTCGAAAAGAGCTACCATAAGAGGAAAGCAGTAGATAATGTTTCCATCAAGGTTAAAAAGGGTGAGATTGTCGGGCTTCTAGGTCCTAACGGGGCGGGAAAGACAACCACTTTTTCCCTCATACTCGGCCTCATTCCCCAAGATTCAGGGCGGGTCTTCCTGGAAGATGAAGAAATAACCAATTTCCCTATGTATATAAGGGCTCGGAGAGGAATGTGCCTTCTTCCCCAAGAGCCTTCTGCCTTCAGGAATTTGACCGTAGAAGAGAATCTGCTTTCCATCGTGGAAATCATGCGGGATTTCGAGTCTGAGAAAGACGGCAACCTGGAAGTGGTTCTTAGGGAATTTGGACTGGAAAAACTGGTTAAAACCAAAGCCTTTGCCTTATCCGGAGGAGAGAGGAGGAGGCTGGAAATTGCCCGTGCCCTTATCACCAAGCCGCAGTTCATTCTTTTGGATGAGCCTTTTACCGGAATCGATCCCCTAGCTATTTCTGATTTGCACAGGATTATTCTTTCCTTAAGAAATAAAGGCATTGGTCTCCTCATTACTGATCACAATGTGCAGGACACGCTGAAAATCACAGAAAGAGCTTATATCATTGATAAGGGAAAAATTCTGGAGAGCGGGACTCCTCAGGAGTTGGTTTCTTCTGAGGAAGTCAGGCGAAGTTATTTAGGAGAAGATTTCACACTCGAATGATGATTCAGAATTAATACAGGGCAGCTCATGATCTTGAAACAACGTTTGGAACAGCGGCAGGTTCAGAAATTGATTCTTGCCCCCGCCCTCCAGCAAGCTATCAAGCTCCTTCCTCTGACCAATCTGGAGCTTATCGAGATCATCGATACCGAGCTTTCCCAGAATCCCATTCTGGAGGTGGAAGAGGAAGTGGAAGAAAAAGAGCCAGACAAGGAATCCAAAGAAGGCACAGAAAGTAAAGAAGGCACAGAAGGTAAAGAAGGTGAAGACGGTAAAGAAGAGGAACAGTCAGAGGAAGAGATCAAAGAGGCAGCGAGCAGTGAAGAAGATCTGGAGTTCGAATCTTACTTTCAGGAATACTTTGATGACGGATTCCGATCATTTTTTTCCGAGAAGAAAGAGGCTCCGGCCTTAGAGAATATTATCTCTAAGAGCGTCTCTCTATGGGATCATCTGAATTGGCAAGCCAATTTAACATTCTTCGATGATAAAGAAAAAGAGATCGCTCAATACATCATCGGGAACATAAACGAAGATGGTTATCTGACGGTCACCTTGGAAGAGGTAACCAAAGCGACGGGCAGTTCTCTGAAAAAAGTCGAAGAAGTCAGAGATAAAATTAAAAAGTTTGATCCGGTGGGGGTTGCAAGCCTGACATTGAAAGAATGCCTTTTAACTCAGATGGAGTATTTGCAGGTCGAGGATGAAGTCACGCGAGACATCATCAACCATTACCTTCCTCTCTTGGAAAAATCAGATTTTTCTCAACTGGCGAAAGTCTTGAACATCCCTCTTTCTGCCATAAAATATCATATAGAGGTCATCAAAGGCCTGGATCCCGCTCCAGGAAGCAAGTACACTCCGGAAAAAACCTTCTATGTCATTCCTGATATTGAAGTGACCAAGGAGGATGATGAACTGAAAATCACTTTGAACGATGGGGGATTGCCCCACTTAAAAATCAACAGCTACTACAAAAGGCTGCTGGCAAAAGCCTCCAAGGAGAACCTAGAAGCCCAAAAGTTTTTGAAGGATAAGCTGAAAAAAGCGCTCTGGTTTCTGCGTAGTCTTGACCAGAGGAACCAGACCATATATAAAGTTGCCCAGTTCATCGTCGATAAGCAAAAAGATTTCATCGAAAAGGGGATTGAATATATCAAACCCCTGACTTTGATAGAACTGGCCCAAGAAATAGGTGTTCATGAATCCACAGCCGGTCGTGTGGTAGCCAATAAATACATAATGACACCAAGAGGAATGTTTCCCCTCAAATATTTTTTTCACAAGTCTATCTCTGGAGATTTTGGGGAGGAAATTTCCTCTCTGAGGATAAAAGCGAGGATAAGGAAGCTGGTGGAGAATGAGGATAAAGACAGTCCATTGAGCGATATCGAGATAGAAGAGATACTGGCAAAGGAGAAATTCAAAATTGCTCGTCGGACAGTAGCTAAGTACAGGAAACAGCTCAAAATATATCCTTCACATATCAGAAAGAGAAGGTACTTAATGGAGAAGAGTCAATGAAGATTAATTACACAGCCAGGCATGCGAACATCACTCCTGATATCAAGAAATACTGCGAAAGAAGGGTAAAAAATCTAGAAAGGCTCTTAGATAATCCAGTCGAAGCAGATATTACCCTATCTGTTGAAAAATTCAGGAAGAGGGTTGAAATCAACGTCAAGAGCAAGAGAGTCACTTTGAATGTGGACGAGGAGACCCATGATATGCTCGGTTCTTTGGGTGTGGCTTTTGACCATATTGAGAGGAGGATTAAGAAGGAGCGGGAGAAACTAAAGAAACGTAAGAGAAGAAAGTCCAGGGAAAGAGAAATTTTTCCGCCTGCTATGGAAACAGCAGAGGAGCGAAAAAGAGTCATCCGGAGTGAGGATTACACGCTCAAGCCCCTATCCATCGAGGAAGCCCTTCTTCAGTTTGACTTGGATGAGAAAAAAGAAATTTTTGTCTTTCGTAAGATGGGCTCGGGAAAATGGGCTGTCCTGTACCGAAGAAAGGACGGACATTACGGATTAATCGAACCGGAATGATGGAGAAAATCCGTTGAGAATAAACAATCTCTTGATGAGGGATATGATCATTACTGACTTGAAGTCTAAGGACAGGGAGGGGGCCCTCAGAGAGATGGTGAGCTTTTTGAAAAAAAGGGATAAGATTCCCAAAGAAAAAGAATTATACGAAAAGCTTCTCCAGAGAGAAAATCTGGGGAGTACGGCCATTGGAGAGGGAGTGGCCATTCCTCATTGTAAGTTGAAGGGGATAAAAAACCCTCTGGTATTATTGGCTGTTTCCAAGAAGGGGGTCAATTTTTACTCTTTAGATGGGAAGCCCTCGAATATTTTTTTTCTGGTGGTTTCCTCGCCGGAAAATCCGAGTCTTAACCTTCAAATTTTGGCATCCATTGCCCACCTGGTAAGAAAAGCCGATTCATTACTGAAGAAGATCCTTCATGCCGAAAATATAAGCCACATCCTCGATCTCATTCGCGAGGAAGAAGAAAAATTAAATGGGTAACGGGAAAAGACCTTCCCTTTGTATCAAAGATTTTTTCCGGAAAACAGAAGAAACCCTTAAACTAAGGGCCATTTTAGGAAAAACAGGTTTTGAGAGAAAAATCAATCCCACCTCGTTGCAAAAAAAAATTTGGCCAGTTCAAGTCTGGGGGAAAAAAGAGATCAAAAAGTTAAAAAGCCTTTCTGAGAAGAGAAGAAAATCCTTTTTCAAAGAGAACATTAACAAAAATACAGCCTGTGTGATTCTTGCTGAAGGGCTCGCCTTTTATCCGGAAACAGTGACAGAAGCTAGGAAGAAAGGATTAGCTCTTTTCGAAAGCCAGCTTACCCGGAGAAAATGCCGGGAGCAGGTCAAGCGTTTTTTTACCTCATCTTTCCTAAGCCCCACTCTCATCCCAGGCGGATTGCTTTCGATTTTTGGGTTGGGTGTGCTTATCACAGGAGATAGCGGTATCGGTAAGAGCGAGAGTGCGTTGGAACTCATTTCGAGGGGTCATAGGTTTGTATCAGACGATGTGACTCAGGTGAGGAAAACAACCACCGGTAAGCTCATGGGTCAATCTCCACCACTCAGCCGATATTTTATGGAAATAAGGGGATTGGGGATTATCAACATCAAGGAGATTTTCGGAGAAAGGCGCATTTGCCGAAACTCAGTACTTGACCTCATCATCAACCTCAAGGCCTGGGAAGAAGGCCGAGAATACGATCGGCTGGGCCTCAGATTTCCAGAAAACTGTAACATCTTGGGGCAGAAAATCCCCCAGATCAATGTTCCTGTTGGGCCGGGCAGAAACATAGCCACCTTGATCGAGATCGCTTGTAAAGTGCACATCTTAAGGAAGAAAGGCTATTTTGCTCCCCTGGAATTAACTACAAAAATCAGACGAGCTCTTTCCACCTAATAAATAAAGATGGTGCAAATGATGACAGACGATCGTTTTCTTATCATCACCGGTTTATCAGGATCAGGGAAAACAGTTGTCAGCCACTTTCTTGAGGACATGGGCTATTATTGCATGGATAACCTGCCAGCAAAACTCATCCCTGATTTTGTGGACCTATGGATGCGCAAAGAGGTGGAGATTGCAAAAGTGGCCTTGGTGGTGGATATCCGAGAGCCTGGTTTCACCACCGAATTTCCCAAAGTTTTAAAGAAAATCAGAGAAAAAGTATCTCCGAGGCTGATCTTCTTGGAGGCTTCGGATGAGACCTTGGTGACAAGATTCAAGGAAACAAGGCGACCCCATCCTCTGGCCAAGAGAATGTCGGTTTTGGAGAGTGTGGCTTTGGAGAGGAAAAGGTTGGAAGGCATCAAGAAATTGGCTGATGATGTCATCGACACCTCCTCCACCAGAATCGCTGAGCTAAAAAAATTCTTAACCACAAGACTGCTGAAGGAAAGAAAATTGAAGCTGCAAATTCTGGTTGTCAGTTTCGGCTATAAATATGGCATTCCTCTAGACTCGGATTTGGTCTTTGATACCAGATTTCTCCCCAATCCTTTCTATATAGAGGCGTTGAGAGAAAAGACAGGAAGGAGCGATAAAATCAAGGATTACGTGCTCAAAGCTCCTGAGACCAGGAAATTCCTCAAGGAACTGTATCATTTTATCGACTATTTGATTCCTCACTTCGTGGAGGAAGGAAAGAGTTATCTGAACGTATCCATCGGATGTACAGGAGGAAAACATAGGGCGGTGGTTGTTGCCGAGAAGCTGAAGGAACATCTCAAGAAAACAAACCATAATTTAAGGATTCATCATCGAGATATACATAAATAAGTTAAAAATTTACCTTCATTGATGAGAAATGGTAATATGATATGGTAATATGGTGAGATAAGAGAAAGGAGATTTTGCTCATCAGAAAGCAATGATAAGGAGAATCCGAGCAACAGGGATAAAATGATCGGCGGAATCATTGTTTCGCACGGAAAACTGGCTGAGGAATTTCTCAATGCGTTGACTATCATCCTGGGGGAGGTTGTCAACATAGAAGCCATTTCCATCGGGTGGTACGACGATGTGGAGGAATCAAAGAAAAAAATCAATCAAAGCTTAAAGAGGGTAAATCAGAAAAACGGCATTGTGATTTTCACAGATATGTTCGGAGGGACTCCTTCCAACCTCAGCTTCAGCTTTTTGAAGGATGATCAAGTGGAGATCATTACGGGAGTTAATCTTCCCATGCTCATAAAATTTGTTTCTCTTCAGAGAAGCAGTAATTTGAAAGATGTAGCCAAGAAGGTGGTGGAACAGGGCAAAAAGAATATTCATCTGGCCAGTGCGCTTCTTAATTCCAAAGGCTGACCTTTCCCTTTCCAATGGTTGAGAAGAAAATCACCATAAAAAACAAGCTTGGATTGCATGCCAGGGCTGCTGTTAAATTCGTCAATCTGGCCAACCGCTTTGTCTCCGCGGTGAAGATAGAAAAGGATGGAAATGAAATCGATGGCAAAAGCATCCTGGGAATTCTGACTCTAGCCGCCACCCAGGGCTCGAGGATCACCTTGAGAGTTTCTGGAAAAGACGAGAAAGAAGCCATGAAGGCGTTGGGGAGCCTCATGGAGGATAAATTTCAAGAGAAAGAGTAAATGGAATATTCTCGACTTAGAGGAATCGGCGTTTCTCCCGGTATCGCTATAGGTGAAGTGCGCCTGACAGAGACTGTGGTGTTTACATCGCGCAAGGAAATGATCTCCTCCGGTAAAGTCGAAGAAGAGTTGCAGAGATTCCAGAGGGCTCTTCGCCAGACAAAAGGTCAACTGACCCGCATCAGAGAACAGATAAAAGAAAAAATCGGAGAAGGGCATTCTTTCATTTTTGAAGCTCATCTGCTCATTCTCGAGGATAAATCGCTGTGTTCAGAGATAGAAAAGATCATCGAGGAAGATAAATGCCAGGCGGAGTGGGCTATCTCGCTGGTTCATGAGAAATACGAGAAGATTTTTGAATCCATCAATGACGAGTATTTTAAGCAGAGGAAATCGGATGTCTCCGATGTTCTGAGCAAAGTCTACAGGAACTTAGGCCCCACAAAGCCTCGAAGAGGAGAGGATGAAAGTGAGAAAGTATTAGTGGCTCATGATCTTCTTCCATCGGAGGCTGCCTCGAGACTGAGCAAAGGCAATGTGTTAGGAGTGGCCATCGACATGGGAGGGCAGACTTCCCACACAGCGATTCTTGCCCGTTCATTGAATATTCCGGCTGTGGTGGGCTTGCGCAACATTACCCGGCGGGTCAAAGACGGTGATTATTTGATTGTGGATGGAACAGATGGGGAAGTGATCATCAACCCGCCCTTGGCTATTAAAAGGGAATTTTTCAGCAAGAAGAAAAAATATGATGATTATAGGAAAGAGCTTCAGAAAACGGCTAAATTGAAAGCCACCACCTTGGATGAAGTCATATTTTATCCTCTGGCTAATATCGAGCTTCCTGAGGAAATCAATCTTGCCTTTTCTTTGGGGGCTGAGGGGATCGGACTTTTCAGGTCAGAATTTATCTACCTGCAGAGCACCACTCTTCCCAGTGAAGAAGATCATTTTTCGATCTATTCCCGGCTAGCCAAGGAGGCTTATCCATCCCCTGTCTATATTCGGACAGTGGATCTTGGCGGAGAGAAAAATTTGCCGCAATTGAAGATAGAAAAAGAGCCCAACCCTGCTCTCGGTTTGAGGGCCATTCGTTTTTCTCTCCGCGACAAAGACTTGTTCAAGATTCAGCTCCGAGCGATCCTCCGGGCGAGTTACCTCAATAACTTGAGAATTATGATCCCTATGGTTACCGAGATTGAAGAGATCGCCGAAACCAAGCTCCTCTTTCAGGAGATCAAGGAGGAGCTCAAACGAAAGCGAATCAAGTTTGATGAGAATATTCCTTTAGGAGTGATGATAGAGGTTCCCGCTGCTGCAGCCATGACAGATGTGCTGGTGGATGAGGTCGATTATTTGAGCATCGGTACCAATGATCTGATTCAGTATTACCTGGCTGTTGACCGTTCCAACGAGTTTGTCTCTTATCTTTATAAGCCGCTTCACCCCTCTATTCTGAGGCTTATCAGATTCGTTATTGAAACAGCTCAGAAGAAGGGAAAAGAGGTGACGGTCTGTGGAGAAATGGCTGCTGATCCTCTCTCAGCCATCGTTCTGCTTGGATTTGGATTGAAGAAATTCAGCATGAATCCTATATTTATTCCCCGGATTAAGAAAGCCCTCCGTTCGGTGGAGTATAAGACTGCCAAGAAGATTGTTCAGAAGGCGATGTCCCTCAAGACGGCTCAAGAAATCGAGGAATATATTATCGAGAGAATACTGGTCAAATATCCCAAAGCTTTCCTGATGGGCCAGATCACTTAACGCTCCTCTCTCCCGTAATCATCTTCTAAACGGACGATGTCATCCTCGTCTGAATCGCCAATCCATATTTCCATCACTCGAGCTCTCATACTCCCGAGACAGCGAAGCCGATGCGGAGTTTTTCTGGGGATGAAGATTTCTTCATCTTCTTGGGGCTGCCAGACTTTGTCACCGATTGTTATCTCCAAGCCTTCGTCGAGTATGACCCAGAACTCGTTCCGGTGGTGATGGTATTGAAGGGATAAGGCTTCTCCCGGGTTGAGGGTGATGATCTTAATGCTTTTTGCCTCTTGGTGAGGATAAGAGCGGAATTTTCCCCAGGGCCTTATATCCTCCAGGATGTTTTCCCTGTATTCGATCTCTATATCTTTATCGTCTTTTTTTTCCATGGCGTCTGCCTGGAGTCGATGTTGAAGGTGCCGTTTTTAGATAAATATTGACTTCAGGCAACTTCAGGGATCGATTATATGTGTTATCCCTCCTGAAAGATCCCTTTAGCCTCGACAGAATCTGACTTCAATACATCAAAATGGGACTTCGTCGTCTTCCTCACCCTCCTCCTTGGATTCTGGTTGTTCCTCTTCAGAAAAATCAGAGGACGTGGAATCCGGAAATTGATCTTCCGGTCCCTCTTCTTTCTTTCCAAGGAGAATGATGTTTCGAGCTTCGATCTCTGTGGTGTATCTTTTGTTCCCTTCCCTGTCTTGCCAACTCCGTGTTCGTATTTTCCCTTCAAGGTAGATCTGCTTTCCTTGGCTGAGGTATTTTTCGCAGAATTCTGCAAGCTTTCCCCAGACTACAATCCGGTGCCATTCAGCCCGAATACTGCTCTCATTGGTATTGGGGTTGTAGTAGCGCTCGTTGGTGGCCAGGGTGAATCGGGCCACAGCCCTTTCTGTATTAGGGAGGTATCGGAGTTCAGGCTTCTGTCCGAGACGGCCGATGAGAGTAGCTTTGTTGAGGCTGTTGATGTCGCGCATGTCAAGATAGCAATTCTTTGATTTTTTGCTGAGCGATCTTAGTTTCTTCTTCCAGCGGATATTTGCTAATCAGGAGTTTGAAAACAAGAAGAGCCTCCTCCTTTTTTCCCAGCTCCATCAGGCTGAAACCCTTTTTAAGATAGGCAGCGGCAATTTTATCTCCCGAGGGATAATCCAGGATCAATTCATTGAAGTGCTCGATTGCTTTATCAAATTCTTTCAGGCTGAAATGGCATTCACCTATCCAGTACAAGGCATTGTCTGATAGAGGACTATTCGGAAACTGCTCCCTGTACAGGTAAAAGCCTTCGATGGCCAACTGGAAATTCCCCTTTAGATAATCTGTATAGGCCATGTTGTAGACCACTTGAGGGGATAGAGAGGGAGAAGGGAGAGGGGTTGCGGGCAGCTCCTTCTGTTGTTCTTTTTCTCTTCCTTTGGCTCCTTTTTCTGGCGGCTTGCTTTCCAGGTTCTGATCTTGTTCTGAGGGAACAAAAGCGCCTCTCTTGATTTCTATGAGTTCTCCAAAGAGCCTGGTCACCTGGGAATTTAGAGTTTCCATTTTTTCAAGCATGATCTGGTATTGGGCAGGAATCCTTTTCTGGTCTTCTTGTAAGCTGGCCTGATCTCTTTGCAGAAGCCTCGTCAGATTTAAAAGTTCATCGAATTGATCCTTGATGAGTTTGATATCTACAGTGTTGCTCTCTATCTTTTCTTCAAGCTGGATGATTATTTGTTTGAGAATCTGCACATCTTGGTAAATAAGCTCGTAGGCTTTTTTGCTTTTATCTGCCCCGAATAAAAGAAGAGGGATAAGGAGGAGAGCAAATATCCCAGAAGAAATTTTTTTGATCATGAATTATTTGGCAATTATGGTGAATTGCGCACGACGGTTTTTCTGCCAGGCGACTTCATTATGTCCGGGATCCTGAGGTTGACTCTTTCCGTAGGATATAATTTCCATCCTGTCAGGAGATACTCCCAAAGATATCAGGTAGTCAAGGGTGGACTTGGCTCTTTTTTCGCCCAGGGCAAGGTTGTATTCTTCTGTTCCTCTTTCATCACAATGCCCCTCGATGAGCACTCTTGCGGTGTTGAATTTTTTCAGCCATGTGGCGTTTTCTTCAAGAACAGGTTTAGCATCGTTGCGGATGAAGTATTTGTCATAGTCGAAATGGATCATTGCCAGAGGAGCTTCTTTGTTGATTTCCTCAAGAGACTTGGCCATGAATATTTCTTCTTCGGTCAGTTCGGGTTCTTTAACAACGGGCGGCTTTTCAACTTTTTCCACCTTAGGCTGTTCCATCACTTGTGGGGGTGGCGGTGGAGGGGCTTCTTCAACTTTCTTCCGGCAGGATAGGAAAAAGGCAAAAACCAGAAGACAGACGAGAGAGAGAATGACTAGTTTTTTCATTGGGCCTCCTTTGTGAGAATTATGTTCTCTCTTGTTTTTAAACGCATTTCCTGGTTGTATCTTCAACCTTTTATACAATTAAACTTAGCTGCTGTCAACATAAACCCTGTCGAATGGTCTGTTCGAGGAATGGGCCTTGCAACATACCATGCTCTTATTGACCTGTTGGAGGGATAGCTCAATTTTTTTAACGGGACCAGTCAGGGAGCTTGTTCTCTCCCCCCGAGGTTAGTCGTTGCAGGTTAGCCCCATCATAGTCGATGGTATAAATCTGGATGGTTCCAGTCAGATTCGAGGAGAAGACAATATGTCGACCATCCGGAGACCAAGAGGGAGATTCGTTGCGAGCATTGCTTTCTGTGAGTTTCATGATCTGGTTTGTTCTGAGGTTGAGGACATAGATATCGAATATCTGGTCGACCCGGGAGACATAGGCGATGCGATCGCCAGTTGGAGACCAAGCAGGGCCGTCGTGGTAGCCACTACCGAAACTGACCCGTCTGACGTTGGAACCCTCGGCATCCATGATGTAGATCTGTGGGGTGCCTCCCCGGTCAGAGGTAAAGGCTATCTCCCGGCTGGTTGGAGACCAGGAGGGAGCTGTGTCAATGGCATTATTGAAAGTCAGCCTCCTCGCGTTTTTTCCATCACTATCGGCCACAAAGATTTCGGTATTGCCCTCATCAGCTTGGGAGCAAAAAGCCAGTTTCTTTCCATCGGGGGAGAAAGAAGGGCCAAAATTTGTCCCCTTACTGGCCACTTCTGTTATTTTTCCCTCAAAAGGATTCAGGATGAGAAGACTGGCCTTGTTTTTCCGATAGGAAGTGAAAGCAATATTTTTTCCGTCCGGTGCCCATGCAGGCATATAATCTAGAGTAGTATTGAAGGTCAAACGGGTTTGATTACGGCCGTCATAGTCCGTCATGTAGAGCTCATCGTTTCCGTCTCTATTAGATATAAAGACGATTTTGGAGGTGAAAATTGTCTTTTCTCCGAAAATTTTCAGGATTTCATCGGCCATCTTATGGGCGACTAAAGGGAGAAGATTCCTTTCAGTCTTGTAGCGCCTGCCGAAGATAAATCGTTCTCCTCTAACATCGTAGACTTTACCCTCGAAAAGAATACTGCCTCCCTCTGCGCTGCGGACTTCCCCCACAAAGAGAATCTTGGCCTGCACGGATTCCCAATCCTTGAAGAATATTTTATCCGGATTCAAAGGCCGGATGTAATCGTAGTAGCTTTTGGGCAAAATCTGGAAGACGCGGCTGTACTTTATGTCATCAGAAAGAGTTTGGTAAAGTTCTTGGGAAGCTTCGGATATTTGAGGAGAATCGTCATGGACGGTAAAGGGAGGGATTGCTATGGGGATAGCTGGCATGCCTTCCTTGATGCTCAATACAACCTCTTGTTGGGGATAGAGCAGGTAAAAGAGTGAAAGAAGGCCCAAGGCTGCCAAGATAATCTTTGATTTCATTTGGAATGCTCGAAAATCAGGTGGATTCCTAAGTACTCTTCCTCGTACTCTTTGGGAAGAGGAGGAAAAGGTGAAGATGATTGGACGGCCCGAAGAGCAGAAAGATCCAGGGAGCGCAGACCGCTTGATTCTTCGATTTTAAGTGAAGATATGCGGCCGTCTCGCAGGATTTTGAAATAAACAGTTGTCTGGAAATTGCCTCTTGTCCCTGGGTCGACCAGGGAGGTAAACCAGTTGCTGGAAACCCTGTCGATGATGATTTGGAGATAGTAGGTAAAAGGGAAGGTAGAGAGCCCGATTTGGGAAGAATAGGGAGATTGGAAGCCAGTGCCAGAACCAGAGCCGCTTCCAAAACCGAACCTCACTCCAGAGCCGGCCCCACCACCCTTAGCTTCTTCTTTTAAGCCTTGGGAGAGACTGGTCTTTTCAGGCTTTTGAATGACAGCTTTTTTCTCGGTTTTTGGTATGGGTTCCTTCTCAGGCTTTTCCACAGGATGTCTCAGGGAAGAGGAAGGCACCTCTTCCAGTTTTTGGGGTGTAGTCAGATCTCTTAGTGTTTCTCGTTCTGGTATGGCCGTTTCAGCAACTTTTTCAACACCACCTGGACTTCCGCCACCAGGTGTTCCGCCTCCGCCTCCCCCTCCGCCTGGCAGGGAAACCACATTGACATAATGGATCATTGCTTGGCGGGAGGGTTTGGGGAAATAAGGAGAAAGAATGATAAGGAGGAAGAGCATCAAATGGGCAAATACAGAGAGAATGACCGCTCTCTTAAACCTCTGATAATCCCTGTTAAAAGTGACCATTCTCATGATTTTTCTTCAGATTCTAAGGGCTGAACCACAAGGCCTACCACTTCCACGTCGGCCTTCTTGACGATGTCCAGAATACGCATCACAAAGCCGTAAGAGAGATCTTTGTCTGCCTGAATGAACACAATTTTTCTCTCTTTTCCGAAAAAGTACTCTTTTAATTTTTGCTCCAAGAGAAACTGGTTGATCACAGAATCTTCGATGTGGATGTATCGGTCCTTGGTGATGGTGAGGGTCAATCCCTCTTCTGCGGGCATAGATTCTGTTTCTGCTTCGGGCAGGTTGACTCCGATTCCCTGTTGCATCATCGGAGCTGTGACCATGAAGATGATCAGAAGAACGAGCATGACATCAACCAGAGGAGTGACGTTGATTTCAGAGAGAGACGTTCCTAGTTGTCTCCTGGTGATACGTTGGGTTTTAAGAGCCATAGATTCTTTCTGCGAGATTGAGAAACTCCAGAGAGAAATCATCCATCTCCGTGATCAAATCCTTTATGCGATGGAGAAAATAGTTGTAAGCCACAACGGCTGGGATGGCAGCAAAGAGCCCGGCCGCGGTGGCGATAAGAGCCTCCGCAATACCCGGAGCAACCGTCACCAGGCTTGCTGAGCGAACGATTCCTATCCTGTGGAAAGCATCCATGATGCCCCAGACCGTTCCGAACAACCCGATGAAAGGAGTTACACTTCCTGTGGTGGCCAAAAAACTCATCATCCTTTCCAACCGCGCTATTTCGTTATTTGAGCCCTTGATCAAAGCTCGGTTCAAACTTTCTAGTTTCCCTGGGATAAAGGCCGGGTTAGGGTTGGATTTTGTCTGGTAGGAAAGCTCTTTGAAGCCGGAACGGAAAAGTACGGCCAAGGGACTCGACCGGTATCTCCGGCAGGCTTCGTTGACTTCTTGCAGATTTTTGCTCAGGCGGAACACTTTCAGGAATTTACGGGATTGGCTAGAAGCGATTTTCAGGGTTTTTCTTTTAAAGAAAATGATTGCCCATGAGAACACAGAAAAGAGGATGAGAATGAGGATGACCACTTGGACTACTATACCGGCTTGTAGAATGAGCTTCAGAAAGTTCATGGTTTTCTACCAGAAAAGTAGCATATGCCTGGGATATTTGTCAAATGAAGGCCTTTCGATGTTAACAATTTAGTCCAGGCACGATTGGAAGCATCCATTTCCGTGATAGCTAATAAAAGCGTCGGTTCCCTTCTATCTTCGCCAAAGACCCTCCTACCTTCCACTATAGGCTTCGGATGGAAAGGAACCGCCGCCTCACTGCCAACTGGCTGAGATATTTTCATTCATCACGGAGACGGAGTCGGTATCGTCCTTAGTGGAAGCATCCCCAAAACCGTGATGCAGTAACAGTCAGGTAAGCTGATTCGTCAGCCCGCGGATTTTCCCCAGCGAGGTGGAGAGGAACCATGCCCGCTCGCCTCCGGATGACTTCCTCCTCAGCTTACCTGACTGCCGGTGAAACTATCACGCAAATAAGGATGCTTACGTCCCGAGTCCGCAGATTGACAAAAATCTGTTGAAATAATAGATTGAATATTCGTATATTCGAGTAAGAGAGAGGGCATTCAAAAAAGGAGAAATCAAATCAAGAAAGAGAGACGATTCCAGCCGGCTCAATTCTTGGCCATCAGTTTCATAGCGGCCATCCTGGTAGGAACTATGCTGCTTCTTCTCCCTTTTACCACCACATCCGGACGGATTTCTCTAGTGGATGCCCTGTTCACAGCCACCTCTGGAGTCTGTGTGACAGGACTCATCGTGCAGGATACAGCCACCTACTTCACTCCTGCTGGACAGATCATCATTCTCATCCTCATTCAATTGGGAGGATTAGGAATCATGACTTTCTCCACTCTTGTCCTCCTCGCTGCCGGTAGAAAGATTTCTATAAAAGACCAGATCATCATTCAACAGGGATTCCATCCTGCTGCTCCTCTAGACATCAGATCCCTTATCAAACGCATATTTTTCTACACCATCTCTATCGAGCTAACAGGGACTCTTTTCTTCTTTCTGAGATTCCATAGGGAACATTCATGGCTCAAGGCCCTCTACCACTCCATCTTCCATTCCATCTCCGCCTTTTGCAATGCAGGATTTTCTCTGTTGAGCAACAGTTTCATGTCATACAGAAGCGATACCTGGATAAACGCCACTCTTATAATCCTGATCGTCCTTGGAGGATTAGGGTTTCTGGTCATTGATGAGTTGAGAAGCGGGATCTTATGCTTCTTTAAAAAGAAAAAAACTAAGATATCCCTCCATACTAAACTTGTCCTGAATATGACCTTATTCCTTATCCTGTCTTCCTTTGTTTTTTTTCTTCTTGCAGAATGGAACCAGTCCCTGAGAAATTTTACTTTTAAAGAAAAAGGCCTCTCCACGCTCTTCCAGATCGTCACTCCTCGGACAGCCGGATTCAACACCATGGACATTAATTCCTTGAGTTTCGCAGTGATTTTTCTCCTGATGATGCTGATGTTTGTGGGGGCCTCTCCTGGTTCAACAGGAGGAGGAGTGAAGACCAGCACTGTAGGCGTGATTGTCGCCTTCCTCAGGTCCAAAATCAGAGCCAGAGAATCTGTGGGTCTGTTTTACAGAACTCTTCCACTCGAATTGGTGATGAAAGCCTTTACCGTGGTCACTCTTTCTGTTTCCATCATTTTTCTCTCTTCCCTGATTCTCCTGTTGACTCAGGCAGGAGCCAGCATGAAAGAAGTGCTCTTCGAGGTGTTTTCAGCGTTTGGGACAGTAGGGCTTTCTTTGGGATTAACACCGAAACTCACAGATCTGGGGAAGGTGATCATTGTTCTCACCATGTATATTGGCCGCATCGGACCATTGACTCTCCTTTATGCCTTCAGCCGGGAGAAGGCTTATGGAAGATTTGAATATGTGGAGGAAACTGTTATGATAGGTTAGTGACTCAAAGGAGATGAAGCCATGAAGTTTGCTGTGATTGGACTGGGGAGTTTCGGCTCGAATGTGGCCAAGACTCTGTATGAGAAGAACATCGAGGTCTTGGCCGTAGACAAGAATAAAGAGACAGTTGAGGAAGTCAAGAGTTTTGTCTCTCATGCCGTAACCATGGATGCTGCGGTCAAAGAAAACCTGCAGGCGATGGAAATTCAGGATATGGATGTGGTTGTGGTCAGCTCAGGGCCTGAAATGGAGGCTTCCATTCTTACAGTTCTTTACCTTCACGAGATAGGGGTTAAGAGGATCGTTGCCAAGGCTTTGACAGAAGATCATGCCAAAATCCTGGAAGCAGTAGGAGCCACAGAGGTTATCTATCCTGAGAAAGACATGGCCATAAAAACGGCCTTGAAATTAAGCAATCCCAATATATTGGAGTATCTTCCTCTTGTATCCGGTTTGGAGATCCAAGAGATTGCTCCTCCAGAAAAATTCATCGGAAAGAGTCTCCGGGATCTGGATTTGAGGAATAAATACGGGATTCAGGTGATCGCCGTCAGGGGATTGATTCCGGAGAAACTCACTTTTATTCCCAGAGCTGATTTTGTCATCAAGGACAGCGATATTCTGATCATCATGGGAGAGAAAGAAGGCATGGCCAAGCTGGATTCTCTCAAATCATGATCTCAGGTAAAGCTTGAATCAAAAATCCTGCTCTCGGATTATCATTTTAACCATGAAAAAATTTGACAAACGTTTGTTTAATTTTTATATTGATTTTATGCAAACAAACGTTTGATTGACTGTTGATACGGAGGTTGCTATGAAGGTCAGATTGATGTGTTTGATCGGTATTGTTTTGTTCTCCACTCTGCTTTCTTCTCAAAGCCTTTTCGAGAAGGCCGAGGAAGAAAGCAAAGATCGAGCTTTAAGTTACGAGTTGAACGGGTATCTGCGCAGTGCGCTTTTTGTGGGCAAAGTTCCTGATAAGAGCGAGGCAGAGTTAAAAAGCGGATATGGGGAGGCTTGCTTGAGATTGAAGGTACGAAAACCGATCTCTTTCCTGGAGAGCAGAGCAGAGCAGAACTTCCTTCATGAGACGCTTAAGATTGAGCTTCTGGGATTATTCAATATGACATCGGAGGAGTTTTTTCTAAGGTCTAAGCTTACTTACCATCTCACCGATGCTTTTACCTTCATCCTGGGAGGCGAACTTTTCACAGGACCGGAGGGGACTCTCTTCGGGACCATAGATTCTGCCCTGAATTCTATTTTTTTGGAATTAAAGGCATCATTCTAGAAGGAGAGCGAGATGAGTTTCAAAGAGAATAGAGAGCCTAGAGAAAGAATACTGGATGCGGCCATAATGCTCTTTGCCAAGAAAGGATTCGCTGCAGTAGGTGTGCGGGAGATCGCTGCTTTGGCTGAAGTCAATATCGCCATGATATCTTACTACTTTGAAGGAAAGGTGGGGATACTGAGGGCCATCATTGAGGAGTTTTTCGCACATTATTGTCGATTATTGAGTGATATCGATGATGAGAGCAGAACGCCCGAAGAATGCGTAAGAACCATGATCCAGAGAATCATAGATTATGTCAGGAAAAATACGGAATTGACCATGGTGGTCTATAACGAGCTTCCGCTGGATATCCATGAGATTGCTGAGATGAAGGCGGAAAAGATCACTGAACTCATCAGGAGTATGAGCGGCCTCATCCGCCGCTTCGGACTGGACCCGGAGAATACATTCCAGATATCCATGATCGGGCCCAGTCTGTTCTCCATGATATTCACCAACTTCAGGCTCAAACCTGTACTCCAGCGTGTGTTTAAGGTGAAATTTGACGATATCTATTATGAGCGAATGACCGAAACCCTGTCTACTCTGTTCTTAAACGGTATCCACGCTGTTTCTAATCAAAAGCGCAGGCAGGGAGAGAGGAGATAGCCATGGCAAAAATGGCTGATGTGATCATTCGTTTTCGCTGGCTGATTATCATCGTTTTTATCGCCGTAACCCTATATTTTGCCAGTCATATTCCCCTGGTGGAGATAGAATCTGACATGAAGGCCATGCTTCCGCGCAATATAGAATCGAGGATCAACACCGATAAGATCGATGAGATCTTCGGAGGCACAGAGATGCTGATGGTTATCCTCAGGACGGATGATGTGCTTGCCACAGAAACCCTGATGAGGGCGAAGAGCCTCTCCAAGCAGGTGAAGCGTATCAAAGGAGTGGACAAGGTGCTTTCTCTCTTTGAATTGAAAGATATCAAAGGTGAGGGAGGAGCCATGATCGTCGAACCGGCGGTCGGACGCATCCCTCAAACAGAAAAACAAAGGGAGGAGCTAAGAGAAGAGATCATCAGAAACGACATAGTCTACGGCAGCTTCGAGGCGTGCTGTTTCCTTTCCTTGTGGTCGTCATGTCTATTCTGGTATCTATAGGGCTAATTCCCATCCTCGGCTGGAAAATCCAAGTGGTTACCGTCCCCCAGCAACTAACTGGATGAAATATCTTCACTCGTCATGGAAATGGAGATGCTGTCCCTGTTAAAGAAAATGTCGACAAGCGGCATGAAGCTGTGTAAAATGGGAAAATCAAAACATTAATCTCATCATCAAACCAGTAATGGAAAAACCGCATAAAGAAAAGTCATATCTTTTTTTATTAAACTAGGAGGAATAATTATATGAAGATAGCAGACATTTTACCCGACTTATTGTCTTTAACATCCAAAGCTTTGAGGCGCTCGGAAATCCGCGAGTTGCTCAAGCTGACCAGACAGCCGGGAGTTATTTCTTTTGCCGGAGGACTTCCTTTCCCAGGGCTTTTTCCAGCAGAAGAGATGAAAGATGCGGTCAACACGGTTTTGGATAAGGAAAGCGAGCTGGCTCTTCAATATGGGCCTACCGAAGGCGACAGCCGTCTGATTGAATATCTGGCGAATTGGATGAGAGAGGATGAGGGGATGCAGATCGACAATGACAATATCATGATTGTTTCCGGTTCGCAACAGGCCTTGGATTTAATCGGCAAAGTCTTCATCGACCCGGGAGATCCCATCGTCGTTGGGCTGCCTTCCTATCTTGGAGCCCTGCAGGCCTTCAGCGCTCACAGGGCCAGGCTCATCGGCGTTGCTTTGGATAAACAGGGAATGGACGTGGATCGTGTTGAGGAAATCCTTAAAGACCACAAAGAAAAGGGCGAAAGGATCAAGTTTATCTATATTGTTCCAGATTTTCAGAATCCTTCCGGAGTCACCATGTCCTTGGAGCGAAGAGAAAGACTCTTGGACCTGTGTTATGAGTATGGGACTATAGTTATCGAAGACAGCCCCTACCGCGCACTGAGGTTTGAAGGAGAGTCCCTCCCCATGGTAGGAGCTATGGATAAGAAAGGGTATGCCTTTTCCCTTCATACCTTTTCCAAGATCCTCTTTCCCGGAGCTCGGCTGGGCTGGATCATGGCTAACAGTACCATCATGGATAAGCTGATCATGGCCAAGCAGCCCACAGATTTATGCACTTCACCTTTTTGTCAGTCGGTCGTCTATGAATTTTGTCGGAGAGGGCTCCTCAAGCCACATATCAAAAAGATAGTCAAGGTCTACAGGAAAAAACGGGATAGGATGCTTCAGGCGCTGGAAGAGTACATACCTGAAGGGGCAGGAATTGACTGGACCCATCCGGAGGGAGGACTTTTCCTGTGGGTATGTTTACCAGAACACCTGGATGCAGAGAAGTTGTTGATCAAAGCGGTGGAGAAGAAGGTGGCCTATGTCATAGGTTCTGCTTTCCATTTTGACCGAAGCGGGAAGAATACCATGAGATTGAACTTCTCTTATCCGAGCGAGGAACAGATTGATGAAGGGATAAAGAGGCTGGCAGGAGTGATCAGGGAAGCCCTGTGAAATGAATTCTTGAAAAGCTGGAGGCCCATATGATTTTGGTCGCCATCTAGCCGAATCACTCTTTTGAATCAAGCTACCTCAATTTTAACTCCACACTCCCGATCCCGGCATCGATCTTAACTTCGATTGTGATTTCGCTTTGCCCATAAGCCTCATTGGTGTAGATATTATTATTTTTGCTGAAACCTCTTGCATTAATTGATCCGATTCCCTTATCCACAGCCACGCGAACGCCGGTGTTCTGAGGGAGATAGAGCACGATGCGCCCCACTCCGCCGTCTATATTGACGCTGAAATCGTTCCTGTGCTCACCGGTAAGATCCACTTCCACGTTGCCAACACCCATATCGACCACCAATGACTCTAGAATCAGACCTCGAAGGTCAAGATCGCCTTTTCCTGCCCCAAAATCGATCACAAGATCAAGAGGAATGTCCTCCCGAAGGCTGATATCCCATTTGTTCTTCTTTTTTCCCAAAACGAGGCCCGGCTTTTTCCCTTGGCGAACCTCGACTTCGCCACGATTTCCTACCACAGAGTATTCGATATTTGGCTTCATCCGCTCAACATTATAGAGGAATGTACCTTCCATAAGCTGATCTGCACCGCCTTGAAGATAGAGTTCTCCTTCTCCCATTTTGAGTGTGATTTCTGAGGTTTCCACCTCACCCAAGGGGACGGAATGGGTTTCCTCCTTCAGCTCATCAACCGGCACACATGCCCCAAGAGCAGCGATAAAAAGAGTCAGCATAAATAATTTTCGCCATGGTGCTTTGTTCATTGGCTCTGCCTCCTTAATCGTAGATACGAGATTTCGAGTCTTTTCGTTCAATATCTGCTTATGGTTTAATCGCAGACACTTTCACACTTGCCGCTGAAGAGTCCGCTTCTCTGCTATTATCAGTTGAGGCTTTGAGGTTTTCCATGATGACCTTTTTCAAGACCCTTAATGCTTCCCTGAAGACTTCTTTTTTATCAGGAGAAAGGTTGATGACACAGTTTGAGATGACCACATCCACAGAGTTATCGGCTAAAGGAAGACATTCGATTTCAGCCAGCTTGAATTCCACGTTTTCGTATTGCTCCCTGTTTCGAAGTTCTTCTGCTTTTTTGATCATATCTGGGGTCATGTCAATCCCGATCACTCTTCCAGCCCGACCAACCTTATTTGCTGCCAGGAAACAATCCAGCCCTGCTCCGGATCCTAGATCCAGAACGGTCTCTCCCTCCTTCAATGAGGCATAAGTCACAGGGTTCCCGCAGCAAAGCCCCATGTTGGCACCTTCGGGTATCGCTTCAAGGTCTTCTTGACTATAACCTATCTCCTTACTCACCTTCTCCTCTAAACCAGCGTCTGCACAACAGGAGGGGACGCAACACGGGTTTTTCCTTGCGGATTGATTTTGCTGAATGTGAGGAACGTCATGCAAGAAATGAGAGCTGAAAATATTAAAGGATTTGCTCTTTTGGTTTTTCTTCGGGGGGTTGACAATTTTTCAGTCTAAAGATATTTTAAGCCCGACTGGACTGCGAATCAGGAGAAGGCGTGGCGGAAGAGAAGCTTCCAAGAACAAGAGAAGAGAATAGAGCCAAGCCTGTCACAGAGCTGGCCCGGAACATGGGTCTGATGCATGTCACCATGATCGGTGTTGGGGCCATGATCGGGGCAGGGATATTCGTGCTCACGGGTTTGGCTGCCGGGGTAGCCGGCCCTGCCCTCCTTCTGGTCTTCCTTTTCAACGGCATTGTCACCGGTTTGACCGCTATGTCCTATGCGGAACTGGGTTCCTGCTTTCCTGAGGCAGGCGGAGGATATCTGTGGGTGAAAGAAGCGCTCCCCCAGCCAAATGGCTTTCTCTCCGGTTGGATCAGCTGGTTTGCCCATGCTGTGGCCTGCAGTCTCTATGCTGTGGCCTTCGGCGCTTTCAGCGTGGATCTCCTCAACGTCGCAGGAGTCGACCTTTCCAAATGGCTTTCCCGGTTATCTAATTCTTCGCCGCATGTTCTCGGTGCAAAGTTGATTGCTGTCATCGTCACCCTGCTTTTTGTCTACATCAACTACCGGGGAGCCAAAGAGACGGGACAAGTAGAGACATTGGTCACAATGCTCAAAATTGTGATCATCGGACTGTTCATCGGCTTTGGCATTTATGCCATATTTGCGGGCAAACTGGAGGAACCATGGCAGGGGCATTTCAGCGGTTTTTTTCAAAGAGGACCCATCGGCATCATCATGGCCATGGGCTTGACCTTCATCGCTTTTGAGGGCTATGAAATTATCGCCCAGTGCGGAGAGGAAGTGAAAAACCCCAAACGGAATATTCCTCGCTCCATCTTTCTCTCGTTGTTGATCGTTGTTCCTATCTACATCTTGGTGGCCTTTGTTGCCCTGGGGGCTGTGACTCCCGAGGGAGACCTGGCCAGCTGGCAGTATCTGGGCCAGAAAGGCGAACTGGCCATGATTGAGGCGGCCGAACACTTCATGTTGGGCAGAATCGGAAGAATTATCTTTCTCATAGGCGGGCTGTTTTCTACCATGTCCGCTCTCAATGCCACGGTCTATTCCTCTTCGAGAGTCAGCTTTGCCATGGGGCGTGACCACAACCTGCCAGGATTATTTTCGAGGGTTCATCAGAAGAAAAGAACCCCCCACATGGCCGTTTTCCTTTCCGGAGGGCTCATCATGCTCATGGCAGTGGTCCTTCCCATCGAGGATATCGCCAGTGCAACTGATGCCATGTTTCTCCTTCTGTTCATCTTTGTCAACCTGGCAGTGATCAACTTGCGTAAGAACCGGCCGGATCTTGACAGAGGCTTCAAGGTTCCGTTTTATCCTTATCTTCCCCTTGTGGCCGCATTTTTGAATCTCGGCCTCGCTGTTTTTCTGTTTTTCTACCGACCCCTGGGCATCTGGGTGTGTATTGGCTACATACTCTTTGGAATCGCTATTTATTATCTCTACTCGAAGAGGAAGGAGTTCGTGGCCAAAGCTGTTCCTGTGATTCATGCCGAACAGCCTGTTTTACAGGTCGATCCCTGCCAGTTTCACATCCTCGTTCCGGTAGCCAATGAAAAAACCGTGGCTCAGCTTCAGCGCTTCGCCGTAGATATAGCTAAATCTTATAATGCAGACATCACCGTGCTGCATGTCATCCACGTGCCGCCGCAGCTTCCTCCCAGTGAGGGACGCAAATATCTCAGCAGGGCCCGGACTTTGCTTTCCAGGGCTATAGAGATTGCAGAGAAGGAGGAGATCCCCGTCTATTCTTTGGTGAAATTAACCCATAACATACCCAAAGCTATCATTGAAACCTGCGATGACCGAAAGATCGATCTGATGATCATCGGCTGGGAGGGAGAAAAACCCGCATATAACAGGGTTTTCGGGACAATTCTGGACGAGATCGTTCTCAACACAATCTGCGACGTCGCTCTTGTCTGCCGGGCCCGTTCTAAAGATGAAGTGATAGGCCGAGTTCTTATTCCTGTCAGCAACATCAAATATGCGATCCTTTCGCTTAAGATTGCAGAAGCCTTGTTAAAAAACAACAAAACGCCCATCGTCCTCTTCCATGCCACTACTCGTCAGGATGTGGAGAATGTGGAAGTAAAATACCACGAGGAACTTCAGAAGCTTAAGGATGAGATCGACCCCCAACGCTACAAGATTGTGGTCAAGAAAACACGCAAGGTTGTGGAAGCCATACTTGCAGAGATCCAGCATCATGATCTGATTATCATGGGTGCTCCTGAGGAGGGCTTGGTCAGGCGAGCCCTCTTTGGCGATATGCCTGTTCAGATCGCCAGAGAGACAAATGTGCCTATCATCTTGACCAAGAAGTATACAGGAAGTGTCAAGTCGTGGTTCCAGAAATTCTTCGGATCGCGAAAGACCATGCTCAATTAAGAAGGCGGATATTGAAAATGAAGGCAGGCTGCTTTTTTAAAAAAAGAAGCATATCCTTTTAAAGCTGTCCTTTTAAAACCATAACAAAGCAGAGATAAAAGTGATTAAGAGTAGGGGGAAAAATTCATCAACCGGTCAGAAAGCCAGCGCTTATCGAGTCACCTCTGTCCAGCTGGCTCGCCATCTGGGGATTTTCGAAGCCACCATGATCGGCGTCGGGGCTATGATCGGCGCCGGTATATTTGTTTTGACCGGAATAGCCGTGGGTCTTGCTGGACCTTCGGCTGTTCTGGCCTTTGCCCTAAATGGTGTGGTTACACTTTTTACCGCCCTGAGCTATGCGGAGCTTGCCAGTGCTATACCGGAGGCAGGAGGAGGCTATTCTTACATCAAAAAGGTCATGCCCAATTCCATTGCCTTCATCTCGGGCTGGATGCTCTGGTTTGCCTATATCGTGGCCTGCAGCCTGTATGCCAAGGGGTTTGGCAGTTATTTTGTTGAATTATTCGAGCGCTATCTCCCTTCTATAACTGAATATCTCGTGGGCTGGTTTGGCCGAAACGCTTCTGTGGCTTTATTCACGGTAGGAGTAGGGATTCTCTTCCTGGCTATTAACATCATCGGAACTCATGCCAGCGGAAAAACCGAAGATGTCATAACCCTGGCCAAGATTGCGATTCTGGCCGTGTTCATTTATTTCGGGATAAGACAGGTAGGGAAGATGCCCGCCATTACTAGAGAAAATTTTACCCCGCTTTTTCCCCATGGTTTTCAAGGTGTCTTGGCGGCCATGGGATTAACCTTCATCGCCTTCGAAGGCTATGATCTCATTGCCACGGTGAGCGAAGAAGTCAAGGAGCCCCGTCGGACCATCCCCAAAGCCATCCTCTATTCTCTGGTTATCACCGTTACCATTTACATTTTGGTTGTATTTGTTTGTCTAGGAGCTGTTCCTTCGGCCGAAGGGTTGCCTACCTGGGAGTTGCTGGGAAAATACAAGGAGATCGGAATCATCCGAGCTGCGCAGGGTTTTATGCCCAAGTTTGGGGTGATTCTGATCCTGGGTGGAGGGCTTTTTGCCACCTTGAGCGCTCTGAATGCGACAGTCCTGGCTTCCTCAAGGGTTGCTTTTTCCATGGGACGGGATTGGATGCTGCCCAATGTGCTGAGCCGAGTGCATTCCATCAGAAGAACTCCTGTGATGGCCATCAGTATAAGCGGTCTTCTGTTTCTCTTGGTAGCTGTGTTTTTGCCTTTGGAGCTCATCGGGATTTCAAGCAGCTTGCTCTTTCTCCTGACCTTCGCTCTGGTCAATGCCGCACTGCTCATGTATCGACGCCGGAGCACTTCCGCTCCTTCTTTTCGAGTGCCTCTGTTTCCGCTAACCCCTATTCTGGGCATTCTCACCAGTGCCGGATTAGCGTTCCATCAATTGGTGAAGAATCCTTTAGCCCTGGTGCTGGCTACGGGATGGATTTTGGCAGGACTTTTAATATTCCTGATCTTCTTTTCCAACCGGGTTTCTATTGCCGATGTTCCTAAGACCATTATCACCCCAGAATTGTTGACCCTGAAAAAGGCCAGGCGCTACAAAACTCTGGTCCCTCTGGCCAATCCTGATCGGGCAAGACCTCTGGTTGAGCTTGCGGGGAGGGTGGTCTGTTCAAGTCAGGGAGAAGTCCTTGCTTTGACTGTTGTGGATTTGCCGGGTGTGGCAGGGTATGATGAATCGCAGCCTTTTGTCAATGAGGCCCAGTTAGTTCTCAGCAAAGCTCATGAAGTGGCTGTCAGACAGAAAATTCCCTTTTCTTCTCTGTTGAAAATAGGGCGTTCTGCGGCTAAAGAAATTGTGGGAGTCGCTGCGGAGCATAGGTGTCATCTGATTTTGATGGGTTATAAGAAAGACGAGGATCCCCTAGAAAACAGCATCATTCATCATGTGATATCCCATCAGCCCTGCGATATAGCTATCTTGAAAAGCGACAATATCTCTGTGGATACCTTCAAGCGAGTGCTCATTCCTATCGCCGGAAGGGAAGTCCATGATAGACTAAAAGCGCGTTTTATCCACTGTCTCCTGCCCGGGGAAGAAAGCCAAATCACGTTGATGACTGTCATCCCCTCGGAATCCGGCATAGCGCGCAGACAAAGGGCTTTGCAAACACTCGAGCGGGCAACGAAACTTTATCATTTGCCTTCGGCCGAACTTGTTGTTGATGAGAGTTCCCAGGTGGCCCAGGCTATTATCCAGCGGGCAAGAGACCATGATCTATTAATCCTGGGGATGCGCAAGGAGCCATGGCATAAAGCCTTTTTCTTCGGTACGCTGGCCCAGCAGGTGGCAGGTCAGGTTCAGTGCGCTACCATTTTGACCAAAGTGCGGGCTCCAAGGAAATCCGTGATCAAGAGCCTGTTTAAAATATCAAAGGATTAAATCCGGCAAAGGAAGCTGGGCTTTTTTCCGCGTCGAGATTAATCATCTCTCACTTAGGATGAAAGGAAAGCATGGCCAAGATGCAGGCTCAAATATCCCCTGCGTACTTGCAGGTCTCTTCTTGCTATGGTTTCAAGATTATCCTGATGTAAGAGCACCTCAAGCAAAAACCTCTTGATTAATTTTCTTGTTTTTTCTTGCTCATCATACCTGAGACTGCGTTAGGAGCAGACAAAATCACAGTTCTCCGTTTTGGCATGCTGGTGGACGGAAAGGGTAAGGCAGTCAGGGGTGCCGTCGTTGTCGTAAAAAATGACCGCATCGAAGGTGTGGGCCCGATAAGCAAAGAAATTCCTGTCTGGGCAGAGGTCATCGATCTCTCAGAGTACACTGCTATTCCTGGGCTCATCGATGTGCATACACACATGACCTACTACTGGAATGCCTCTTTTGGTGTTCCCACCCTGGGAGCTCTACTGCCTGGATACTATGCCGATATCGTGGCCGTTTAGGGTGATCCCCTGAAAGACATCAACGTCGTTATCGAAAATGTTCGGTGGGTGATGAAGGGAGGCGATGTGGTTGTGGATAAGACAAAGTAGGGAAGGCTAAATAAGTCTCCGCCTTTCCTCTGTCTGTTACGACCAGTGGAAATTCCTGTGGAAGATGTTGCCTGCGGTTGCCATGGACTGTCTTGGCAGCCATGTCCATAGAAGATTAAAATCCAGATACTTTTTTAAAAAGGATTTTTGTTGTCCTGGAAGATGAAATGTTAACTATTCCTCTAAATATTCTTGAAATCAACCGTTGAGAAGAAGATACTATGGAGTGGATGAGAAGGATAATCAGCTGAAAGGAAGGAATTCATGAGGAATATTCAAAGAGCTGATATTTTGGTCAATGTACTGGCTATTTTATTTTTATTTGCCACACTTTCCATAACAAGTCTAGCTGTTCAACAGTCAGAGGAGCTCAAGATATTCCAGACGGACACAAAAATCATTGTGGATGGAAGCCTTAATGAATGGAGTAAATTTACGGAATTTCCTGTGAATTTAACACCTGAGGGAGAAGAAATAAAAGACGATCCAGGCATGATCGTTAAGGCCAGGTTCACTTATGATGCGGAGAAATTCTATGCTGCGGTTAAAGCTAAAGACGACTCCTTCGAATTTCCCAGCCGAAGCTGGAGATACGGCGACGGCCTTTATTTGACATTCCTCAACCCCTACCAGGGAAATGAAAGCGACCGGTTCATAACCTTCGGGTTTTCTATCGAAGAGGAAAAGACGACCAGAGTGGTTGTCAACGAGAACGGTGTTTACTTTCCTGACATAGATACAAAGGACGTGGATTTGAAAATCTTGCCCGACACACAAAATGGAGAAATTATATACGAAATTTCGATCCCCTGGAAATGTCTCGTGCCTTTTAAACCTTTTATCTATGAGAGATGGGGAATAAATCTCATCTATGTGGACCGCGATCAAGGGGAAAGAAAAGTCAGCCTCCTTTATCCTGACACAGGTTATGACACAGAGCTCTCCAAGAAGAGGAAGGGGGCGATTTTTCTTTTCGTCAACCATACTCCCTCTGACTTTGAAATCCAGACGACAATAAACGCCTCACATTTTTATGAAGATGGCCAAAAAACCATTGCCTGTGCCATCAATTCCCCTTCTGGGAAGACCGGGTGGACGGTCAGATATGTGCTGAGTTCGGGCTATGGCAGTGAATCCTCTGTGAATAAAATATCCCTCGATAAGGGAATGAATAAATTCACCTTTAACTTGAAAGAGCAAGATTACGGCACAGGTTCATACGACCTCAGTCTGGGAGTCATCGATGAGAATGGATCCCTTCGATTTACGGAGAACCACAGATTCTTTGTGCTGAACCGCAGCGAGTTTGAAAATTTCCAGAAGAGGATTGCGGAGATAAAAAAGGGAGACCTTTATGCTAAAAACTCGAGGTTCAGAGAGAGTCTTCCCACCTTGGAGATAAGGATCGACTGGATTCAGGAATACATGAAGCAGGCGCCGCCTTTTGCTGAGTTCGATTCCATGAAGGAATGGTATGAGGAGATAGAGCTGTTATTCAAGAATGTCGATGAGGGAAAGCCTGCTCTTTTTTTCCCAGGAACCATAGGGCGGCTTGCTCACAGGTCAGAAATTGACGGCACACTTCAGCCCTATTCCGTTTATGTGCCAGAGGATTACGATGAGAAAAGCCTTATCCCTCTCTTTGTTACCCTACATGGCAGTGGTGTGGATGAGGAACAGGCCATTCTGGATGTGGCCAGGATTCATTATGGCGCCCGGCAGAGGAGAAAACGGATGAAGATGATCGTAATGTCCCCCAAAGCAAGGGGTCTTTCTGACTGGTACTTGGGGGATTCTGGAGAAGAGGTGATCGAATGCATAGAACATATCAAAAGCCTTTACAATATCGATGAGAAAAGCATCATCCTGGACGGGTTTTCCATGGGTGGTTATGGCGCTTGGAGACTGTCGCTTCTTCATCCAGATCTATTCAGAGCTGTGATAATTCGTTCAGGTGCCATTGAGCCTCCTTCTTACCTGAAGGGAGAAAATATTCTTGATCTTCTGAATAAGGGGAAAGGCTTGAATGTCTTCGTTGTCCACGGAGATAAGGATAACGCTGTCCCTGTGGAGAATGCCCGAAAGGCTGTTGAGAAATTAAAAGAGCTGGGAATCAAGCACCGATATGTGGAGGTCAAAGGAGCAGCTCACGGCGGATACGAAAAATGGGATGAGATTTTTGACTGGCTGATGACGATACTGGAAAAATGACATATCCAGGGGAGACAGTACTTAATTCCCGAAAAATTTTTAAAGAAAACTCACAACTGTCCACCACTCCCGAAAAGGGTTATTGTAAATTATTTTAAATTGTCTAAATTAAATTGAAATTGTTTAAATTGAAATTGTTGTCGGGCAATTATAATTTACTGATATATATAAAGTTAATCCTAAATTATCCATGATTTTTGTTCTTAAACAAGCATTTTCTGGGGCAAAATCATTCCTTTAAGAAATCTTCCATTACAAGGCAAAGTTCTATCTGCAAAATTCCTAAACATACAATTTTATCCCCAAATTAAGCCTTTAAGGCCAATTTTTATTTAATTTTTGCGGTTTATCTCAATATAATAAATCAGTTAGCTTAGCCCGACTACATTCACACATTCACTCACCTGGCTTTCCCACATGCAGGTTCTCAGGATATTCGAGAGCCCGCAAGGAGCTTTCCAGGCATTCACCCGCTCGCCACGATGGTTGGATGGGAAAATCGAAACAAAGAATGACAATGGGACATCACTCGCGAAAAAGGATTTCTTATCCCTAATGAAGTTGCAAAATAGCTGGGACGTTGGAGGTGATGGGATCTGTTGGAGTGGTTTTATTGGAGCATACGCTCAATTGTCTCCTGCCACTCCCGTTCTCGAACCATAATGCTATTCTCAAAGATGGACTGGACGATTCTCAAATAGAAATTTTTGTCATCGGAATGGATGTCAAAAGTCGTGCGTAGGTCCAACGTGCGGGCCTCAAATTCAATCCGTGTCCCCACCTCGCCACGATATTTTGTCAAGGCCGGGTCTTTATTATTAGTTTGATAATAGTCTTTCTGGTAGTAGCGCATCCGCCGGTCCGGATATTCTGCGGAGCTGGACTCTTTCCATTCCACACTCATGTTCCCTTGTAAATCTTTCTTCTGCTCGTAGCTCTTCGGCCAGGAATAACACTCCAGATAGGGAAAATTCTTGCCTGTTTCACCGAATTCGTTACTAAGGACGAGCTTCGGTGCTTCGGACTCTTCCTTTGGTTCAGGAGGTTTGAAGTTCGGGGTTTTGTATTCTTTTTCAGGAATCACTGGCAATTCTAATCGTGTTTCCTCTGTGCCCAAAAAAAGCTTTGTCGTCATCGTATAGGGAGTAGGCCAGATCATGGGGAAAAGCGCGTTTGAGACTGCGAGCCGTATGCGATGGCCGGGATGGAATGTCCATGTCGTGAAATGAAGTTCAAAATCGAGATTGTAAATTTCTCCGGGAACGATGGGCTCGGGGTCAAGCCGGGACTGACGTTGGGCACCGTTGATGAGCGCGCCTGAGACCAGAGAGACCGTGCCGTCCGGCTGGACGTCTTCGAATCGCGCAACCCAATGGGCAAGAGGGGCATCCGCCGATACACGAAGGTGGACCTTGGGAAATCCGACGATTGCGAAGCTCTCTTCAAGCACCGGGCTGTCGAAGACAAGGCTTCCTGCATCGTCAGGCCGGATGTCTCCGGTGGGATCCCCCCACCAGTTGACCTGTGACGGCAGGGTCGTTCCTGTCGTCATGGCTCCGTAGCCTGGGATATAGCGAAGTGTTTCCACTGTTTCCTTATCTGTTTGGACAAACAGTTGTCTGTTTCCGTTTGGAAACAGCTTTCTCCAGCGTGTCCCTTTGATCGGCCATTCTTCGCAGATCCAGTGTCCAGGTGTCATCTTGAGCTCGGCATCGGGGCCATGGCCGTTGCGGACAAAAACTGTAAAACTCGGGTCTTCGAGCACTCCTGTGTCTCTGCCCTTGAGCCAGTAGTCCCACCAGCGTACGGCTTCATGGCGCCACTCGTAGTTAGGACCAGGTACTCCGTAGGCAGGATAATCATGATTCCACGGCCCGATGACGCCCTTTACAGGGACTGTCATGTTCTCGAGCAAACGGGGAAGAGTGTCCCTATAGCCATCAAGGAGTCCGCCGATGATATAGACAGGGATATGGATCTTGTCGTACTGCCAACGCAGCGAGTTTCGCCGCCAGAACTCGCCGTCGACCTGCTTTTTCAGGTAAGTCAGAATCCCCGGGTAGGCGCTGAATCTGTCGTGGAAAAAGGCCTCGTCGAGCCGCCACAGTGGGGTTTGAGGCAGAGCCTTGGAATGGTCGAACCAGGTGGCCCACGGATCAACATGAAAGGCCCCGTCGATATAGTGGATATCGTCGTGGTAAAGGTCATCGGTGGCATGTGCGGCCAGGATGGCCTTGAGGGCAGGAGGCTGCCGCATGGCCACCTGGATGGCATTAAACCCTCCCCAGGAGATTCCCCACATGCCCACCTGTCCGTTGGAGCCGGGCATCTGCGAGAGTTGGTTAATGAGGTCAACAGCGTCATCAAGCTCTTGCTCGGAATACTCTCGCAGAGGAAAGATTCCTTCTGAAGAACCGGTGCCGCGGATATCTACTTTTGCCATAATGAAGCCGCGCTTGGCAAAATAGACATAATCCGGATCATCGGTCATGGAAATTGGGTCGTCTTTCCGGTAGGGGAGAAACTCAAAGAGCACTGGAAACTTTTCGTTTTCAGATCTTGGGACCGGTTTGAAGTAGGTTACAGACAGTGGGACTTGATCCTTCGTGGTTAACCAGGATGTCTCTACAATGTAATCATAGATGGCCGCAGTGGGTTCAGCAAGCGTTTTTGATCTCACGGAATAAGAATGAGGCCGCAATACTAGTGAGGCACCCAAGAAGAGGAAAATCAAAAACAAGAGCCTGATTTTATTTCCGGAGCATGGCTTATTCGTCCTATTCATCATCTTCCTCCTGAAGATAAAAGGGATATACAAAGCGATTAGCGTACAAGCCCTCCTCAATATAATAAAGGCTGCAACGGCCGCTTGCAATTCGAAACAAAATTCCTTTGCAGATCCAGGTGACACAGCAAGACCATTGAATCGCAAACCCAGTAGAATTATCATTAGATTAATCAAATCCTGATGAAAAATAAAGAATTGAATATTTTAAGCTAGTCATATTCTTGTTGTCTTCCCAATCTCAACAGGAGACACCTTTGCCGGAAAATTCTGGATAATAAAAAAGCTTGGCTGGGGAGGCAGGAAAGAGGTTTTCAGAGTGAGAAATGTTCTAAATTTCTTCTAAATTTAGGGCAACTTCTAAATTTAGGTCGGGCAATGATAATTTACTGATATACATAAAGTTAAGCCCAAATTCTCCATTGTTTTTATCCTAAAACAAGCATTTTCAGGGGCAAAATCATTCCTTTAAGAAATCTCTCATTATAAGGTGTAGTTCTTTCTACATCATTCTTAAACACACAATTTCATCGCCAAAATTAAGCCTTTAAGGCCAATTTTTAATAAACTTTCGCTGTTTATCTTAATAGAATCAATCAGTTAGCTCAGCCCGACTACATTCTTGCTA
>CAYSCW010000001.1:211001-246949 GCA_964429795.1 uncultured Eubacteriales bacterium
CAATCAGTTAGCTCAGCCCGACTACATTCTTGCTACGACTACATTCTTGCTACTACATTCTTGCTACATTCTTGACTGGGCTTCACATTCTTCACATTCTTATGCTTTATTTTTCAATATCGAACAAATGAGAGATTGATAATTTTGCCTCCCTAGACGATTTCTCCCTTAATTCTTTAATTCTTTTCATTAACATGAAACGATTTTCCTCCAGCTGGATTTTAAATATGTGGATAGACGTATGCTATAATTTTATGAAGAGGTCATTGATTAAAGTGGGTTCTGAGATCAAGAGGAAAAGCATCTGTTTTCTCCTGTCCCTTGCTGTCCACTCTCTCCTTTTTTATATCGTTTTACACCTGGCCTCTCCGGTAAAAGTTTATGATCTCCAAGAGGAGATCACCAATCTCATCATTGTCCCTCCTGAGAAACTGTTCATTCCCCAAGGGTATGAAGATTTTAAAGGGAGTTACGATTTCGATGAATTGCTGCCGCGAAGAGGATCAGGACAGAGAAGGCCTTCCCGTAGGGGGGAAATATCTGGAGAAGAAAGCGAGCCTGGAGTTGAAGTCTCGGCTAAAGATACGGGGGGTGTTCTGCCGTCTGGAAGCCGCATGGAAAGCCAAGAAGCTCAAATTCAAGCGGAGCGATGGTCAGCTCAATCAAAGATGTCTTCAAGATTCAAACTAAAGCTGCCTCGAGACATTAACCCAAACCTTCCTCCAGATGCTGATCTTAATCTCTCCCCTTATTTTGAAAGAGAAGGGAAGGATCTTTCCAAAATTGACAGAGACAAATTAGAGAAGATTTTATCTCAATATCTTTATACGGATCTTTCAAGAATTCCCGCAGTAAAAGGAAAGTCTCCTTCAGGAAGCTTTGGAGGCCGTGGAAGTCACGGTGAGGGAAAAGTATCATTCAACATAAAGGGTTACGATATCACACCGTGGGCCACTGAAGTGGTGAACAAAATCCAGACAAATTGGATTATTCCTCCTTCCCAGAGTCAGAACATTAAGGGCACAGTCAGGTTTTTTGTGATCATCGACGTCAACGGAGAAATCTCGTCCATAGAGATCGTTGAATCGACGGATGTTTCGGTGCTTGATCTTCTGGCTTTGAATGCCATAAATTCAAGCCTTCCCTTTCCCCGCCTCCCTGATGATTTTCCCTCCAAGAAATTGGAAGCCTATCTTGTGTTTAACTACAATGATTAAAAAATTATTCCTGCTTTTCTTATTGATGAGCATTGTCCTGCCCTCCAACGCCGATTGGATGAGCGATGTGTCTTCATATTTAAGTAGCGGTGATTATAATGGAGCCGTGGATTACTTGATGAGCCATCCTGAAGAGGCCGGTAAGGTCCCTAATCCTGTCATATCCGGACTCCTCGCCTATTCCTACCACAAGCTGCAGAATAACAGGATGGAGTATGAGTGGCTGGGAGAGTATTTCGAAAATTACAGGGGAGAAGAGATCATCTTCGATTTTCTCGATGATGCCACCTATAAAGACATGTTGAATTATTTGATGGTCTGGAAGGCGAAGTACCCCTTTGTTTCAGAAATGGCATTTGTCAAAAGCGATATCTACCAGGGCCCTTCACCGCCTGATAAATTGATTATTGGCATTGATATCGCGAGCGACACTTATTACAAATTATCCGGTGAGGAGGGAGTGATAAAAGGGGGTCTTTTAAAACAGGGCTTTAACTCCATCTCTATAAAGGCCGATGATTTCTTCCAAAAGTCAGGAATCCGCACCTATTTTCTGGATCTGAAAAAGGGCGATTTGATCGTAAGCAAGGAAGTCGAGATTGATATTCAGATAGAGTCTCCCGTTAAAGTCAAAAGGAAGATAGAAGTCACTGATAAACCTGTTCCAAACCCTGAATTCAAGATATCTATGTTTGTGGGAGATGAGCTTATCATCGAAAGCAAAAAATTGGCTTATGAAAACCTGCCTTTGAAACTTCACCTCCCCCCCTGGCCGGAGAATCGAAGTCCTTACGGACCTATCTATGATAATAAATTCGCCTTGAATTCCTTTTCCATTCCGGAAGCTGTAGGAGCCTTATATAATTTGTTTAAAGCATTAAAAGATGGGAAAAAAGAAGAGAGCAAGCCAAGGCCTGTTCAGAAGCAGATGCAGATCAGATCCTCTTTTCTGAGAGAGGGTGTGGGGGGAAAAGCAGAAGAGTTCAGAGCCGTTATTACCCTAAAAACAAAGAATATAAAGGCCGGCGCTTTTTATTGATCTCATTTCGGCAATACTCTGTTTATGTAAAATAAGCCTTTTTCTTAAGTAGAGGTGAAGGGTCACGTTATAAAATATGAATGTTTTATGTACTTAGGACTTCTTGAGGAAGGCTGGGGGAGCCAGACTTTCTCAAACCTGGCTCCCCATGGATTATTGGTCGCGCTCAAGTTGTGCCGGCTCGTGATCATTAATCCGAATCCTGGAATGGGCGTCATTTGGCTTTCTGCTTAGCCTCTTTTTTCTTTGTCTCTTCTTCGGCTTTTTTCAGTGCCTCTATCTTTTCCATTTTTTCCAGTTTCTTTTTCAGCTCTGCTTTCTTTTCAGGATCTTCGGTCTCTTCAATCAATTTTTTGAGCTCTTTCTTCTTCTGGTACCATTCTTCATTTATCTCAATGTTCGAATCGACCTCTACAATTTTATGACTCTTCACCGCAGCGATAACTTCAGCTTTCTCCTCCTTCAGCTTTTTTTTCATCTCTTGAATCTTCAGAAGGTTCTCTTCAATCTGCTTCTTTTTCTCGGTGTTTTCCTCTTTTTTGAGCATCTCTTCCAGCTTCTTTTCTTTGAGCAGGATAGCTTCTTCTTTCTTTTTCAGCTCTTTTTCTTTCAGCGCCAGCAATTTTGCCTTGATCAATTTTTTCTTCTCAGGATCGTCTGTGTTTTTCAACAGTTCCTTCAGCTCTTGCTCTTTGGTCGTTAAGCCTGTTTCTTCGGGAGCCATTTCTTTTAGTCTCTGCAGCGCCAAAAGCTTCTTCTTGATCAACTCTCTCTTTTCTGGATCTTCTGTTTTGGCAAGCTCTTCTTTGAGTGACTTTTCTTTCTTCATGATTTCTTCTTGTTTCTTCAGCTGTTCTTTCTTTTTTTTCTCAGACTCATCTTGATAGAAAGGGTGGGCTGTGTCTTTGGAGCCTTCTTGGGTCACTGTTTCATCCTGAGTGTTATTCTGGGCTGTGAGGTCGCCATCTTTTGAGATCTTTGGATCAGCGAAGGCCAGCATCAGAAAACAGAACAGCGGGAGAATGAGCAGCACCTTTGCCTTTGCCCATCTTTTAGACTTGTTCTTTGTCATCATGGTTATCCTCCTTTTGATGAGCGAACGGCTAAAATTGTTTGCGATTTCAAACAATTTCAACCCCACATGCTGCTCCAGGATGAGCAGCTGGTATCTCGCCCTGCTGCAGCCCTGCGCAATGACTGCATTGTCAGCCAAGTACTCATGAGTCTCTTTTAAGGATTTTTTGTATGGCCATACAAAAGGATTAAACCATTGGACGATAGTAAGAAGTTCCAGAACAATGAGATCTAGGGAATGATGTTGTTTTATATGAGCCAATTCGTGAGCGAGGATTCTTTGAAAATCCCGTTCAGAGATATGGGACTTGTTGATGAAGATAAAGTTGAAAAAGGAAAAGGGAGCAGAGTCATTTTCTATAAACACAGTCTTTACTTGCTCGTATTTTTGAAAGCCATTTTTCTTTATCAGAAGCAGCAACTGAGTAAGTTGATACGCAAAACGCACCAGTAAGAGCCCGGCACCCAGGAGAAAAATCAACCAGAGGATATCTGTGATTCCTATAGAGTGAGCATGTACTCCCGCAGGCTGAGCCAAGACGTACGTTCGTTCTGAAAGGGAGCTTGAGACAAAAGGGGAGGGGATGTTGAGGAGCGGGAGGGTAAATGAAGCAGGGATGGATAGAAGAAGGAAAAATCTGTTTAGCTTGAAAAAAGTTTCCTTTTTCAGAAAGAGCCAGTAGAGTGAATAGAATAGAGCCAGACAGATACTGGATTCGATGAGATACTGAAGAGGACTATTCATCTTCTTCGCCCTTTTGCTTTTGTATTTCCTCCTTGATCATTTTTTGAATGGCTTCCAGTTCCTCGACGTTCATGTCTTTGTCTCTGGCAAAGAAGGAGACCATTTCTTCAAAGGAATTGCTAAAGTAATTTTTCATGATGCTTTTCAGGTAGGCTTTTGTGTATTCTTCCTTGGAAATAAGGGGGTAGTATTGATGGGTGTTTCCGTAAGCTTTGTGGGAGACGAACCCTTTCTTCTCCAAGATTCTGACGATGGTGGAAACAGTGTTGTAAGCTGGTTTAGGCTGAGGCAGATATTCGATGATATCTTTGACGAAGCCCTTTTCCACCTTCCATAGGATCTGCATGATTTGTTCTTCGGCTTTGGTAAGTTGTTTCATAGCGCTTACAATGTACAACTAATCAATTAGTTTGTCAACTAATTAATTAGTTTTTTTATTTCTCCTCCTCCTTTCTTATAAACTAATACATCATTTTAAGCAGTATCGTTGCGCTGGTGAAGTGCTCGAATGTAAGCTCTGGGATATTCTTGAGTACAGAGAGAAAGAATTTGTTATTCTCTTTTTATTTCCTTATCCGTGTTTCATACTCACAAGACAGAATAGACATGAAGAGAATGAAAAGATCAGGAAGGTTGAAGAGATAATTTACCGAGCTCGGTCTTGACGAAATATTCTGTACCCCATACACGAATGGTGTGCTCCCCTGTTGCTTCTTGACCACAAGTGATTATCTTTGGTCCCATTGTCTGGCAGTCATTCGTTTTAATGTGATGAGCTTTTAAGATTTTATATCCCCACAGATTTTCCCCCGGTGAGATAATGGCCAGACTCTTGCCATCTTTATCTGTTTTGCTTCCAGAAGGAGCAATAGAGAGGATAATTCTTCCGTCGAAATAGACGTTAACGCCGGTGATCATTTCTGTGAAGGGCAAGGGGATGATTCGGGTGTGTTGTTTTTTGAAATCAAAAATTCTTATCATATAATTTTTTGTTTTCCTTTTATAAGTATCTCTTGTGTCTGTTTCTGTTAGGGCCAGAATTTTTCCGTTGGGGTAGAGCTTGAGATGAGTGATTTTTCCATCAAAATCCTTTACAGTATTGACTACTGCCTGCTCCACATCCCACTGTTTGAGTGATCTATCCGTGCTTGCTGAGTAAATGCGACCAAAATAATCTACTGCCAAAGCTGTGACTTCCTGGCGATGGCCTTTTAAGAGGCGGACGGTTTTTCCCAGGAAATCCCAGATTCTGATCGAGCCTTCCCCGTGGCCTGTAATGACTTTGTCTGTGGAAAAAGAAGAACACACAAGGGCAGGAGAGACCATTTTTTTTAGCCTCAACGTCTCGTTACTTTCAAAAGAAATATTTATGAATTCACCCTTATAGTTTAACAGAAAGATGTTTCGGCCAAGCAGGGTCATTTCTCTGATTTTTTCCATGAAAGTAAAGAAAATGCGATTGTCGAGAAAGGTGAGAACAAAAACGCCGCCCTCTTCGCCGATACCAGCAATCTGGTCCTGTGCGTAAGGGCGAATTTGTTTGGGTTTTAAATCGTTCATTCCTATAGACCCCAGAAGATTGGGTTGGCTCGCCAGGTGTTCATTCAAGTCCAATCTGAATTTTCTTTCCCCATGGTCAAAGGCTCTGGTTCGAGTCTTGGGGAGCGCCTCTTCCTTCAGAGAAAAATTTTCCTGTTGGATTGAGATTGTCTCATCCTCCACTTTTAGGGGGACAGCTTCTTCCTTAAAGTCTCCGATCCTTATCAGATCTCCCCAGGAATCAATCCTTCTCTTTTCGAATAATTCTTGTGTTTCTTGGCTGTTGAGCCGGCAAGAAAGAGAGTTGTCTAGGTCATAAAGTACTGTGTTTCCCTCCCTGTAGAAAAGTGTGTCTTCAAAAGTGGGTTCCTCAAGGAAGGAGAGATGCGTTTTTACGCTTTCTAAGGCGATTTCTCTTTCCTCTAAATTCAGCCTTCTCGTTGAAAAAGTCGCTCTGAAATTGACGACAGCATCCAATTTTCCTCTGAAGTAAAAAAGATCGATGATCCTTTGAAAATAGTAGCGGTCGCGGCATCCATCCAGAATAATTATCTTCTTATCGGAGTTCTCTTCAAGAAACTGGTTAAGGAATTCCTCTGGATTGTCTTCTTCTACAGAGAGGGGGTAATCGTGATAATAAATCGGGTCGATGTATTTTTTAAGCCATCTCAGTCCAAGAATCCGGTTAAATATTTTTTGGTCTTTTTTTCTATCTCTCATCAAATAGAGGATTTCTTCTGGCCTAACTTCACCGAATCCGTTGATAATCGACTGACAGAAATATGTTTTGCCTGTTCCAGAATCTCCGTTGACGGCCATGACAACTCTTTTTTTCGTCTGGATGAAGAAATGGAGCGTTTCAGAGAGTTCGTAGAGTCCTTTTTGAGAGGGCTTTAGCCCCAATATGCTGACCGCTCCCACATTATAGAGATAAAGAGAATGAATAAACTCGGGCATATCAATTTTTTTTAAGGAGCTTACACTTTCTTCGAAAATTTTCTTGTTCTTGTTTTTTAATAATTGCAAAAGCGTTATGATAATATCCGCACTTACTCCTCTGTACTTTTCTTTTTGTGATTTTCCGATTTCTCCTAATGCCCAGGCGAGATAGGTTTTCAGCTTCGCTGATGGATGTTCTGCGTATTTTATCAACGTCGGTATGGACTGGAGAGATTCGAGGCCGATTCTGGCGAGAGCCTGGATGGCTTCTTCTTTCTGCTCGATCAAAGGAAAGACTTTTTTCTCTCCATGAACGGAGAAGATTGCCTCATCTGGCCCCTTTAAAACGTGGGTGATGAATTTAACCGCCTCCGATTCTCTTAAATTCCCCAGCGTGTAGATGATATTCACTCTGATTTTTGAATATTGCAGGGGAAATCTCTCCAGAGCTTTGAGCAGCGTTTCAGTGGAGCGAGGATCTTGAAGTATGCTGAGGATAACAGAAGCGTTGTACTGGACACCGCTTTCTATTTCTATTTGGTCCTCCATCAGGAGCTGGAGACAAGGACGTAAGAGAGCGGGAGAAGTATGCTCGACAATTCCCATAGGGGGCTGAATCTTTTCTATGATGAAGGGGAAGATTTCTTCTCTTTTTTCTGGATCCCTTGCTTTCACAAGGAGGCGATCGATTGCCTTTATGAGCCTGTCTTCTTCTGCTATCGTCTGAGGAATGAGTTGAATAACATCTGCAGATGACGCGTGTAATCGCTTGAGAATCTCAGAGATATATCTTTCGGCTTCTTTCCCCATTGAGACCGCGTTCATGAGATCATTCATGGAGTGAAGGTGTTGCTCGTATTCCTGGCGCAGTGTGTTGGCTTCCTCATCCCAAACTGGAACAAAAATATGGCTATTAATGCGGAAGGACTCATACTCGAGTATCCACCATAAAACGGAAAGAATAATCAACAAGGGATAAGTTTTTTTCGGACGGCCACTCAAAGAATAGGTTTGAATGAGAGCTCTGTCGATTTCTTTCTCTGTTAGATTGGCAGGATTGGATCCAGAGTCGCTGGAAAGAGCCCAAGCAATTTTTTTGGTCACGAACCAGGAGTCGCCCTTTAAGAACTGGGGGAAAGCATCCCGGATAAAAGAAGATTGTTTTTCCGCTCCCAGCTTCCAGAGGTAGAAGAGGAATTCGCTTGAAATACGATTCCTTATCGTTTCTGGGTTGTTCTTCCACTTACCCTTCGAGTCAAGATAAACTAATTTCTTCGGTTCAAATTCTTCAATCAGCCGTCTCCCAGCCTGGATAAGATTTTCTAATGGTGGTGAGGTCAGGATTTTTTCTTCCATAGAAAAAGAATAAGAATGCGTCAGGTCAGGACAAGACTCTCCAGATCCTTCTCTGTATTGAGAGATTCGATTTGGAGGAGCCATCCTTTTTGATAGGGATCCTTCTTCAGCAGAGTCAGATCCTCTTCTATCCCTTTGTTCACTTTGATTATCCTTCCGGTTGCTGGAGACCAGACTCGATGGACATTTCTCTCAGCGTCTGTTATTCTAGCGCAAACTTCTCCTTGAAATATGCTTTTGTTTTCCTGGAGCATTTCAATATGGGTAATAGATCCTATATGCTTGAGAAATTCAAAAAGCACTCCCATGGTAACAAGGTTTTTCCCCTCTTTTCGCAGCCATGTGTGTCCCTTCATCACATACAGACCTTTAGGAATTTGGGGTGTTGGCTTTTCTCCTCTTTCGGCTTCTTCTTTCTTGAAAGCCCGAGAAACTATGGTCCTCAGCTCCTGGGGAGTAAATGGTTTAGCAATATAGTCGAAAGCACCAATCTTGACCGATTGAACAGCTGTTTTGATCGTTGGGTAACCGGTGATCATTACCACTTTCACCTCCGGTCGAATCGTTTTCAATGAAGTCAAGAGTTCCAGACCGCTTATGCCGGGCATCATCAGATCTGTTATGACCAAATCATAAAGGTTTTCTTTGTCTTTTTTTATGGCTTCTTCTCCACTTAGGGCCATGTCCACTTCATAATCTTCGGATAGAATAACCTGACGGATGCTTTTGCAAACATTTATTTCATCGTCGACAACTAAAATTTTTCTTTTCATTTTTTCTATCATTCTTGCCTCCTGACCTATTTTCATCCTTTCCCTATCATGATATGGGGAGGCTTATAATGAATGTGGAGCCTTGAGATTCCTCGCTTTTCGCTTCGATCTTCCCCTGGTGTTGCTCGATGATCCCATAGCTGACAGCAAGGCCCAAACCTGTTCCCTTATCCTTTGTGGTAAAGAAAGGATCGAATAATTGTCTGATTTTTTCTTTGGGGATTCCAATCCCTGTATCGGCAACCTCGATTTCGATGTATTTTTTATCTTTAGAGTATCTTGTGACAATAGTAAGCGTTCCCTCTTCGGGCATGGCTTCTGCTGCATTGATTGCTAGGTTCCAGAAGACTTGTTTGATTTTATTGGCATCGATTTCAATTTGAGGCAAATTCTGGTCCAGATTTTTTATGATTTTTATGTTCTGAAAAGCAACTTGGTTTTCCAAGATACTGAGGGTGGAATCTATGAGTTCGTTGATATCGGCAAAGTTTTTCTGTGGTGGATTCTGTCGGGAGAATTCCAGAAGTCCTTTAACGATTTCGCTGCATCTGGATGTCTCATCTGCGATGAGACTTAAATTTTCATAGAATGTGTCGTTTTTTTCTGTTTTCTCCAACATAAGATGAGTATTGATGAGGATGGAGGTGAGAGGGTTGTTGATTTCGTGGGCCACTCCAGCGGCCATTTTTCCCAAGGAAGCCATTTTTTCTGAGTGGACCAATGAATCCTGCATTTCTTGGAGTTTTTTTGTTCTCTCTTTCACTTTTATTTCCAGAGTTTTACCCCACTGGATGAGTTTTTTGTTAGCCTTGTTCAAATCCTCTGTCATTTGATTGAAAGCTTGAGCCAGCTGTCCTATCTCGTCACGAAAGTTTATGTTCACTTTATGGCTCAAGTCTCCCTGAGCTATCTTGGTGGTAGCCACCACCATACTCTGGAGAGGATGGATTATGGTCGAGGTTATGAAATAGAGAATAACGAGAAGGATGGCAACGCAGATTATAGCTATACCAGTGAAGGTGAGCATGACGTTATTTCTCAGGTCGATATAAGGCTTTTCGAGCATCCCAACATACAGAATACCGATGATTTCGGCGTCAATACTTCTGATGGGTTCATAGGCAGCAATATACCAGTCATGAACCACAAAAGCGCGATGAATCCAGGCCTTTCCCTCTTCTAAAACCGCTTTATTGACTTCTTTTGAGACACGCGTGCCGATGGCTCTTTGACCTTCAAGACTTTTAACATTAGTGGAGACCCTCAGGTCATTTTGAAAAATTGTGACTGTGCCGATATCTATTCCTTTATACTTCTCTCCTTTGAAAACAATCTCTTTAACTCTGTCGACGATTTCATAGTTCTGGTTAAGGAGAATACCGCCATAGAGGACACCGATGATATCTCCGGTTTCATCAATAAGAGGAGCAGCTGCTTTAAGCATCATCCCGTCTTCTTCATGATCTTCCTTTCGAATAGCAGCCTTTGGAGTGGGAATAAATTTGAGATAGGCCCGATCAGCAAGATCTTTTCCTTCTTTGAGTAACTCTTCTTTGGGGATGATTTGGGTTGCTTGAACTGTCTCTCCCCTCAATGCGCGATCGATCAAGGGATCTTGTGATTGATCGTCGCCCTTAATTTCAGGTTGTGTAGTCCGGAGGATGACCCTGCCTTGAGTATCCGTTAGCGTTAATATGTCTAGACGGAAATCTTTTCGAACCCGGCTGAGATATTTCATAAGAGTTTCTCTGTCATCATGTGTTACAGCGTGTTGTATGGATTCGCGCATGGAATTTAAGAGCACAATGTCTCGGATGTTATTCAATTTTTCGTTGTATACCATCCAGGCTGAAGCCAAATCATGCCTTACTTTTGCTTGGGCCAGAGAGAAAATTGTATTGTGTTCAAGCCTTGTACCAAAAGTTAGGGTAAGTATGCCGCCAAAACAGATGACTCCGAGAAAACTCAATACAAATTTTGCCCTGAGAGGGAGGTTGAGAAATTTATTGAGTAATCTACGCATCTTAATGAGTAAAGGAAATTGTGCCAGATATTATTGGACAAATCAACCAGAAGAGGCTTACTGATAACTCCATTTCCGTGATAGCTAATAAAAGCGTCGGTTCCTGTCCCCATCCTCGCCAAGACCCTCCCATGCCCCACCATGGGCTTCGGACGTAGAGGAACCGCCGCCTCACGGCCTGACTGTTCTCAAAATCATCACGGAAATGGAGATGATTACAGGCTTACCTTACGGAGAAATAACTTGAACAAAAGACAATATTTTAATAAGAGATAAAAGGGAGAGATTAAGCCGTGAAGTCTATGGTGACCGGTGCGACTGGTTTTATCGGATCGAATCTGGTCCGATATCTCTGCAACCAGGATTATGATGTGAGAGCCATGGCGCGAGCGACTTCCAATATATCTGAGTTGGAGGACCTTCCTGTTGAAATTTGTCATGGTGAAATCAGAGATCCTTCCCTTGTCCAGAAGGCAGTGAAAGGATGCGACTTTGTCTTTCACCTGGCAAGTTATGCCAAAAATTGGGCCAGAGACTCCAGAATATTCCATGAGGTGAATGTCATCGGGACTGAAAATGTGTTGAATGCATGCAGAAGAGCTGATGTGAAAAAAGTGGTGATGACTTCTACATCCATGACCTTTGGTCCATCTGATGGAGAGCCGAGAAACGAATCCGGACAGAGAACAGAGGATTTCTTCTGTGATTATGAAAGAACAAAGTTTCATGCCGAGCAGATAATAGAGAGATTTGTCAAAGCCGGACTACCAGTCGTTATAGTCCACCCTACACGAGTTTTTGGCCCGGGATTACTCAGCGAGGCGAATTCTGTGACCCGAATGATACAACTCTATTTAAAGCGAAAATGGCGCTTGATACTGGCGGATGGCAATGCTGTTGGGAATTACGCCTTTATTGAGGATGTTGTCCATGGCCATTGGCTTGCCCTTCAGAAAGGGCGGCCAGGAGAAAGATATATACTGGGCGGAGAGAGCCTGACTTATAACCGGTTTTTGAGATATTGGCGGAATTGTCCGATCGCCATTACAGAATGATCCATGTGCCTGCCTGGATGGCATTGGCCTTTTCAAGAATAGAAGATTTACTTGCCAATGGGATTGGAATTTATCCGCTCATAACACCCCAGTGGGTGAGGATATTCATTAAAGACTGGGACTTTACTTCCAGAAAGGCAGAAAAGGAGCTGGGCTATCGGATCACTCCCTTCGGAGAAGCGTTGCAAAAGACGCTGAATTGGATAAATGGAAACAGATACACCCTGAAAACGCAATAGGATGAAATATCTTCACTCATCACGGGAATGGGGATGCTATCTCCCGTCATTTCAGAGATTGAACTTCTCCATCAGTTGTGATAAAAGAAGTAATTTCAAAGGATATTCTGAATCAATAAAGAGGGGGATTTTCCCCCGTTTTAAAGGAGGAAAAGATGCGAAAAAAGAATTTGGCGCTCATTGTCTTAGCACTCATGCTTATCCTTCCTGCTTGCCAGAGGGAAGGAGGAAGAAGTGTTCAAGCTCAGTGGGAATATCCGGAAACCAGGAAGGTCGACCAGATAGACGATTATTTTGGCACCAAGGTCGAAGATCCATATCGCTGGCTGGAGAATCTGAACAATCCGGAGGTAAAAAAATGGATAGAGGAACAGAATAAGCTCTCCTTTTCCTATCTGGAGAATATTCCCTTCAGGGAGAAGATGCGCCAGAGAGTTACCGAGATTTACAACTATCCCAGGTATTCATCTCCCTTCAGGGCAGGAGATTATTACTTTTTCTACAAAAACGACGGGTTGCAAAATCAGTCTGTGATTTATATGCAGAAAGGGCTGGATGCGGAAGCGGAGGTTTTCGTTGATCCCAACAAGCTGTCAGAGGATGGCACGGTGAGGATTGCTCTGGTGGGTTTTTCCAATGACAATCGTTATGTGACCATAGCCAGGTCTGAGGCAGGGTCGGATTGGCAGGAACTCAGGGTCATGGAGGTCGAAACCAAAAAAGAACTCAGTGACAGAATCCAGTGGGTCAAATTCTCCGGTGCTTCCTGGCATGGCAGTGGATTCTACTACAGCGGATATGATAGGCCGGAAGAAGACCAGGAGCTATCGGCCAGAAATAAGTTCCAGAAAATCTATTATCATAAACTGGGAGATACTCAGGCGAAAGATAATCTCATCTACGAGGATCGAGAACATCCGCTGCGCTATTTCAATGTGGATGTGACCGAAGGCGAAGAATATATGTTTTTATACATATCCGAAGGAACCCATGGCCTCGAGCTCTATTACAAAGACCTTTCAGTGAAAGAGAGTGATTTTAAACCTCTGATCCAGGGCTTTGAATACGATAGCTATGTCATCGACAATGTGGGTGACAAATTCCTGGTCTACACCAATGCCGAAGCTCCCAATTATAAAGTCGTTCTTATCGATCCCCAAAATCCGGAAAAAGAAAATTGGAAGGCCATCATCCCTGAAAAGCCAGAAGTGTTGCACAGCGCCGCCAGCGCAGGAAGCCAGCTGTTTTGTCGATACCTGAAGGATGCCCATACGGAGGTCTATCAGCATGATGTGGCGGGAAAGCTTGTCAGGGAGATTGAATTGCCAGCGCTGGGAACGGCAATGGGTTTTTCGGCAAAGAGAGAGGACAAGATTCTCTTTTATACTTTTACCTCTTTCACATTCCCTCCTGTCATCTACAAGTATGATATCGCAAACGGAAAATCGGAGGTTTTTCGTAAGACCGAAATTGATTTCAATCCTGAGGATTATGTGTCCAAACAGGTCTTTTACCAAAGCAAGGATGGAACCAGAGTTCCCATGTTCATCGTTCACGAGAAAGGATTGGAATTGGACGGCAATAATCCGACTTATCTCTATGCATATGGAGGATTCAACATCAGCAGGCTTCCCTCCTTCGATTCCTCCATTATCGTCCTCCTTGAGAATGGGGGTGTGTATGCCATGCCCAATATCCGGGGAGGCGGAGAATATGGTGAAGAGTGGCATAAAGCAGGGATGCTTCTCAACAAGCAGAATGTCTTCGATGATTTCATCGCCGCTGCCGAGTATTTGATTGCGGAGAAATACACTTCCAAGGAGAGGCTGGCCATTGCTGGAGCATCCAACGGCGGTTTGCTGGTAGGTGCTTGTATGACCCAGCGGCCGGATCTATACAGGGTGGCTTTCCCGGCGGTCGGCGTCATGGATATGCTGCGTTACCACAAATTCACAGTGGGCTGGGGATGGAATGTGGAATACGGCTCAAGCGACGATGAAGTGAACTTCAAGAACCTTTATTCCTATTCTCCGCTTCACAACATTGAAGAAGGAGCCTCTTACCCTGCCACACTGGTGACCAGTGCTGACCACGATGACCGGGTGGTCCCAGCCCATTCTTATAAGTTTATTGCCACATTGCAGGAGAAGCATAGAGGCGCATATCCTGTTCTTATCAGGATCGAGACCCGGTCTGGTCATGGCGCCAGCAACACGACTAAGAGAATCGAGGAGACCGCAGATAAGTGGGCCTTCATGTTCTATAACATGGGAATCGAGGTCGAATATTAATCCTAAGTGATTTACTTAGTTTGTCACCTTTTTAACACCATAGATAGAGGATGGCATTCGTCCCGAAGCTTCATCTTTAATTGATTAAGTGTTTTTTGGTTCAGCGAGCTTCGTGCCGCAGTGGGGGCAGATCTTCCAGATTTTTTCCACGGGTTGCCTGCATCCAGGACAGACGGCTTGCAGCCGCGCTCCGCAATGGGGACAGAAAGCGAAATTCAGCTCCACAGGTTTTTGGCATTCCGGACAAGGCTTTGTGGGCGAAGCACTCTTGGTGGAAGGCAAAGCATCAGATCGAACAATAAGGTAGATCAGCAGCCCTATAAGATTGCCGATGAAGACAAGCAGTGCCCATAAAACGCCGTTCATGCCCCGACGTTCTGCATCACGGTAAACCCAGACTATCACAAATATCCAGAGAGCTAGAAGAGCAAGGCTAAGGATAGAGAGGAAGGTAAACCTGATAAAGCCAAAAGGGCCAAAATCAATCCCATCAATATTAGGCAATTTTGGCGTACAGATTACTTTGAAGAAGCCGGGGAAGATTCCAAAAGGAGCTAAAATCAAGGGAGTCAAACGAAGGGCAAGCATGAGAATAAAGACTACCAGAAGGATAAGCCCGATTGTTTTTCCTGTTGAAGTTGCCATCTCAAACCTCCTCTTTCATGCCTTTTTATTCTGGCCTGGCATGAAATCGATATGTGATCTATAATGCATTGATGCCCTTGTTATGAAGTTCAAAGCCCTGATTTTCCATTCGATATTTCCGGAGAAGAATCGGCGAGAAACAGAGCATCACCGCGTTTTGAATCACCAAGACTAAAACTCCGACCAGAGGAAGTGGAAGGGGCTGGTCTGAAGTCAGTCCCATTATTAACGGCAGCGTCAATATCAACGTCAAAACGGTAAGAGACACAAGTGCCACCCAGATATAGACGGGTATGGCAGGGGTGTGGATTCGAGCGCTGGTTTTTTCTTCTGGTGATAGAGACTTCCCCATCCGAACATGACACAGATGTTGAGTGCGGCTTTCTACCTCGGTAGAAGGGGAAGGTGGAGTTATTTCCTTGAGATATGCACGGATTTTTTCCAAATCCTTTTGGAACTGTTGGCATCGGGAACATCGTGCTAAATGCTCTTCGATTCGTTTCCTTTGTTCTTCATTGAAATCTTCCTCAGATGAGTCGATGATCAATCGCTCAATATCTTGACATTTCATCTTACTCTCTCCATATCATGAGTTTGATTTTGGCTTATAATCTGCCAAGTCTCCCTGAAGGCGCTTAACTGCCCGGTACATCAATGACTTGACCGTACCCAAGGGAATTTTGAGAATCTCACCGATCTCTGACTGCTTGAACCCCTCCATTTCCTTGAGAATAAAGACGAGACGTTGCTGGCGTGGCAATCTCGACAGCGCTAGGGAAATGGCCCTGCCTATCTCCAGATTACCCAGTTCATTTGTTCTGCTTGACGAGGTTCTTTCCGGATGACTAAAGGAATTCTTGCCTGCCTGATCCAAGGTCGTAGATTTTTCCCAAAGAAACAATCGTCTTATTCTCTTTTTTTGCAACATGTCCCGGTGCAAGTTGACCGTGATGGTGAAAATCCAAGTTTTGAAAGTGTGTAAGTCGGCTTTCTTGGGCCAATGTTTCACCACCCGGAGCCAGGTCTCCTGGAAAAGGTCTTCTGCCTCTCCGCTGTCTCTGGTCAAATAACAGGCGAAACCGTAGACAGAAGATTTGTATTTCTGGTACAGATTATCGAAAAGCAAGGGGTCCAATTGCGTTTCCCTGTCTGCCATCTTGCCGCAATCGGCACTCATCACCTTCTCCAGCACCATCCTGCCTCAATAGACAAGACGTTTGAGACACGAAAAAGTTCTAGTCAGGGTTGTTTTAGTCTAAGTTTATAGATTTTCTGTATGATTACACAATACTGTTTGCACATGGATCGGACAGGGCGCATCATCCCTCGTTTAAGGTTAAATAAGAATCCCTCCTCCCCTCCAAAGGCTTGGCTGAGATGATTGGAGTGGAGTCTATGTCCCTGTCGACGATTTTGCCTTTTAAGTGGCAGTATCTGTGATTCTGGCAATTGAGCTTGCCATTTTGAGTGTGATATGTTTCTTCCAGGATGTCAAGAAGTGTAAAATTGTCAAGAATTTGTGGGGAGCACCAAAAGGAAATTCCTGTCAATCCAGAATCAGGACGTCTTCTGTCTAATACAAAAAAGTTACTTATTTTTTCTTGACAGCCTTTTTCGGATATACAGGTTTCTTTAGCTTTTTTGGAGGACTCTTTTCAAGTAAGTCGAGTATAACTTCTACAGCTTTCTCCAGCTGCGGATCCCTTCCTGAGACCATCTCATGAGGCTCGTTCTCGATATCATAATCAGGATCTACGCCGTAACCTTCGACATCCCACTGGCCTTGAGTATTCCATAATCCAAAGGTCGGTGCCGAAACAAAACCGCCGTCGATAGGCATAGGATTACCGCTCATGCCTATCAAACCACCCCATGTTCTCTTTCCAACCAGCGGTCCAAGTCCTGCTTTACGGAAATAATATGGGAAGGCGTCACCACCAGAACCTGCCCATTGATTGATCAGCATCACCTTAGGACCCTCATGAGCGACAAATGGAGTTCGCCAATCCCGATGATCACGTCTTGCCCAGTAGTTGTAGATCGGCCGATTCAATAACTCGATGAAACGATCAGGAACTTGACCTCCGCTGTTGAATCTCTCGTCGATGATCAAGCCCTCCTTCATGATCTGGGGAGTAAACTGGCGGACTAGTTCATTCTGGCCGTTAATGCTCGTGTCTGGAACATAGATATAGCCCACACGGCCGTTTGTCGCCTCCTCCACCTTTCGTCTGTTGCTTTCTATCCAGGCGAGGTTGCGGAGCCGGTATTCACTGGATAAAGGCTTGACAAGCACTTCCTGAGCGCCTTCTTGGCTAGGAGTAGAATTCACAGTCAAGGATACAACCTCCCCGGCGAGACCTTGAAAGGCAGCCCATGGATCCTTCGATGTGTCAAGAGGCTGACCGTTGACCGCCAAGATGTAGTCTCCTTCTTTGGCCTGTATACCTGGATCTTGGAGAGGCGAACGCACCTCCACATCCCAGGCTGCACCCTCATAAATTTTTTTGATCCTGTAAGCATTATTCTGATTATCCAGCTCAAAATCACAGCCCAACAGGCCCACCGCAATCTGCTTTCCTTGTTCTGTATCTCCTCCTCCGACATAGCTGTGGGAAGCATTGAGTTCGGCTATCATCTCGCCGATCACATAATTCAAGTCTTCACGGTCGACCACATAAGGGATGAGAGCTCCATAACGCTTCTTGATGGCCATCCAATCCACACCATGCATTTCAGGATCATAGAAGAAGTCGCGCTCTATTCGCCAGGCTTCGTTGAAAATCTGCCGCCATTCTTCCCTGGGATTGATCCAAGAGCTCATCTTTTCCACGGCAATCTTGCCATCGCCGACCTTTTTTCCTGGGGCAAGATCGATAATGCCAAAAGTATTTTTACTTACGTAGATGACTTTCTTTCCATCAGCCGAAATGTCAAAGGTATCGATTCCCGAGATGATCGTCTTCTCCTCGAGTTTATCAAAATCGTAGTAGACCAATGTCCCGGAAGGAACACCCGGCTCAGCCGCACCAGAAGCTGGATACTTCAAGAAAACAATCTTTCCCTTGACAGCCCGCAAAGGCCCCACATTCATGGCCTCCACGGGTACCTTGACCACCCTTTTCTCGAAGCCTTCGAAATCGATTTTTACCGGTTCTGGCTTCTTTTCTTCTTCTTCCTTTTCCTCCTTTTCAGCCTTTTCTCCAGGCTTAGAAGGCTTCTCCTCCTCTTTTCCTTTCTCCTCTTCTTCGGCTTTCTCCTCGTCGCTTCGAGGAGCCAGAGGAGACTTTATGTCTTTCCTCATAGTGGCCACGTAGATATAGCTTGCATTAGGATAAATCCAGGTTGCATCATAATCGCTGTAGACGGGCTTGAAGCTGCGGTTGGAATAAAAGTAGAGGTACTTCCCCTCGGGATCAAAGATAGGTGAAAAATCGTCATAATAATCACTGGTCAGTTGATACGTCTTTCCCGAATCAGAATCGTAAATCATGATTGCCCCGTTTATGTTTGATGTACGGTTCATATAAGCAAGCCAGCGGCTATCGGGAGACCAGGAATAATAGCCGATTCTAGTCCATTCGCCTTTATCAACCTTTTTCGTCTGGCCATCATCAACATTAACGATGAATAGATTACCCGCCTTATCGTTGTAAGCGATCTTGCTGCTGTCAGGTGACCAGGCGGGGGAGTAGTAGAATGAAGGACTGGGCGTTTTGAGCATACGAGGCTTCCCCTTACCGTCTGAGCGGCGAAGGCACAATTCGTATTCTCCTGTCGCATCGGAAAAATAGACAATCCACTTTCCATCGGGTGACCAGGCAGGGAAACGCTCGGCCACTCCAGAAGTATTGGTCAGGTTTCGCACGCTGCCATGTTCTGCTGGCACTGTACAGATTTCTCCCCGAGCCTCAAAGACAGCTCTCTTTCCTGTTGGTGAGATTCCTCCGGAAGTGATGTTCTTGGAGAGATTCTTGAGCTGCGGCCTTACATCGGGCAGATCCGCCGGCACTTGGATGGATAGGGGCCGGGTTTTTTCATCCTGGAGATCTAAAAGATAAAGCTTCCCGCCGTTTTCAAAGACAATGGCATCAGGCCCTAAGCTGGGCCATTTCACGTCATATTCGGTGAATCTTGTGACTTGGCGCGCTTTTTTGCTCTTCAGATCATAGGCCCAGATGTTGAGCTTCTGATTCTCATCCCGGTCAGAGATGAAATAGATGGTTTCTCCATGCCACATGGGAACAGCATCCGTACCTTCAAAATCGGTAATCTTCTCTGAAATGTTCTTGGAAAAATCGTAGAGCCAAATATCCCCGGCCATCCCTCCCCGGTAGCGTTTCCAGGTACGGAATTGGCGGTTTAGAAACTGGAAGGCCATGCGCGTGCCGTCTGGACTGAAAGAGCCGAGTTCACCATAGGGCAGAGGAAGCGCTTCCGATAAACCCCCCTTGATAGATTGTTTGAAGAAACGACGGAAGCGGTAAGAAGGGCTGGTCGTGAGCGAACGATACATGATGTTTTTTCCGTCGGGATACCAATCCACAACCACATCAGAAGCAGGATGATGGGTTAATCTCCGTGGTGTTCCACCTTCTGCCGGCATAAGATAAACATCCTCATTGCCGTCGTAATTTCCGCTGAATGCGATCCAGCGTCCATCAGGTGAGAATTTTGGAAATTGTTCGTAGCCCTGTGGCGAGCTCAATCGCCTTGCCTGACCGCCGTCTTTGGGAGCAGTCCAGAGATCTCCAGCATAGACAAACACGATCTGATCTGCACTGACATCCGGAAAACGGAGCATAAGGGCGTCAGGAGTTTTGATTCTTGTCTCTTGGTCTGCAGCATATGCTGTGCCCAAGGCTAACAAGAGGATAGATAGGCATCGTAAAATCTTAGACATCACCGCCTCCTGTATGAATGGATTATGATAAGAAAGAATTTGCCTCACCCTCTTAAAAATCATCCCTAGGTTATTATACGAATACAAAGCAAGAATGGTTCCATGATCCAGAGCCGATGTCAACAAAAATTTAAAGAAAGCTAGGATCAGACTTTATCAGGAAAGAGTGCCCAATGGCACTAGCACAGCCCAATTCCTTACTTTAGGACAAAACATGACCTCCAGCGAAGCTTGAAGCCGAGCGAGGAAAAAGAAAAAAGTATCCTTCCATCAAATTTTCACCTCTGATTTCCTCTTTTCCAAATTTTCTTTAAATAGTTCAAATTTATTTATCATACCTTCATTTGTTGACCATCTCTCAACCTCTTTTAAATCCACAGGGTTTTCTTCATAAACTAGAATGGCCTGTTCTAATGACTGTCTGTCATTCCAGTGATAAAAACCTGCAAGTCTATCTTTTACACAATCAGTGGGCGAAAGAAGTGCTAAAACTTTGCTTCCTTCTTTAATTTTCCAAACTTCCTTTACAGGTTCTTCCCCCACAGATAAAGGGGGTTGTAAAAATTCGACAAAATAAGAAGTTTCCTCACGCTTAAAATATTTTCCTTCCTCTCTAAATCCAACTTTTCGCATGGCTTCTTTTATTTTTTTCGGCAGAACATGTGAAAGAAGCACGAAATCTAAATCATAAGACATATATTTATTATTGGTATAGATGGTTACACACGCACCTCCTGAAAGAACAGTCTCAATTCCATTCTTGTTTAAATGGCTAGAAAGATAGATGGCTAAATCTTTGATGGACATATCTTTTATCTTCATCTTAAAAGGGTTTTCCGGTACGGCGAGGCCTCAATCTCGGCCTGTAATATTTTTCTTTCTCTTCTTCGGGAATAAACTTCAATGTTTTCTCTAACAATGCCTCAAGTTCCTTTTTAAAAGGATAGCGGGGATTGATTCCAAATAATCTCACTTTTCCTTTAAGTTTGCTGTAGAGGACTCCACCCTTTTCGAGATTCAACAGCTGATTTTGCACTGTGTTTATATAAAATTTAAATGCTCTCGAAATTTCACTGGGATAGGATTCAACATGTGTATAAAGATACAACAGGATTTTCTCCTTTATTTCCGATTTAAACAGAGGTTCTAACATTTTATCACCAATAATATTGGTTTTAATGCCAATGATATTGTATATATAGCCAATTTCATTGGTTGATAATAATTATAAAATAAAAATTTTCAATAGTAAACCCATTATTTTAAAGGGATAGGAATTTACTTTTTGGGGTACCGGTGATTCATCGCCTTCCTTGCCTGATTTTTTCCCTCGGGCATTCTGGAAGAGGAATATTGCAGAATGGGCAAAAGGTCAATATCGAAAAAAGAGGAGGGATGTCGCTGGCAGTTTTAATCCGGATAGGCCGTTCCCCGAGGAAGCCCCTTCATTAATCAGAGTTTCCACAGGAAAGAAGCTTTGAAGAAAAATCCTCTCTTAGTTTCCAGGAAAGAGTCGGAACTGGCGTAGTCTCCATCTTCCCACTTGATTTTTTCATAGAGAGAACCGTAGCCGATTTGTATGACGGTTCCTGGAATATAGGTAAAAGAGGCGAGAAAGTCCGTCATCAGCCTTTTCCAGAAAGAATTGTATTCAATGATTCCTCTGAAGAAGAGGTATTTGTTCACCTGATAAGTATTCTTGCTTCTGATGATCAGGTAGTCGTACTCTTTCAAAGAATCAGAAACGCGAAAAAAATCAGAATAGATTAGGCTCAGGTCGAGATGAAGCTTCTCTGAAGGCAGATAGGTTATCGCTGCTGTGGCGTCACTGCCTTTTCCCTGGTAGGGATCAGAAACATAACGGATCTTTTCCCCGTATTCATAGGAGAGAGTCAAGGTAAGTTGTTTGGTGAATTTGCTCCCCGCGTCGAATCTCGTGCTGCTGGTGTTAAATCTCTCATCGAGGTAAATCTCGGTTGCATAGCAGCCGCCAAAGAGGATGTATGAATCCTTTGGCAGGATGAACCTGAGATCGAGAGAATTTTTGGTCTCATAAAGGCCGCTGAATTTATCCTTGATTTGGAAGCTGTGAACCATGGGATCAATGCGGCGGATTATCCCTGATCGCAGATGAAACATGCGCAATATTCCGGATCTGAATCGGGTAATTCCTGTCCGGGTGATATATCCTGTTTCGGTGCGAAAATCTTTTGATATGTCTTGAAGCCCCAGCATCAGAATCCAGTCTCGCGTCGTGTAGTAATAGTGGAGCCCTAAGGCATGTCCATCATCCCTTGCAGATGTTCTGTTCAATTTGCTACCTGATAGAAAGAAATGATATCCAAAGAGGCTTGATGGATTGATCCTCAGCTGTCCGTCAAAGCCCAATACCCTGTTAAAACCGCTTTGCCTCTCCCTTCCCGTGTAGAAACCGCCTATGAAGCCATCCTTTGTCAATGCTCTTTTGAAGCGAAAAATTCCAACATGGGCATAATCCTCATCCTCTTCATCATGGAACTCATCCAAAGCATAGACAGCAGCCACTGTGTTTTTATTACCGATTTTTCCGTTCAACTTTAATCCCAGTAAAGGATCGACAATCGTTCTTGTATGCACCACTGCCCAGAGGGGGTCTCCATTATGATGTCCTCCAAAATTGAACTTTTCTAAACCTTCGAAGAAAAAGGGCCTTTTTTCTGGAAAAAAGAGAGCATGTCGCAGGTTGAAATCGACCTGACCGGCATCGGCCTCCACCTGACTGAAATCAGGGTTGTAAGTGCCATCAAAGATCATATGTGATGTTAACCCGTATTTGGCGGTCAGGCTGATGTCACCCACGCCGGCAGAAGATGCCAGTTTGCCCTGGTCTATGGAGCTTTTCTGGCTGTATGTTACGGCGGGAAGGATCTCGAAAAGTCTATAGTGCTTGATTTCGTGGAAGATAAGGGTTCTGGTTTGAGTTAAAAAATTTGGCCCGTGGGCAGGATGCAGGGGAGGATAGGTTCCTGCTTCTGAGCGTCGGCTTATTTTGCGTTCAAAAATGACTCCCATCTCTATTGGTTCCTTGTGAGAAAATCGGATGCTTTTAAAAGGAATTCTTAGTTCGACTGCATATCCCTTATCATCGATCTTGCCTTCGCTGTACCAGATGACATCAACGCTGAAATCTTCCTCGCCGCCCTCAAACCTGGAATCGCCTTGAATTCCCAGAGGATTCACATAGAATGCATAAAGAGATTGTTGGTCGTTGAAGGTATCCAGATTGATGCAAATCCAGTCGTCAGGATGGATATTATCCCGGCTGGTGACAGCAGCCTTAATCTTGTCAGGCTGGCTGTCAAAGCACCTGAAGGCAAAAAAGAGATACTCCTGGTCATAAGCATAATAGACCACCGTATTCTCAGCCATGTCGATGTCGTAGTCGGGATGGTATGTCTTAAATCCTGTTTCGTGAGGGGCAATCTTTCAGACGGGATCATCGAGCACACCGTCGATCGCGGGAGCCAGGTCTGTTTTTAGCGGTCTGAGCGGCGGAAACTTTTCCTGAGCGGCGGAAGCCAGAGTTATCAACGAAATGATGAAAATGAACAGGAAGGGCTTGGTGTTTTTTGGGTAAGTCATTTTTTGCATTTCTTTGTAATAGGTTGAGCTAAATGAGAGAAGGATGCTTATATCACAGGGGAAAATTGCAAGTCAAATGAGAAAGGGATTTATCAAGAAGACAAAAACCAGATCCTTGATCATTGGTTAACAACATTTTTCAGGACTTTGAATAAGTGGTCAATATCAGCGAAATTGTTGAATATATTCACCGAAACACGGATGTTTCCGTTTCTTGGGGAGACATAGATATTGTTTTCAGCAAACTTTTTTATACAGGTTTCATTTTTATCGCCCAGGGTGAAAGAGACGATTGCGGAGCGTTCGTTTGTCCTTGCGATAGGGGAGATGATGGTAATTTTCAAATCCACTAGCCCTTGGATAAGATAATCTGTAAGTTCCATGATCCTGTCCTGAACGTTTGGAATGCCAATCTCTTTGATGTAATTCAGCGCTTTTTGGAAGGCGAGAAGAGTCTGTAAATTAAAGGTACCAAAATCATAGCGATGCGCAGATCGGTGGAGTCGGAAAGCCGCATTTTTTGCGGTATGGATAAAGCCTTTCCCTTCTGTGTCCACAGAGAGCCATCCTGCCCAGGGGGATGGAAATTTTTCCCGGAAGGCCGATGTTGTGAAAAACAGAGTACCAATGTGTCCGGTCAATCCCCATTTATGAAGGGATGCGGAAAGGACATCAATATGCGCCGCCTTCACATCAACAGGAAAATAGGGGAAAGCCTGAGTGGCGTTGACCACAAAAAGGACACCTCGGTTCTTGAGCTTCCGGCCAAGGCTCAACAGGTCCTGACGATATCCTGTGGAATACTGTATTTGGGAGGTGACCACAGCTAAGGTCTTTTCGTCTAATGTTTCCAGAATGGATTCAATCGGATACCTTGAAGCTACAGGTTGAACATAGCGCATTTCAATATTCTGGTATTCAAAACCAATGGTCGATGCTGGGAATTCATCCTGCATGGAGACGATATTGAAGGGCTTTGGGATTTGATTCTTAAAGGAAAGAGCCAGAAGAGACATGGCCGTCGAGGTATTCTGGACAAAGGTTACGTTATCTGGCTTAGTGTTTATCAGTGCCGCCAGGTGTTGGCAAAGCTTCTGGTACTTTTCCATGTCATCTTTCCAGCTTATATCTCCGTGGGTATGAAGTCTGCGGTATTCTTCCACCATGGCCCTGAAGACAGAGGTGGGGATGGGCGACATGGCCGCGCTTTGAAAGTAGACGGAATTTTCGGTTATGGGAAAATCCTTCCGGATTTTTGTCCAGTCTGTCATCGGCTCACCTCGTTATTTAAAAATCCTTGTTCATATGCTTTATCAATAAAAGGGGGAAAATTGATACTGATATATGATAATATCGGACCCGGGAGGACAAGACAAGAGAAAAGACTCATGCTAGATGCTTTTTCAAGATTGGTCGTGTCCCAGGGTGTCCTTCGTCCGTCCTCGCTCCACCCACCCATCTTTTCTTAATTAAAAGAGTCATCACAGAAATGGTGACGCTTAGAGATTCAGGAAGGATCTCATATATGAAAGGAAAGTAAGAGTTTCAGAAGGGGAATGTTATGACCAAGGACATATTTTTTGAGGTTCATCGAGACCTTCCGAGAGAAGGTCCGGGAAGGGACAAATGCACCAGGAAGGCATTCCGGATGCTGCCAAAAATAGAGAACGCGCGCATCTTGGATATCGGATGCGGACCAGGTGGGCCGACCATGGAGCTTGCCAGGCTGAGCGATGGGTCTGTTATAGGATTAGACATTCATCAGCCCTTTCTTGATAAGCTGCGGCAGAAGATTGAGGAAGCGGGATTCTCAGATCGTGTGCAAGTCATAAAAGGATCTATGTTCGAAATGAATTTTGAAGAAGAGAGTTTCGACATCATCTGGTCCGAAGGCTCCATCTTCATCATCGGGTTTGAAAAAGGTCTTAAAGAGTGGCGGCGACTTCTCAAGCCTCGCGGATTCCTGGTGGTGCATGAGATGACCTGGTTGGAGCCGGATCCTCCCAGAGAGATCGAGGACTACTGGAAAGAGGTCTACCCCGGGATAAAGACAATTCAGGAGGACCTGAAATCGATCTCCCGATGCGGTTATAAGGTTATCGGTCATTTTCCTTTATCCGAGGATGCCTGGTGGGAGGAATATTATACACCCTTGGAAAAGAGCATACAGGGATTAAGGAAGAAATACGAGAACGACCCTAAAGCTCTGGCCGCGCTTGACGAAGAGCAACGGGAAGTCGACCTGTACAGGAAGTATTCGAGATGGTATGGCTCAGTGTTCTACATCATGCAGAAGTCATAGAGCGAACTCCGCCGAAAAAATGGGAAAAATAAAGAAAATACAAACCAGATAGTTTCTCTACTCCAGCCATCTGTACGTCCATCTTGTCAAGGAGAATTCGCCCTTGCATTGTTTAATCGCTTTCTTCACAGTATATTGAACAATGTATTTGTCAGGATTATATGGGGCCTTTTGAACTTCTCCTGTATTCAATTTTTCTAAGAGAGGCAGGGCTCTCTTGTCGCCATAGATTAAATGAACATGAAAACTTAGTGGCTTCTATTCTTTTTCCTCACCGATCTTAAAATCTAGGCAAGAGATAAGATATTCACCGGTCGATTTCACAGTATGTTTCAAGTTATAGATCTCTTCATCCATGGGAGACTCAATCCTTACCAGCACGCTCTCAAGAGAAGCTTCGGGAATGTCGAATGCGGGGAGTCGAGTCAAAGGCCTCATCTCGTTTGATTGAGGCACTTTGAGTAAGATGATGCCCAGGGCGATAGCGATAATCAACAAAGCCGTGGCAGCGACGGGAACCAGGATGGCTTTGCGGGGAGGAACTGTTCGTGGCTCCGGTTTTTTATCTAAAGACGATATAATCTTTTCATCGACTCGCTTGTTAAAGCTCTTGATTAAATCAAGCTTGTCATGATCAAGCCGCTCTCTCAGCGATTCGCAGAACCGGGCGAATTCTCGACACGAGGCACAACGGCGGATGTGGTGTTTCACCAATCGGGCTATCGGCTTTCCTGAATCCAACGCTTGAGATATTTGCCATTTATAGAGAGAACAAAACATTTCTCGTCTCCTCTTCATAGGAATGAAAGTTTATGTTCAACAGGCTCCGGCCCCGCCAGTTTTTCATATGTGGCAGATTTGCTCAGCATTTTAGCCAAGTTCAGGCGAGCCCGATGAAGAAGAACACGAACAGAGATTTGCGTTTTTTTTATCACTTTTGCGACTTCTTTTACGGACATGTCTTCCCCGTAATGGAGCCAGAGAGCTTCATATTCTATTGGTTTTAACCTTCTTGCCAAATTCCAAATATTCCGTGATTCTTCCTTCTGGATGAGAACCTCCTGCGGGTCGGGCAGAGGGGATATCGATACAGTATGTGATCGGGTAGCTTTTTTTGTGCGGTGATGGCTGATGGCTGACCGGATAGCTATTGTATAGAGCCAGGTGGAGAATTTCCTCTCCGGTTCGAAGCGGTCGATGTTCAGGAAGGCTTTGAGAAAAGTCTCTTGGATCAGGTCCTCAATGTCCTGATTAGTGGCCGCTTTATGGCGGAGGAAAAAAAAGAGCCTGGGACTGTATCTGTGTATCAGCTCCTCAAATGAAGCACGGGATCCGGCCGCTACCTTTAAAGCCAGCTTCTCGTCGGATAATTGATTGCATTGTGAGGCGTCATTCATTGGAACGTTTGCTTTTTCTTCTAATTTAACTGATTCACATACTAAGTCAATGGCTCGAATCCTTCCGGAATAAAAAGCCCGGGAATTTTTCTTTTTCCTAAAGTCATTTCCACCAAATCTACTGTAGGATAGATCAATTCGAGCTGGACGTTTTTGTCTTTGGTGGTTACTTTTATGCTTTTCGATAATCTCAGTTTAGAATCCTTTTCTTCTTGATGCATATTCACCATGGCAATAAGTCCTCTTAAAATTTGCTCCATCTGCTCTGCATCTTCAAGGGACTTAACATCAAAATTGAGCTTTAAGGCGAGATTTTCCTGTTTTTCCATGATAGAAAAAACAGCTTTACCCATTTTTTTCAGGATGACGGGCTTTTTGCGACTTTTTGTTATCGAGGAAATATCTCCAACCGCAGCCATCAGGAAGGCATCAGGAGGAATCTCATTGAGAGATGATATCAGAGGGGAAGAGGTGATATTCTTTTTCTTTCCAGAGATGACATCCAGAGATGTTTTAACAGCTTCTTCATCCTCGGAGAGCAGGATGAGCTGGTCGCTGGCAAAGGTCCCGAAATCGTTGCCATCCCAGTTATAGATAATGTGTTTGCCGTGGGGGATTTCGCGGTAGGATGTTTCCTTCTTGAGAAGGTTGAGGAGATAGTTTCGATCAAATTTTCCTGATATGCAGACCACCGCTTTCTTATCTCCTGTTCCTTTACCGTAAATAGTGATTCCTTTAACATCTTTCAAGAGATCAACTTTGTATTTTCTGGCAAATTTTTCGCTTTTTTTCTTGATTCTTAAGGCACCTTCTTCCTTCATTATTGTGCCGTTAAGTTGAGTGGAGATGTACTTTTCCATGTCAAAATGAATTACCCACTCCGTATCGGCAGGGATAATGGACTTCTGAAGGGATGTCCCCCTGATGGCAGGTGCTAAGATCAGGGCTAACAGGATAGCCACCAGAATGATGATTGTCTTTTTCATATCGATTCTCCTTTAATGATATAATTTTGTTCCTTCTCAATGACTGAGATGGATTAGCTTTTTCACCCTTTTATACGCAGCAGTTTGGAAAATGTTACCAATATTCCCGGATTTTCTTGATGTGATGATTTAAAGAGTAAAAGTGTTTTAATATGGTCAAACTGTTCATGCCGCAGGACAAGTAAGATTGACCATCGTCATTCCCTGTGTTATATGTGTTTTAAGGCGTTCATCGGATGACCATTATCAGTATATTGCTCTACCTTGCTGGTTTATGGCTTCTTTTGATGTTTTCTTCGTTCTTTTCCGGCTCTGAGACGGCCCTGACTGCTCTCACCAAAACACAGATCCAGAGGATACGGGAGGATAGAAAGAAGAGCAGTGCAGCCATCATCAAATTCTTAGATGAACCTCAACGGTTGTTTATCACTGTGCTTTTCGGCAACACCCTGGTGAACATGGCTTTTGTCAGTATCACCGGATCGCTCATCTATGTCCAGTTGTTTAAGGGAGGAAACGCTGGACTTGCTTATATTGTGGCCATAATGACACAAACAGTGTTGCTTTTGTTATTCGGTGAAATAACGCCCAAGACCTATGCTATACAGCAATCAGAGAGGTTTTCGAGAACAGTGGCACGGCCGCTATGGTTCTTCTCGCACCTCATTTATCCATTCAGGAGAGCTCTGCGGATTCTTACAGATTTTCTGCTTCCTCTATTCGGAGTACACTCTGTTATCGATAAGACTCCTATCACCAGTGATGAAATCAGGGCTATTGTGAAGGCAACCGAAGAATATGGAGCTCTTGATAAGGAAGAAGGCGAGATCATTCATAATATCTTCGATCTCCATGATATCACCGCTAAAGAAGCCATGGTCCCCCGGACCGAAATGGTCTGTGTAGAGGTATCGAAGACAATCCAGGAAGTATTCAACATGACCAAGGAGGTCGGCCATTCACGACTTCCCGTTTACAGGAAGAAAATTGACAGCATTTGCGGCATTTTTTATGTCAAAGACATGCCGCGCTGGAAGGGATTGAAGATAGAAAGCCTGGGGGGAAGAAGGGTTGAGCAGCTCACAATAGAGGAATTCCTCTCCAACAGTGAAATGCTTAACGAGATGAATCCGGGAAATGTAAACACCCTCATACAGCAGCCATTTTTTATCTTTGAGACCAAGAAGATAGGCGGGTTGATGCGGGAGATAACAAGAGAAAAAAAACAGATGGCGATCCTTCTGGATGAGTATGGCGGCGTCTCCGGGCTAATCACTGTGGAGGATATCGTTGAGGAGGTGCTGGGTGAAATTTTCGATGAATATGACACAGTCTCAGAGCTGACGATAACGCGCGACCCAAGTGATCCTTCCAGGGTATTGATTCCTGGTTTTGTCAGCATTCGCAGTGTCAATAAGTGCCTGAAGTGTAAACTCGATGTATCTGTGGCCGACACCATCGGCGGATATATGGTTAGACTTTTTGGCTCGATTCCAGATAAAGGGGATGTCGTTGCCGATAGAGCAAAAGGTTTAGAATTTGAAGTTTTCCAGATGGATGGTAAGCGGATTGGTTTGCTAAGATTACGCCGTATCAGGGACAAACAGAACAAGAAAACAAGATCGGTTAACCCGGCTTTTCTTTTTTTGCTTTTGCTGGGAATCTTTTCCATGGGAGCATCTACAGGGGGAAATGTTCCCCTGGCAGATAGCTGGTTTCCTGTGTTGGCTTTTTCGTTCGTGTTCATCTTTGCGCTTATTCTGGTAGCCTTTTATGCTGGTTCTGAGACAGCGATCGTTTCTGCCTCCAAAGCGAAAATCGATATTTTGGCCCAAAAGAATAACCGCCACGCTCTGGTCATTAAAAAGCTGTGGCAGGAACCGGACAAGATGCTAGGAATTGTGCTTGCAGGTACGAATCTGATGGCGGCAGCGGCAGGGGCAGCCGGACTTCGCCTTGCCGGTTACGCTTTTCCCGGTCGTGAAGGATTACAGGAGTTCGTCAATACCATTGTCATGACTTTTCTCATTCTCGTGTTTTGCGAAATAATCCCCAAGACGACCTTCCGTGCCAAGGCTGACTCCCTCGCCCTGCGCAGTGCACCAGGACTTCAAATTTCAGAGTTCCTCTTGCGTCCGCTCGTTTATCTAATGACAAAGATCACAAACTATATCGTCAGGATCGCTGGCAGGGAGGATAGCAAGGAAAGGTTGCGCAGTATGAGGGAGGAACTCAGACTCCTGGCAAGGATGGGAGCCAAAGAAGGCGCGCTCAAAAAGGAGCAGATCCGAATGATTTATAGTGTGTTGGATCTGGAAACCGTTACCCTGGAGAAGGTCATGACGCCACTGGTAGATATTGTCGCCCTTCCTAAAGAGACAAGTCTTGATGATTTTTATAAAATAATTTCCGAGACGGGCTTCTCGAGAATACCTGTCTATGAAGAGCGGGTTGATAACATCGTCGGAGTGGTCAATGTCCTTGATGTCCTCTATTCTGAAAAAACAGTCACCACTATCGCTCCTTTCGTCAGAAGAGACATCCGTCATGAACCCGAATCAAGAAGGGTCTATCCTCTTTTGAGAGAGCTTAAGAGCAGCCAGAACCCTATGGTATTTGTGGTAGACGAGTATGGCGGAATTATTGGATTGGTCACTATTGAGGACTTGATTGAAGAGATTCTCGGTGATATCCGAGATGAGAAAGACAGAGAGGTTGAAGGAGTCATTCATCGGATAAGCGACAGGATTATCGAGTGTGATGGGAAAACAGAGATTCAATCGATCAATAAGTTTTATGGCATGTTGATTCCTGTTGGCGACTACAACACTATTGCCGGCTATGTCATCTCTCTGATGGAGAGAATTCCCAAACGAGGTGAGTTTATTGAGACAGACAGGTTGAAGGTTGTTGTCTTGGACGCTGATTCCAGGAGTATTCGCAGAGTAAGAATTCAAAAGAAACAGGACAGATAGACCTCAGCAATGATAAGGATTAGCTTTTTGCGATAGTCTCCGATTTTTCACCTGACAACATCTTGCGGCAGGCATATCAATGACAAAATAGCGGGTCAATCCTGAAAAAATGAAGGAAATGCCGCTTTTCTGTGAGCGGAGTGTCCGCAAAACCAGCATTTCTTCTTTCTGTCCCTCCTGATTTGACATCATATTTTTTATTTACTATAAAATTAGCAAAAGAAAGGAGGAACCATGAGGAAAAAAGCATTATCCGTTTTTTCTGCTCATTTATTGATTTTCACGCTCATCTTTTTTCAGATCTCCTATGAAATTGTCATGGCTTCACATCAGCCTGCCAGAGAAAAACCCACAGCTTCAGCCGTGTCCAGGACAGGAGACTTCTCACTTGGAGTAGCCTTGTCTCCCGAGGGAGGAGCTGGCAATGAAGTAATGGATATCGATGTAGCGGGCAATGCCCGGAGTCTTGTAGTCGGTCTAGGGGGGGTGTCCCTGGCCCAAAATCCGGACGGGGTCACGCTTCGTGTGTTAGATCCCCAGGGACGGGCGGCTGAATCGGTTGTGAGACCTCTTCAGGTCGACAAAGCGCTGGAATCCCAGATGAACAGCTGGGCGAAAAATGTCATCGGAAAGGAAAAGTTCTCGGCGGACCTTTTGACCGAAGCCAAAGTCAACGAATTGATGACAAAATACCCGCTCAACCCACAGCTAAAGAACAGAGCGCAAGCTGTTGTCAATGCCGTCCAGACAACGCCGAATTTGGGGGTTATCGGACGGGACGAAAAAGGAATGGTCAGGAATGTCGTCATCTTTAATCCCACACCCGGAAAGTGGAAAGTCGAAGTTAATGCAAAGCCAAATGCCAAGCCTTTTCAAGCAATCGCCACCTCTGTCCCCAGAGCCGGAATGCCTCAGAATATCGAGCCTGCAGGACGAGAGATCGTCGACAGGCTGAACAGAGATCTGCCGCGCTTTCAAAGAGAGGCCATTAAATGGGGTTGCAATAAGTGCTGCTGGTGTGAAAACCTGGTCGGGTTCGGCATCTGTTTCGCCATCGCCACATACATCTGTACCGGAGGGTATGTCACCGCCGGCATTCTGCTCTCTGCCGCATTCTGGAAAATGGGGGGAATGGCGATTTCCTATGTGGCTTTATCCTTGTTCCTGGCTTCCAAAGTGCCGACTCCGCCCAACAGTGTGTGGGATGTCATTCAAGGCTGGATCATGGATTCGCTGATAAGATATGCCTGCAAGCTGGCCCGCTGCTGTTGATAATAACTGAGTCAATAACATAAAGCCGATAAAAAATCTCATGGTGAGCGGAGCGCAGTGACCCCTGCTTTGTTACAACGCGTTCGCTGGCGGAGGACTACCGAAGAACAGTTGTGAATAGAACGGATTCATACTCCCGCTTTTTTCTTGGTGTTGTCGGTGTTTCCTTCTTATTATTTTATTTTTTCTCTGTCACCTGCTCCTGGAAACGCTCTGAAAAAAGAGTGACAGAGGGGATTTTTCAGATCAAGCTCAGCATAAAACATGCAACCTCCGGCCAGATCAAGCGGATAAGGGAATGGACTGCGGAGGGCTGGCGTGGTTACTTGGCGCTCGGGTATGAGAACCCTTTAAAAAAGGGAGAAAAAATCGAGATCCAGGTAAAAGGGTCGTTCCTCCTTTCGAACTTTACTGAGATCGGTGAAGATCATTTTTGTATCTATCTTGCTGAGACGATAGGCCGCAATGCGCGGGATGCGGACCGCGAGAAAACACAGATAGCCCATGAACTTTTCCATGTGTTCCAGGCCCGGTTGTTCTGGCCTGAGGACGAGATCCGGACTGAACTCGGCTGGCTTTTTGAAGGGACAGCCCTTTACGAAGCGGCGAAAGTCATGAATTACTTGAAAGTTCTTGAAGACTTCCCCTACCGGAGTGACCAGTCTTTGTTTAGAAATGACTACGGGGCCGCCCGGTTCTGGCTGTTTATTGAGACAGAATACGGAGGTAATACCGTCCGGAAGGTATGGGAAAACCTGGCTGCGGAAAGGCCTCAGACGAGTCCGGATGTCATGGCTTCCGTAAAAAAAACAATTCTTATGTGCACAAATACCTCTTTTGATCGAGTTCTGGAAGATTTTTTAAGAAGCATGAAGCCGGCCGAGGAGGCCCTGCCAGCGAGGTGAAAGAGTAGCTATGGAGTGGGGAAAAGTCGTCCCAAGCATTATGGCATTCCTGACAGCCTTTTTACTCCCTTTTGTTCTTTCCAGAAGAAAAAAGGGAGGTCCCAAGAAGCTTATAAAGTTCCGTCAACATCTTCTAGGAATCGGGATAAAGTTCGTTGAATTGGATAAAGACAGCGAGCAGGCAAAGCTTGGAACCAAATTTTCCAAGGGACAGAAATCTGAAGGTGCTTTTACTTTAGAGGGTAGAAACATTGATCTTATTATTATTACCAGCGTGTCCAGCCAATATGGAGTTAATCATTTCATTGAATATTTAGTAAAAAGCAACCTTAATCTGATAGAAGACTATGTTAGGAAAACGAAGATGGTGAAAAAGAGAAGCTCATTTTTTGGAAGAGAGGTGGTGAATATATCTTGGAAGGGAGATAAACATCTGGCTCAAAGACTCAACCTGGATTACGAAATTAAGTATAAGTTATTGCAGGCTAATAAAGAAAAATTCAAAGGCGGCATCCTGATCATACCTGAGCCTAAACATGGGTATACTCGAATAAAGACAAATTATAATCTTCCTTCTCCAATGATTTTCGATGCAATTGATTCTATTGCGAGATATATCAAATCCGGATGGATAGAGACCGTCGCCTCACTTCCAAACATGTGAAACTACCTGTTTAGATTCATATTCAGAGCTGTCATAAAATCACGGACCGTCTTCTTTCCATGTCCACCCAGATCGATATGCTCTTTCTGTAAGACCCTACAATCAACACGGACTTTTCCATTCATTTCTTTGATCATGATTGACAACCGTGGTGGAGAACTCTCAAAAACACGCATTCCGCTTTCAGCCGAGATAAATCCAGCAGCTTTATCCACACTGTCTATCGTAAAATCAATATCATTGACGGCCTTTAGGGATGCCTCCCATACTTCATCAAAACCATGATTGTCTAAAAAAGTCATGTCCTGATTGATGATTTGCTGGGTACAGGATAAAAATGCCAAAACCAGTGATGCCAACAAAAACTTTTTCATAGTATCCTCCTCTGATTAACTCATAATCTCAATCCATCTTTACCACATAAACTAAAGAGCAAAAAATGTGCCATTTAGAATATCAGGGTTATTTCTAAGTTCTGTGGTTTTTTCTCTGTCCTCTTTGAATTACAGATGAAAAAAATGAGGACATATTTCAGCATCAATTTTTTTGCTTCCTTCTAGGAAATATGACTGAAATTTGATATGCGAAAAGGTTTTGCATAATTAAGTTGAATGAAAGTTTTTACTGGAATGTTTCCTGATCTGTCTCGAATTGGCACAATTTTTGCTCAATAAATCATGAATGCAACATACTCATCTGCATAAAAGGAGAGTATATGAAACATTGCCTCTCTGTTGTCTTGGATTTTTTATCCTTGGATCATATATCGCAGACGATTTATGCTGTAAAGAAAATAGGCGGACACTGCAGAATGAAGCCGGCTTCATAACCACCGAATCCATAACCTTTGATTAAAAAAGTTGTGTTTTATCCTTGTGAGATGGGCAAGATCTTATGAAAGAGAACAAAGGGGAAAATATTGTCGAAGGAAATTATCCAGATGAAAGAAACATCTTCTGGATTTTGAAGATAAGGATTATAATTAATGTAAGAAGGAGGTCATAAATGAGGACAGGGATCTTATTATTGATTACAGCTTTATTTCTGAATTTTTCTGGATGTGCCACTCATAAAGAATCGGTCACATCTCCCCCAGAGTCTTTAGAAAAAGATTACAATTTTTATTTAAACCAAGGGAGTTTGCTCATCAGAAAGGCTGATTACTCCAAGGCGATAGACCAGATTAATAAGGCAATAGCTTTAAAACCTGACGCCTCGCAAGCTTATAATCTTTTAGGAATCGCCTATTTTTTTGAGAGAAAATATAATTTGGCTATGGAAAAGTTTGAAAAGGCATTAGATCTGGATTCTTCCTATGCCCAGGCTTATGGCAATTTAGGAAATGCATACCTCATGAGACAGCAATTTGAAGAAGCAAAAAAAATGTTCAATAAGGCTCTTTCAATCTCTCCTAACCTTGTCTCAGCAAATTATAGTCTAGGAGCCCTTCTCTTAAACCAAGGGAAAATTGAAGAGGGAATGCGCTATATTTCTAGAGGAATTGAGCTGGATCCCAATTTTTTGGAAAGACACAAAGCACTTGTCGCTGAATTTTCTTCTCCTGGATTTAACTCACCAGAAGCCTATTTTGTCTTTGCCAGAGCTTATGCCGCAATAGATGATATAGAAAAGACTGTAGAATATCTGAAAAAGGCGGAAAAAGCAGGCTTTAAGGATTGGTATAGGATCGAGGAAGAAAAGGAGTTTGAAAAAATCAGGCAAGACCCGAGAATAAAGCAGTATATAAAAAAGTAAAACAAAGAAGAAAAAAATCTTCAGCAGTGATCAGAGTTTCCCATCTTATTATTCCTTGAGACGGAGATAATTAGATCACTTAGAATTAAACCAGAAGAAAAAAGAATGAGGATCAATCAATGGCTAAAGGCGTTGGCATTTACACTCGTTTTCCTGAACGTCAGTCTTAGTCATGCTTTTGAAAAACAGGCTGACGGCATCTTACTCTGGCTGAAAAAAGAGAGGAAAACCGA
>CAYSCW010000001.1:247049-266555 GCA_964429795.1 uncultured Eubacteriales bacterium
CGAGTCCAGCGGGATAAAGGTACGGTTGCTTTCTATAATGCGGACGGCCGATTGATTCTGCAGGAGAAGATGGGCGGCAGTAAAATCATCACGCCTGCGGAAGTCATGGGAGAGAAAACCTACCATATTCAGCAGCTTTTCAACTCACCCGAGGATGAAGCGTTCTACGGGCTGGGACAGCATCAGAATGATATCATGAACTACAAAGGGAATGATGTGGATCTCTGGCAGCATAATATTGTCGCCGTTGTCCCTTTCTTGGTCTCCAGCAGGAATTACGGCATTTTGTGGGACAATAATTCTTGCACGAAATTCGGGGACATACGGGACTATCAGCCGTTGGCATCGCTAATCCTGTATGACAGAGAAGGCAAAAAAGGCGGGTTTACCGCTGAGTATTATCAAACGCCAGATTTCCAGTCACCGTTTGCTTCGCGCACTGAAAGGAGTATTGAACACGAGTTTATTGATGCCTATGGCACGTTTCCCGAAGAGCTCGATCTTAACCGGACCAGTGTCCGTTGGAGCGGTGAAATCGAGACTCGTGAAGCGGGCGTTCATAAATTCAGGCTCTATTGTTCCGGTTATACAAAAATGTGGTGGAACGGCAAGCTGATGGTAGACTCATGGCGGCAGGGTTGGCTGCCCTGGACGCACTTGATGCGCCTGCCGATGGAAACCGGAAAGCGCTATGCGATCAGGATCGAGTGGGCGCCAAGATCGGGCCAGGCCTTCATTGGATTTAAGCACTTGGGACCTGAGAACGAAGAGAATAAGAATACCCTTTCCCTCTGGTCCGAAGTGGCCGATCAGATCGATTATTACTTTGTCTACGGGGATCATTTGGATCAGGTCATTCGAGGGTACCGTGAAATTACAGGCAAGGCGCCCATGATGCCGAAGTGGGCCATGGGCCTGTGGCAGTGCCGGGAACGTTACCGGTCGCTGACAATCGGCACCCGCCAGGAAGAATTCCCCGGTATGCTAAAGGAGCGGTCTTTTGAGATCGTTTGGGTCAACAAAGAAAATCCCGCCGGCTTTGATCTTGACGGCGCCCCCGCTCAGGCTGTTCGTTATGATGGAAACGAGCTGGTCGTGATACAGAAAAAACAATCAATGGACTAGGTATATGTACGGATAAACAGATTCTCTACTCTGCAGCAGTAAGACGATCATTTTTGAGTCAGTTGGGAAAAGGCTTTCTTCCGGTTCGAAGTCCTCTGCTATTTTTTGTTTTTGGGAACTATCGACACGATGACATAGCGTCCTCTGGAGAAGTATTCACTAGGGGAAACGTTTGACTTTCTAGGGGCTTTGGCATAGCATCTGATCGATTAACAAAAGGATAAAAGGAAGATAGAAATGAGAAAAAGGAAATTTTTACCCAAGCTTATCATGATCTTCATCTCGACTTTTTTTCTATTCAGTATGCCGGAAAGTCTGATTTGTGAAAACGGCTTAACAGTAAAAAATGCAGATGACTTCCGAACAAGTGAAACAATCTCGGTTCATGGCTGGAACTGGCTTAAACAAGCCGGGCAGATCGCTGAATGGACATGGAAGCCCATTGACGTGGATCCAGCAGAGGCCTGCCTTAATTTTGAGCTTTTGGTCACGAACAAGAGCAATGGGGGGAGTGGGTACAGCTGCAGGGTAAAAGTGATCATCAATGATCTCGGGGGCAACTTTGTGTTCTCCGGGACAGCCATGCTTTCCAATCCCTTCCGCCCAAAATATCCTGATGACACAAACGGAAAGGGTTACCCAGCATATGGATCATTCTGTGGATCCAAGCTTGCGAGAATATTGAAGAAAGGATTTAAAGCAAGGATTGAGTGGCCTCCGCTAGGCAGCCACAATCACTTTGCTGTCTCCAGGGATAAAGTGACTCTCGCCTATGTCGAGGGCCCTTCAAGCCAGAAAGCCAGGCGGGAGAGGCAGAAATAATAAAACGTTCCTTGAGTTGACCGTCACTTTAAACGACAGCAGATGAAAACCGGACAAAACAGAAAGAATTAAAAGACTGACATGCGGGATTCTTTGTAATCAATTAAAACTTCACATGATGAGAGGTTCAAACATGGATTGGAATTCTATAATAAAAAAAATTATTTACTTTTTTTTGATGATGGGAACAGTCGCCAGTCTTCATTTTCTTGCCTTTGTTCAAGAGAACAAGCTTGAGAACCTGATCGATAGAGTAGCGATGCGGCATGACTCTTACCCCGAGTATCATAGCTGGGAGGCTTTAGCTGTCTTGACCGAGACAGAGATGGATAAAGACTGGCAACCTCAAAAGGTGACAGTCATAGAAAAGATCCTTAAAGTTGTAAATGATGAGGAAACCGATGAAGTGCTTCAGGTTCTCGAAACAGAAAAAGGCGTGACAAAAGATATTACGGAAAAATACATCAGAAAGGCAGAAAAGGAAAAAGATAAAAAGAAATCTAAAGAGGGAGAGCATAAGACTGAAAAGGAAGAAGACAAAGGAGCGATAAAATTGTCTAAGGATGAGATTTTTCCCTTTAATGAGGAAAAAAGAAAAAAATATGAATTTATCATGCTGGAAAGTTCTTATATTGGAGGCCAGGAGATCTATGTTCTTGAATCCAGGACAAAAATCAAAAGCGAAGACCTTTGGGAGGGTATATACTCCATCGATAAGGCAAGTTTCGATGTTTTAAAGGTCAAACTGAAGCCTTCGAGAAATCCTAAGCATATCAAAGAATTTGAGATAGAAATGAGTTTTCAGGTTCTTCCGGAAGGCTATTTTGTCTTGCAAAAGTCAAAAGCGAGGATCGATGGAGGAATATTTATCAAGAAGATAAGGATGACAGTTGAGGAAGAACGTTCTAGTTATAAAATAATAAAAGAATAGAATTTATTATGCCCTTTGATTTTTTAAACTTCCCCAGATGAGAAGTATGGAGATTTGATTTGAAAGACAAAATTAAGTATTGTTTTCTGTTTATTTCATTATGTTTGTGTTTATGCGTGCTGATTTTTGCTGCCGGATTCTTATCAGAGGAAGTGGAAGATAATAGTCTTGATGCAAGGGTCAGAGGCTTTCTCGACAGCCACAGGTATTCTTGGAGAGAGATGAATGTTTCTGAATCTGATGGGAAAATCCTCTATGATCTTATCATCAAGAACAACTACAAGAAGGCACTTGACATCGGAACATCCACAGGTCATTCTGCCATATGGATTGCCTGGGCGCTCAGTAAAACCGGCGGCAAACTGATCACAATCGAAATCAATGAAAGGCGTTACAGGCAAGCTTTAGCGAATTTTGAGCAAGCCGGCCTTTCCGATTACATCGATGCTAGACTCGCGGATGCCCATGAACTCGTTCCGCAGCTTGAGGGGCCTTTCGATTTTGTCTTTTGTGATGCAGATAAGGGATGGTACAAAAATTATCTTATAGCGGCCTTGCCTAAGCTTGAAGTGGGGGGTTGTTTTACCGCTCATAATGTTGCTGGAAGGCTTCAGTGGGGTATCAGAGAATTTCTTGATTATCTTGAAAGTCTGTCTAACATGGAAACGACAATTGATCGGTCAAGCTGGGCCGGTATTTCAATCAGTTATAAAAAATTTGAAAATGAGTTTATTCCATAGGTTGCTCGGAGGGAAGTTTTTCAGCGTTTAAATCAGTAACATGATTTTATATAGATCATTAAAAAAAGGAGTTGGTTCCCTTAAAAATTAAGGAGGAATGAAATGAGACATCTCAAGATCAAAGCATTTATCTTTTTCTTTGTGTTTCTTTTCGTATTGGGGCAGGCTTTATTCGCCGAAATTGACTCGAAATTGTTCCCAGGCTTAAAGGCCAGAAGTATTGGTCCGGCAAACATGAGCGGACGTATTGGGGCTATTGATGCGGTTGTATCCAATCCCAATATCATCTATGTGGGAGCGGCCACTGGCGGACTCTGGAAGTCCGTTAACGGAGGCCTAACCTGGACACCCATTTTTGACGAACAACCCGTTTCTTCGATTGGTGCCATCGCCGTTAATCAATCCAATCCCAACATTGTCTGGATTGGCACAGGCGAGGCGGCCCTTCGCAACAGCGTCGGAGTTGGTCGGGGCGTCTATCTCACGATAGACGGCGGGAAGACCTGGAAATCTCTCGGTCTGGAAAAGTCTGAAAAGATCAGCAAGATCCTCTTGCATCCAGATGACCCGGATATCGCCTATGTGGGTGCTTTGGGAACAACCTGGGGAGAAAACAGCGAACGAGGCGTTTATAAGACTGTAGACGGCGGGAAGACCTGGAAGAAGATCCTCTTCGTGGATGAGAAAACAGGTGTGGCAGATATGGCAATGGATCCCGGGAATCCCAACAAGATCATCGCCGCCATGTGGGAGCATCGCCGCTGGCCCTGGTTTTTTAAATCCGGTGGTCAGGGAAGTAGTCTTTATATCACAGTGAACGGAGGCGAAGAGTGGCAGAGATTAACAGATAAACATGGCTTGCCTAAAGGTGAATTGGGCCGCATAGGAGTTGCTTTTTCAACTAACAAGCCGGAGATAGTGTATGCTCTGGTAGAGGCCAAGAAAAATGTTCTCCTGCGATCGATCGACGGTGGATTTACCTGGCAAATTGTCAATAATCAATCCGATGTTGGCAATCGTCCTTTTTATTATCACAGGATCTGGGTCAATCCAGTCAACGAGAATATTCTCTATATGCTTCATTCACGGATGATGATCAGCGAGGATGGGGGAAAAACTTTCAGATCCCTGGCCTCATTCGGCCAATCCCATTCCGATTACCACGCCGCGTGGATTCATCCCAACGGAGAGACAATGATTGTCGGTAATGACGGCGGTGTAGTGATCAGTTATAACCGGGGTATGAACTGGCGCTTTGTGGAGAATCTGCCAATAGGCCAGTTTTACCATGTGAGCTTCGATATGGGAATTCCTTACAATATCTACGGCGGCCTCCAGGATAATGGATCATGGATGGGGCCTGCCTTCGTCCTGAAGGAAAGAGCCATCTCCAGTTATCTGTGGAAGACTGTAGGTGGAGGCGACGGATTCGATACTGAACCAGACCCTGAAAAACCGGGAGCGGGTTACGGCATGTCGCAGGGCGGAAACCTGTATTATTTTGACACATCAACTGGAACAAGCCGCAGTATCATTCCAACCGAATCCGACGTCAAGCACAGGTATAACTGGAATGCGGGATTTGCCGTCGATCCCTTCAAGCCCGCTACGATTTATCTTGGGAGTCAATTTGTCCACCGCAGCCAGGATAAAGGGCGAACTTGGGAAATCATCAGTCCGGATCTGACGACGAATGACCCTGAAAAGCAGAAACAGGCCGAAAGCGGCGGACTGACTCTTGATGTAACCAACGCAGAAAACCATACAACCATCATGTGCATCGCTCCAAGCCCTGTGCAGGAAGGTGTGATCTGGGTTGGAACCGATGACGGTAATGTTCAGCTGACTCAGGATGGCGGTAAAACCTGGCAACTTGTCTCCAGAGAGCTGACCAGCGGAGAAAAGGGGAAAGTTCCTCCTGCGACCTGGATTCCTCATGTGGAAGCCTCGAAATTTGATGCTGCCACTGCCTATGTTGTTTTTGACGACCATCGCCGATCCAACTGGACCCCCTATGTCTATGTGACTCATGATTTTGGGAAAACCTGGAAAAGTCTGGCCACTCCCGAGATCGATGGCTTTGTGCATGTGATTGAGGAAGATACAGTCAATAAAAACCTGCTCTTTCTGGGAACAGAATTCGGGCTCTATGTCAGCTTCAATGGGGGCAAAAATTGGATGAAATGGACGAATGGACTGCCAACAGTGCCAGTACGAGACTTGACGGTGCATCCGCGCGAGAATGACCTGATTATCGGAACGCACGGAAGGTCGATTTATATCATCGATGACATCTCACCCCTTCGTGAGATATCGGAGGATCTACTCAAGAAGAAACTCCATCTCTTTAAAGTTCAGGATGCCTATCAGTACCAACAAGGGCGCCTGAGTTCTTACCTGAGTCCTGGTGATACTGCTTTTGCGGGTGAGAATAAAGAAGCAGGTGCTTGTATAACCTATTATCTCATTCCCATAGAACGCAAAGCCGAAGAGTCGGAACCTGAACAGAAAGAAGAGATAAGGCAAAGAATGGCGGAAAGGATGAGACAGATGGGCGGGATGGCCCCCTCACGTCCCGGGGAGATGACACGTCCTACCTCCTCCAGGGTCGTTATAACCATCGAGGACAATCAGGGGAGAACAATAAGAAGCCTGAATGGAACTGAAATTAAAGGGATAAACCGCATTTTCTGGGATTTCAGAGAACAACCCCCTCAGGCAGATGACTCAAGAGAATCGAGAGGCTTTGGTTTCGGAATGAGGGGCGGCTTGACCGTTCTGCCTGGAGATTATGTCGTAAAGATTAAATATAATGGGGAGGAAGTCAGCCAGGCGTTCACTGTTAAAAGTGATCCTCGCTTGAAGGTAGATCTGAATGTCCTTGAAGCCAATTATGAGATGGGTAAAAAGGCACAACAGTTATCCACTGCTATCACTGAAGCCGGGAATCTGATAGAGGAAACAAAGAAGGCTGTCCGAACTGTTATAGAGACAGCTCGCGCAAACCGCACCCCGGAGACGAGAGACCTGGTTAAAACGGCCAGGGACCTTGAGGAAAAACTGAAAGAGTTGTCAGAAACATTAAATCCGACCCCGCCAAAACAGGGAATAGCAGACCGATCAGCGGGGCTGAGAAGCCAGGTAATGTCGGCCATGATGATGATAATGAGAGCGGGAAATGAGCCCATAAGCCAGGCAGCTACAGTGAAGTATGAAGGAGTCAAGGCCAAGGCCGAGACTTTCCTGGAAAGGTTAAATGATTTCTACCAGACCGATGTCGAAAATTTTAAGAAATTGCTGAAGGAATCTGGCTTTTCTTTATTCAAGCCTTTCAAACCTTTGAAGCTGGAAGGCAAATAGAGAATCGTCTTTTCTCTTTGGCTTGAAGAGTGCCTCTGGACATAAACTAAATTCTTGTGTTTTTAAAGCCAAGGATGGACTTGACTCTGGCAGCTGCCGTATCCGAGATGGAGTAGAACGTGGGAAGAAAGATGAGAGTGAAAAAGGTGGATGTGGTCAGCCCGCCGATGATGGCCACGGATATAGGCGCCCACATCTGTGCTCTCCGCCCTGCTGCCTGGAAGAACTGGGGCAGCAGGAAGGGGAGAGCCAGCGGCAGGACACCGAAAATGGTGGTGATGGCCGTCATGATAATCGGGCGCATCCGGTCTTTACCTCCCTGCACGATGGCCTCTTTCTTGCTCATCCCGGATTTTCGCAGCGTCCGGATATGGTCGATGAGGATGATCCCGTTGTTCACCACAATACCGAACAGGACCAGAAGTCCAAGATAGGAGGTTGTGTTCAGAGTGATATTCGTGAGGGTGAAAATGATGGCCACTCCGAACATTGCCAGGGGTACGGTCAGAAGAATCGTGAAAGGATGCATGAACGATTCGAAAAGCGAGGCCATGATGATATAGATAAAAATAATAGCGAGAATGATTGCCAAATTGGATTCACCCTGAGATTCCTGAAAGCGCCTCCACCCTGACCCCAGGCTCCACGTGTAGCCTTCAGGGAATCGGATGGTGCTCATGACCTTGCTTATGTCCTCGGATATGGCCATCATCCCCTGGGATTTTGTGTTGATCCGGATAATCAATTTGGATTTTTTGTTCTCCTTACGGATGGAGGTCGATCCCATCTGGTAAGAGAAGGTCGAGATTGCAGAGAGGGGAATCCGTGTGGATTGGGTCGGCAGGCTGATGTTCCGCAGGTCTTCTTCGCTAAACCCGTCCTCTCCCTGGATCTTGAGGATGATATCGATTTCGCGGTTTTCGGTCTTAAACTTACCGATGGGCCGTTCGGAGAGAGAGGAGGAGATGGTTCGTGCCACCATGCGGCTGCTCACTCCCGAACTTTCCGCTTTCTTGCGGTCGACTTGGACCATGAGCTGTGTGTCTCCCCCCTCTAAATCACTGGTTATATCCTCCACATTCTTGATCGGCTTGAGTTTTTCGATGACCATGGGAGCAAGCTCGGTCAATTTGGTGTAGTCCAGGCCGATAAGCTCCACGGAGATCCCATGGAAATGCCCTCCCCGGCCGAAGCGTTGGCCGTATTCGTACTCGATCCCGGCCCGTCTGGGCAGCAACTCCTTGAGTTTTTCCTTGATCTCGGTTACCGAAGGCCCTTCTTCTTCTAGCGCCAGCTCAAGCGATCCGCGAAAGCGTCCTTGCCGCAAGTCCCGTGTGCCGAATTCGGTCGTCAGATGTTTGATAGCCAGTTCTTCCTTCTGCAGAAGGAGAATCTCTTCAAAGCGCTTGAAGAGGGCTTTCATTTCTTCCAGGGTAAAGGTGCGCGGCATGTAGACGGAGATATCGATTTCCCGCTCGTCACTGCTAAACATGAACTCTCGTTCAATGCTTTTAAAGATGAGGTATGAGCTGAAAAAGATTCCCCCAGCCAGACCGACCACCACAAGCTTGGTTTTCCAGTTCTTGATGGTGAAGCGGATGACACGCTCATAGATCGACGTCAACTTGATCAGCCAGCGGGCTTTCTCCCTGGCCTTTCCGGAAAGCAGACGGCTTCCTGCCAGCGGGATGAAGGAGAGGGAGACGAGCAGAGAGGCGATTAGAGCCAGGGAGATGGTCAGTGCAAAGTCCCTCATGAAGCGTCCGAACCCGGACTGTGACATGAAGGTCAGCGAGATGAACACCACCAGGGTCGTCAAGGTGGAGGCAGTGACAGCCAGAGCTACTTCACTGGCTCCAGTTGTGGATGCTTTCAGGGGGGAGTAATTCTTCTCCTGTCGCAGGCGGAAGATGTTCTCCAAGACTACTACACTGTTATCCACCAGCATACCCACCGCCATCATCAGTCCACTAAGGGAGATGATGTTGATGGAAATGTTGGCGCGGAATATGGCTCGGTAGAGATACATAAAACTGAAGGTAAACAACATGGCCATGGGTATGGCGGCGGCGATGATGAGAGTAGTCCGGAATTTTCTCAGGAAGAAGAGCAGGACAAAAATCGCTAGAAGACCGCCTATTACTCCGGAAAGGGTCAAGGATTTAAGGCTTTCCAGGATGTCCTCCGATTGGTCGCGGTAGAAGATAAAGGTCATATTATGGAGGGCAGGTTCTGTCTCTTTAATCTGCGCCATGGTTGCTTTAACCTTGTTACACACATCCACGATGTTGGCGTTGGACGCCCGGTAGATCTGGAAGCGCACGGTCTCATTCCCGTCCAGGCGATTGAAATCATCTTTGACGGGATAATCATAGGTTACGCGGGCAACGTCGGAGATAGTCAGTCCCCTGTCGCTGACAGGGAGATTTTTCACCTCCTCCAGGATTTTCAGTTCCCCCGGAATGCGCGTCACATAGCGCATGGGTCCTTCTTCTATGTATCCGGCCGAGATGTTGATGTTGTTGTTGCGGATAGTATCGATCAAGTCTGTGATGCGGATCGAGGATGAGTAAAAAACCTCAGGCTTAAGGTAGATGGTAAGAACCTTATTGCGGATTCCCCGGATGTCGACATTGGCCACACCTTCGATCCGTTCAAGCTGCTGCATGATGTAGTTTTCCGACCAGTAGTAAAGGTTTTCCAGGTCTCCGGGCAAAGCCACGCTGAAGTTGATCACGGGCCGGTCATTAAGGGAAAAACGGCGGATGCGGATGTTTTCAATATCGTCGGGCAACTGATCCCGGATCTGGTCGATCTTGTCGCGGATCTGCATGGTGGCCAGATCCATGTTGGTGCCTCCCTTGAACTGCATATGTATAAATGAAGAGGACGATGATGATGTGGAACTGAGGCTATCCAGATTGTTGATGGTGGCCAGTGTGTCTTCCAGGGGCCGGGTAATTGTCCGTTCCACCTCTTCAGGAGAAGAGGAGGGGTAGGGGATCTGGACCATGAGTCCGGGGAAGGATGTATCAGGCATCATTTCCAGTGGAAGTTTGAGGATAGATATCACCCCGATAGTGATAAAAATGAGCATGGCCACGATGACGGAAACTGGCTTTTTTATGGAGAATTCAGGTAAATTCATGATTTTTTGAGGTTTGCTTTTTTAGCTGCGAGAGCCATTTTCGCACTTTTCAGGAAGCCCATCAGATGGTTTTCCTGCCCTGCAGTAGCAGTGGTTTCCCTGATCACCATGTTGTAGACCAGGGGGATAAAGATCAAGGTCAAAAATGTCCCAAAGATCAAGCCACCGATTAGAGTCAGGGCCAGAGGGATACGGATCTCGAACCCCTCCTTGTAATCCAGTGCCATGGGCAGGAGTGCAAGCACTGTAGTGATCGTGGTCATGAGGATAGGCCGCCACCGAACCTGGGCAGCGGTTTTGATGGCTTCCACCTTGGGCATTCCTTGTTTTTGCAGCTTTCCGATGTAGTCCACCAGCACGATGGCATTGTTGACGATGATGCCTGAGAGAATGATCAGGCCGATGAGCACGATCACGTTGATGGACATACTGGACACGAGCCCGATGATCACCACTCCGGTAAGACCGAGCGGGATGGTGAACATGATGATGAACGGCTTTTTGAAGGATTCGAACTGGGAGGCCATGACCAGATAAACCAGGAAAACGGCCAGAAAGATGGCGAAGATCATGGAGGAGAAAGCCACATCTTGTTCCATGCTCTGTCCGGCCAGGGAGATCGAGCATTCGGGACCACAGTCTATGGTAGCTGCTGCCGCCATGACCTTTTCTTTGGCGGCATCCAGGGAGATTCCTGAGATATTACTGGTGATGACTGCGGATTTTTGCTGGAGGATACGGCGGATTTCCGCCGGGCCTTCTTTGATGCGGATCTCGGCCAGCGCTTTCAGGGGAACCATCATACCCAGGCCATTGCGGATATTGATCCGGCTGATCTTGTCGACGCGGTCGCGGGAATCCTCCGAAAGGCGAACCCGAATATCCACCTCTCGGTCGCTCTCGATGAAGCGTGTGGCGACCTCGCCCTCGATTTTATTCCTAATCTGGGCTCCCACCGAATTGATGGTTATGTCCTGGGAAGCAAGGACAGCGCGGTTGAAGATGATCTGGATTTCCGGATATCCTTCCTCCATGGAGGACTTCAGGTCGATGATTTCCTGCGCACCCCGGAGCTTCTCCAGGAGTTCGTCGGAGACAAGCTTGATCCTGTCCAGGTCGTTACCTGAGACGACTACTTCCAGAGGGGCTTTGAAGGAGAAAAGGCGGGGTTTGTAGACATTGACTTTGGTCGTGTGGAACTTTTCCAGGTCGGCTCTAACCCGATTCATGATCCGGTCTTCCTTTTTACCCAGGATACCTGGTTTCAGGCGTATGGTGAACTCGGAGAGGTTTTCTCTCTCTTCCTGGAAGGAGATACCACCCCGGGATCCTTTTCCGATGAGCTCGTAAATGCTGTCGATTTCGTCATATTTTTTCAGGGTCTCGTAGATGTCCGAAGTGATGGCGGTGTTTTCTTTGAGGGAAGTTCCGGGTTGAAACTCGACATTGATTATAAATTCTCCCTGGGAGATAACCGGGATCAGTTCCTGTCCCATGAAACGGATCATAAAGATGGCGATGGCAAAGAGTGCGATGACAGAGACGAAAATGATTTTTCTTCGTACAAAAGAGATGTCCTGCGCTTTTTTATAGCCAAGATAGAGTTGGTTGTATACTTTGTCCACAGGTTTGAACAGGAACTTCAGAGCTCCTGTCAACCACTGTCGGGCGTTTTCGCGGTGCAAGGTTGCATTGAGCATGGGAACGAGTGTCAAGGAAACGACAAGAGAAGCCAGCAGAGAGTAGGTCACTGTGAGAGCCATGTCTTTGAACAACTGGCCGGCGATGCCCTCCACAAACACTATGGGGAAAAATACTGCCACAGTAGTGAATGTGGAGGCAGTCACAGCTCCGGCCACCTCGGATGTACCCTGAAGGGCGGCATTGTACAGGTCCACACCATTTTCACGGTAACGCTGGATGGACTCCAGCACCACGATGGAGTTATCCACCAGCATCCCGATCCCGAGCGCCAATCCGCCAAGCGAGATGATGTTCAAGGAGATATTGGAGGAATACATGAAGAAGAATGTGATGATGACGGAAATGGGTATGGCAGCCCCGATGATCAGGGTGCTGCGCAGGTTCTTCAAGAAGTAAAGCAGGACCAGGATGGCCAGTATGCCCCCGATAAGGGCGGTGTGCTTGACTTCCTGGATGGTGTTTTTGATGAATTTGGCCTGATTCGTTATGATCAGATAATCCATATCCCGTGGTTTCAGGATGTTCTCCTGAACCGTCTTTAGTCTGTCGGTGACGGCATTAACCACCGAGACCGTGTTGGCATCGGCTGCCCGGTAGATGGCAGCTTCGATGCATTCCCTGCCGTTGATGAGCGAGATGACTTTGCGCTCTTTGTGGCCGCGGTACACATCTGCCAGGCTGCCCAGGGTAATTTGGACATCTCCCCTTTTTTCGATAATGATGTCATTGATTTCCTCAACGGTTTTGAATTGATTAACGGTCCGGACCAGAAACTGGCTGTCCTTTTGTTTCAGAATCCCGGCGGAAAGATTAACGTTTTCCTGCTCCAGTCGGTTGGCTACGGTGGTGATGGGGATATTGAGAAGACTGAGCTTCTGCTCATCGATGTCGATATGGATCTCATCCTCCAGGCCGCCGGATATAGAGCAGGCCGCGACCCCCTCGACACTTTCCAGGGCCTGTTTGACTTCCCTCTCGGCGATGTAACGGATGCGTGCCAGATCGGTATCGCCGGTCAATCCCAGTTTCATGATGGGTTCCTGGTTGGGATCGTAGCGAAGGATGACCGGTTTGGTGGCGCCTACCGGAAGGCGAAGGAGATCCAGTTTTTCTCTGAGTTTCAGGGTGGCGAAATCCATGTTGGTGTGCCAGGCGAATTCGACCGTCACCTCGGAGAGCTCCGCGCGGGAGACCGAAGAGATGCGCACGACATTGTCGACGACCCCGCAGGTCTCCTCAATAGGCTTGGAGATGATGTTCTCGATTTCTGAAGGGGCTGTGCCGGGGTATTCCGTCTTGATGGTGAGGGTAGGATAAGATATTTTTGGCAGTAGATTCAGGTTGAGTTTGGAGTAGGAGATAAAGCCAAAGATGAGCGCGGCTATGGTGAACATAAAGATGGACACCGGATGATTGATGGAAAATTTAACGATTTTCATTGGACCACGTCAACTTTTTGGCCGTCTTTAACCCCTTCGACTCCGACCACGACGATAACTTCGCCTCGATCCAGTCCGCTTGTCACTTCCACATAGTCTTCCTCGCTCAGACCGAGAAGAATCTCGCGCTGGGTGACTTGATTCTGGTTCAAAACGAAGACATAGGTCTTATTTTGTTTATAGAGGATGGCTTTGCGCGGGATGACCAGGACGTTTTCTTTCATCCCGATGGCGATCCTGACTTCCACAAACATCCCCGGCTTCAGGCGGAGGGACTCATCGAGGACCTCGACGGTGACTTTGACAGTTCCCGTCTGGACGTCGACCCGTGGATTGATCAATTTGACGGCGCCTTCGAACACTGCCCCCTTCAAAATCTCGGTCATCACCTCAGCGGCCATTCCGGTCTCAAGCTTGATGGCGTCGGATGTGGGGACAGACACACGGATCAGCAGGGGCTTGAAATCCTCGATGGTATAAACCTGCTGGTTGGCGTTGACGCGATCGCCCACTTCGATAAGGCGCTCAGTTATATAGCCTTCGGAAAGAGCCCGGATTTTGGTCCAGTTCAGCTGGAGCTGGAGGTTTTTATAATTCTCCATGCGGTTCTGATAGTCGAGTTTCCGCTGGTTATACTGTGCTTCCTGAGTCTGGAAATCCTGTTCGGAAACGAGCTCACGCTTGATCAGTTCCTGATAGCGCAGGTAATTAGATTCGGCCTCTTCCAGGCTCAGCTTGGCCTGTTCCAGTGCAATCTTGGCCTGTTGGTAGCTGATCTTGATTTCCGTATCGTCGAGAAGAGCCAGGACATCGTTTTCTTTGACATAGGCGCCTTCTTCTTTCACGATCTCTTTGATATAGGCGGAAAGACGGGAGAATATCTCCACTTTTCTTTCCGGCTCTACGATGCCGTTGAGGACGAGGTAGGAGTTCAGGTTTTTCCGCTGGACCGGTGCCACACTCACCGGGACAGAGGCAACCTCACCACTCCGGACTTGAGCCAGAATTTCCTGGATCCTGTCCTTTGGGATGCGTCCGGATTTGATGGCTTCTTTCAAATTGTCGGGAATATCGAGTTTATCAACGTCGATGTCCTCGCCTCTCTGCGGTTTTGCCGGCGCGTTCGTCCCCCTGTCAGGGTCACTATCCCCGGATTTTCCGCAGCCAACAACCAGGGCAAGAAAAGCCGTAAGCATAAAGATGCATAGTTTTCGCATGGTCACTCACCTGAAAGATTCTTGATTCATTTTTTCCTGCCGAACGTTATTTTTTTCCGGATCGATCTATCCGGAAACTTTACGAACGGCCTCGTTTCCCACGTCATTCGCTTTGAATGCGGAGAAACACATTTGGACTTTAATATTATTTAGACGGAAACAGATGCAATTTCTTCCATTTTTTTTGGATAAATTACATATAATATATAAACTACAAATGTTTTTTAAGTGTTCTATCCGTAGTGAGAATTATAATCCCTGTTTGTTGTTGGTATATTTCGTGATCAGTAATTTTCGAAGGGATCGATACATTTCAACTATCTGTTCCATCTTTTCATTCGTGTAGTTAGTTAAAAACCTCTTTGCTTGATTGGGATCTTTTTTATATAACTCGAGTGCCTTTGCATCGACAGAGGCCTGTTCTTTAAAAAAACTTGACTCCAACGGATCGCGTTCTTCTCTTAAATCCTTGATCGCTTGTTGCCACTTTAAATAAAGCAAATTATCGACAAAATCGATTGCCCAACGCGCCGAATTTTCTTCAAATTTATCTGGATCGTAGGTATTGTAATAGGGCGAAATTTCTTGCACGCCGGCATAAATTGGTACATATGTGCTCATATGCTGATTATCGAGATAAAACCAGTAGACACCGCCGATCGGATCCGGAAGCCAGCTTCTCAATTGGGCGACCATGCCGTAGCCGCCTCTGGAGACCATCCGTCGATATACAATGTCCAACAATTCTCGCATGTCCCGGGTAGGAAAGGGAGTAGCAAGCGGACTTTTCTTCATTCCCCCTTTTCCGTCCGGAACGAACCAATCGAAATCAGCAGTCATGTCGTAAATTGTCCCTTCAAAGACAGAGCGCTGAAAGGTGATGACATCCTGGACTGTGACTTTTTTTTCCGGCTTTACAGAAAATGGATAGATAGAAATGTCTTCAATGTATTGATGATAGGAGTCGTATCCTTGGTAAGGATGGGTCAGCTTCTTATCCGGCCACTCTTTGAAATTGGGCGCAAAAGTTGAATAGAACAACCACAGCCTGCTGATTGCCCATTCTCTTGGAGGAGGCGTGTAGGCTTTTTGCCAGATAAACGGTTCACCATTTTCTGGGTCATACCAGCCACGATCAATGGCAACCTGCTTATAATTTTTTGAGGCCATGAAATAATCGGGTCTGCTTAAATCTATTTCTTTGATAATACTCCAATTGGGTACAATGGCAATATGATCGTCTGGAATTCGCTGGGCAGCCCAGATAGCACCCAATTTACCGCTTTCAGGATCCCAGTCGGGCCCGACGCTGAATACTTCCAGCACCCATGCTTCGTTGGGATCCGCGATGCACAAGGCTTCTGATCCTGAAGCGCAAGAGGGCAGAAATCCGTATCTCTCGACCAGTGAAGTGATCAATTTAATCGCTTCTTGTGCTGTTTTACATCGTTGAAGTGCAAACAACTGTGCTTGTTCAATGGTCATGATTTGCTTGCCTGACTTCCTGTCGACCTGTAACTCTTTCCTCTGGCTGAGTGTGCTTTCACCAATTGCCAGTTGATGTTCATTCATTTGGGGATATCCTGTGTGGAAATAAGCGAAGGTTTTCTCCACCTGCGGAATATACCCGATGATTTCTCCATAATCATGTAAGCGAGTTCGAACATTTAGCAGGCCATAATATACCGGAGCCATTTCACCCTTTTTGTAGGTCTTGGCAGGAACAACGTGAACCCTGCTTTCATCACATGCACCAGTATGAGAAGTCATGACCGAGCCATCTGCTGAGGCAAGTTTTCCTACGATTATGTCAGTGCAGGCGTCATCAGAGGAGTCTGGATGGCCTTGCGCGAGTATGAAGAAAGGAAAAGATATTACCAAAATTAAACCAATAAACCTATATTGCATTGACTCTTTCCTTTATGAATTTTTTTGTAGCGGAGTATGTGCTGTGGTTAGCATTTAATAAAGTAATTTCCGCTGGTCTTGAAGCCATTTGTTGCTATCTTGCCTGAGTTCAGGTTTGAAAGTCAAATCAACATCTCGAGCCCGATTATTTTTTTGTAAAGATCAGAAATTAAATCCAAGGCCAAATCCTACGATCCATCGACTCGCTCGACTTCTACCGTGTGTAGGTTAGATGGGAAAAAGAGAAAGCGCAGAAAATAAGGCATTTCCCCTGTGAACTGGCGAAAAACCAGGCATTTACTAATTTATAAGGCTTGACATGTTTACTATTTAGGAATATATTCCTAAATAGTTAAACTATAAAGGAGAATCATCCTGAAATGCAATATGTCGAACGAAAGCTAGATATAAGTCTTGCTAATAGGCAGTCTGCGTTTTTATGGGGACCGAGGAAAACAGGCAAATCAACTTATTTGAGAAAGAGCTTTCCGCAAAGCCTGATTTATGATTTTCTTAAAACTGACTTGGCTCTGGAATTTGCCAAAAGGCCTTATCTCTTGCGCGAACAGATCTCGGCAAAAGATGAAGCCATCCTTATGCATCCAATAATTTTGGATGAAGTCCAGAAAGTGCCTAAAATTATGGATGAGGTCCATTGGCTAATCGAAAATAAAAGGTTAAATTTCATCCTCTGCGGATCAAGTGCCAGAAAATTGAAGAGAGGGAAGGCAAATCTTCTTGGTGGAAGGGTATGGCGCTATGAGATATTTCCATTTGTGTCGGCAGAGCTTGAAAACGTAGATCTGCTGAGAGCCTTGAATCATGGCATGATTCCTGACCATTATTTGCGAGATAACTATCAAAAATCATTGAGAGGATATGTCCAAGATTATTTGAAAGAAGAGGTTTTTAATGAGGGCCTGACACGTAATATTCCTGCATTTGCAAGGTTTTTCGATGCAGTAGGATATTCGCATGGAGAGTTGACAAATTTCTCAAACATCGCACGTGATTGTGGTGTTGATGCTAAGACCATAAAAGAATATTATCGAATACTTGTCGATACTTTACTTGGGCAGATGGTTGAGCCCTTCAAAAAAAGGCAATCCCGTCAGATCATTGTGAAAACACCTAAATTCTATTTATTCGATGTCGGTGTGGCAGGCGCTATTATAAAGCGTCAGATATCAGAAATGAGGGGCGAATCATTTGGGAGGGCATTTGAACATTTTATCTTTACAGAAATTGTTGCACATTCCTCTTATAGTGAATTAAATTACAAGATAAATTATTGGAGAACCAAATCAGGTCTTGAGGTTGACTTTATATTAGGTGATGGGGCAGTGGGTATAGAAGTCAAGGGAACAAGCTACGTAAATCATAAGGACTTGAGGCCCCTCATCGCATTTATTGAAGAATATGCACCAAGTAAAGCCTTAGTCGTATGTAATGAAGCTGAAGAGCGTGTCATAGGACAGATCAGAGTCATGCCATGGCGGAGATTTCTTGTAGAACTTTGGGGAGGGAAGGTTATTGTCTGATGATCTGAACAGTAGCAGTGGGCTTTTAATGTTTTGATAATTATATGATAGATTGATTGAAAACAAATGGTGGGCGGTGCATGATTCGAACCTGTAACTTCTACCGTATCACGATCTCGAATTGTGTTTAGCCAGATAAATTGAAATTTCCTGGGGCTTTTCAATAAGCGTGGAATATCCTCCTGGATCAGCGGGTTGGCCGCTCTTTTCCGGTTGGTCAATGCATCCTTCGTCTTATCTATTGAGTACGTCAGCTCTGAATCCTAACTCGAAATACCGGCCCCGCCAGGGGAAGCCCAGCTCGGTGTAAATGAATTTGTCGAATACGTTAGTGACTTTCAAGAAAAGCTCGACACGGTTCCATCGATAGGCGGCGACCACATCCAAGTTGAAATAGGACGGGATCTCCAGGAGTTCATTCGTATCGATGTCCAACCAGGCAGAGGAGGACGCCAGCAAGCCCAAAAGAGCTATGCGGAAGTTTGGCAAGGGAAAGACCTGAAAATCGAAATTCAGGTTGTGCTTGGAAATCACAGTCAGAGGCTGATCATCGCTCTCGTTCCAGTGATCGAGGAACGTGTAGTTCAGGGTCAGGGCTGCATTCGGAAACACTTTCTGCAATTGAAGCTCAAAGCCGTCTATGCGCGCCTTTCCGATTTTGAAATAGATGCGTTCGAAATCGTACTCCGGCAGGCGGACGCTGTCGATCAAATCCTTGAAGCGTGTCAGAAAAGCGGCTCCGCTTAACAAAAAATGTCCATTATAGGTGAAACCCAATTCCCATATGGTGCCTGTCTCGCTCAAGAGATCCGGATTCCCTGAAGAGTCGGAATACATCGACCTCATGGACGGAAAATGCTCACCGATCAAGCTGGAAGCCGGAATGCAACCCCAGGTTCCGTGTGTTGAGCTCGCCGGAGGAAGCATGCAGTGATAACGTGGGCTTGCCTGTGGGACGCTGGGTGATGACATTGACTATTCCACCCAGTGTGTTAGGCCCGTAGAGGACTGAAGAAGGCCCTCTGGTCAACTTGAGGGAGTCGATTCCATCAGTGGAAACCGTTTTCAAATCAAACGTACTGTAATAGGTTTCATAGACGGGAATGCCGTCAACTAAAAGGGCAATCCTCCTCGAATCCACGCCCCTGAGTTTCAACGTATAAACGGACTTGTCGCCGAATGTCACCGAAACACCCGGTGCATAGCGGATGGCTTCGGAAAGGTCGAGGGGCTTGATCTGTTCTATCTGGGTTTTATCCAAAACCGTCACCGAAGATATCGGCCGGTCTTTGGGGGCTTCTCCGACCACCAGGATTTCTTCGGTGATAACAGGTGTTTTTTCTTCCTTCTTCTTTTCCTCTTGAGACTTTTCCTCCTGCGCGTGCACAAAACAAAACGATGCACTCAGGCTGAACAGAAACATAAAAAAGAGGATGAATTTGAAGGGGAATAAACGTGTCCGCATGATTCTTTCTCCTTTTCAAACACGGAAGGCCCAACTTTTTCAGGCTGAACCCTAACGGTCTAGGGGCATGGCGTGGCGCTTTAGCCCCGTCGACTCGGAGTAAGCG
>CAYSCW010000002.1:0-93051 GCA_964429795.1 uncultured Eubacteriales bacterium
AGGATTCGAGTGGATGTCTCTTCTGACGGAAAAAAATGGCGCAGCCACCATCGCCTTTTCTCTCCAGGTGAATTTGTCACTAATCTCGTCTATTCCCCTCTTGATCTTGTTCAGAATGTTTATCTTCCTGGTGAGGAGATTAAATTCTTGAAGATTGTCCAGGTGGGCAATGATAAGACTTTTTGGTGGTCAGTTGTGGAATTGAAGATCTACCAGAAGAAAGGGCAATCCTGAAGAGGAAAAAGGGAAACTTTCTTTTATCTGTTAAGCATTCAACATATGAATGGCTTCTCCCTTGGCATTCATGGCAGCTTCCATCAGAGCTTCCGATAAGGTTGGATGTACGTGAATGGACCCGGAGATATCCCCAAGGCTCATTCCTTTGTTCATGGCCAGGCTCATCTCTGCGATGAGTTCACTGGCATGAGGCGAAAGGATATGGGCACCTATGATTCGATCCTGCTTGTCGGCGATGATCTTGGCCATACCTTCCTGTTGGTTGAGGGTAAGGGCTCTGCCGTTTGCCTGGAGGGAGAAATGGCCTACCTTTATCTCTAATCCCTTCTCTTTAGCCTCTTGCTCGGTGAGACCAATGGATGAAAACTCTGGTTCAGTATAAACAGCCATAGGAAGAGCATGGTAGTTCATGGCCCTTCTCATCCCTGAGGCATTCTCCACAGCAATTATTCCTTCATGAAAGGCTTTATGGGCGTAAAGCTTTCCGCCGATAAGGTCGCCGATAGCATACACTCCCGCAATGCTTGTTTCCAGATAAGAATTCGCCTGAACATAACCCCGATCATCCACATTTAGGTCTAAGTTATTGAGCTCGAGGGAGTTGGGCAGTCGTCCCACAGCAAGCAACACCTTCTCTGCTTCAAAAGAAAAGTGAGTCTGATCTTTTAAACAGGTGCCTTCCAGTGTAACTCTTCCTTTTTCGGTCACAGCCTTCTCTATTCTCATCTGGGTGTGGATTTTCAAGCCCTGCAGTTTGAGCATCCTTTCCAGACGTGTGGTTATTTCCTTTTCCCCTCCCGGGAGAATGGAGGGCAAGATTTCCAGAACAGTGACATCAGAGCCTAATTTTTGGAAAATGGTCCCCATTTCAAGTCCGATCGCTCCTGCTCCTACTATCAAAAGCTTTTGAGGAATGACTTCCCATTGGAGGGCTTGGCGGCTGGTAGTCACCTCTTGGCCGTTCGGAGTAAGGAAGGGAAGCTGGGCAGGACGGCTGCCGGTGGCCAGGATGAATCTCTCTGCTTCAAGGATTAGCTCATCCTCCTTGGTCATGACGACGATGTGTCTTTCGTCCTTAATATGAGCGGTTCCTTTTATAAGAATGACACCGGTTCTTTTCAACAGGAACTCAATGCCCTTGACCAGCCTCTCCACAACCTTGTTTTTTTCATCCTGAACCGTCTTCCAGTTGCATTGAATTTTATCCAATGGCCCTTCAAAGCTTTTGTTGCTTTTGAGCTGGTTGAAAAGCTTTGCCTGGTGAAGAAGATATTTGGTCGGGATACAGCCATGATTAATACATGTCCCCCCGATTTTCTCTTTTTCGATAAGGACCACTCTTTTTTTGAGCTGGGCAGCACGGAGGGCCGCTACATATCCTCCTGGCCCCCCTCCTAAAATAGCGATTCCCCATTTTTCTCTCATTTTTCCTCTCTTTCCATTGAGGGTCTGGCAGTTCTTCCTCTGTATTATACATTTTCTCCTCTTGCATTTTAAACTAAGCTTTTGTAAAGCTAAAAGGATGGAACTTGACAGTGAAGCAAAAAATATAAAAAATAGAATTCCTTAACCCAGAAAAGGAGAAACTTCCTGAAAAGGATCTGGGAAAGAAAGATCATCATCCTGCTTGTCGTGCTTTCCATCTTTTCCCACAAGGCATTGCTCTACGCAGATGACCATGCCAATCTTTGGGGAAAGGTTATGGATAGAAACAAGCGGCCCCTGGCAGGAATACGCGTTAATCTCGAGAGAGAGTGCGGCGATTTTGAAGAAAATACCCTCAGTGATTCATCTGGATTATTCCTTTTCTGGGGGATCCCTGTTGGGGGTTATACCATTCGTTTCCAAGGCCCTGGGTATCATCCCTGTGTGGATGAAAGACTTATGCTGGAACCTTCCCAGACTCTTTCCTTGGAGATAGTTCTTTCACCTTCAGAAATAGAAAACAAATCCTCTTCCAGGAAGACGACTATTGACTACACAAGCTGCCTTCTTCAAACTGTGCTCGACAGAAGACAGATTCAAGACTCTCCATCTGCTCATAACGTCTGGTCGCTGGTGGAAAATCAGGATCTTTCAGCCACCACCAATCGTATCGATGTGGGAGGCCTCTGGGGAAGTACCCCTGCTCTCTTCAGTTCGAGGGGAAGTTGCTCTTGGACTCAGAATATTTATCTTCTCAACGGGCTGGATGTCACTGACCCCTATTGGACAGGAATGCCTCTTTTTTATCCTGACTTCTACTCTCTGGAATTCAGCCGGCTGACCAACGCAGGCTTCTTTGCTCAATCCTTGTCTCCTGGTGGATATTTTGAACTTTTGACTCAGGAAGAGACCTCCCAGCTTCACGGCCAGGTATCCGTTTTTTTTATTCCTGATAAATGGCAAAGCTCGAACATCTCCCCTGCTCTGGAAAAGGAAGGAATCAAGGACAGCCATGCCTTCAATCATTTTCTGGATGGAAATTTGACTCTTTCAGGCCCTGTCATCCCCAAAAAACTTTTTTTCCATTCCTCGTTATCCAGTTTCCATCTTTCGCGTGATCTGGCAGATTATGAAGGAGAGGATAAAGCAACGCTTTTTTCCGGCTTGTTCAGCCTGAAACGCCTCTTTTCGCGGAGTACCCTCCGCTTCCTATGGACGGGCCAAACCGTCAATCATCCTTCCTTCGGGGCAGGACGTCATGTTCCCTTTTCTTCCACCCTAAACCGCAGAGATGTTTTTCATGTCTTTCAGCTCATCTGGAGTTCGAGACTGCGAAGTAATCACTTCTTCAAGATGGGCATTTGTTTCAATCATGGTTCAAACGATGGTGAGTTCCAGGAAGGATTTCAGAGCCCCTATGGAAATGAAATCCTCAGGGATATTTCTTCCGGGTTAGCTCCCTACGCTCACCGCGATGTGCGAAGCTCTTTCACCTTTCTTCTTAAGGGAGACACCTTCATCCCCCGTCTCTTCGGCGCCCATCACAGGTTTCAATACGGCTTCGAGTTCAGGTACTGCTCCTCCCTGTCCCGCAAAGATATCGCCGAGAATCTTCATCTCCGTTTTTTTGAAGGGAATCCATTAGAAGTAGTCTTCTATAATACGCCTGTTGAACACAGGGAGTTAGCCCTTCACTTGAATTTTTTTGCTCAAGACGCCTTAATCTTATCCAGTTATTTTACAGCAGTTTTCGGATTTCATCTTGTCTCCAGCCAGGGGTGGATTCCAGACGGGCGCTCATCCGGAAAAGCGAAAGCTATTCGATGGCTTCACCTCTCCCCGTGTCTTGGATTCATCTTTCCCTTTTCCCGATCGAAGAATACAGCTTTGAAGTTATCCATCGCCCGATACTATCATACTCTTCCTCTTTATTATTTAACCTATGGGAATCCGGATGCTCTGGGAGGGACGGTTTATACTTGGACGGATAACAACGATGACAGGCTCTATCAAGAGGGGGAAGCTCAACTTCTTATAAGGCGAGAAGGGCCTTTATTCTCTGAGATCGATCCGGAGTTGAAAAGGCCCTACACGGATGAGCTGGCAGTAACCTTTCATCATGTTTTTGGCAATAGTTGGTATCTGACTGTTGGAGCTTTCTTCAGGGAGAGCAGAAATCTTGTGGAAACGATCAATATAGGTGTCCCCTTTTCTTCCTATGAAACCGTTGAATTTTATGATATCGGGGATGACAGAATTCCAAATACCCATGACGATCTCACTTTTGTGGTCTATAATCAGAATCCAGAAACCCTGGGTCAGGATTTCTTTCTTCTCACCAATCCAGAGGCAGAAGACAGGGCTTCCCGCTATTATGGATTTGATCTGACCCTGGTCAAGAAATACAGCGAAAAGCTCACTTTTTTCCTCTCTCTTACCGCAACTTCTGCCACGGGCGTAACCAACCCGGGAAACACAGAATGGGAAAACGATGATGGTGTGGTGGGCCGTTTGTATGACGACCCCAACACTCTCATCAATGCCAAGGGGAGGATGCGTTTTGACAGGGCTTATACGGGAAGGATTGGCCTGAATTTTTTGGCTCCTTTTGGTATACGAATCGGCTGTTTGATCAAATATTATGACGGCCAGCCTTTCGCACGTAAGATCGTGGTGGAAGGGATGAATCAGGGGCCCTTCTATATTCAGGCACATCCCCGTGGCGTGGCCAGGTACGAATACAACCGTACCGTAGATGTGAGGCTGGAGAAGATATTCCGCTTGAAGAAAGCAAAAATGAGAATCATCATCGACGCGTTTAACATCCTTAACCGCGGATTGGCTACCGAAGAGAACGAATGGACGGGGCCAGAATTCCCATTGCGTTTCGCCACAGAGATTCAATCTCCCCGTATGTTCCGGTTGGGGGTCTGCTATGAATTTTGAGAAGCCGGAAAATACGGTTATTCTCTTTGTGTTTTGCGTATGTCTTTTCTTTGCTTGCTGGAGTGATACTTTCTTTTTGAATCACTGGAACTTGCCCTCGGTGGAGAGATTTGGCAATATATTGCAGCCAGTCACTTGGGCAACAAACAGAAATATTATCAATTCATTTGGGGGCCTAGCTGTTCCCTTTTGAGAAAGGAGGGATGATGCTTCCATCGGTGGAACAGGTCATTCTCATCTTTATCATCACTGCCACTTTTGTGGGATTTGTTCTTCCGGTCTATTACCGCTATCGGATAATCCGGTCGGGTATGCCTCGGAAGAGATTGGAAAAAATAGGGAACAGGATTACTGGAGCTTTGTCTAAAGTCTTTCTTCAGAGATGTACTCTCAAGAATGAGAGGGTGTTCACAGGGCTCATCCATGTGTTTATTTTTTATGGAGCTCTGACCTTCGATACCCTGACCGTCAACCATACTCTGGAGGGATTCATAGATAACTTTTTTCTTTTCGGCCAGACAGGTTTTGCTCTTTTTTTCTCCTTGATAGTGGATAGCTTTGCCATCCTTGTGCTGGTGGGTGTGCTGTTTTTTGTGATAAGGAGATACATCTTAAGACCCAAAGCTTATGCCACCAGCCTCCTGGATTCAGGGATGATCTACTTTCTTCTCACCACAGTCACACTCAGCTATCTCTATTTTGAATGCTTCTCCATCGCCCTCCATCCAGAGTCAGAACGCCTCTCCTTTTTAGGCGTTTTTCTGGCAAATGCGGTCAAGGGCATGAGTCCGGATGTGCTCTCCCAGCATCTTAAAATATCCTGGTGGCTTCATATCCTGATCGTGTATGCTTTTATCGTCTATGTACCCCATTCCAAGTATTTCCATATGTTTACCGGTCCCTTCAATGTTCTCTTCCGTTCCCAAAAACCCATGGGAGAATTGGAGGCTCTGGCGCTGGATGTGGAGAAGACAGAAGTCTTCGGCGTGGAGAAGGCTTCGGATTATTCATGGAAAGATCTGCTTGATGCCTTCTCCTGTATGGAGTGCGGGCGCTGCCAAGACGTCTGTCCGGCCTTTGCCAGCGATAAACCCTTATCTCCCAAGATGATCATCCTGAACCTCAAGAAGCATCTCCTCAAAGAAGGACGAAAATTCATCGGGAAGAAGAAAGATCAGATTCAATCTTTGATGGCAGATGTGTACAGTGAGGGAGAGATCTGGACCTGCACCACCTGCGGTGCCTGCATGCATGTCTGTCCGGTAGAGATCGAGCATATCCCTAAAATCGTTGGTGTCAGACAGAGCCAAGTGCTGATGGAAAGTAAGTTTCCTTCTGAACTGAATGCATTCTTCCGAAACATGGAAACCAACAGCAATCCCTGGGGAATCGGTTTTGCCAGTCGTGCTGATTGGGCCCAAGATCTGGGGGTGAAACTCATCAGTGAACATCCTCAGCCCGATTACCTTTTTTGGGTCGGCTGTGCAGGATCCTTTGATGAGGAAGGAAAGAAGATAGTCAGATCCATGGTGTCAATCATGGAAAAAGCGGGAGTGGATTTTGCCATCTTGGGGACCGAGGAGAAATGTTGTGGCGATTCCTTGCGCAGGCTGGGAAATGAATATCTTTTCCAGATGATGGCCGAGGAGAATTTACAGCTTTTCAAGAAGTATCAGGTCAAAAAAATACTGGTCACCTGTCCCCATGGATTCAATGCCTTCAAGAATGAATACCCTGCACTTCTGGAGGCTCTCCCCTCCTTTTCTCCTGAAGAGAGAGAAAAGCTGCGAAATATAGAAGTCATCCATCATGTCCAGCTCATCGCTCGCCTGCTCCGGGAGGGAAAACTTCCTCCAGTTTCCAAGAGAGAGGAAATATTGACCTATCACGATTCCTGCTATCTCGGACGACACAATGGTATCATCAGAGAACCCCGGGAGATATTAAAAGAGCTGGGTCAATCTTCATTGGTGGAGCTCAAAAACAACAGAGAACACAGCTTCTGCTGTGGAGCAGGAGGCGGGTTGATGTGGACGGAAGAATCCCTAGGTGTGCGGATTAATCATCTCCGGACTGAGGAAGTGATTGATTCTCAGGCAAAAGTGGTTGCCACATCTTGCCCTTTCTGTCTGACCATGCTTCAAGACGGACTCAAGGATAAACAAGTCGTGGATATCAAGGCCAGGGATATCGCTCAACTGGTGGCAGAATCCTTGTCAGAGTGAATTAAAAGGTGCCGCCTCTTCAATGCCGCTTCGACATTACCATGCACCTTAAGCTAATTGTTAACTTTCCTCTTGGCTGATTAAACAAGAATTTCCTTGAAGGCAGATATTGCTCTCTCTACGTCTTCATCCCCGATATCTTTATGGGTGACAAAGCGGATACCTCCCCTGGTTGCCAAGGCCAGAATGGCTCTCTTTTTGAGCTCTTCCAAGAAAACGGGGATGGAGATCCGAGGGTGTTTGAGATCAAATATGATGATATTGGTTTGAATATGGTCAGGATTGAGCTCGATCCCTGGAATTTCAGCGATAGCAAGGGCCAGCTGTTTTGCTCTCCTGTGATCTTCCGCAAGCCTGTCGACCATTTCGTTTAAGGCCACAATGCCCGAAGCGGCCAAAACCCCAACCTGCCTCATCCCTCCTCCCAGGGCTTTCCTGATTCTTCGTGCATAATCGATAAAATCCTTGGGCCCTGTAAGCATGGAGCCGACAGGAGCTGAGAGTCCCTTGGATAGACAAAACATCAAGGAATCGCCAATCTTCGCATATTCTTTGACAGGGATACCTGTGGCATGGCAGGCGTTAAAGATGCGGGCCCCGTCAAAATGAATCCTCACTCGGTGTTTGTCGGCGATCTCTCGAATGGCTTTAAGATTTTCCAAGGGAACCACTGCTCCGCTCCAGTTGTTGTGAGTGTTCTCTACACAGATCAGGCTGGTTCGAGGGATGTGAACGGTTGGCCTTCTGATATTCTGTTCCACCAAATCGGGGGCCATGGCTCCACGGTTAGAGGGCAGAGAGCGAGGCGTGACCCTGGAGATAAAGGTCATATGTGTCGATTCCATGTTATAGATGTGGGCCCTTTCTTCCACGATTACCTCATCCAATTCTTGGGTCCAGACTTTTACTGAGATGGAATTGCCCATAGTTCCTGAAGGAACATAAAGGGCAGCCTCCTTCCCCACCATTTCCGCAACCATGGTTTCAAGCTTTTGGACTGTGGGATCATCACCGAGAACATCGTCTCCCACTTCGGCCTCTGCCATGGCTTTTCTCATGTTTTCTGTGGGACGGGTTACGGTATCACTTCTGAAATCCGAGTATTCCATGATGTTTTCTGTCTCCTTTTTCGGCTCCATTATATATAAAATTGTTTTCTGAGTAAACTTTTCTTAAAGAATGTAGGCATCCTTATTTGCGTGACAGTTTCAACAGCAGTCAGGTAAGTTGAGGAGGAAGTCATCCGGAGGCGAGTAGGGCAAGGTTTCTGTTCATCCGAAGCTCATAGTGGAGGGTGGGAGGGTCTTGGCGAGGATGGACAGGAACCGATGCTCCGAGGAATAAGCGAATTTTCCTCGCTGGGGAAAATCCGCGGGCTAACGAATCAACTTACCTGACTGTTAATGCATCACGGTTTTGGGGATGCTTCCCCAACAAAGGACAGGGTCTCCATTTCTGCGATGAGTAAAGATATTTGATACAGTGAGGTAGAAAGGCGTCAGAAAGAGACACCTTATGAAACTTCTTCGCTGTTTACTTGGTTATTAATCTATGGTATAGATAATTTTGACTTTGCTACACAAAGATAGGACATGTCCAGGAAGAAAATTTACGATTACCTGATTTACACCCTGCTTCTACTTGTCATATTTTTTTTGAGTGCCAACATCTCCTTCCAAATCGTCCTCAAGGGAGAGATGGTCTCCATTCCTGATCTTATCGGGAGAACCATAGAAGAAGCCAGGGAACAGTTGATTCAGAAAAGGTTAACCATTGTCCAAAAGGGTGTACAGTTTGATAATCAATGGGAACGAGGGAAAATTATTTTTCAAGAACCCTCCCCAGGTTCAAGAATGAAAATCAACAAGACGGTTCGGGTCATCTTGAGTGCAGGAAGTGAAAAAGTTGTCATTCCTGATTTTTCCGGGAAAAATCTTCAGTCCATTCCTTCCCTGCTGAAAGAAGCCGGTCTTAGAAAAGGAAAGATTGCCCAGGTTCACACTTCTCGCTACGCAGCAGGCAAGGTTATCGCCCAACAGCCCCAAGTTTTTGAAGAGATTGGAAGGGACACTCCCATTAGTTTTCTGGTGAGCCAGGGAGAAAGAGAGAAAAGGTATCTTATGCCAGACTTGATCGGCAAAAGAGCCAGCCGGGTAATTGTGCAGCTTAAGGAAATGGATTTTAGAGTGGGAGACTTGCGTTATTCTTATTACCCTGGCCTTGAATCAGGCATCATTATCAAGCAGTTCCCCCCTCAAGGATTTCGCATTCAGAAGAGAAACCTCATCACCATGGAGGTCAGCAAATAATGTCTTTAAGGGGAAACTCATTATGAGATGTCTGGTCACAGGAGCTGCTGGATTCATAGGTTCTCACCTTTGTCGGAAACTTCTGCAAAAGGATCACACGGTTATTGGCGTGGACTCCTTCACCGATTTTTACGCCAGGTGGATTAAAGAAAAAAACATCCAAGATTTAAGAAGCATGAAAAATTTTGAATTCATAGAGGAGGATCTTAATCTTATCGACTTAGAACAGCTGCTCAAAAGAACAGAATATGTTTTTCACCTTGCTGCTCAAGCTGGAGTGAGAACGAGTTGGGGTGGCGAATTTTATGAGTATACGAGAAACAACATAGATGCTACCCAAAGACTTCTGGAAGCGGCCAGAGATAGCCAAACCAAAAAGGTGATCTTTGCTTCCTCTTCATCCGTATATGGATTATGCTCTGATCTTCCCATGAAAGAAACAAGCCTCCTTTCTCCCTTTTCTCCCTACGGAGTGACCAAACTCGCTGCCGAACAGCTCTGTACTCTCTATTTTAAGAATCACAACGTGCCTGCGGTTTCTCTCCGTTATTTCACTGTCTTTGGCCCTGGACAGAGGCCGGATATGGCATTTCATAGGTTCTTTAGGGCTGTTCTGGAGGATAAACCTGTTACTCTATTCGGAGATGGGACCCAAACTAGGGACTTCTCCTATATCGATGACACCATAAAAGCTACCCTTGCAGCATTAGAGAGAGGTAAGGTCGGAGAAATATACAACATAGGGGGAGGACATCCTAGGAAGCTGAAAGATATCATTCCCCTGATTGAGGATATTTGCCAGAAAAGGCTCGACATAGAATGGCTGGAAGAGCAGAAAGGGGATGTCCCTCATACTTTTGCCGCGATAGAGAAGGCGAGGAAGGATTTGCATTATAAATCTGAAAGCGAACTCTATGACGGACTCAAGGAAGAGTGGAATTGGCTGCGAAGCCTTTATTCAACTTGAGATTTCCGTCTATTCTTTTTTCAAGAGAGATGATGATTATGATGAAAAAAATGAACATTGTTCTGGTGATTTCTTTTCTCTTGCTCGGACTCGCCTGCAAGAAGAAAGGAGTCGAAATCGATCCTAACATCGCTTCTTCGGATGAGGCTCTCTACAAGCTGGGAATGGAATATTTGGAAAAGGATGCTGAAAAAGCCCGTCTATATTTACGGCAGGTGATCGATTCATTCCCCAAAAGCTTCTATGCTCAGCGGGCTAAACTGGCTATTGCCGATTCCTACTTTAAAAAAGGAGACGAAGGCAGCATGATTCTGGCCGCCTCTGAATACAGAGAGTTTATCAACCTTTTTCCCTTGAGCCCCTCTGCAGCTCATGCTCAATACCAGATAGGAATGACCTTCTACAAAAAGGCCCTTAAACCAGGAAGAGATCAGACCAGGACCAAACAGGCCTTAGCCGAATTCAAGAAAGTGATCACGAATTATCCTCTCAGTGAAGAAGCAAAAATGGCTCAGGAAAAAATAAAAGAATGCGAAGAAAGATTGGCTGAGCATATTTTTAGTATCGGGGAAGTCTATTATAAGATGAAGTCATATAAAGCTTCTATAGACCGATTAAAAGAGATTCTCACCGAATTTCCGGATTATTCACAGATGAATAAAGTCTATTATTATCTAGCCGACTCTTACTACAAATGGAAAAAAGTAGAAGAGAGTATTCCTTACTACACCAAGTTGATTTCAGATTTTCCTCAGAGCAAGTATGCCGAAAAAGCACAGAAAAGGATGAAGGAGATAGAAGAACAGAAGGAGCAGAATCGGCAGCTGCACTGAATCTAAGAGAATCATCTGAATGCGGAGGTTTCCATGAAAAAGTGCTCTTTTGGAGTAAGCATGGTCCTGGCTTTCTTTCTTATCACCTCTTCCTCATATGCTCAATTTCAAGAAGAGGGATGGAGAATGTCCTTCAGGCCGAGTATCGGTTTTGAGTATTTCCAACGGGATATGAACCTTTTTACCTACGACACAGAAGAGAAAAAATGGATTGAAGATGATGCAGGCACAAAACTCAAAGCCTACTTTGTTACTTTTAGCTTGGGACTCGAGCTCCAGGAAGGATTTTCCCTGACTCCTATTCTCGGGTATTGCATTTCCGATCAAGGGGCTATTACCTACAGAAGACTCCCCTTCTCTGTAGAGTTGGACGTGGGAGGTCTATCGGGGATCCTGTTAGGCCTGGAGACGGAGAAAAGGCTTCTTACTTATGGGAATATTGATATCATTGTATTCGGACAGTTGCTTTATTATGCAGGCAACAAAAAAGAGTGGGATATACCGGGTCTTGACGTGGAAGGGACAATTGAGGGCAAACCCTACTGGCTGAGAGGGACGATAGGCCCGACTTTAGCCTACCGAGGATATGATTATTTTTCTCCTTATCTTCGAGTGACTTACAACAGGCATTGGGGGAAGTTTAACCTGGAACAAAAAATAGAGGATTTGGAGAATAATGAGGAGAAAAAACTCATCGGCAAGAGCCAAATAAATCTTTCCCTAGGAGCTGTTTATGAGCTTACAGATGCTTTTCATGTGCAAGGAGAGGTAGACTTCATGCCTCATAAGGATGGAGTCAATTTGGGATTGATGCTGAAGGCCGTGTATTTCTTCTAAGGGACAGGAGGAGATCATGAAAAGATCAAGAAAAGAAAAGATCATTCATTTTTCGGTCATTCTCTTTGTTCTCTTCTCTCTGGTCAATTTTCAGAGTTTCAAGTCAGATAGAAGAAGGGATCATCGCCAGCCAGATTTCCGAAGAGAAATTCAGTGCCTAAACCAGGGTCTTCCTTTTCGTTCCAGGGGGATTGAGTATGCTCCTGATCAAGTATTGGTCAAATTCAAACCCACACTTACCACTCAGGCAGTAAAAACAACCCTTGCTGCCTATGAAACGAAGATGATGAAAAGAATTCCCCGCATCGACGTCTATCAATTGCGGATTCCAGAAGGCACAACCGTAGAAGAAATGCTCTACGTGCTGAGGCAAAACCCTGATATTGAATATGCAGCACCTAACTATAAAGCTTATATTGCTGTGACTCCTAATGATCCTCTATTTTATTTACAATATGCCCTCCGAAACACCGGGCAGGAAATCGGGATTCCAGGAAGTCCTGCGGGGAAGGCTCGGGCTGATATAAAGGCCACAACTGCCTGGGATGAAACAAAAGGAGACGAGGAAGTTTTGATTGCGGTTATCGATACGGGTGTGGAATTCGAGCATCCTGATCTTCAAGACAAGATAGCCTCGAATGGACGAGATTTTGTCAATGACGATTTCGATGCTGCCGATGATAACGCTCATGGCACCTTTGTTGCCGGGGTCATAGCGGCGAAAACCGATAACAATGAAGGCATTGCCGGTGTCGCCTGGAACTGTAAAATTTTGCCCGTAAAGGCCATGGATGAAGAAGGATCTGGATATTATAGCTGGATCGTTGAAGGGATTATCTGGGCTGTAGATAACGGAGCTTCGGTGATCAACCTCAGCTTGGGCGGAGATGTGGGTGATCCCAGTTTGGAAAGCGCGGTCAAGTATGCTTATGATAATGATGTGGTGATTGCTGCTGCCGCAGGAAATGATTCCAGTTCTGTCATCTATCCTGCGGCATATGAGGCTTATTGCCTGGCTGTGGCTGCCACTGATTATGATGATATGCGTACCGACTGGTCCAATTTTGGTCCTGAGGTTGACATTGCCGCTCCGGGCGAAAGAATCGTTGGCCCTGTTCCGACTTGGTACTGGGGACCAGACTCTCTACCCTATGCATTTGGCGAAGGGACATCAGCCTCTACCGCTCATGTGACTGGCCTTGCTGCCCTGATTAAGAGCATAAAGCCCTGGCTCACATCTTCAGAAGTCATGAATGTCATTCGCTATTCAGCAGATGATGTGAATTCTTCTGAATACCCGGGTGAGGATGAGTTTATCGGCTATGGACGGATAAACATGGAAAAGGCTCTTGTTCCCATAAAAATCACCTCTTCATCGCAGGCAAGAAGCCCATGATAAAATCTCTCCGCATCAAGAATCTGGCCACGATCGAAGATATCGAATTACAGCTCAAAGAGGGATTTTCAATCCTCACAGGAGAGACAGGCGCGGGAAAATCGATCATTATCGATGGTATAAGACTTATCCTGGGAGAAAAAGGCTTCTCAGAGATGATTCGCACAGGAAAGAAGGAGACTTCAGTCGAGGCAATTATATCCATGCCTCAACCCACGGATGCAAAAACAGCAGAAGGTGAACTTTTTATGCAGAGAAAAATCTCTGCCCAAGGGGCAGGAAAGGGATACATTGACGGAGTTCTGGTTCCCATCAAGGGGCTAAGGGAAAAGGGTGAAGAGTTGGTCGACATCTATGGCCAGAACGATCATGCTTTCCTGCGCCATACAGAGAATCAACTTGATTATATCGACTATTATGCAGGGGCTATGCCTTTAAGAAGTGAGGTGTCTCAGGCCGCAAAAGAGCTCAAAAGGCTTGTCAAAGAGAAGAAGGAGCTGGAAGAGAAAGAAAGAGAAAGAGAGCAGCGTTTGGATTTCTTAGACTTTCAAATCAAAGAAATCGAAAAAGCCGGTCTCAAGACCGATGAGGAAGAAGAGCTCCGCCAGGAGAGAAACATCCAAAAAAACGCTGAGAAAATACGCACACTCGTGGATAAGGCTCTGGACATTGCCTATGACCGGGAAGACTCTATTTCGCCGCTCTTATCCAGACTTCAGGATGTTGTTGGCGAGCTTTCTTCGTTTGATAAGGCCTTCAAAGAAGTGGAAGAGGCCATCAATCAATTCTCGATAACCATAGGAGAATTCTCGAATTTTCTTATCAACTTCAAGGAAGAGCGGGATGTCTCGCCTGAAAGGCTGGAGGAAATCGAAGAGCGCCTGAGCCAGATCGAAAAGTTAAAGAGGAAATATGGCAACAGTATACAGGATATTCTTTCCTACCTGGATAAAGCCAAGAAAGAGTTTAAGGAAGTGAGTACGAGCCAAGAGAAATTGGAAGAGCTTGATAAAGAAATTGAAGAGGCTTTTACCAATTGTAAGGCAAGAACAGCGGAGCTAACCAAGCTGAGGACGAGAATCGCAAGCAAGTTGGAAAGAAAAATCGAAAGAGAAATCATCCTTTTAGGAATGAAAAAGGCAAGATTCAAGATAATGATGACCTCCTCTCCTCCCCAACCGGAGGCCATGGAAAAGGTCAAGGAGAAAGGCAGCGAAGAGGTGGAGTTTCTGATCAGCCCTAATCCAGGAGAAGAACTCAGGCCACTGCGCAAGATCGCTTCTGGAGGTGAGCTCTCCCGTGTCATGCTGGCCTTCAAGTCTGTAGGAAAAGAAACAGAAAGAATGAAGACTTTGATTTTCGATGAGATCGATTCGGGGATAGGTGGAAAGACTGCCGAGTGTGTGGCTCAAAAACTCAAGGATCTTGCTCATCAACATCAAGTGATCTGTATCACTCATCTCCCTCAAATCGCTTCATTCGCGCCCCATCATTACAGGATTGAAAAAAGGATTATAAAGAACCGCACCTACAGCCTTGTCAAGAAGCTTACTTTCGAGGAAAGGGTAACCGAGATTGCCAGGTTGCTGGCAGGAAGTCGGATGACCGAGACCGCGCTTCGCAATGCAAGGGAAATGCTAGATCATAATCTCGGGGCCAAGGAATAAGGTTGAGTGAGGCTAAGCCGGACGCTTTGTCCTTGTTTTATCCGAGATGCTGTGAACATCCTTGAGGAGATTTTATAAGGAGTATCTCCTTTCATAATCCCAACCTTTTTCTCATAGGAAAATTGTATTATATTAATATTTAGCTTTGTCCTGAAGTTAGATAACGATATCTGAGTTATATTATTATTTCAGTTCAAAGAATCTAGAATTCATGAAAGAAACCAGAAAACCATTGAAAAATTGGAGGTTCCATATTCACACCTTCGGCTGTCAAATGAATGAGAATGACTCTGAACGAATTGCAGGCTTGTTGCACAAGGAAGGGGCTGAGATGTGTTCCTCCCCTGAAGAGAGTGACCTGGTTATCATCAACACCTGTGCTGTCAGGGAAAAATCAGAAGAAAAGCTTTATTCGCTCTTAGGGCGGATGGAGGCCCTTAAGAGGGACAAAGGGCTGGTGATTGGAGTGGTGGGATGCGTGGCACAGCTTTACGGATTGCAGCTCATGGGGAAAAAACCTTTTATTGATTTTATCCTGGGGCCTGATAATTACAGGGAGATCCCCCGTATTCTTCTTTCTCAATCAAAAGAGAGGATTGTGACCACAAACTGGAGTCGCCAGTGGCATGAATTTCTTCCCTCCCACATTTTAAGAGAAAGTCCCACCAGTGCTTATGTGACTATCATGGAAGGATGCAACAATTTCTGTGCCTATTGTATCGTCCCTTTTACTCGGGGAAGAGAAAAGTTCAGGCCCATGTCTCATATTCTGCGAGAAGTGAAATATCTGGCCGATCAAGGTTACAAAGAGATACAACTTCTTGGACAGAACGTTAATTCTTATAGAGATCCTGAGTCAGGGAAAGGCTTTTGTGAGATTCTGAAGGAAGCTAATCGGATTGAGGGGATCAGCTGGATCCGATTTATCACCTCCCATCCAAAAAATTTTACCCCTGATATTGCAAAGGCTATGCGGGATTTAGAAAAAGTTTGTCATCAGCTCCACCTTCCTGTTCAATCTGGTTCCAACGCTATACTCAGGGAAATGAACAGAGGCTACACAAGGGAAGCATACCTGGAGAAGATATCCTTTCTTCGTCACTTGATGCCAGACATCTGTCTCAGTACAGATGTGATCGTTGGATTTCTTGGAGAGACAGAAAAAGATCATCAGGAGACGATAAGGCTTTTGGATGAAGTGCGTTTCACCAATATTTTTTCCTTTCGCTATTCTCCTCGCCCTTTGACCTCGGCTTCAAAAAAAAAGGAAACCGTTTCCTTTGAAGTGAAGAGGAGGAGGCTGATTGAGCTTCAAGGATGCCAAAAGCAGATCCAGCTCAAGCTGAATACATCGTCCATCGGTCGTGTGGTCAAGGTTCTTTGCTTGGGCAAAAGTCGGAAGGATGAACATTGCTTCTCGGGACGAAATGAAGGCTACCAGGTAGTGAATTTTGAATCAAAGAGAGATCTCATCGGATACTTTGTGGATGTGCGCATCACATCCTGTGGGCCCTACAGTCTTGTGGGAGAAGTGGTTTCATAAGCCAGGCAATTTTAGGGCCTCTCTTGGTGAAATAGTCAACTTCACTCTTCTTTCTTTTTCCAACAGGTTAGAGGCAATCAAAACGTTATGCTCACAGCATTACCAGAAAACCGAGTGAGGTATATCCTGTATTCGCTCATCAGGATATTGGCGAAATATGTGCGGCCAGTGATTTTCCCGCTGGCGGTGTCCACTTCAAGGAGAACGACGTTAATCAAATCCTCCTTCTTCTGGAAAGAAGAAAGCTTTTTCTCTAAAAGTTCGATATTCCACCTGGAGCCTGAGTTATCTGCGGAAAGCCATCTGCGTGAGCTGATTTGAGGATATTTTTCAGGCGAAGGAAAGTTTGCCCTGATGAAAGAGATGGTTTGTGGGTCTTCCAAGGCAATCCGGAAGGCGCTCACAGCAGGAATCATAGTCTTTACCCCATATTCAAGAATGTTCTTTATAATAGACGTATGAGGATAAAAAAACTCGCACACAACGCTCAAACGGAGTTCTTTAAGGAAGCATTTTCATTTCCATGATAGTTAATGGTGAGGGAAATAAGCAGTCACAACGCCGGTTTCTATCCATCCTTCGCCAAGACCCTCCCACTATGGGCTTCGGATGGACAGGAACCGTCGCCTCTCTACTTCACTGGATGAAATATCTTTATCGTCACGGAAATGGGAATGCTACCGTTCTTTAACTAAAATTGCATTTTCCGTTCTTTTATGCTATACATCGGTTTAAAATTTTCACAGAGACTGTATTTAGATGACCATCATCAACCTGATTCCTTATTCCTTCATCATCGGTATTCTGGGCCTCGCCTTTGCCCTGGTCCTCTACTTTCTGATCAAAAAATATCCAAAGGGTAATGAACTTATGAACGAGATAGCCGAGGCCGTTCATTCCGGAGCCATGGTTTTTTTAAGAAGAGAATACACCTACATAGCCGGCTTTGTTGTAGTTGTGTTCCTGGTTCTCTGGAAGCTTTTCTCGGTGTACACAAGCCTTGCCTTCCTGAGCGGGGCCAGTTGCTCGATGACTGCTGGCTTTATTGGAATGAAAGGCTCCACTCGGGCGGCTGTACGTTCGACCCAGGGAGCTATCCTGGGAGGTGTCCCTCGAGCGTTGACTATTGCCTTCCAGGGAGGTGCAGTGATGGGTATCTCTGTGGCAGCCCTTGGCGTGGCTGGAATCGGACTGTTTTACTTTTTCACCAGAGATCCCAAGATTATCAACGGCTTTGCAATGGGAGCCAGCTCGGTGGCTCTGTTTGCACGGGTAGGAGGTGGTATTTACACCAAGAGTGCTGATGTTGGAGCAGATCTTGTGGGCAAAGTCGAAGCCCATATTCCTGAGGATGATCCTCGAAATCCAGGTGTAATAGCGGACAATGTTGGCGATAATGTCGGAGACACGGCTGGAATGGGTGCCGATCTCTTCGAGTCCTACGTGGGATCGGTTGTCGCCTCCATGGCCATTGGCTCTACCTTGAATCCGGCCCTCCATTACATGTCCCTCCCTTTGCTGTTGATCGTGATCGGTCTTCTCAGTTCCATCATCGGGATTTTTTCCATAAATATCTTGAAAAATTTTAACCCTCAATCCGCCTTGAGAAATGCCACTTACATCAGCGGCTTGTTGTTTATCGGAGGGGCTTTTTTTGCGGTCAGAAGTATCATCGGCGAGCTGGGAGCTTTTTGGGCTGTCCTGGCAGGGATGGTTGCAGGGGTCCTGATTGGGCTGGAAAGTGAATATTTCACCTCTGGACCTCCCATTAAAACCATAGCCCGGACTGCTCAGACAGGAAGTGCAACCACCATCATCACTGGCTTAGCAGTGGGTTTCCAGAGCACAATTTCCCCCCTTTTGACTATAGCCGCAGCCATCTTCATATCTTATAAATTGTCGGGGCTTTACGGTATCGCTCTTTCAGCCGTGGGAATGCTGGCCACAATAGGTATCGTCATGTCTACCGATTCCTACGGCCCTATCGCTGATAATGCCGGAGGTATTGCGGAGATGTCTAAAGCAGGACCTGGTATCCGAAAGATAACTGATAAGCTCGATGCTTTGGGTAACACAACTGCTGCCATAGGAAAAGGATTTGCTATAGGTTCGGCGGCATTAACTGCTTTGGCTCTGTTCTCAGCCTACCAGAAGACGACCAATTTGTCGGTCATAAGCCTGACCAAAGTCGAGACAGTCATCGGCCTTCTTATCGGAGCTCTTATGCCTTTTATCATCGCTTCACTGACTATCAAGGCTGTGGGAAGCACGGCAGACGAGATGGTTGTGGAAATCAGAAGGCAATTTAAAGAAATTAAAGGTCTGATGGAAGGGAAAGCCAAACCAGACTCTGATCGGTGCATCGACATCGTCACACGGAGCGCTTTGACAAAAATGATTCTTCCTGGTCTCATTGCAGTGATTATGCCCCTTGCGGTCGGTTTTGTGATCGGAGCAGAATCCCTTGGGGGATTTTTGGCAGGAGCTACGGCTACAGGAGTCCTTATGGGTATATTCATGGTTAATGCAGGAGCTTCTTGGGATAACGCCAAAAAGTGGATTGAAGAGGGTCATCTCGGAGGGAAAGGTACAGAAGTGCATGCTGCTTCTATCATAGGAGATACAGTAGGAGATCCTCTCAAAGACACGGCTGGTCCCTCCATGAATATTCTGATCAAGCTTATGGCTGTAGTCAGTCTGGTTTTTGCTCCTTTGATCATGTAAAAAGGAAAAGGAAAGTAAGATGTCCTCTTCTTATCTTATCTCCTCTTTTATTTTCCTGCCGTGACCCATCCATCCTAAGAAAGCATAGTCATAGTCACGGGAAAATATGAATATACTCTCGGAAGCATTTCCCTCTCCCGCCCCTGATTTGATATTATTACTTATTTTGGTTATAATTCTCGACTCTTCATGCTCCGTCTGTAGAGACTACTAAGGAAAAAGAGATGAAGGTTAATGTCTGGAATACTATTGTCCAACTCAGTAAAGAAAGAGGGGTCAGCACGGATGTCATTATCCAGGCGATTGAAGAGTCTCTCAGAGTTGCGTCAGCAAAATATTTCAGCCATGATGAGAAGGTCAACATATCCTTCCAGACGGAGAAAGGAAAATTGAGAGTATATGCTGTGAAGAAGGTGAGTCAAAATCCCAAAGATTTGGCCAATGAAATATCCTATGAGGAGGCAAAAAAACTAAACTCTTCAGTGAAAGTCGGAGATGAAATCCAGATTGATCTACCCTCCGAAACTCTGGGTCGGATAGCCGCTCAAGCAGCCAAGCAAGTGATCTTTCAGAAGGTGAGGAATGCCGAGCAGGAAAAAGTTTATGAGGAGTTTGCTCCCCGAATAGGGGAAATCGTAACAGGAGTTTTAAGGAGATTTGAGACCAACAGGAACATGATCATTGAAGTGGATAAAATCGATGTTCTTTTTCCTTATAGAGAGAAACTGGAAAATGAGGAATATAAGAGAGGTGACCGCATCAAGGCCGTAGTGGTCAACGTGTTGAAAGAGATCAAGGGGCCACAAGTGATTGTCTCCAGAGCTGATGCGAAATTTTTGGCCAAACTCTTGGAAATAGAAATTCCTGAGATCGCCGACGGCAATATAGAAATCAAGGATGTTGTTCGCCAGCCCGGAGAGAGAGCCAAAGTGGCTGTTTTAACCAAAGAGAAGGATATCGACCCTGTTGGTGCTTGCATTGGAGTGAAAGGAAATAGAATTCTGACTATCAGCAAAGAATTGAATGGAGAGAAGATCGATATCATCGAATGGTCAAGCAATCCCCTTACCTATGCAAAGTCCTCTCTTAGCCCGGCGAAGGTGGAAAAAGTATTCATCTTAGATAAGACAGAAAAAAGGATGCAGGCTCTGGTAGCGCCGGATCAACTTTCCCTGGCCATAGGAAAAAAGGGAATGAATGTCAGGCTCGCTTCCAGACTGGTTGGCTGGAAGATTGAGATAAAGAGTTCATGAGGAGAGAAGTAAAACATACCTGCAGAGATTGAGTCATGGAGAAAAAAGTGAAAAAAGAACGGAGTCCATCACAAAAAATCCAGCTTCGAGAGGGTATGAATATCAAGGATCTCTCGGGGAAGATCCCCATCAAAGCCAAAGACCTCATCGGGAAGCTAGCCGTGAAAGGATTCGAAATCAGTGTCAATGATTTAGTAGACGAGAACTTAGCAAAGCAGGTCTTTCAGATCTTAGGCATTGAAGTGGAGTTGATTTCTGTTGAGGAAGAAGTCCGCCGTCAGGCAGAAGAAGCCACCAAAGACCTTGTTCCTCGGCCACCAGTCGTGACCATAATGGGGCATGTGAATCATGGCAAAACCACTCTTCTCGATGGCATCAGGCATTCCAATCTGGTAGGAAGGGAGTCTGGTGGCATAACCCAACACATAGGAGCCTATCGTGTGTTCCACAACAACCGCTCCATCACCTTTATCGATACTCCAGGGCATGAAGCCTTCACCCGCTTAAGAGCCCGGGGAGCCAATATGACCGATATCGTTGTGCTGGTGGTGGCTGCAGATGATGGCGTTATGCCCCAGACAAAGGAAGCCATCAGCCATGCAAAGGCGGCTGATGTCCCCATAATGGTGGCTATCAATAAAATTGACAAACCCGAAGCAGATACGGAAAAGGTTAAACAACAGCTTTCCAAAGAAGGACTTCTGGTAGAGGAATGGGGAGGAGATACTATCTGTGTTGAGGTTTCTGCCAAGGAAAAGACCAATTTGTCGGAGCTTTTGGAGATGATTCTTCTCCTCAGCGACGTCATCGAAATCAAAGCTAACCCAAATGTGAAAGTCCAGGGATTTGTGCTGGAATCTCGGCTGGATACTCAAAAAGGACCCGTAGCCACGGTCATCGTCCAGCATGGTATGCTCACTCAAGGGGATGCATTCATTTCCGGAACATGCTACGGGAAGGTCAGAGCCCTGTTCGATGAAAATGGAAAAGGAATAAAAAGAGCAGAGCCCTCTATGCCTGTAGAAGTTCTCGGTTTTTCCGATGTTCCTTCTGCGGGAGATGTTTTTCAAGTCATCTCTGATTTCAATACAGCAAAGCAAATCGTAGGATTCCGCCTCTCTCAGGTCAAGAAGGAAGAGCCGCGCAGACCTGAACGCTTGACATTGGATGAGCTTTTCAAGCAGATTGAGGAAGGAAAAGTCAAGGAGCTTCTTCTTGTCATCAAGGCCGATGTCCACGGTTCGGTGGAAGTCCTTTCCGATATACTTCCTAACCTCAGCAGTGAGGAAGTAAAAGTCAATATTGTCTATGCCGCCACAGGAAAGATCACCGAATCAGACGTGCTTTTAGCCTCGGCTTCAAACGCTATCATCATCGGATTTAACACAAAGCCAAATCAGAAGCTATTGGATTTGGCCAAGGAAGAGAATGTTGAGATAAGAAGCTATAATGTCATCTATCATTTGACCGAAGACATCAAGAGGGCTCTGACGGGTATGCTTGAGCCAATTGTAAAGGAAACCTACTTGGGGAGAGCAGAAGTCAGAAGAATTTTTAATATCCCCAGGGTGGGAGTGATTGCCGGTTGTTTTGTTCTGGATGGAAAAATCACCCGTAGCGCCCATGTCAGAATCATAAGAGATGATGAAGTTATTCATGAGGGGCAGATCTCCTCTTTGAAACATCTTAAGAATAACGTTACAGAGGTTACCAAGGAATATGAATGTGGAATTGGACTTGAAAGATTCAAAGATATAGAAGAAGGTGATATCATAGAAGCATTCATGACCGAAAAAGTCAAACCAGGTTAATCAAAATTTTCGGTTATCTAATGGTTATAGGTTTTCTTCTTTTAGATATCCATCTCCCCTATTGCCACTCACTCAAAGAAAAAAGAAAAATGTTGAACAGCGTTAGAGACCGATTCAAGAACAGATACAACGTGGCCTTGGCTGAGATTGAGTATCAAAACAAGTGGCAAAGGGCAAAAATCGGAATAGTCACTCTCAATTGCCAGAAAAAGATTGTGGAGAGTTTATTCAACAGAATCGTTGCCAATACTGAAGAAATTATCGATGGAGAAATCATTGACTACAAGATAGAATATTTCTGGTAGAGAGAATAACTGTTTGGCAATTGGTGCTGTCAGGTGAGGAAGGGGGATGATGCTGGAATCTGTTTCGATCCATTCTTCTGGGGAGACACCAGGTTGTGGACGAGGCAAAAACAAATCGGTGCTTACTCGATATCCTGGATCGAGAAGATTTTTTTTGGGGACTCATTCGATAGTAAAATAGACAGCTAAGATGAGTGAGAGCAGAAGACAAAAGAGAGTTTCCAGTCTTATAAAGGAAGAACTCAGCCGTCTGTTTATTGATCTTATTCAAAATTCCTCTTCCGGATTGATCACCATTACCCGGGTTGAGATGAGCAAGGATCTGAAGACAGCCTATGTTTATCTAAGCTTGTTCGGTTTTGAGGATAATGATAAAGTTCTTGAATTTTTGGAGAGGAGGAAAGGGTTTTTGAGAAAATCTGTTGCCTCCCGGACAGAATTAAAGTATAATCCCATGCTCATTTTTTCTCTGGATAGAATATATGAATATGAGGAGAAAATCGACAAAATCATCGAGAACCTGAGAGAAAATGAAAAAAGAACTCCTAGATCTGATAAGCAAAAAGATTCTTGATAGCCAGCGTATCGTTGTCACTTCTCATCTCAGACCTGATGGAGATTCCATATGTACAGGTCTAGCCCTGTATTTTATGGGAGTACTTTTAGGGAAAGAAATGGTATACATCAACAAAGATGTGACTCCTTTTCCTTTCAATCATTTCCCTGACATTGATAAGATTCAAATCGGACAGATTCCTGCTCGCCTTTATGACATGGTCATACTTCTTGAATGTGCAAGTGTAGCCCGATCCGGGCAAAAAAACATCGGCGATTACTTCAAAGTAAACATCGACCATCACCACTCCAACTATTACTATGCGGATATCAATTGGGTTGATCCAGAAGCCTCTGCCGTGGCGGAAATGGTCTATTTTCTCGGTGAAAAATTGAAAATAAATTTTACAGCCAAAATAGCCAATCTTCTTTATTGTGCCATCATCTCCGACACTGGCTCTTTCCAGTTTTCCAACACCAGCGCTCGTTCCTTTGAGGTGTGTCATAAATTGGTTAAACATGGGGCCAATCCTATTGAAGTCTCTGAACGCCTGTTCAACAATAATTCTGCGGAAAAAATCAAGCTCTTGGGCCAAGTCCTCTCCACTCTCCAGATGAACAAGAAGGGAAACATCGCCATCATCACTATGTTCAAGAAACATCTCGAATCTTTTGACTTGAGGGAAATTGATACAGAGGATATCACCACTCTCGCTCGATCGATAAAAGGAGTGGAGATAGTTCTTTTTCTCAAAGAGATAAAACAGGACACATTTCGAGTCAGCCTCAGGTCGAGGGGCAGAGCGAACGCCGCCTCTATCGGGGAATACTTTGGTGGAGGGGGTCATTATCATGCTGCCGGATTTCCCGCTCAAGGGAAATATGAGACTTTGCTGAAGGAAATTCCTGAGACAGTAGAAAGACTACTGGAAAAACAATCAGAAGAAGGTCCAAAAAAGACACAGGTTTATTGACTGTGATTATAGACGGCCTCCTCCTGGTGGACAAGCCTCCATGTGTCACGTCTCATCACGTTGTCCTCGAGATAAGAAAGATTATCCGCACCAAAAAAGTAGGTCACTACGGAACTTTAGACCCTATGGCAACAGGTCTTCTGGTAGTGGCAGTGGGCAAGGCGACTAGACTTTTCCCTTTCTTTTCCAAAGCGGATAAAGTCTACCAAGGTCAGATAAGATTGGGTTATTCCACCGACACCTACGATTCTCAGGGTGAGCCTGTCTCACAAGAAAAAGAGGATTTTCCCTCTAAGCAGAGATTGGTTAAAGTGATGAAAAAATTCCAAGGAGAAATCGATCAGATACCCCCTCCTTTTTCGGCTAAAAAATACAAGGGGAAACCTCTCTATGTCCTTGCCCGCAAGAAAGAAGAATTCAAGCTGACATCAAGCAAGGTTTTTGTTCATTTCTTCGATTTGACTTCCTATAATCCCCCGTTTCTGCATTTTGCTGTCAAATGTTCTTCCGGAACCTATGTTCGATCACTGGCCCATAATCTGGGCCAAGCTCTAGAATGTGGGGCACATCTTTCCCATCTCACCCGGACAAAAGTCGGTGATTTCGACTTGGATCAGGCTTATTCTCTGGAGGATATGAAAAGACTTGTCAAGGGAGGAAAAACAGAGGGAGTCCTTTTCCCCTTGGAAACCCTCCTTCCCCAGTTTCCCAAGGTTATTCTCAATGAGAGTGGGACCGCTCTAGTCAGAAATGGGAATCTTATTTTTCCAGAAGATATTTTGAGCATATTCCCTCAGGACAACTCGCTTCTTGTCCCTACCCAAGAGCATATTTTTAAACTGTTCAACAAGGAAGGGAAGTTGCTGGCCTTTGGAAGAAAAGATATCCAGAGAGGCAGTATTCATCCTTTCCTGGTTATTGGCTCTTAGGAAGGGAAGCTGTGCAATAGAGACCATGGAAAAAAAGGAGCTCTTTGCATCCCGTTGGGGGATTATCTTTGCCGGAATGGGAATGGCTGTGGGGACAGGGAATATATGGCGTTTCCCCCGGATCGTCTCCCAGCAAGGAGGTGGAGCCTTCATGATCGCCTGGCTCCTTTTTCTTTTGTTGTGGTCAATTCCTCTTCTCATCATCGAGATCTCCTTGGGCAAGAAGACCAGGCTAGGAGTGATTGGGTCCTTCGGCAAGGTCATGGGTCCTGGATTCTCCTGGATGGGGACTTTTGTTGCCTTTGTCACTACTGCAATCATGTTTTACTATTCGGTGGTTACAGGGTGGTGTTTGAAATACTTTTTTGCCGCCTCATTTCAAGGATTGATCAAGAAGAACTATGCCCTTTTTTGGAATTCCTTTACTTCCTCTTGGGAGCCTGTGATTTTCCATCTTGCGGCTATCGGAATAGGGTCCTTCATCATCTACTCAGGGGTGGTGAAAGGCATCGAAAGAGCGAATAAAATACTCATCCCTTCTCTGTTTCTTCTTCTGATTGTAGCCTGCCTGCGCACACTGACTCTTCCCCATGCTTTTGAAGGGCTAAATTTTCTCTTCTCCCCCAATCTTTCTCGCCTAGCCGACCACAAAGTTTGGTTAAATGCACTGACTCAATCGGCTTGGTCCACGGGAGCTGGCTGGGGCCTGATTCTCACCTATGCCGTCTATTCACATAAAAAAGAAAATCCTGTCCTTACATCTGCAACTATAGGTTTTGGAAACAATGTGGCCTCGCTGTTGGCAGCCATGGCCGTCATCCCCACTGTTTTTTCGTTCTTTTCTGCCCAGAATCTCTCTCAGGAGAAGGTTCTGGAAGTGATGAAGGCGGATAACCAAGGCCTGACTTTTATCTGGATTCCCAATCTGTTTTCGAAAATTCCTGCTGGCTCCTTTTTCCTCGCCCTCTTTTTCCTGGCTCTTTCTTTTGCTGCTTTTTCATCCCTTATTTCTATGCTAGAACTGGACACCCGTATTCTCATGGATGCTGGACTTCCCAGGAGGAAAGCCGTCTTTGTGGTTGGTGCAGCCGGCTTCCTCTTCGGCTTGCCTTCAGCTCTGAGTATGGGATTTTTTGACAATCAAGATTGGGTTTGGTCGTTTGGCCTGATGGTCAGTGGCTTTTTCTTCATTCTTGTTTTTCTTAAGTACGGTCCGAGGAATTTCCGTGAGAAAATCATCTCATCACCTGAGACTAAAGTGAAATTGGGAAGATGGTTTGATTTTGCGGTCTCTATCCTGCTCCCTCTTCAGTTTCTGGCTATGATAGGCTGGTGGTTTTGGAAAAGTTATACCGAAGATCCTCACACTTGGTATAAGGTATTTTCTCCTTTTTCCTTGGGGACCATATTTTTTCAATGGATCATCGCCCTCGGATTATTCATTTTCTTGAACAAGGTTATCAATAAAAAGGTATTGGGGAACGGAAATGACACTTGAGGCTCTTCTCTTTATGATTTTTATCTTCGCCGTGTGTGTGGGCGGCTTTGTCTTTACCCTCTATCTTTCCTACAAAAATAAATAATCCGCAAGGCCAGTCGCTCTTGGGTGATGCTGGAGGGGAACCGGCGCTATGACTGATTATATCTCTCATTTAGCTATCACCTGAAAGGAGGCACTTCTCCTCTTTAATCAATCCTTGAATTTTGGGGGATTGTATTGTATTTTAGATATGCTATGAGATTGAACAGGAATCAGATCGAACACATGGCTTTCCTCATCGTCCGTAACCTGATCAAAACCGAGAAAATAATCGCAGACAACAAGAACAAGCTTGTCGATGATGTGACCAATCTCATAACTGAGGAATTTCAGAAGGAGGACAAGTTAGATCAGGAAGTCAGAGAAATCCTCAGCAAGCATATGGAAAAAATCCGTAAGGAGAACATCGAATACCAGACCATGTTCCGGATGATCAAATCCAAACTGGCAAAAGAAAGGGATGTCGTGCTGTGAGTATTCGTCTGAGTCGAGAAAAAATCAATTACCTTTCCCGTCAAATCCTCGATGCCCTTTTTAACGATGATCAAGTCGAATTCCTGGATGAGTCCAATGAAATCAGGCTCTCCATCGTGAAGAGCATTGAGGATGAGATGAAGCTTTATGGACTTCTGGATAAAAAAGCCATAGACAAAATCAACGCCCAGAAAAAGTCCATCAAAGAGGGAAGCCGAGAGTGGGAAATTCTCTACCGAAAATATTACAATGACGAAATCTCCAAACTCGGTAAGTTTATCGAATAAAATTCATCTCTCCTCTGAAGACAAACCCTGGATCGAAATCCAGGAAAGAGTCCGTTATTCCGAGACAGATTAGAAAAGATCAAAGCTTGAATGGAAAAGAGTGGTTCTGGAATTCAACCAGAGCACAATCCGTAGCTGAAAAAGTCAAAAGGAAGCTTTTTCCTCTACCCTACTTAATGTATCCCTTCGCAATGAGATAATTCTTAAGGGCAACTTTCCAGTGAGAAAAACTGCTCAAACCTATCTCTTTTGCTCTTTTATTCTCCAAGACAGAATAAGAGGGTCTCAAGGCCTTGGCTCCATAGGTTTTTGTATTCACAGGAAAAATCTTTGTCTTTTTCCCCATCAGGGCAAAGATGGTCTGGGCAAATTCAAACCAAGTGCACTGGCCTTCATTGGTCAAATGGTACAGACCAAAACGCTCTGATCGGATAAGCTCTCCGATACGCGGGGCAAGTTCTGCCGTGGATGTGGGTGTGACCCACTGGTCATTGACTACTCTTAATGGTTTTCCTTCTTTTTCTAAGGCTATCATCACATCTACAAAGTTTGTGCCTTTTCCCCAGCAGCCGGCTATTCCGTAGAGTCCACAAGTGCGGATAAGATAGAATTTTTCTAAGATGTTGCAGACGAAATATTCTCCGGCCAGCTTGGAGCAGGCATAGACGCTCAAAGGATTGGGCGGGTCCCCTTCGATGTAAGGACTTTTTTTCATCCCATCAAAGACATAATCTGTACTGAAATGGACAAGGGTGATATCAAAATCCCGACAGATCAGTGCCAATTCCCTCACAGCTATAGAATTTACCAAGAATGATTCCTGGGGATTGTCCTCGCATTCGTCAACACGGTGATAGGCAGAGGTGTTGATCACCAATTCAGGTTGGATTTTGGAGAGCGTGTCTTTTGCTTTCTCTGGCTTGGTGACATCGAATTCAGGATAATAGAGAGGCAGCAGCTGGTCATCCCTAAGGAATTTCATCAGGTCTGAGCCCAGCTGGCCATCTGCTCCGATGACGGCGATCTTCATTTTTCCAGGATGATCCTTCTCTCAGGAATAAGGAATGAATATGATCGTGATCTGAAAGTAGTATTAAGGCCAGGGATTTTTCCCTGGCCTTATTTTTTGTCCATAAAAGACGATGTCTGCTTCTTAGAAGAGAAATCTGAATCCAAGCATCAGTTTGTGGTGCTTGGAGAATTTCCGCCCTTCTCCAACAGGAGCTCTGACCTCGAAGAAAAGAGAGCCCGTGCTGGTACGGGTACTGAGGACATCCAAACCAAAGTTACCGATGAGATCAGCATCTGAATTTCTATTTTCTTTGACTTTGGTGGTGAATCCTGCTCCGGCTCCGAAAAAGGCAGGTCCAGAGTGAACATTCAACAGAATATTGGCCATAAAAATGGACTTCCAAGGATCTCCTTTCAATGCAGCAGCACCACCGCCAGAGATGACGAAGGACAGCGTATCAGGGATAATTTTATAGAGCAGGCCTATCCGCCCCGCCAGATAAGGGCCATACGAGCCTCTTGAAAAGAAAGGTCCTCCCTCAGCCAGAACAAACAATCTCTTCTGGGTCACTTCAAGATCCACTCGGCAGGGTTGAGAAACTGCCCCAAAATCATCGGTGACAATCAATGTGATGGTGTAGAGACCTGGAACATCAAAGATCTTCTCCCAGGTAAAAGGAGTTTCTGAATCGGAGTATCTGTCGACGACATTTCCTTCTTGGTCACTAATTTCGAAATCAGCTTTGACCACTTGTCCATCAGGATCTGTGGATTCGGAGGCATCTATGGTGATGGGATATCTTACATAATTCTCACAAGGAAGACAGGAAGTCCAGAGTTTGCATGTAGGAGGGACGTTGATGTATGTTTTTGCCTCGCATGGATTCGTTGATGGCTTATCCTCAAAATTGATTGCTTTTCCTTTAAATGTGTATTCGCCTGGTTTATCAAATTTGGTCTGCCATTTTGCCGAATCAGGGGTGAGAGTTTGAGTGGCCATTTTTGTTCCGTCCGGTCCGAAGACCTCGACTTCCATGGATTTTGCGTGTTGGGTGCCACTCATATCCACGGAAATGGGATCGTTGATGTTGGCCTTGGCAGGCTCAACTTTGATATCACAGATGGCCTCTGGAACGATTTCCTCAATTTTGCGAAGGGCAATATTGCCACAAGGCTTGGGCATGATGAATTCATAGTGCTTGAAATCTTTCACGACTGTAAAAGAGAAGACAGGTAAAGGCTCTTTGCCTGCCCATTCGATATCTTCGACCACTTTGACTTTTCCCCGGGAACGAAAGAGCATCCACATCAATTTATCCCCTATGAGCAGTTCTTTATCCTCGAAAGATGCTGCTTTTATCTGGTCAAGAAAGGGAAGGAAAAGATCACCATAACCAACCATATCAAAACCATACTTGATATCCCCTGTGTAGCGATCGATAAGTATTTTCATCACTTCGGCAGTGGGAACTTCTCCTTTGATTCGAACAAAAGTATAACGTCCGATTCTTCTCAGTTTCTTCGTCTCAGCGTAAGAATTCAAAGAGAGAAGAACGAGAAGCCCGATGACGAGGAAGACTACCTTTTTGCTTTTCATAAAAGCCTCCTTTTCGCTATGATAATGTAATCACTAGGTTTATTCTTAACATAGATTAGAAATAATAATATATTTTGTCAAGGAAAAAATCAAGATCATTGTTGGGGAAAAAGCGATTCTCTCTTCCCTGATCACGGAAATGGAAATGCTATCCCACCTTCTTTTTTTCTTTGTGTTTGAATCCCGTGTTTTGGTATAATTCTGGTTTAATAAGGAGGAAAAAGTGCATAACGTATGGGAAGATATCGAACTTCACGTGACTACACCAAATGAGCCAGGTATCATGGGGCGAGTCTTGGGAACCTTGGCTAACGCTGGGGTAAATCTGAAAGCTCTCTGCATTTATTCTGAGGAGAATAAGGGGGTGTTTTTGCTTGTTACCTCTGACAATAAGAAAGCGGAGAAATCTCTAAAGGCCTTGAAGTATAAAGTAAAATCCAGAAAAGTGGTTGCGGTCAAAATCGATGACAGAATTGGGGCTGGGGCAGAAATTGGTGCCCTTCTTGGAAATGCAGCTATAGACATCGAGTACTGTTACGGAACCTCAGCCGAAACAGGAAAGGCGATTCTTGTTCTCAACACCAACAAAAACAAGAAGGCAATTGAAACCCTCCGCTGAACCCATAATTGTAGTTCAGAGCTCAATCCGGTCTATCGGGTCAGCCTCTAAAATGGATAGCATAATTTTTTTCTTCTTCTGAGATGTCGGCAACATTGAACCCTCCGTTCGTAGAAGGGCTTGTGCCCCAGAGCCTGGAGAAGGAAAAACGGCATGTTCTACTTAGAACCATACGAAATTGGAGGGAAAATCTGGCCAATGATGATCCAGGACAACCTTCTGTTATCCTTTATTCGTTGGGAAACTTGAGTGATAAAGTCACCCTTATAGCCATCTCCCTTTGTGCATCTTTGGGTATTTGGATTCCTCAGATTTCAATACCCTCCCCTAAAAAGCACGCTCTGGCCGATTCTATCAGTCTGATTTTTGGAGCGAAAAACTTTTTATCTCCAGACCAGATAAAGGCTCAACTCATTGCCCTGAAGGGAGCAATGTTTTCAGTGCCGGAGCCCCTCTTTTCCTCAAAAAAAGCATGGGAATTTTCTCCTTTAAAGTCAACATCAAATCAATTGTTCAATTTAGAGGAATGGATTAGGTATGTCGTGACGCTTGTATACTTGAGTGGAGCAAAAAGTGTTGTGTTTGATATCCGAGTGAATGGGAATTTTATTGTTCAAAATCAAAGAGAAGGGCGGGATTTTGCCCGCCGCATAAGGAATGGCTGTAAACAGTGTGGCATTCACTCTTCTTACATCCTGGGCAACACCAACCATTTTATAGGACAAGCCGCAGGAGAATATCTGGAAATCAAGGAAGCCCTGGAGGTGCTCAGGGGAAGAGGTCCTCTGGATTTAACAAAAGTGGCCATGGAGGTCGCTTCTGAAATGGTGCGCCTGGCCTATCCTCTCTCTCAGAGAACGGAGATTAAAAAGTCTTTAAAAAACAAGATTGATGAAGGAAAAGCCCTGGAAATATTCAAAGAAATGATCATCTTTCAGGGGGGAAATCCACTTTATATGGATGATATCGCTCTGTTTCCTAAAGTAAAAAAGAGTCTACCCATTTTATCTGAGAAAGAAGGCTTCCTCCATAATCTGGATGAGAACAAACTTATATACCTCCGGTCTGAATTGGATGTTAGGCCTGGGAATCTGGGAACCGGATTTACCATTTTAAAGAAAAGAGGAGACCGGATAAAACAGGGAGATCTCTTGGCCGAAATTTTCCATGATGGGATCAGGAATGTTTCCGCTCTGAATAGCCATTTTAAGGATCTTTTTGTGATCGATACAACACCGCCACCCTTTCAGCCTCTGATCATCGAAAAAATCAGAGAAGAAGAACTTTCTTGATTTTTTTCAGAAAAAATTTGCATAATTTCCTATAAAAAATAAAATAAAGTCAACCTATGTCTAACAAAAAAAGGGTTGCAGTGGTCACTTCAGATGTCCCTTTCGTTAAAGGGGGACATATCACCATCGCTCAAAGCACCGTCAGGGCTCTCAGAGCTTGGGGCTATGAGGCCGATTTGATCCTCACTCCTCAAAACAGGTTTGGTCATCAGCTCAGGGCTTATATGGCCACACGGTTGACCGATGTGGGTGAGGATGGTCTTGGTCGTAAGATTCACCAAGTCATTTCTTTTCGTTATCCCAGTTATGCTGTCAAGCATTCCTGTCATGTCTGCTGGCTTAACCATCGGATGCGGGAATATTATGATCTTTGGGAGAGTTTTTCCTCTCAACTGGGCTTTCGAGCAAAGCTCAAGGAAGGCTTGAGAAGAAGAATCATTCATCTTCTGGATACACAGCTCCTGAAACACAATGTTACCAAGCTTTTCGCCCAATCGAAAACAATTCAAGAGAGGCTGAAACTTTGGGGAAGTATTCCGTCTGAATTACTCTACCCCCCTCCCCCTCAAAGAGATTATCGCACCGAATCCTACCAAGACTTCATTCTCTCTGTTTCTCGACTCCAAAGGTTGAAGCGATTGGACCTTCTCCTGGATGCCTTAGCGCTCATGAAAAATAGAGATTTTAAGGCGGTTATCATCGGAGAAGGGCCAGAAGAGAAGAATTTAGGTTTAAAAATAAAAGATAAGCAGCTTGAAAACAGGGTATTGCTCCTGGGGAAAGCAGATGAGAAAATTCTTATTGAATACTATTCTCGTTGTTTAGCCGTGTTTTTTGCTCCGCTCAGGGAAGACTACGGCTTGGTGACCGCGGAAGCATTTGCTTCCAGAAAGTGCGTGGTGACCGCCTTGGATAGCGGAGGGCCAGCAGAACTGGTCATAGACGGTGAAAGAGGATATGTCTGCCCAGCTCGTCCTGAACGGATTGCTGAAAAATTGGATGAGCTGGCTGAAAATAGGGCTCTGGCAGAAAACATGGGTGAGAAGGCCTATACATTTATCTCCCACTTGACCTGGGAAAAAGCAGTGGAGAAACTTATCGTATGTGAGTAATTCACTGGATGCTTGTGGAAGCTGAGCTTTGAAAGAGATCGTTTCTAAATCTAAAATAAGGTAAAGGAGAAATGAACGAGCACAAACCTTATGTTCCAGATGAAATCCCATTCAAGGATATCACCCTCAAAGCCGTTGTGATCGGAGCCATTTTTGGCGTGATCTTTGGTTCAGCCAATGCTTATCTGGGCCTCAGAGTAGGATTGACCATTTCCACGGCCATCCCTCTGGCCGTTATCGCTGTTGCTGTGTTTAGAATCCTCACTCCTGTTTTAGGAAAAAGCAACATCCTGGATTGCAACATAGCCCAGACAACTGGCTCGGCAAGCTCCTCCCTGGCATCGGGTATCATTTTCACCATTCCTGCCCTTTTCCTCTGGGGATTCAGCCCAAGTGTATTCAAGATAGGTACCCTGGCGCTTCTTGGAGGTGTGTTGGGAGTTCTGTTCATGATTCCTTTGAGGAGGTCTTTAATTGTCAAGGAGCATGGAGTCCTCCCCTACCCTGAAGGCACCGCTGCTGCTCATGTTCTGGTGGCAGCTGATACAGGCGGGACTAAGGCCAAAAACGTCTTCCTCGGATTAGGAGTGGGAGCTATCTTCAAGAGTTTGGTGGGTTTTTTTCACCTTTGGTCGGAGAAGATCTACCTCAAGATTCCTGTACTCAAAAAGGCCACGCTTGGAATGGAACCTACTCCAGCCCTTCTTGGGGTGGGCTTTATCCTGGGACCCCGCATCGCCGGTATCATGGTTGCTGGTGGAATGCTCTCCTGGTTGGGAATCATTCCTCTTATCGCCTATTTTGGGGAAAGTCTCAATCTTCCCCTGTTTCCTGAGAAAGAGCTGGCTATAGTCCAGATGTCTGCCGAGCAGATCTGGGATAAATACATCCGGGTCATTGGAGCCGGGGCCGTGGCTGTGGCAGGAATCATCACAGTCATCAAATCTTTGCCCACCATGTATAACTCTCTTAAAACAAGCATAAAGGACATAAACATAAAAAGGGCAGGCATGCAGATGAAGACACAGAGGACACAGACGGATCTTCCCATCACTATTTTAGGCTTGGGAGTTTTGATAGTAATAATCATCCTGGTTTTAGCCCCTCAAGTCCTCGGTATCCAGACTTCGCTTATCATCCGGTTCATCGCCTCTCTGTGTATCGTCTTTTTTGCCTTTTGCTTTGTGACTGTCTCTTCAAGAATTGTGGGTATGGTCGGAGTGACTTCTAATCCGACTTCAGGGATGGCTATCGTCACCCTTCTGGGCACAAGCCTTCTGTTTTATGCTCTGGGATGGACGGATATTCTGGGTCAGGCCACCGCTGTAACCATAGGCACTGTTGTGGCCGTAGGAGCATCCGTCGCCGGGGATATCTCTCAAGATCTCAAGGCTGGTTATATCATCGGAGCCACACCAAGGAGACAGCAAACATCGGAATTGATTGGAGTCCTGACTTCAGCGTTCGCCATTGCCGCGGCCGTCTGGCTGCTGGGAAGATCCTTTTCCTTTGGTTCTGTTGAGTTGCCTGCTCCTCAAGCTGTGCTGATGAAGACTGTGGTTGAAGGTGTACTAGGAGGCGATCTTCCTTGGGGGCTGGTGTTAATAGGAGGGGCTTTTGCCGTAGTAGCCGAACTTCTCCGCATCCCTTCCCTGCCCTTTGCTGTGGGTATTTATCTGCCTTTATCAACCATGACACCCATCTTCGTGGGGGGACTAGTCAGACAGATTATCGAAAACAGAGCTGGAAAAGACGAGCAGCTTCGAACCCACAAGAAAGAGAAAGGGATCCTTTTGGGTTCAGGATTCATCGCTGGAGAAGGGATCGCGGGCGTTTTGATTGCCCTGTATGCATTCATTGCCAAAGCCAAGCCAAAAGGAATTGGAATTGTCTGGCCGGGCGATCTCGGAGATTTCATAGCCTTGGCTGCGTTTCTGCTCTTGGTTGTCTATCTAGTCAGAAGGACCTCAAGATGAATCCATCCGCTAGCTTTCTCGGATTTGGCTTGAGCAAGTATCTCCATTTCCGCGATAAACAATGAACGCACTCATCATCGCTGCTATCCTCATTGTCTGGCTCGTTCTGGGCTACAAGGTATACGGAAGTTTTATCGAAAAAAAAGTCGTGAAGATGGACAACTCCCGTCTAACTCCAGCCAAACAATTCTTCGATGGTATAGACTACTCGCCGGCAAAGAAACCTCTTCTCTTTGGCCATCATTTCTCTTCCATTGCGGGAGCAGGGCCTATCCTGGGTCCGCTTCTGGGAGTTCTCTACTTTGGCTGGCTAGGAACGCTTCTATGGGTAGCTTTAGGCAGTATCTTCCTGGGAGCGGTGCATGATTATACTTCGCTCATGACATCTGTTCAGAACAAGGGAACATCTTTAGCCGATATTTCAGAGCGAACCCTGGGTTTGAGGACAAAGATTATTTTCTCTATTTTTATCTGGCTGACTTTGGCTATGGTGATTGCTGTTTTTGCCGTGGTGGCTGCGCAAACCCTTGTTTCTCAGCCTGAGATTGTAATACCCACCTTTGGTCTGATTTTCATCGCCATGATCTTCGGTTGGCTCATCTATAGGATAGGAATCAATGTTCCAATCGCCACTATTCTTGCCCTCTCCTTGCTCTCTATTCTTATTTACCTTGGACAGTTGTGTCCTATCCTGCCTCCAGCACAATTACTGGGGCTTTCTGCTCAGAGCTTTTGGTTTTATATTCTCATCATCTACAGTCTCTTCGCCTCTGCGCTTCCAGTCTGGTTCCTTCTTCAACCGCGTGATTATATCAGTACCTGGATTCTCTTCTTAGGCTTGGGACTGGGTTATCTGGGTCTCGTGATTTCTCATCCCTCCATCAATGCTCCCGCTTTTGTCTCTTTCTCCAGCACAGGAGGTCCGCTCTGGCCCATCCTGTTCGTGATCGTTGCCTGCGGCGCCATCTCTGGTTTTCATTCCGTGGTGGCAGGAGGAACAACTGCCAAGCAGTTGCCCGATGAGGCCAGCGGCAAGTTGATCGGATTTGGGGGCATGGTGACAGAGGCAGCCTTGGCAGGCCTGGTGATATTCATTGCTTCAAGCGCCTTGGTTTGGGATCCCAAAGGAGCAGAAAGCCCGTTTGGTTTTCAATACCTGATGACCTCCCTCGGTGATCCCATCCGTGCTTTTGCCACTGGATATGGAAGATTTATTTCCTCGCTTCCCGGTCTCACTCTCGCCATAGGGCTTTTCTTTGGCATGGTGATGCTCAATGCCTTTGTTCTGACTACACTGGACACAGGTACCAGATTAGGGCGGTTCATTTTTTCAGAGCTTCTCAGCCACAAGGTTCCTTTTTTCAAGAACAGATGGATCAGCTCAGCTGTGATCCTCATTTTTGCTGCGGTGCTGGGAGGAACCGAAGGATACAAAGCGATCTGGCCAGTTTTTGGAGCATCAAACCAACTTGTGGCTGCCCTGGCTTTGATCGTGGTGTCCTCTTATATTGTGGGGATAAAAAGTCCCAAAAAGTACACAGTTTACCCGGCTATTTTTATGCTGGTTACAACCATAGCGGCTCTGCTCTACCAAGGATTTCATTTCTTTCAGGCGAAAAGCTATCTTCTGGGAAGTATGGCCGTTGTACTAGTGGCACTTGCTGCGGTCATTGTCTATGATGCCCGGGCAATTCTTTTTAAGGCTGATAACTAAAAGTAAACTGGTAATCTTGGATATCTAAGAAGATAGCTTACTCTGTAAGTAGTCTCCGAAGATTTCACATTTGAAAGGACAGGGATTGAGATATTCCTATTCAGGAAGTGGAGTCACTCTGAAGATGACTCCTTTGGGATCAGGGCAGCAGAGGGTTTCTGTCTCAGCAATCCAGTCATCGTGGGGAAGCTCATCTTCTCTCTGCTTCGCGGTTAAAAAAGGAAAAAGGCTGTTCAATGCATAGAGGCAGACTTTCTTTCCGTCAGGTATTTCGATGGTTCCTTCTCCCCTGATATAAAAGGTGTCGCCGACCCTGTGTTTGGCTCCACAGCGCTTTTTGATCCCCATCACTTCTACCTTTAATTCTCTCATTTTTTCTCCTTTCCCTACACAAAAAATATATAGGTCATAGAAGAAAAAATCAAGGAAGCAGAAAAGCATTTTCTTTTCCTAAATTGATAAAGTCCATAAACACGTTGACAAAGCTCGAAAGATTATCATAAAATTAATTTCCGAGTAATGGAGAGAAAAGGAGGATCAAATGCCGACAAAGGCTGAACCCAATGTTGTTCCTCTGTGCGATGTCCTGTTGGTTTTGCTCATCATTTTTATGGTGATCACACCCATGATTCAGAAAGGAATCGATGTCAAACTTCCTGAAACCACAACGGACACAAGTGCTACCCCTTCAGGGCTAATTGTCTTGACACTAAAAAAAGATATGAGTGTACTCATCAACACAGAAGAAATTGAATTAAGCATGCTTCAAGATCGTCTCAAAAACATCTATTCCACCCGCCAAGATAAAACCATATTCATCAGAGCCGATGCCAAGCTCCCCTACAGCCGGGTGATTGAATTGATAGACATTGCCAAGGGTGCGGGAGTTGAAATACTGGGAATCATCCCCGAGTATTTCACTGAAGAGGAAATGTAAAACCTCAACCAATCCTCTTCCTCCTTTCCGGAGTAACCACGAGTGAAAAACACTCTTTTCCCCTTAATTCTGATTTTCCTCCTTATGATGCTTTCCATCTATGGTGGAAACGACTTATTCGGTCCCGTGACCAAGGATAATATTCTGGAGAGCTTTCCCGAATGGCGGGAAGTCATGTCTTCTTACGCTCCCCAAGAAGAAGCCATAGAGAAATTAAAGGCCATAGATTTTGCAGTCGAGATTGAAATTATACTGGGTACCTGGTGTCCTGACAGCAAGGAACATGTCAGTGCCTATTTCAAAATCATTGAATTAGCGGAAAATCCCCTTATTGTTTCTTCTTATATCGGCATTCCCAAGGAAAAAGAAGAACGGGAACCCTATGTCCAGGGTAAGGACATCCAGAGAGTTCCAACTTTTATCGTCTCCCTGAACGATGAAGAAATTGGGAGAATCATAGAACATCCAGAAAAATCTGTTGAAGAAGATTTGGTGGACATAATAGAAAGCAAAATATATTAATCCCCTACTCAAGGTCCAATTTTAGAATCCCTGACTTTCTGTTTGAAGCTTTGTTTCTATCAACCTATCGCTCCTTTCGGTATATCAACACTGTGAATTCTGTCCTGATTGACTCACTTTTTTATGGGACCGATGATCTCTCTGGAGATGATGAGGCATTGGATTTCGTTTGTTCCTTCATATATCTGAAGGAGCTTGGCATCTCTCATCAATTTTTCCATGGGATAGTCTTTCATGTAGCCATAGCCGCCAAATATCTGAAGGGCCTCTGTGGTCACTCTCATGGCCACATCGGACCCGAAGCATTTGGCCATAGCTGATTCTTTGTTGCAGGGCTTCTCCTGATCCAAGAGCCAAGCCGCATGCCAGACGAGATGGCGGGCTGCGTTGATTTCTGTGGCCATCTGGGCGATCTTGAAGGCGATGTGTTGGAAAAGGGCAATCGGTCTTCCAAACTGAATCCTTGTCTTGGCGTAATCGATTGCGTATTCCAAGGCAGTTCTGGCCACACCCACTCCAGCAGCTCCCACAGGGGCTCGCGTTCTTTCCAGAGTTTTCATGGCAATGATGAATCCCATTCCTTCTCTGGCCAGGAGATTTTGGGCAGGGACCTTGACATCATCGAAAAAGACCTCGGCTGTGTTGGAAGCTCGATGGCCCATCTTGTCTTCGATTTTTCCTATGGTTAGTCCAGGCGTCTTGCGAGGTACGATTAAGGCGCTGATTCCTCTTGCCCCCTTTTCAGGATGGGTAAGAGCAAAAACAACATAAAAACTGGCGATCGTGCCGTTGGAAGTGAAACATTTGGAGCCGTTGATGACATATTCGTCACCGACTTTTGTTGCCTTAGTCTTAATGGCACCAGCATCAGAGCCTGCCTCTCTTTCCGTCAGACAGAATGAGGCGAAGGACATCTTTTCGGTTTGAGGGGTAAGAAAGGTCTTCTTCTGTTCATCTGTTCCAAAGAGGATTATAGGAGTGTAGGCCAAAGCGTTGACCATCATGGTGGTGTACATTCCTGCACAACCGGCAGCCAGCTCCTCGCTAATGATTATGGTGTCCAAGTCACTCAGTCCTCCTCCCCCATACTCTTGGGGTATGGTGCAAGTCAGAAATCCTGCTTGAAAAGCCTTTTGCATCACATCTTCAGGAAATTCCTCTCCCTTGTCATATTTTGCGGCATTGGGCTTTATTTCCTTCTGGGCGAATTCTCTCGCCATTTCTTGGAGGGCCTTTTGTTCCTCTGTTAAACTAAAATCGATCAATCTTTCCTCCTTCTTGGTTTATTCAGGTTTTCGCTTCTATTGAACGCAAGTTTTATACTGAAATCTTATTTCAATGTCAATTTTGTTGAGCTGATTTGAAAAGTGCCGCTTCACGTGTCATCATAAATACAGGATTTTTAATTCCGAAGGCATTCTCCACTATCTGCCGGGGCCGGATACCTTTCTGTGCGGAGTAGTTGAAACAGAGCAGGAGCTTGCCTGATTTTTTGTCGACAAAAACCTCTTCAGGATCACTTTCTTTATTCTTGTGTAGAGTTGCTTCAATTTGTTTCTCTATCCTCTCCCACTCTTGTGAGGAATAGTCTTTTTTCTGGTCTTTAATTTCCAGTACCCGTTTCATTTCCGGGGCATTTAAATCGATTGAATAGACTAGTCTTCCCAAATCCTGGTTAAGGCCGGGTGTTTTCTCATCGAGTCTTCGCAATTCCAGAAATTTGATGCCTGAGGGGAGATTGGCGTTTAAATGGGTAATAAATTGCTTTTCTTGAAAGAGATACAGGGATTTAAATTCCAAGGCTTCTCTTTTTCCTTCCATGCCCAGAGGAAGGGCAGGAATGTAGGAAATGATCATCTTGGGATGATAGCCTTCAGAATGAATGATGGAGATGTTTGCTCTTCGGAAGCTTCTTTGAATCACATTATTGAGATCCAAATGTGAAAGATATCTTGCGTTTTGGATCTTGGAGTAGAAGGCTCGGTAGCGAATAGCATGGTCTGTTTTCTTACCCAGAGGGGGAGAATGTATGGCAGGCTTTTTGACTTCTTTCTCATGCTTTTTTGGCAGCAAGGATGAATAAGAACATCCCTTACATTTCTCACATGAGACCTCGAGACAAGATGGTGTCGGTTCCTCCCTCAGAGATTTTTCCATCTCTTCCAAGAGGTAAGACTTGTTGATTCCTGGATCAATATGATCCCAAGGCAAGATTTCATCCTTCCCTCGTCCACCGAGATAGAGACGATAATCGATATCTTGGGCCTTGAAAGTTTCCATCCAGGTTTGGAATCGAAACAGGTCTTTCCAGCTATCGAATCGTGCTCCGTTCTGCCATGCTTCATGCAGAACAGGCGTCAGGCGTCTATCTCCTCGGGAGAAAACAGCCTCTATCAGGGAGGTTTTGAGAGAATGTTCTTTAAATTTGACGAAAGGATATTTTTTTAGCCTGGATTTTATGAATCGGTGTTTTTCTCTCAGGAACTCTTCTTCTTCCATGGCCAACCACTGGAATGGAGTATGGGGTTTAGGGATGAAAGAAGAAATGCTCAGGTTGATTCGAGGTGAGGATTTGAGAATCCTGGAACCCATGCTGATGATTTCTTTGACCATTGCCACGATTCCTTCTAAATCGTCCTCAGTTTCTGTTGGGAGTCCTACCATGAAATAAAGTTTGAGCAGTCTCCAGCCCAATGAAAAAGCGGTTTCCGCTGCCTCGAAGATTTCTCTGTCTTGAAGATTTTTATTGAGGACACGCCTTAACCTTTCTGATCCAGCTTCAGGAACCAAAGTGAATCCTGTTTTCTTAACTCTGATGATGCTGCGGGCAATATCAGAAGTAAGACCCTTTGGACGCAATGAAGGCAGGGAAAGAGAAATCTTTCTCTCTTCCAGATTATCCATCAAGGTAACGACCACTTCATCCAGATATGGATAATCACTTATAGAAAGGGCGGCTAAAGAGGCAGCTTCATAGCCCGTTGCATCGAGGCTTTTCATAATATTCTGCAGGACAAAAGAAGGGCTCTTGGCTCTGGGGGGAAAATAGATGTTTGTAGCTTGGCAGAAGCGGCATTTCTGGGGGCAACCCCTCTCTACTTCCACACCCACCCTGTCAAAAACAATTTTTACATTGGGCACTACGATCTTCTCTGGAAAAGATGCCTGATCCAAGGGAAAAAAGACTCTTTTTTCGATCTTGCTGGGAGCATCCTGTAATGCCTTAACAGCCAGGAGAGAAGACTCTGCGGGATGGTAAGGAATATAGAGAGAAGGAACATAGACTCCTTTAATCTTTGCCAACTCCTTGAGGATGGCCTCCCTCTCCAATTCTTTTTCTTTCAGGCTCACAAATCTCTCTGCAATTTCCACAAAGGCCTCTTCTCCATCTCCTACCAGAAAAAGATCGAAGATATCGGCCACTGGCTCGGGGTTAAAAGCAGCTGGTCCTCCTGCGATGATAAGAGGTGAGTTCTGCTTCCTTTCTGATGAAAAGAGAGGAATCCGGCCTAGATCGAGGATGGTCAAGATATTGGTGTAGTTGAGTTCATAGAGGAGAGAGAAACCGATGATATCGAATCGAGAAAGCGGAAGTTTATTTTCAAGCGAAAGAAGAGGAATGTTTTTCGACCTGAGTTCTTGTTCGAAATCTACCCAAGGAGTGAAAACTCTTTCAGCCAGGAAAGAAGGATGTTGATTCAAGATAGCATACAGAATTTTTTGTCCCAGATAGGACATTCCGATCTCATAGATATCAGGAAAGACGAGGGCAATTTTTGCCTTCACTCTCCTGGGATCTTTTCGGATCTCATTCCATTCTCCGCCGAGATAACGTCCAGGCTTTTCCACCCGCTTCAAGATGTCTTCCCAGGCTTTGGCTGTTTTCATCTTCACTTTCATTTTTACTGTTTTTTGCAGACAAAGCAAGCCGGGGAAATTCCTTCAGGAATGCTTTTTTAATTTAACAAATTGGCCAGAATAGAAATTGTAAGAAAGGGCATCGCTTTGAGGAATGTTCTCCACTCTTGATCAGACGTTGGCGAACCGCCTCATCTTCACATTCAGGACAAGGGATACGCTCAGATAGGTGGTAAGGAGAGATGATCCCCCATAGCTCAATAAAGGAACCGGAATTCCTGCAATGGGAAAGAATCCGATAACCATCATGACATTTATAAAAAATTGAGCAGAGATCATCACGGCTACCATAAATATAATGTAGACCCCTGGCCTATCTCTGGAGTCGTTAACCGAACGGAACAGCCGGGAAAGAAGCAGAAAATAACACAACAAGGCTCCTAACACTCCGAGGAAACCCATCTCTTCTCCGATGACGGAGAAGACGAAATCTGTGTGTCTTGCAGGAAGAAATCTCAACTGGCTCTGAGTTCCTCTTTTGTATCCCTTTCCCAGAAAGCCTCCTGATCCTATGGCAATCTTTGATTGTTGGATGTGGTATCCTGCACCTAAGGGGTCTTGACCGGGGAAGACGAGTATCTTCAGTCTCTCCTTTTGGTATTCTTTAAGGCCCAGGTTCCATCCGACAGCGGAGAACAACAGAGCTATTATCACCAAGACTACAAGCATCTTCCTGTTCAATCCGGCTAAGATAAAAGCAGAAAGGAGGATGGGAAGATAACTCAGGGCCGTTCCCAGATCTGGTTGCAAACTGACCAGAAAGGCAGGAATGCCTACAACAGTACTGCAAAACAGCATTTTTTTCCATGAGAGGCGTTCTGTTCTGTATTCGGAAAAGAAATAGGTTAGAAGAAGAATGAAAATAACTTTGGTGATCTCTGAGGGTTGGATCTGGATGAGGGGAAGCTTAAGCCAGCCTTTGGTTCCGGATACGGTCTTTCCGAAGAGAAGAACGCCACCCAAAACGGCAATAATACCTACGTAGAAGTAAAGAGACCAGGCAACTAGAAATTTATAATCTATGGAAATGAAGATAAAGAGGGCGATTAGACTAAAAATGATCCAAAAAATTTGTTTGAGATAAAAATCGCCGTGAAGATAATGCGATCCGCTGTAGATAATAATCACACCGATGACTGAATTCAGGAGGAGATAGATAACCAGAACCCAATCGATATTTTGTATTTGACGTCTGTCAATCATATTTTTTTCTGTACAGCTCAAACAAATTACGGGCCAAAGGAGCAGCTGTGGCCCCTCCCGTGCCTCCGTACTCAACCAGGATCGTTACCACTACTTTAGGATCATCTTTAGGAGCAAAGCCAGTAAACCAGGAATGAGTTTTGTATTTCTGGCTTTGGCTAGGGCTTTTTTCTTGTGTTTCTGTACTCACCAGTTGTGTTGAGCCTGTCTTGCCACAGACATCATACCCAGGGAGCTTTGCCGCCCTTCCCGTTCCATTCTCATTGACCCCTTTCCACATGCCTCTTATGACTTTTTCAAAAAAAGCAGACTGGATATTCACGAAATACATATTTTTGGCAGGTTTTCCTTGAGTATCGGCCGCTTTTATGATGAGGGGAACAGCAGCCTTTCCTCTGTTGGCCAGCAGGGCAGTGTGAAAAGCTATCTGAAGAGGAGTCACCAACAAGGGGCCTTGACCGATGGAAACAGAGATGGTCTCTCCCGGATACCACGGTTCATTCTTGACTCTCATCTTCCATTGAGGATTGGGCACAAGTCCTTCCTTTTCCCCGGGTAAATCTATTCCCGTTTTTCTTCCAAGTCCCAGCTCTGTGGCATAATGGTAGATTCCATCGATGCCAATCTTCTTTCCCAGTTGGTAAAAATAGATATTACAGGAGTTCTGAATTCCGGTATAGAGATTGACCGCTCCATGGCCACCTCTGAACCAGCATCCGAAGGGATGACCATAGATTCGAGTTGATCCACTGCAAAAATAGGAAGTCTTCTCGTTGATTGCACCAAGATCAAGTGCAGCTAAAGCTATGGTTAATTTAAAGATGGAGCCAGGGGCATACAGTCCCCGAATTGTCCGGTTCTCCAGAGGATACTCTGGGCTCCGAATCAAATCCAACCATTCCTCAGGAGTAAAACGATTGATGAATTTGTTGGGATCAAAGTCAGGATAACTGGCCATAGCCAAGATGTCTCCGCTTTTCACATCCAGGATGACAATAGCTCCTTCCTTTCCTTCTAGGAGTTCTTCGGCCCTTTTTTGGAGATCAAAATCCAGAGCTAGTTTAAGAGTATCGCCTTGAATAGGCTCTCTTCTAGAGATTTCTCCCTTCCTTCTTCCCTGGCTGTCTACGATCTCTACCAAGCTCCCGTCCTGACCTTCCAGCAAAGTGTCATACTGTTTCTCGACACCTGTTTTCCCGATAAGATCTCCCAGGCGCTTCTGTGCGTAATGACCGCTTTTAATATCTTCTGGAGATAATTCCTGCAGGTACCCGAGGACATGAGCAGCGAAACGGCCGTGAGGATAATACCTTTTGGGCTCAGATTGAAGAATCAACTCAGGCATTTCAATTTTCTTGGCTTCGATCTGAGAAACCTCTTCAAAGGAGAGATTATCCTTGACCACTATGGGTATAGAGAGAGGAAGAGATTCGTATTTTTTGATCCTTTCCTTCAACACTTCTATTTCAAGGTTCAAGATGTGAGCAATCTTCTGGAGGGATGCCTCGTAATCTCTGCAGTTTTCTCTGATCACAGAGGCCTTGAATGAGGCCACATTCCTTGCCAGGAGAACTTGGTTGCGATCAACGATCAGTCCTCTTGGAGAAGGAAGGATAACTTCCCTTTTACGGTTGGATTCTGAAAGTCTCCAGTACTTCTTATAGTCTAGAATCTGGATCTTCCAAAAACTCACCATCAGGAGAACAAACAAGATACCGACCGCGATGTAGACACGTTGAGCCCTGTTGCGGATCGAGGAGAGTTCCTCATAGATTTTGTTATTTTCCATCTTACATACTATGAAGGGAAATATTTCATCTTCCGAAGGAGGAAAAAAAGGAGACTGCCTAAAATTGCTGTAGCCAAGGGTTGGAATGTATATAGGGATTTCCCGATAAAAATTTTTTCTGAGAAAAGGAAAGAAGAGAGGAACACCCACAGGATGAAATCCAGACAGAGCAGGATGAAGGTGAATAAGGAACATCGGAAAAAGGGCATGATATCGATTCTCCTTGGAACATACCCTGATATGAAGCCAATAATGGTTTTGGAGAGTCCAGCAACTCCGAAAACTCCCAAAGTGAGAGAGTCCTGGATTAGCCCAAAGCATGCTCCCAGGCAGGCTCCGAATATCTCTCCCCTTTTTATGCCAAAATAGATCACAACCAAGCCAAAGATATTAAACAGCTGGACAAGGGAGATGGAAATCTTTCCAAGGATCAAGTAGACGACAAAAGCGAAGATAATTCCGGCAAATACTTCTATAAAGTCTCTCATCAGTGCATCAAAAGATTTCCGCCGGGTCTTTAAGGAGAACAGCGACATAGTCTAAATGGCGGAAATCGAAATAGGGTTTGACTTTTACTTCTTTAAAAAGGGATGTGGTAGGAGTGATAGAGACGATTTCACCCACCAGAATGTTGCTCGGATATATGCCATCAAAACCTGAAGTCAAAAGCGCTTCACCATTATACACCCCCTCTGTTCGCGGAAGGTCCGAGAGAATATATTTTAAGATACATCCTCCCTCTCCATCTCCGGAAATGATTCCTGGCACCCGATTTTTCTGGGAATAGACGCTGGCTCCGCTCTCGGAGTCGGTTATCAACTGGACTCTCGATTCTTTGATGGAAATCGGGCCGCTGACTCTTCCCAAAAGATGGCCATTTTTATCCAAGACCACCATATCCTTCTTCAGACCATCGAGAGAGCCTCTATTGATGATAATAGATTTATAGATATTTCCCGTGTCTAGCCCGATGACTTGGGCAGGCAGTATGTTTTCATGAAGTGTTTTCAGTTTCTCTTTCATCTCTTTTTCTCCTTGAAGCTTCTGGAGGAAATTCCGGAGAAGAGTGTTCTCCTGTCGCAGGGAGAATATCTCCTTTCTCAATTTCTGATTCTGTCTCTCCACATCTCGGAGATAGAAATAGCTGTCCCAGATGTCTCCTGCTTTTCGAAAAAAGGAGACGATGCCATGCTGGATAGGAGAAAACACAGCAAACACAGCTCTTTCAAAGTAGTTCTTTTCTTCCAGCGGAATTTGAAGGGAAATCAGCACCAGCTGGATGAGAATCAAGATGATGAGTACGATTAGACTCTTTTTTTCTTTTAGAGACAGAGGCATGAAGCCGATCAAATAAGAGAAATCTTTTTTAAGAGGGGAAGATCATCAAGCATCTTTCCCGCACCCAAGACTACTGTAGCCAACGGGTCATCGGTGATAAAAACAGGAAGTTGAGTCTCCTCACGTATTCTTTTGTCCATATTCTTGAGAAGGGCTCCTCCTCCAGTCAGAACAATCCCCCTGTCTATGATATCAGCCGATAGCTCTGGAGGGGTTTTCTCCAGTGCGATCCTGATGGCCCCGATGATGGAGGAGACCACATCCTCAAGGGCCTCTCTTATCTCCTGGTCATCAACGACGATGGTCTTTGGAATTCCCTCCTTAAGGTCTCTCCCTTTTATTTCTAGTGTCATCGGTTCATCCAGAGGGTAAGCCGATCCAATCTGAAGCTTCACTTGTTCGGCGGTTCTTTCTCCGATGAGCAGGTTGTATTTCTTTTTTATGTGCTGAATGAGGGCCTCGTCCATCTCGTTGCCCGCGATGCGAATAGAATGATTAAAAACGATTCCGTCGAGAGAGATAACGGCGATGTCCGTTGTCCCTCCTCCGATATCCACTATCATGTTCCCGGTTGGTTCGGAGATGGGTAATCCGGCTCCAACAGAGGCGACCATAGGCTGTTCAACCAGATAAACTTCAGAGGCCTTTGCTCTCATGGCTACGTCTTTAACCGCCCGTCTTTCCACCTGAGTGATCCCTGTGGGAATGCCGATGACGATTCTTGGCCTGATTAGAAAGCTGCGATTGTTTGTTGATTTCTTGATGAAATAATCGAGCATCTTTTCGGCGATCTCGAAGTCGGCGATCACGCCATCTCGCATTGGCTTAATGGCCAAGATATTGGCCGGTGTTTTCCCCAACATTTCCTTGGCCCTTTTCCCTACAGCTTCTGGTTTGCCATTCTCTCGGTTAACAATCACTATGGATGGTTCCTGGACCACAATTCCTTTTCCTTTGAGATAGACAAGAGTGTTAGCCGTGCCCAGGTCGATGGCCAAGTCACAGAAGAAGCTTTCTTTGATCCAGCTGAGCAGACTCATCTTTATTTTCTTTATCCTCTATCGTTTATAAATCTATCACAATTTCTAAAATCAAGCAATTAAAAAAATAATGACATTATTTCCCCTTGACTTTTTGCAGTTGAGAAAGATATATTTCAGAAAAATCGCTCAGACAAGGAGGATGCGATGAGTAACATGCCTTACAAGCCTTATATCCCTCCTGAACAATCGATGAAAGAGATTTCATTCAGAGCTATATTCTTGGGGATCATCATGGCCATTATCCTAGGAGCAGCTAACGCTTATTTAGGGCTTCTGGTGGGAATGACCGTGGCTGCCACTTTCCCAGCAGCAGTGATTTCCATGGCCGTTCTTCGGCCTCTCAAAGGTACCATTCTAGAGGAAAACTTAGCTAGAACTACAGGAGCAGTAGGAGAAGCTCTGGCCGCTGGAGCGATTTTTACCATACCGGCCTTTCTTATGACAGGAGTCTGGACAAAATTTGATTTTGTCAAGTCCTCGCTTCTCATGCTAGTCGGAGGAATCCTGGGAGTGCTTCTTATAATTCTGGTCAGGCGGACCCTTGTTGAAGATACCGAACTTCCCTTCCCGGAGAGTGTGGCCTGTGCAGAGATGGTCAAGACCGGACAGAAGGCAGGTTCAAATGCTGCCTACATGTTTTGGGCCATGGGTCTAGGTGGTTTCATCGAATTCTTCACCAGCGAGAATGGTATCCGCCTCATAAGACCTTATGCTAACACTGTGTTTAAGATTCCCGGTTTATCTCGCATCACTTATCTTGACAGTTACAATGTGGAGGTTACCAAGACAGGCACGATTAAAGGGAGAATGTTCATCGAGTCACCCGCAGCCAATGCAGCCATGACAGGGGTGGGATATATCATCGGACCTAAGCTGGCAGCTCTCACTTTTTCGGGAGGGGTTCTCGGATGGCTCTTCCTGATGCCTATTCTTCTCTTTATCAGTGGAGACCTCAGTGCCATAGTTTCCGAATTTCAGGGAGACTGGACCGCCATGGCCGTCTCTGCTTACAACTCTCAGATAAAACCGGTGGCAGTAGGGGCCATGCTTGTGGGTGCCTTTTACACCCTCTTCAAGATGCGCAAAAGTCTTATAACCGGCATCGGCCGCTCCCTTACTGATGTCAAGAAGGCCCGGGCTGGAATGGACTCTGAAATCGTTAGGACAGATAAAGATTTGCCTTTCCCTTCTATCATCCTCGCCATCATTGCCCTTGTCATTCCCATGATCATCTTGTATAACATTTTTACCCGCAACCTGGGCTCTGCAACTGTCTCGGCCTTGGTGATGATCGTTATGGGGCTTTTATTTGCTGCTGTGGCTGGATATCTGGTAGGTATTATCGGTTCTTCCTCTAACCCCATTTCCGGTCTCACTCTGACCACATTGATTATAGCAGCCTTGATGATGGTGATCATGGGACAAAGAGGCTCAGAAGGTATTGCTGCTGTTCTGGGTGTGGCTGCAGTCGTCTGCTGCGTGGCAGGAGTGGCTGGAGATATGATTCAGGACTGGAAAGTGGGACATATTCTTGGTGGAACTCCCTGGCGCATGCAGGTTGGAGGAATGATTGGAGTTGTTGCAGCAGCTTTGACTCTGACCTTCTCCCTTCAGCTCTTACATAGCACTATAGGAATTGGAAGCGATGCTCTCCCTGCCCCTCAAGCTGGATTGATGGCCGCCATGTCCAAAGGAATCGTAGGCGGGGAGATGGCCTGGCCACTGGTGGTTGCTGGAATGCTGCTGGCTATTGTGCTTATCCTTATCGGTTCTCCCTCACCCATGCTTATCGCTGTGGGTATGTATCTTCCCTTCCGGGCGACTGCCTGCATTTTCTTTGGAGGGGTCATCAAATATTTCTTGGATAGTCGAGTGAAGAAAAAGAAATCCACAGCGAGAGGAAAAGAAATCGTAGGAAACATCGGTCTGCTTCTGGCTTCGGGATTGATTGCAGGACAGGCGCTGACGGGAATTATCACTGCAGGTTTAGAGGGCGCAAAGCTAAGCCTGCCAGAAACCTGGAACAGTGCCTGGCTTGGTCTGGTGATTTTCTTTGTTCTGGGATTCGTCCTGATCTATCTTCCTTATAAAAAGATGGTCAAATCTGGTGAATATAGTGCGCCACCTGAACAGAAGGAAATCTAAATATCTCCAGATTAGGGCAGCAAATCAATAGGTTGTGGCAAGAAAAAAAGGAATAGAAGAACAGATCAACCTCCTCGAGCTTGTCCCTATAAGAAACATCGATTGGAAAAAGAGCGACCAAGGATTGACTGTTCTTCTTAAGCCTAAGATAAAGCATCCGGTTTTGGCTAAAAATATTCTTCCCCGTCTGAAAAATCCCTATTACAAGATTAGACTAGACGATGTGGGAAGCTTCATCTGGGAACAGTGCGACGGAGTCCAGACTGTAAAGGAGATAGCAGATTCTCTGAGTGAGAGGTTTGGGGATAAAGTGGAACCTCTTTATGATCGGTTGGCTCTCTTTCTGCAGAGCTTGGAAAGGAATCGGTTCATACTGTACAGAGAAAAATAGGAAATTAACTTGGCATGTTAGCACCTCCATTTCCGTGAGAGCTAATGATGAGGGATATAATCTGTCACAGCGCCTGGTGCCTCTCCTCCCTCGCCAAAGACCCTCTTACCCGCCACCATGGGCTTCGGAAAGACAGTAACCGTCGCCTCTCTACCTTGCCGGATGAAATATTTTCACTCATCACGTAAATGAAGATGCTTCCGCTTGGAATCAGGATTTGGATCAACTAACGAGGTGTCAGGCTTCCTTAAGAACGGAAACCTAAAGCAAGAATATCGCCTTGGCATGACATAGATAATGAAGTCTGATCCTGATGTTGTCCAAGTCTCAAGACATAACAGAAGTTGAACAAAGAGTGATTTTTTTTTAAAATAAAGGTTAGTAGAGAAAAATGCCTGTCCTTGAAATCGCAAAATATGGAAATCCTGTTCTCATCCAGAGAGCACAAGAAATAGAGAACATCGATCAGGTCATCATTAAGCTTGCTCAAGACATGGTATTGACCATGCACGCAGCTCCAGGCATAGGGCTGGCAGCGCCTCAGGTGAATCGAAGCATCCGTCTGATAACAGTCGACATTTCGGTGGGAGAGAACAAGAGGGACCTTATCGTGCTGATCAATCCTGAGATCGTGAGCCAAGAGGGAGAGCAAGTTGAGGAAGAAGGCTGTCTTTCCGTACCGGATATTCGGGAGAAAGTTGTCAGGCCTGCTCGGGTAGTGGTCAGAGGGATCGATTTGAACGGTAAAGAAAGAAGGGTCGAAGTAGATGGACTGATGGCCAGAGTTTTCTGTCATGAGCTCGACCATATTAACGGAAAATTGTTCATCGATAATCTATCTCCTTTGAAGAGAGGATTGATCAAGAAGGTATTACGCAAGAGGCTGAGCAAGGTCTGATGAAGATAGTTTTTTTCGGCAGCCCGCCAGCGGCGCTTCCCTCGCTGAGAGAAATCCTTGAAGCCGGACACAGGGTTGAACTTGTTATCACCCAGCAGGATAGGCCTGCAGGAAGAGGAAGGAGGCTCCGTCCTTCTGCAGTTAAATCGTTTGCCATGGCTCGCCAAATTCCAGCCTATGAATCCCCGCGTATCAGGAAAGATGCCGAGGCTCTGGACAGAATAGAAAGAATAGATCCAGACCTCAACGTTGTGGTCGCCTATGGCCAGATCATCCCCGCCTCAATCATCTATCTCCCCAAATACAACTCCATCAATGCTCACTTTTCTCTTCTCCCTAAATACCGAGGTGCATCTCCCGTTCAATGGGCTCTCCTCCAAGGAGAAACAAAAACGGGTGTAACCATCTTCGAACTCAACGAGAGGATGGATGAAGGCGACATCCTCTCTCAGGAAGAGGTGGTGATTCATCCTCAAGAGACAGCGGGAGAGTTGGAGACCCGGTTGGCTCAAAATGGAGCTAGTCTCCTAGTGAAGACTCTGGGAGAGATTGACCAGATCCATGCCTCTCCTCAGGATCACTCTCAAGCCACCTATGCCCCCCTGTTAAAGAAGGAAGACGGAAGGATCGATTGGAAAAAGGATGCCCTTTATATCGAAAGACTGATGCGGGCCTTTAATCCCTGGCCCTCCGCATTTACATTCTTGGGAGGGAAAAGAATAAAAATCCTCAGGGGGAAGAGATTGACACCTGGCTTGACTCTGGCCGACATTCCTGGGAGGATAAAAGAGAGCACTAAGGAAGGGATCGAAGTTATTTGCGGGCAAGGAAGCCTTTTTCTGATCGAAGAATTGCTACCTGAGGGGAAAAAACCGATGAAAGCCTATGCCTATTCCCTGGGTGCGAAGTTGAAGTCAAGAGATGCGTTCAGTTAGGGGAAAAAAGTCTTATTCATCGAGAATATAAAAGTAGGGATTGACAGACTTTCCGTTGAGTCGGACTTCATAATGGACATGAGGGCCTAAGGATTTTCCTGTCTTCCCAATAAGTCCGATAGTATCTCCTCTTTTTACTTTTTGCCCTGGCTTGACCAAAAATTTGCTGAGGTGGCAGTAAACTGTCGTATACCCTCCCCTGTGGCTGATCTTGATCGTTTTTCCTCCGATTTTGTCTCTTTTGGTTTGAATAACCACTCCATCTGCAGTAGCAATCACTGGGTTCCCGAAATAAGTGGCGATGTCAATACCGTGGTGGAATGTCCTTTTTCCAGTGAAGGGATCGTCCCTCCAGCCAAAGGAGGAAACCCAATAGCCCTTTGTGGGTGCGATGCTGGGAGTATTAGCAAGTCTTAAGGACTCGTTCTCAAAAAAAGTGATCAGAGTGTTGAGATTTTTCTCCACACCTTCAGCCTTTTGGCTGACTGTTTCCAAACTCTGAAGGCTCACTTGCTGAGAAAGATTTGGAGAGCTCGATTCTTGGCCATTATCCGTTCCACTGCCGATTCCTACCTCTTTGAGAACATCTGGTGATTTAAGCCCGGCCATAACATTGAGCTTCTTGGCATAATTTTCGAAATGTTCGATGGTGGCCTCGAGCTGAGCAACAGTACTTTTGTACTCAACTATGGTTTTTTCTTTCTTGACGTTTTCTTGGATGAGCTGTTTATATTTTTTTCTGGTGATATTCATGGTGAAATAATCGACAAGAAAGACCATGAAGGCCATAAAGATGAAGGTAAAAATGCCAGCCCAGATTCGGATAGTTCTTTTGGAGAATGAAACGGTTTTAGGTTTCCCCTTACGATGAGGCAGGATGATAAGAGATATGATCTTTTCCGGCATCAATCTGTTTCCTTGATTATCATAATTGAAAAAACAATGTCAAGCGATTTGTTGATGAAGTAAATTTAAGGAAAGTTCTTCTCGATCCATTTTACGATGTCTTGAGTTGATGATCCTGGTAAAAAGACTTCCTTGATGCCCATTTTTTTCAGATGGGGTATGTCTTTATCGGGAATAATTCCTCCTGCGATAACAAATATATCCTCGGCTTTATTTTCTCTGAGCATATTCAAGATCTTAGGAAAGAGGACTTTGTGCGCACCGGAGAGTATGCTCAGTCCTATGAGATCCACATCCTCCTGAATGGCTGCTTGTACGATTTCTTCAGGTGTGCGTCTTAATCCCGTATAGATGACTTCGTAGCCGGCATCCCGCAGAGCACGACAGATCACTTTTGCTCCTCGGTCGTGACCATCCAGACCGGGTTTAGCGATCAAGATTCTAATCTTCTTCTCAGGCATAACTTCCTCCAAAAAAGAGTGAATAACCTCTTAAGAAAGGACAAAAACAGGAGACGAATGGCTTTTCTCTGGCCCTTGTTATCTTTTCTTGTCTGCAAGCCTCGGTCTATATTCATAGGCCATGCTGTGTATTAAAAGGTTGTTGGCTCTCGATACTCTCCAAAAACTTCTTTTAAAGAATCAACGATTTCGCCCAATGTGGCATAGCTCTTAACTGTTTTGATCAGTAACGGCATGAGGTTTTGGCTATCTTCAGCTGCCTTCTTTAAATCCTGGAGATTTTGTTTGACTTTGGCTTGGTTCCTTGTTTTTTTCACTTCCTTCAACCGCTCCAGCTGCTGTCTAGGCACAGACTCATCAATATGCAGGATGGGAATGGATTCGTGATCCATCTGGAAGGTGTTGACCCCCACGATGATCTTTTCCTTTCTTTCCACCGCCTTCTGGTATTTATAGGCACTGTCAGCGATTTCACGCTGGGGAAATCCAAGTTCTATAGCTTTGACCATGCCTCCCATGTCATCGATCTTCCCGATGTATTCCTTGGCTCCTTCCTCCATTTCTCTGGTAAATTTTTCTATAAAGTAGCTTCCTCCCAGAGGATCGAGACAATTGGCCACTCCGCTTTCATGAGCAATGATCTGTTGAGTTCTGAGGGCGATGGTGACAGCTTCCTCAGAGGGCAAGGCATAGGTCTCATCCAGAGAATTTGTGTGGAGAGATTGAGTTCCTCCCAGCACCGCAGTTAAAGCCTGGATGGCCACTCTGGTGATATTGTTATATGGTTGCTGGGCCGTGAGTGAGACGCCCGAGGTTTGGGTGTGGAACCTCAGCCACCAGGACCTTGAGTCCTTTGCACCAAATCTCTCACGCATCACCTCAGCCCAGATTTTTCTGGCGGCCCGGAACTTGGCAATTTCTTCGAAGAAATCATTATGGGCGTTGAAGAAAAAAGAAAGCCTCGGTGCAAATTCATCAATATCCAGGCCTCTTTCCAGAGCCCATTCCACATACTCGACTCCATCCCTCAGGGTGAAAGCCAGTTCCTGTAAGGCTGTTGCTCCCGCCTCCCGAATATGATATCCCGAGATAGAAATGGTGTTCCACCTGGGAACATTCTTTGATCCGAACTCAAAAGTATCAACAATCAACTTCATGGAAGGCTTGGGAGGAAAGATAAATTCCTTCTGAGCGATGTATTCTTTGAGGATGTCGTTCTGAATGGTGCCCGATATGACTCCAGGAGAGATGCCTTGTTTTTCGGCCATTGCGATGTACATCGCCCACAGAATGGCAGCTGTGGGATTGATGGTCATGGAAGTGGAGATCTTATCCAGAGGAATGCCATCAAAAAGGATTTCCATGTCAGCTAATGTATCCACAGCTACTCCACATTTCCCTATTTCCCCTTGTGATAGTGGATGATCGGAATCAACTCCCATCAAGGTGGGAAGGTGAAAGGCAACGCTTAGTCCTGTTTGTCCGTGAGAGAGAAGATATTTATATCTTCCGTTGGTGTCCTCGGCAGTTCCGAATCCAGAAAATTGCCTGATGGTCCACATCCGGCCTCGGTACATGGTGGGATGGATTCCTCTTGTATAAGGATATTCACCTGGAAATCCAAAATCCCTCTGATAGTCAAACCCCTCTAAATCTGCGGGAGTGTAAAGCTCTTTTATTTCTTTGCCAGATACAGTGGTGAAGTCTCTGTTCTTGTCTCCTCCGCTTCTTAAAGTTTTATCGAATTTCTCCTTTTTCCAGCGGAGGTAGGATTTTTTAATGTCGTTTTTCCCTAGTTTCTCTTTTTTCAAAGTCTCTCCTTCTCCCTCATAAGTCTAAAGATGAATTTGAATGACAATTCAATCTGGAATGATTTCTTTAATCTTCGGTGACTTTGAAAACCAAATCATTTTCCCTGACAGGACTCTCCACTTTAAGACCGATTGGTTCACCGGACTCGGCCACATCGACCGGTTTGTGTTCTATCTGCATAGATTCAACTTTTTGAAAGAAATCTGTGGTATGGCCTTTAAAGTGGATGGTATCTCCTATCTGGAGCTTTCCCTTTGACAATTCCAAAACACCCACGTTAATCTTGGAGAAATAATGAGTGATTCTCCCGATTTCTTCTTCCATCGAAGCCTCCTTTTACATCGTTACAAAATTATCAGAATTGGGGGATTTAAGCAAGCTGTTTTAAGCACAGAGCACCGAGGCTCCGTTTACATTCAGAACTTCTCCAGAAATATGCCTGGCCAGATCTGAGGCCAAGAAGATGATGGGCCCGGCAATATCTTCCGGTGGCGGGATTCTCCGCAAGGGAATGCTCTCCTGGATGCTCATGCGGTAATCTGGGTCACTGAAGACTTCAGCGCACATATCCGTATCCACCCAGCCTGGGGCCACACAGTTGACTCGAATGTTATAGGGGGCGAGCTCAACAGCCAGAGATTTGGTTAGGGCTATCAGTGCGCCCTTGCTCGCTGCATAATGCGAATGGAAAGCCTCGCCCCTTACTCCAGCTGTGGAGGAAACATTGATGATCCACCCTCTCTTTTTTTCTTTCATGAATGGCACCACAGCGTTGCAGGTATGGAAAACAGCATCCAGGTTGATGCTCATTGTTTCTGACCAAACTCTCTCATCCATGTTGCCTATCTCTCCATAAGTCCAGATACCAGCATTATTAACCAGAATATCTATCCTTCCCCACTCTTGGATGATCTTTTCCACCATCTGGCGAATCTGGCCTCTCTCTGCTAGATCGATTTTAAAGGTCAAACCTTCTCTTCCGATTTTCGTGATCTGCTGCTTGACTTCTTCAGCAGCTTCTCGGTGGATGCGAAAATTGATGGCCACATCGGCTCCGGCCCGGGCAAAAAGAATGGCTGTTGAGCGTCCGATCCCCCTTGACCCGCCGGTGACAAGCACCTTCCTTCCGCTAAGATTAATCATCATTCCTCCTTTCTTTTTTGCTGCGACATCGAAACTCAGTTCCTCTAAGGAGAATCAAAATTTTATTGGATTTGCACACTGAGTCATCATATGATGCAGTTGTCTTCTTTTTAAAATAGTCGAAGACTCGAAGCAAAGGGAAAATGAACTTCCCTACGCATAGTCAAGACCCACATCTTTCATCTGGTCAAACTGTAGATATCTATAGATTTCTCGCTTCCTGGGCTGAATTTTCTTCTCATAGATGGAGAAATATTCGTCAGGTGTGGGAAGTTTGTTTGAAAGGGCCGCTATGGCAGCCAGTTCAGCAGAGCCAAGATAGACGCGGGCATTGTCGCCCATTCGGTTGTCAAAGTTACGTGTGGAAGTAGAGATGACGGTTGCTCCAGGTCTGACTCTGGCCTGATTTCCCATACAGAGCGAACAACCAGGAATTTCTGTACGAGCTCCTACGCTGGCATAGATGGAATAATATCCCTCTCTCTGGAGTTGAGCTCTGTCCATCTTGGTGGGGGGAGTCAGCCAAATACGTGTCTGAAGATAACCTTCTCCATCGAATATCTTTCCAGCCGCCCGAAAATGACTGATGTTGGTCATGCACGACCCGATGAATATCTCATCGATCTTGTCTCCCGCTACCTCAGAGAGAACTTTCACGTCGTCTGGATCATTGGGGCAGGCTACGATAGGCTCTTTGATATCTTGGAGGTTGATTTCCAGGACTGCCGCATAATCGGCATTCTTATCCCTTTGTAGAAGCTTTGGATTGTCCAGCCATCCCTTGCAGGCTTCAATCCTTCTCTGCAAAGTGTCACCATCTTGGTATCCTTCCCTGATCATCTTTTCCATCAGAGCCACGTTGCTTCTGATGTATTGGGCCGCACTTTCTATGCTGAGTGCGACCGTTGCCGCTGCGGCAGATCGCTCTGCACTGGCGTCAGTGAGCTCGTAGGCCTGTTCGACTGGCAAATCGGGTAGACCATCTATCTCTAAAACCCGGCCATTAAAAATATTCTTCTTATCCTTTTTTTCCACTGTGAGCAAACCCTCTTGGATTGCAAAATAAGGAATGGCGTTGACCACATCCCGAAGTGTTATCCCGGGTCGAAGTTTCCCGCTGAATTTGACTAACACTGACTCAGGCATGTCCAGCGGCATAAACCCGAGAGTGCCCGCAAATGCCACCAGACCTGAGCCTGCAGGAAAGCTCAGTCCTATTGGGAACCGAGTATGCGAATCACCTGCCGTTCCCAGTGTATCGGGAATCAACAGGCGATTCAACCAGGAATGGATAACACCATCACCGGGTTTGAGGGAAACGCCCTTACGGTCGGTGATGAATCGGGAGAGCGATTTATGCATCTTGACGTCTGGAAGTTTGGGGTAAGCGGCTGTGTGACAGAAAGATTGCATGAAGAGCTCTGTCTGAAATTCTAGACAGGCCAATTCTTTGAGTTCATCTGCAGTCATGGGACCTGTTGTATCCTGAGAGCCGACTGTGGTCATCTTTGGTTCACAGGCTGTTCCGGGAAGAACACCTTCCACACCACAGGCTTTCCCTACGATCTTCTGGGCTAGAGAGAAGCCCTGTCCTTCTTTAGGAGAAGGCCATTCCATTTTGGTGAAAAAATTAGCCTCTCCCATGCCTAGCTCTTTTCGAGCTTTTTCGGTCAGGGAACGGCCGATGATGAGGTTGAGCCGTCCACCTGCTCGGAACTCATCCTTAAGTGTAGCTGGTTTGAGCTTGAAGGAGGCAATCTTTTCTCCAGATTCGCTGGTGATAGTCTGTGATTTCGAATCAATGACAATAACAGCCCCGGTTTCCATCTTCGACACATCGCACATAAGAGGAAGCCCCCCGGAATCTTCAACTGTGTTGAAAAAGATGGGGGCGATCAGACCGCCGATGACCACTCCCCCTCTTCTCTTATTTGGGACGTAGGGGATATCCTCGCCGATATGCCACATCAAGGAATTGCAGGCGGATTTCCGGGATGAACCTGTCCCCACTACATCTCCCATAAAGGCCACTCGTGCTCCTTGTTCACGAAATTCTTTGATGGTATCCATTCCTCCTGGAAACCGTGTCTCTCCCATGGAGAGGGCATGGAGAGGGATATCCGGTCGGCTCCACGCATGCTTTGCTGGAGAGAGATCATCGGTATTGGTTTCCTCATCTACCTTAAAGACTTTAAGGATCAATCTTTCTGGAAACTTTGGCTTCTTAAGAAACCATTCGGCTTGGGCCCAAGAACGAAGGACATTCTCGGCATAGGGATTGCTTTTGGCCATACGTACTATTTCATCGAAGCCACCGTAGACAAGGGTGATCATTTTGAGAGCTGCTGCTGCATCTTCGGCCAGTTCTTCGTCCTGAAGTAACTCCAAAAGAGGCTGGACGTTGAATCCTCCCAGCATGGTACCCAAGATAGTCACTGCTTTTTTCTTGGATACAACAGGAGAGAATGCGCCTCCCTTGGCCACTTTTGTTAACCATCCAGCTTTAACTCTTGCTGCAGGGTCAACTCCGGGTGCCACTCGGTTCATCAGAAGATCCAGAAGGAGTTCTCCCTTACTCCTGGGGGGATTTTCCAAGAGGGCACAGATTTCTTCCGTTTCCTCTGGGGATAAAGGCAGAGGAGGGATACCTTGTTTTTGCCGCTGGGATTCATGTTCAAAGTAGGCTTTTAACATTGGTATTCTCCGAAGTAAAGATTATAGTCATTATCATGTATAAAATGTTTACCCTTCTTTGTCAAAAATATTTTGAGAATACTAAGCATTTCCAAAACAGTGATGGCATTAGAGCTGGCTCCTTCATTGATGAATTCGAATTATCGGGAATAATGAGTTGATTTTGCTCGAAAAAAAATATAATATTCTCTCTTTTATAATCACCAAAAAAGGAGTTTTAGTATGGATCAAGCCGCAATCGAAAGAGCCAAGGAATATTTTGCCCAAATTGTCGAAGAACAGCTCAACAGAGTCGAAGAAATCAAGAAGGCTGCTGATTGGATTGATTATTCTCAGCTCAAACCCATCATCATCGGAATCATTGGCGGCGACGGAATCGGTCCCTATATAGCCAAAGAAGCTCGTCGAATCCTGGGATTTCTTCTGGATGAAGGCATAAAGACGGGAAAAATAGAAATACGCGATATTGAAGGTCTGACCATTGAAAATCGAGCCAAACACAACAAAGCTATCCCTGACGACGTCTTGGAAGAGATTAAGAAATGTCATGTCACCCTGAAAGGCCCCACGACCACTCCGAGAAGAGGAGATCCCTGGCCTAATATCGAGAGCGCAAATGTGGCCATGCGCCGCTATCTTGACCTTTTTGCTAACGTCAGACCTGTGAGAGTGCCCAAAGATGGAATCGATTGGATGTTTTTCCGAGAGAACACCGAAGGTGCTTATATCATGGGTAGCAAAGGAATCAACATCACCAACGATTTAGCCATGGATTTCAAGGTCATCACCACTCAAGGCTCAGAGAGGATCATCCATTTGGCATTTGAGTACGCCAAGAAGAACAACATTAACCGCGTGACTATCGTGACCAAAGCCAACGTGATTAAAACATCTGACGGAAAATTTTTGGACATCGGCTATAAAATCGCCAAAGAATACCCCGGGATTGAAGCCGATGATTGGTATATTGACATCATGACTGCTAAACTGGTCGACCCCAAGCGCAGAACTCAGTTCAGAGTCATGGTTCTCCCCAATCTTTACGGTGACATCCTTACCGATGAGGCTGCTGAATTCCAAGGAGGTGTGGGCACAGCTGGAAGTGCAAACATCGGAAAACGCTACGCCATGTTTGAGGCCATCCATGGTTCTGCCCCCCGGATGGTCAGGGAAGGCCGTGCCAAATATGCTGACCCCAGCAGTTTGATTCGAGCTGCGGCTTTTCTCATCAACCACATCGGCTATCCTGAAAAAAGTAAAAATTTGGAGATGGCTTTGGATGTCTGTGGACAGCATGAGAAGAAATTGGTGATCACGGGAAGAGACACCGGATGCACAGGAGCTGAGTTTGCAGATTATCTTATGGATACAATTCAGGATCCTCAGATAAAGGAGAAGTGGGAAAAATATCAGCAAAGAGCCTGACAGGAGAGAGTTTCTTGACTCCAGATTTGATTTGAATTATATTCAGCACAGAATTTTAAACCTTATTTAGCCATTCCAAACTTCAAATGTCTGAGAAGCTGAAGACGGACAGGAAGGAGAAACAAGAGATTAACAAAGCAAATCATTTTTATAATTAATTGAAGGGAGGTAATATTATGAGAAAAAAGATATCTGTCATCGGATCTGGTCATGTTGGCGAAGTCACAGCCTTCAAAATCGCTGAGAAAGAACTGGGTGATGTGGTTCTCCTCGATGTTATTGAAGATATGCCCATCGGAAAAGGTCTGGATATGCTCGAAGGCGGTCCTGTTGGAAAGTATGACTCATCGATCATAGGGAGTAATGCCTATGAAGATACGGCGAACTCCGATATTGTGGTCATTACGGCTGGAGTCCCTCGTAAACCTGGAATGAGTCGTGATGAGCTGGTGGGAACGAATTTCGGCATAGTCAAGTCTGTCACCGAAAAGGTGGCTGAACAATCGCCCAATGCCATACTCCTTGTCGTCAGCAATCCTCTTGATGCCATGGTGTATACAGCGTTTAAAGTGAGCGGATTTCCTAAAAACAGAGTCTTTGGTATGGCCGGAATACTGGATACCACACGATTCCGTGCTTTCATTTCTATGGAACTCAAAGTTTCTGTAGAGAACATCCAAGCTCTTGTTTTGGGAGGTCATGGAGACACCATGGTGCCCATCGCACGTTATACCACTATCTCCGGCATTCCCCTCAGCCATTTTCTTCCACAAGACAGGATTGATGCCATAATCGAGAGGACCAGAAAAGGCGGCGGTGAAATAGTCAAGTATCTCAAAACAGGGAGTGCTTATTATGCACCCTCCTTAGCAGTGACAGAGATGGTTGAATCCATAGTCAGGGATAAGAAAAAAATATTACCCTGTGCGGCTTATCTTGAAGGAGAATATGGAATCAAGGACCTCTACTTTGGTGTTCCCATCAAATTGGGAGCCAAGGGAGTTGAGGAGATAATCGAGATCGACCTGACAGATGAAGAGAAGGAAGCCATCAAAAGCTCAGAGGCTGCCGTGCGAAGCGTAATCGATCTGCTTAAGTTCTGAAAAATGACTGAACACAGAATCAAAACTCCAGTTTCAGATGAAATTATCGCTAAGATGCAAGCCGGAGACAGAGTGTACATCACTGGATACCTTTACACGGGGAGAGATTCAGCTCACAAGAAATTGATCGAATTGGTCAATGAAGGGAGAGAACTTCCCATAGATGTTAAAGGACAGTTCATGTATTATGTTGGTCCCACTCCTGCACGTCCGGGAAAACCCATCGGCTCTGCCGGTCCAACCACCAGCTACAGGATGGATTCCTATGCTCCTACCTTGCATGCTCTCGGTCTCAAAGGGACTATCGGAAAGGGATCCAGAAGCGAAGAAGTCAAAGAAGCTCTAAAAAAGCACAAGGCTGTCTATCTTGCCGCTGTTGGTGGAGCAGGAGCTTTGATCTCCAAAAGTATAGAGGACTCAGAAGTCATCGCTTATCCAGAGCTTGGCCCAGAGGCCATCCGGAAGGTAAAAGTCAAGGATTTCCCCTGTATCGTTATCAATGATATGTATGGCGGTGATCTCTACGAAGAAGGAAAGAAAAAATACCGGAGAGAATAGCCTGAACCACATTCGGTAGAAAGCTTTTTCTTGCTTTCTTGATCTGCCTGACCTATTTATCCGGGATGGGAGGAAATCTTTCTCTATCCCGTTGATTGAGGCAGAAAATCGAACAAAAAGGGAAAAGATAATGAAAATTCATGAGTATCAAGCCAAACAGATCCTTAAAAAATATGGGGTTCAGATCCCCGAGGGAGATGTAGTCGATACACCAGCCCAGGCGAGAGAAATCGCCGGGAAAATCGGTCCCAAGATTGTCCTTAAGGCTCAAATTCATGCAGGAGGAAGGGGGAAAGGAGGAGGAATTAAGCTGGCCAATTCCCTTGAAGAAGTCGAAAAGTTAGCTCAAGATATGATCGGTATGACGCTCATCACTCATCAGACTGGACCCCAGGGGAAGTTGGTGAGGAGAATTCTTGTGGAAGAGGCTCTCAACATCGAGCGTGAGCTATACGTTGGAGTGGTAATCGACCGTGCTAAAGAGGCGCCGGTTATCATGGCCTCTCCAGAAGGAGGAGTGGAGATCGAGAAAGTGGCTGCAGAAACACCTGAACTCATTTTTAAGGAATATATTAATCCTGCAACGGGATTTTTGCCCTTCCAGGCTAGAAAGCTGGCCTTCAAGTTGAGTCTCAAAGGAGAGATCTTTAAACAAGCCGTAAAATTCATCCTCAGTCTCTATGCAGCTTTTGAGGCCACTGATGCTTCTCTGGCTGAAATTAATCCCCTTCTGATCACCAGGGAAGGATATGTCATGGCACTGGATGCCAAGATGAATTTCGACGACAACGCCCTCCCCCGCCACCCAGATATCCTACAGATGAGAGATCTGGATGAGGAAGAGCCTCTGGAAGTGGAAGCTAGCAAGTTCAACCTCAACTACATCAAACTGGATGGAAACGTGGGGTGCATGGTCAATGGGGCAGGATTGGCTATGGCTACCATGGATATTATCATGTATTCAGGCGGAATGCCAGCCAATTTCCTCGATGTGGGCGGCGGCGTTTCTGAGGAAGCGGTGAAGAATGCGTTTAGAATCCTCGTCTCTGATAAAGATGTTAAGGCTGCTTTGATCAATATCTTCGGAGGGATTGTCCGCTGTGACCTGGTAGCCAGCGGCATTGTCACGGCGGCAAAAGAAATCGGGCTCAGAATTCCCATGGTGGTCAGGTTGGAAGGTACGAACGTCGATCAAGGGAAGAAAATTCTAGAAGATTCAGGACTTGCCTTTTATCCGGCAGAGAGCATGAAAGAGGCGGCTGAGAAAGTCGTTCCTTTAGCCGAGAAAGGAGCTTCACAATGAGCATTCTGATCGATGAAAACACGCGGGTGGTGGTTCAAGGAATAACAGGAGGAGAAGGTACGTTTCACACCCAGCGAATGCAGGAGTATGGAACAAAAGTGGTGGCCGGAGTAACTCCGGGCAAAGGAGGACAGACTCATCTGGGTGTTCCTGTGTTCAATTCAGTTTCAGAGGCCGTAGAAAAAGAAGGAGCCAATGCTTCCGCCATCTTTGTTCCCGCTTTTTTTGCAGCTGATGCCGTGATGGAGGCCGCAGATGCAGGAGTCAGCCTGGTGGTCTGTATCACAGAGGGAATTCCTACCTTTGACATGATCAAGGTCAAACAATTCCTCAAAGGCAAAGGATGCCCCCTTATCGGTCCCAACACACCGGGAATAATATCTCCCGGAAAGTGCAAAATAGGAATCATGCCCGGTCATATCCATTCCCCCGGGACAGTGGGCGTCATCTCCCGCTCCGGAACATTGACCTATGAGGCCGTGGATCAGGTCACCAGCCTTGGTTATGGCCAATCTACGGCAGTCGGAATTGGAGGTGATCCAGTCGTTGGCTTGTCTTTTACCGGTCTTTTGAAGCTGTTCAAAGAAGACACAGGAACAGAGGCTGTTATCCTCATCGGAGAGATCGGAGGCACTGCCGAGGAAGAGGCAGCCGAGTATATCAAAGAAGAATTTCCCAAACCCGTGGTGAGTTTCATAGCTGGGCAGACAGCTCCCCCGGGGAGAAGGATGGGGCATGCAGGGGCTATCATCGCCGGTGGGAAAGGAACAGCCAGAGAAAAGATGGAAGCCCTGGAGGCGGCGGGTGTCATAGTGGCCAAGAGCCCAGCCGAAATAGGAGATAAGGTGAAAGAGGCTTTGAGCTGAAGATAAGCCTCTATCTTTTCCATTGCTTGTAAGGTAAAAGGGGAAAATCCTCCTTTTTGATAACCCTGTAGAAGGGAAAGACATCGCCCTTTTCTGGTACCAGATTGTACTTCCTGTAGCGTATGAGCCCGTACTGTGACTGGGGTTCAAGGAGACAGGGAATCAGGCTGGCACCATCCTGGGCGCAGCAGACATAGTAGTCATCCTTCTTAGCAAGGACCTGAACAGTTTTTTTCTCCACTTCAAAGGTTTGAGGAGGAAGATAGTCGTATTCGGCGGGAGCCACATCTGTTGCAGAATAAGCCTCCACTTCAAGAGCTGAGTCCTTGCTAAAAACTTCAACCTTCAGTCCGTGATGAAGGAGGGTCTCGATAACATCTTGATGCACAGAAGGGATGATATAGCCCACAGGCCTTGCTACACTGATCTCCGGTTCCACTTTGGGGAACCAGTTTTTGACCACCTCTTCGACTGCTTTGTATTGAGATGGATAAGGATAAGGAGCGATGTCCTCTCTGGTGAGAGGATCACCCGCTTTTTTGTCGGTCCTGAGAATGCCGCGAATCGGGGAATCGACACGTTCAAATCTTTTGATAGTCAAAGTGGGCTGTTTCGGGTCTTTAGCATACCTCATCTTGAGATGGATAAGATCATCCTTTCCAAAGACTTTTGCTTTTTCCACAAGATTTTGTCGCAAAGTGCTAACCATCTCTTTGATTTCATCGGCATGAAGAGCAACTCTTTCCGAAAAAAATCTTATGCCGGAATACTGCCAGAGTGTTCTTTCCTTTAATGTTTCTATATCGTGTCGAGAAGCTCCCTCCTGGATAAAGGAAAGAGTCTCGTATATTCCCAGGCTGTTCCGGCCGTCGTTAAGATCAGTGGTGCTGTAGCGTCTCATCAGCTCGCGTTTTCCCACATCTTCTGGACGGTATCTGACTCCTGCTGAGGAATCAATCCCCATTTCCTGAGTGATGAAGTATTCGTGGAAGGTGACTTTCTTCTCTTTGATTCTCTCTTCCAATTTTGAGAAAATCGTGTTTCTAGAAAAGCCTTCTATCTCCTGGCTGATGTTGGCGTTGGACACACAGCCGATGGAGATCCTGTAGTAGTCATCTCCTTTCTCATGGACATCCATGGTCACTTCCGGCATCCACGTTCCGAAGACCCGGTGGATGGCCTCAACCTCAGGAGTCTCCAATTTGACATGATCTCGGTTTAGATCCAAATCCTGCTCGTTAGCACGCTGATCGAACCAATTGCCGTAGGGATTAGCCTGAGGAATGATCAGAAAATTCAGCTTCTTGAGCAGAGGCTTAAGCTCTCCTGCGGCCAGATCTCTGATCATCCAGAGGGCCGCCTCTTTTGCGGATTGTTCATTGCCATGCTGGGAGGCGATGAGAAGCAATGTGGGTTTTTCTCTGCTGAGCTTATGCGGACAGTCTGCTCCTTCTTCTGTGATAATACAGAGAAAAAGATCCTTGGCGCCGTAATCTTTAGTCTCACGAGTCCGTCCTATAATCTGAACCTCTACCTCTGGACTAAGATGATCCACTTGACTGAGGAAGAGGGCAATGTCTTCATTCTGACTGTAGCGAGTGTAGTTGACCTTTTCTCCTGGCGTTTTGATGGGCACTTCCTCCAAGGCCAGGGCTGAAAAAAATAAGAATAGATAGATTATAGGGGCAATTACCAGGCATCCTTTTTTAAACACTTTTCCTCTCCTTTTCTATAAGATATAAATCTGTTTTTTTCCAGTCTTTCAATGTTTTTTGCTTTTTAGGTTCTTCTCCTATCTTCCAGACTGGCCCTCCTTCTCCTCCTTATAGAGTAACTCCATGGTTATTTCTTTTTCTTCACCCTGACGGAGTATGCGGAAACGGACTTCATCACCCCAATGGAATCGGGCCAAATACATTCTGAGTTCATTGATATCTGAGTATGTCTTCCCATCTACAGAAAGAATCACGTCTCCCTTTTGAAAATCGCTATACTTGGCTACTCCTTCGATGGGAGCACTTCCCAGAACGAGATTGTTCAGTCCTTCGATTTTCTTTAGCTCCAGGCCTATGGATGGATAAGCAGGTCTCTCCTCCTCTGTAATTCCCCAGACAAAGTCGGCTAAGCTCCTCGAGATGAGGAGGCTTTTTTGCTCTTCAGGAATCTCCACACAGATAAGTGTTTTAAAAGGAAGATGGTTTCTTTCGAAGGCACGGCGGTTGACTCCCAGGTTGTAGAAAAAATGGCCGGATCCAGCCAAAACAATCATTCTCTTTTCCTCTTTCTTGGCTGTTCGGTCAGTGTTGTGGGCCATGACTTCATCCCAGGCTGACTGGGCTCGATAGAGTCCTTCAAAGGCTATCTCCAATCCTTTGCCTTTCATTTCATGAGGAATAGAGGTGCTTTCGAAAATGGTTCGGATCAGAATCCGATGTTCTTGGTTGGAAAGATCAGGGCGGGGAATGATCTCTTTTTCCTGATGGGAAAGGGCCTCCCAGCCTTGCATCCTGATCTTGTGGATCAGGTCGCGAGAAGCATTCAGGGCATATAGGGGAATCCTGTTCTCTTTTGCGAACTGAAAAATCTTCTCGTAAAATGAGAAGTTGAGATTCCAATGCACATACCATCTTGACTCCCGCAGGAATTCTTCTGTAGTAAGGATGCCAAGGCTCAATTTATTCAATACTTCCTGGCTTGATACGGGTAACATCTCCAGACCAATGATTAAATTTTTATCCCTTTGATAAAGGGTTTGGATGACCTTGAGCTGAATTTCATGAATAGCAAGGCTGTTGTGTGTTTCACCCACGTAGATAAAGTGGTTTTTCATCATTTCCTGGGCCATTTCTTCGAATGATAGGGAGGATTCTTCCTGAACAGAATAAATTTGTCCGGGAAAGATGGCCATGGTTTTGTTTTTAAGAATTTTGTCTCCGATTCGAAGAAGAAGGGTTTTCTCCTGCTCTTCTCCTGTCAGATTGATTACAGTAAGGAAAAATATTAACAGGCAAGTGATTTTTCGGGCTTTCATTTTTTTCTCTTTCCAGTCAAAATTTTAGACTATGATATCTTTTCGTTTTATCTACTGTCAATCAACAAGGAAGATAATCTTCCTTTTTCTCTTTTTTAACGTCTCGAATTATAATAAATTAACGGTTCAAGTGGGATGGTCCCCTTTATATTAAAGATGAAAACCGAACGAACCAAAAGCCAGAAGGCCATCAAGACTTTTGCAGCTGCTTCCTTTCTCAACGATTTGGGCTCAGACATCATCTATCCCATTTGGCCTCTGTTCGTGACCACTGTGTTGAAGGCTAATATGGTTGCCCTAGGATTTCTGGATGGGCTGGGAGAGGCGCTGGTTTCTCTTTCCCAGGCAGGATCAGGTTATTTTTCTGACAGGTTGAGAAGAAGAAAAGTGTTTATCTGGCTGGGATATCTTTTAGGTTCACTCTCACGATTAGGCTATGCCTTTTCATCGGCGTGGACCCATCTGATTCCCTTCCGTATCATGGATCGGGTGGGAAAAATAAGGAGCGCACCGCGGGATGCCCTGGTGGCCGATGCCTCCACTACAGCAAACCGAGGAAAACATTTTGGCCTGCTTAGAACCATGGACCATTTAGGAGCTTTGTGCGGAGTCCTGATCTGCATTGTGTTTTTCCGTTTTTCAGGCTACAGGATTCTTTTTGCTTTGGCTGCCATCCCATCTCTTGTCAGCACTATTCTGATCATCTTTTTGATCAGGGAGGGAAAATCCAAGAATATCCATTTATCCAGAGGAGTATCCCTTAAAGAGTTGAATCGGAATTTCCGGCTCTTCCTCCTTTTGAGTTCTCTTTTTGCTCTGGGAGCCTTCAGCTATTCCTTCCTTCTGATCTTTGCTAAAGAATTCGGGTTCAAGACAAGCTTTGTGCCTGTGCTGTATTTGATCTTTACAGCCTCCGCCTCTCTTCTTTCTCTTCCTTTGGGGAGACTTTCGGACAAAATTGGAAGAAAGTCTGTGCTTCTGTTTTCCTACTTAATCTGGGGTGCTGTTTGTCTGAGTTTCATCCTTGTGCGCAGTTCTGGGATGATCATCCTTGCTTTTTTTCTCTACGGAGCTCATCGAGGAGCTCTGGAGCCGGTCCAGAAGACATTTGTCTGTGAGCTTTCTCCCCCGCGCTTCAGGGCAAGCTCTTTAGGCATTTTTCAGATGGTCACGGGTCTGTGTGCTCTTCCTGCTTCTTTTATTGCCGGAATCCTCTGGGAGAGCTTAGGAATGATTGCGACTTTTCTCTTTTCGCTTATCCTGACCATGGGAGCCAGTGTCATGCTTCTCTTGTTGAGAGAGGAATATTCCTGTGAAGCCTGAAGAATGTTAGCTTTTCAGAAAGAAGTTATGGAGAAGAATGATATTCAGCTTTTCCCCTTTTGTAGGCCTGCTTACTCAAGCAGTAAAAATCTCTGATTTATTCTTGCTCAGGCTTGATCCGTCCTTCTTTGATCGCCTCTTGGATGATTTTCTGCTGGAGATGGCTGGGGACTTCTTCGTAATGGGAAAACTCCATAAGGAATGAACCTCTGCCTCCTGTTATAGAGGTTAACGATGGTTCAAAATCCAGCATCTCTGCCATAGGAACTTGGGCCTTGATGATGCGTAGATTTCCCTTCTGTTCCATGCCCTGCACTTTTCCACGGCGGCCGTTGAGGTTTCCCATGAGATCTCCCATGTATGCCTCTGGCGTGTAGACTTCAACATTCATGATCGGCTCGAGAATGGTGGGCTTGGCCTCCTTCATTCCTTTCTTGAAGGCCATGGAGGCTGCGATCTTGAAGGCGATATCAGAGGAATCAACTTCATGGAAAGAGCCATCATAAAGGACAACTTTGAAATCCATAGTCGGATATCCAGCCACGACTCCCTTTTTCTTGGCTTCCTTGATGCCTTTCTCTATGGAAGGGATAAAATTTTTAGGTATGGCCCCCCCGAAGATCTTATCCTCAAACTCAAAATCTTTTCCTCTGGCAAGGGGCTCCATCTTGATTTTTACATCCCCGTATTGTCCCCTTCCTCCAGTCTGTTTTTTGTACTTTCCCTGTACATCAGAACGTCCCTTTATGGTTTCTTTGTAAGGGATTTTTGGAGGCTTCAGAACCACATCCACGTTGTATCTCTTTTTCAAGCGATCGGCGATGATTTCCACATGGAGCTGGCCATTTCCGGATATGATCAACTCGTTCGTTTCCGAGTCTCTTTCTATCTTTGCCGTGGGATCCTCCTCTGAGATACGGTGGGTAGCCTGGGAAATACGGTCTTCGTCGGCTCGTGTCTTTGGTTCAATGGCAAATGATATGGAAGGCTCGGGAAATTTGATAGGCGGAAATTCAATCCCGTTTCCCTTAACGCATAGAGTGTCGCCGGTGTATGTGGTTTTCAGCTTGGTTGTGGCCACGATATCACCCACTTTTGCCTCTCCTGCAGGGATTTGTTCTTTGCCTTTGAGGAAGAACAGCCCCCCCAGTTTCTCGTCTATATCATGATTGGTGTTGTACACAGTGGAATCAGGGCCAACCTTTCCCGAGAATATCCTCAAAAGGGAGATACGTCCAGTGTAGGGATCGGAGATAGTTTTGAAGACCAACGCAGAAAATGGGCCATCCAAATTGGGTTTGATTGTTTCTTCTTTTCCTTTGACGGTTGCTGCGATTTCTGCTCTATCTAAGGGGGAAGGCATGTAAGTGGTGATTCCATCCAGAATAGGCTGGATTCCCACGTTCGTCAGAGCCGAAGCCACAAAAACGGGAAAAAGATGACGGGAGAGGACGGCCTTCTTAAGGCCTTCCCGTAGTTCTTCAGACGTTAGTTTACCCTTCTCGAAGTACTGTTCCATCAATTGTTCATCGTTTTCTGCCACCATCTCTGTGAGCTCTTCGGCTTTCTTCTCAACTTCGGACTTGAGGTTCTCGGGCACTTCGGTCTCTTTGAATTTTCCGCTTTCGTCTTTCTCGAAAGTGAAGGCCTTTTTCTCCACAAGGTCTATGATTCCCGAAAAATTCTTCTCTTTGCCGATGGGGAGTTGAATCGGAACAGCCTGCCGGCCGAAAAATTGTTGAATGGAATCAAGGGTCCGTTGATAATCCGCATTTTCTCTATCCAGCTTATTGATGGTGATGATCCGAGGAAGATTGAATTCTTCCAGCATTTCCCAAACCTTCTCCGTTCCTACTTCCACTCCTGCTGCTCCACAGACTATAACCACTCCTCCATCTACAGCTCTTAAACAAGCTCTTGTATCCCAAAGGAAGTTTGTGTATCCAGGGCAATCTATAATGTTGATCTTATGGTTGTTCCAATCCAAATAACATACGGCAGAGTTTATCGAAATCTGCCTTTCAATTTCCTCTGGATCATAATCAGTGATGGTATTTCCTTTTTCAACTTTAGCCAGCCTGGAAGTTATCCCTGCATTAAAAAGGAAAACGGATGTCATGGATGTTTTTCCTGAAGAACCATGTCCAATCATGGCGACGTTTCTTATTCTCTCAGGGGAATAATCTTTCATCTTAGAGCCTCCCTATGGAATGGAAAACTTGGTTTTAAGATGCAGGAAATCTTCTTTGCCAAAGAGGCAAGCAACGAATATGATACAATAAAATCTACTCTCTTCTCAAGGTATTTTTTGCAGTATGTAAGCATCCCCATTTCCGTGATGCAGTAACAGTCAGGTAAGCTGATTCGTCAGCCCGCGGATTTTCCCCAGCGAGGAAAATCCGCTTATTCCTCGGCTCGCTCTCCTCTTCGAGGAACCATGCCCGCTCGCCTCCGGATGTCTTCCAACTCAGCTTACCTGACTGCTGTTAAAACTGTCACGGAAATAAGGGTGCTTCCTTGCAGTATCTCCATTTCCGCGATGAGTGAAAACATTTCATACGGTTAGGTAGTGAGACGGCGGTTCCCATCCCTCTGAAGGCCATGGTGGGAGGGTCTTTAACCTGTAATGCGTTCGATTTTATTCAAAAAATTTTTCAGATCCTCAGGGAGAGGGGATGAGAACATGACTCTTTTTCCTGAATCAGGGTGATGGAAGGAGATTTGAGCCGCATGGAGAAAGAGCCGGGGGGATTTGATTTTTTCCTTTCTGCGGCCGTAACGGCTGTCCCCGGCCACAGGGTGTCCTGCTGCTGCAAGATGAACTCTTATCTGGTGGGTTCTTCCGGTGATGGGTTTTATTCTGAGTAAGGTGAATTTCTCCAGCTCTTTTTCCACACTATATTGAGTCTTGGCAGCACGGGGTTTTTTCGTCTTTGTCGACATTCTTCCTCCGTGCTTAGGATGGCGACCTAATGACCAGGTCATTTCACCCGATTTTTGAGGCATTCTTCCCCAGACAAGGCCGATGTAGACCTTTTCCACAGCCCTTTCTTTAAACTGACGCTGAAGACTACTGTGGGCTTTAAGGCTTCTGGCCACCACCATAACACCTGAGGTCTCTTTATCCAAACGATGGACGATTCCTGACCTTTCCACAGGACCGATTCCTTCTATATCAGGAAAATGATGGAGCAAAGCATTGACCAATGTCCCGCTCTTCACTCCTGCTCCGGGATGGACAACCAGTCCTGAAGGCTTGTCCACTACCAGGATATGATTATCGCTGTGTATGACTTTCAGAGGTATATTTTCTGGCTGTACATTTGGGATGCCGTGGATTGTGTACTCTATCTCCACCCTGTCCCCAGGTTTCAAATGATAACTTGGCTTTGAGCCTTTTCCACTGATTAAAACCTTCTCTTCTTCGATGAGGCTTTGAACCTGAGAGCGGCTCAGTTCTTTTATCTTGTGAGAGAGGAATACATCCAGCCTTTTATTTTCATCTGGAGAAGTGATGAGGAATTCCTTCTTAGACACTTTTCTTTTTTTTGAGGAAAAAATAAAGACTTAACCCTCCCACCAGCCCTAGGATGCAGAAGAGCTGAGGGAGGGAAAGGCTGAGATAAGGTGAGGGGTTTTGGATGAGGAAGGCTTTATCCGCATGGTCCCCTCTGTAGAATTCAACTAAGTAGCGGATGATGGAATAGTTGATGATGTAGAAGGCAAAGACCTGACCATCGAATTTTTTCTTTTTCAAGATGACGAAGAGGATGGCAAAGTTTAAAAAATTCAGCACAGACTCATAAAGCTGGGTGGGATGGATAGGGATTTTAAGCGGAATTCCTGTCAAGTTGTGGGCGTATTCACTGTGAAACTCCACTCCCCAAGCCAAATCGCAGGCCCGTCCATAACAGCATCCTGCCGTGAAACATCCTATCCGGCCAAATCCATGCCCCAAGGCCAGGGCTGGACCGATGATATCAGCTGCTTTCCAGGTTGGAATACGGTGTTTTCGGAAATACCACAGGGCGAAGAGGAAACCGACGGTCAATCCACCTTGGAAGACGCCCCCGGACCGGGCGAGGGAAAAGAGTTCTGAAGGATAGCGAACATAATAGGAGATGTTCCCCACAAAGAGGATGAGCTTGGCTCCGATCAAGGAGATGATAATGGTGTAAAAAGCCATATCGATCATGCGGGAAGCAGGAAGTCCCTTTTTCCTGGCTTGGACATAGAGAAACCAGAAGCCCATGCCCACACCCAAAGCCATCATGAATCCATAGGTATGGATGGTCAGAGGACCAATTTTGAAGAGGATTGGCAACATCTTTATTTCCTCTTGAACAACAGAAGAAAAATCAGAATCACTGCTCCCACACTCACGCTGGCATCCGCCACATTGAAGGAGGGCCAGTGCCATTTCTTAATGTAGAAATCTAAGAAATCTATCACATATCCCCGCAAGATTCTGTCCATCAAGTTGCCCAAAGCACCGGCCAGGATCAAGGAGAGAGATATTTGCAAAAATCTCTCTTGAGCAGAAGTTTTGAAAAAATAATAGAGGACTAGGAAAAAGGCAACTATCGAGGCTCCCATCAGAATATAATGGACCAACGGGCCAGGAGATCGGGAGAGAAAGCCGAAGATGGCTCCCCGGTTGTGAATATGAGTCAGGTTCAAGAAGCCAGGGATAACACAGTGGTGACTGAACAAGGGAAAGGTGTGGGAGACCCAGATTTTACTCGCCTGGTCGGTGATTATAATCAGAACAATAAGGAGAAAATAGGGAAATTTGTTTTTCATATCTCAATCTGGCTGACCACCTCTTCACATCTCTTGCAGAAGAGAGGGAAGCGGGAGCTTTTTCCCACATATGGGGAGTAATTCCAACATCTCTGGCATTTTTCCCCTTCAGCCTTGGTAACCTTGACCTTGATCTCCTCATCTTCAGTGGGTGTAAGATGAACTGCGGAGACGATAAAAAGGGAGGCCAAGTCTTTTTCGTGCTTTTCGAGAAGGCTCTCCTTGGAGGCAGGGATATCCAGAGTCACAGATGCCTCCAATGAGTTTCCGATAAGCTTCTCTTCTCTTGTTCTTTCCAGTTCCTTTAAAACCTTTTCTCTGACAGCGATCAGGTCTGCCCACTCGCTGAAGAGCTCATCCTCCAGCCATTTCTCTTTAAAAGAGGGGAAAAGCTCCAGATGGATGGATTCCTCCTTCCCCTCATAGTGCGGCATGGCTTCCCACGCTTCTTCTGAGGTAAAAGGCAGGATGGGGGCCATAAGCACGAGGCTCCATTTCAAGAGATAAAAGAGAGCTGTTTGGGCAGATCTTCGCAGCAGAGAGCTTTTTTTCGAACAATAGAGCCTGTCTTTGAGAACATCCAGATAGAATGCACTCAGATCTACAGTGAAAAAATTGTACAGCGCATGAAAGACGATGTGGAATTCATAATCTTCATAAGCCTTAAGGATTCTTCTCCCCTGCCGGGAGCATTTCTCCAGAATCCATTTATCCAGGAGATTCATATCTTCGTGAGCAACCATTTCTTCGTCAGGAATAAAATCGTAGAGATTCCCCAGAATGAATCTCCATGTGTTTCTGATCTTGCGATAAGCTTCCACCAGTCTCTGCAGAATCTCATTTCCGAATCGAGCATCTTCTTTGTAGTTAAGCATGGCCACCCAAAGCCGGAGGATTTCGGCCCCGTTCTGTGAAATGATTTCTTCCGGCTCGATGAAATTTCCCAGTGATTTTGACATTCCTCTCCCCTGCTCATCAAGGACAAAGCCATGAGTGATCACCGATCTATAAGGAGAGGCGTGCTTGGCAGCCAGACCGACAAAGAGGGAGCTGTTGAACCACCCTCTGTATTGATCGTGACCTTCCACGTAGAGATCAGAAGGCCAGGGCAGGTCCTCTCGTTTTCCCAGAACATTGTGGCTGGCTCCCGATTCAAACCAGACATCCAGGATGTTGTTTTCCTTATTGAATTTAGCTGATCCGCACTGTGAGCATTTGGTACCGGGTGGAAGAAGCTCCTCCGCATTCTTGTTGTACCAGGCTGTGGAGCCTTCTCTGGAGAAGATATCGGCTATTCTCAGAGTGATATCGTCTCCGGCTAAAATCTGGGTGCAGTCTTGGCAATAGAAGGCAGGAATGGGCACGCCCCATGAACGCTGTCGGGATATACACCAATCCGGTCTTGCCGTGACCATGTTCGAAATCCTCTCCTCTCCCCAGGCCGGAATCCAGCGCACTTTTTTAATCTCTTGGAGCGCTTTTTTGCGAAGATCATTCTTGTCCATTGAGATAAACCACTGGGCTGTAGCCCTGAAGATCACCGGGTTTTTGCATCGCCAACAATGAGGATAGGAATGGACGATTTGGCCTACTTTGAGAAGGCTTCCCTCTTTTTTCATGTCTTCGATGATGACTTTGTTGGAGTCGAACACGTTCATCCCGCCGTATCTTTCGACCTGAGGTATAAAATTGCCCTTGCTGTCCACAGGAGTGTAGATATCCAGCTTGTAGGCCAATCCAGTCATATAATCCTCATAACCATGGCCGGGAGCGGTATGGACACAGCCTGTTCCCTGTTCAAGAGTGACATAATCGGCCAAGACAAAGACAGATTCTCGATCGATGAAGGGATGGCGGGCTTTGAGACCTTCCATTTCTTTTCCGAGAAAAGTGGTTAAGATCTTTGTCTTCTTTAGGCCCAGTTCCTCTGCTACGACTGGAATCAGCCTTTTGGCGGCGATGTAAACTTCGCTGTCCTCCTGGAAAGCGGCGTATTCATAGTCGGGATGGAAGGCGATAGCCAGATTGGCAGGGAGAGTCCAGGGCGTTGTGGTCCAGATCAGGACAAAGACATTTTTCCCTTTCAACGAAGAAAACTTTTGGGAGAGGTCGGAGATTAAAGAGAATTTCACATAGATAGATGGAGAGGGTCGATCTTTGTATTCGATCTCAGCTTCAGCCAGTGCTGTACGACAGTGGGGACACCAGTGAACGGGCCTTTTTCCTTTATAAACATTTTCAGAAGCAAAAAAAGCGGCCAGATGCCGAAGCACCTCCCCCTCATATTGGGGATCCATGGTTAGGTAAGGATTTTCCCATTCACCAAAGACTCCCAGTCTTTTAAATTGACCGCGCTGAATGTCAACATACTTGAGGGCGTATTTTTTGCACTCTTCCCTGATTTCTATGATGGACAGATCCTTCTTTTTATCTCCCAAGAGTTGGTCCACTTTGATCTCGATGGGAAGACCATGACAATCCCATCCCGGAAGATAGGGAGAGCGGAAATTCTGCATGGTTTTTGTCTTGACGATGAAATCCTTCAAAATCTTGTTGAGGGCTGTCCCAAGATGAATATTGCCGTTGGCATATGGCGGTCCATCATGAAGGACAAAGATAGGAGAGTTCTCCCTTATTTTCTGGATCTTCTTATAGAGACGCATACTTTCCCATTTTTTGATGAGTTCTGGTTCCCTCTGGGGAAGCTTGGCTTTCATGGAAAAGGAGGTTTGGGGAAGGTTCAAACTCTCCTTGATCTTTTCACTGCTTGACATAGTCTTTCTCCGCTAATCACCTGTTTTTTCTTTTTTATTATAAAAGAAGTTATTTTATTACGCCATAAGAAAAAGTCAATAAAAGGGATCTCAACGTAAGTATTTCAAAAACCATGATGAGTGAAGATATTTCATCCAGTAAGGTAGTTAGGCAGCAGTTGCCCTCCATCCTCGCCAAAGACCTTCCCACCCTCCGCCATGGGCTTCGGATGAACCGCAACCGCCGCTGGGACTGATCATCTCCCTCGTCATTAGCTATCACGGAAATTGAGATGATTCCCATTTCAAATTTGGCAATATGACTGAAATCCAGAGATTCGTAAGTATATTATATGGATAGGTGAACACAATGGTAAACAACATGAAATTTCAATAATAAAAATATGTAGATGATTTCTATTAAGAAATCAGTCTCTTCTGTAGTGAGCTCCGCGGCTGACAGGATTGTTTATTGCAGCAGAGGTGATCAGTTGAGCAACCTGTATGCCGTGTTTGAGACCTACTACTTTGGCATCCATTTTGGCTTCTTTGTAGAATTTTTCGATCCTGTGTCTTAGATAATCCAGGTCGGCTTTAGCCCTTTCTAGTCGTTTCTTGGTGCGGATGATTCCAGAATAATTCCATAATGTGGAGCGAATGAAAACCCAGTCTTGATTGATCAATGCAGGATCGATATCTTCTTCCCGAACAGGATAATACCATTTATGGATATCAGTGGATTTATAAATATGTGTGGAATTAAAATGAGAAACGATGTGCTGGGCTGCTCTTGTTCCCCAAATCAATCCTTCCAGGAGAGAGGTCGAGGCCAGACGGTTTGCCCCGTGCAGGCCAGTGCATGATACCTCACCCACGGCATAGAGGCCTTTAAGCGAGCTAAGTCCCTGTGTATTAACCAGAACCCCACCACAACAATAATGAGCTGCAGGAACCACAGGGATGGGATCCTTGTTGATATCGATCCCGTATTTCAAGCAGGTCTGGTAGATGTTGGGGAAACGTTTTTTGATATCGATCTTGGCATAAGATGCTAGATCCAGGTAGACATAGCTGGAGTCGGTGTTTGTCATTTCTTCGTAGATAGCCCTGGTAACCTCATCACGGGGGGCTAACTCTTTCTTCTCTGAATATTTCTCCATAAAGAGCCGACTATCTTTTGACTTTAAGCGGGCCCCCTCTCCCCTCACCGTCTCCGAGATCAAGAAACCATCCGCATCTCGATGAAAGAGCGAAGTGGGATGAAACTGAATGTACTCCATGTTGACGATTCTGGCTCCGGCTCTGTAAGCCATCGCATACCCGTCCCCTATAGCACTCGGGGGATTGGATGTGTAGAGATAAAGTGCGCCACAACCTCCGGTGGCCAAAATAGTGTAAGGGGCAAAGATGGTCTTTACCTTGCGGGTTTCGTTGTCTAAGATATATGCACCGATACACTGCGGTTCTTTGTAATAAGCGGTAGGATTTTTGGAATGGTGAGGAACAGTGAGAAGATCGACAGCGGTATGGTTATTCAGGAGAGTGAGATTGGAAAATTTTTTCAATGCCATGATGAATTTCTCTTCGATGGTACGCCCTGTTGTATCTTTAATATGAAGAATCCTTCTTCTGGAGTGACCAGCCTCCTGAGCATAATCGAGTGAATCGGGAGAACTGTGGGTAAAGGGGATGCACAACTCTTTGATCAGAATATCGTCCACCATCTTCTTACCTTCAATGGCCAGAAGTTCTACAGCCTCAGGATTGTTGATCCCATCCCCTGTTTTGATGATGTCTTCTTTCAGAAGCTCTGGGCGGTCATCGTACCCAAGGGAGACAATTCCTCCCTGAGCATAATAAGTATTGGATTCCTCTAGAGTAGAATTCTTGGAGATGACGATGACACGTAGCCCACTCTTGGCTGCTTCCAGGGCTGCGCTCGAGCCAGCGATTCCGCAGCCTATGATTAAAACATCGGTGGTTAGAGTCTCTTGATTATCCATAGGTTTTTAAGATAAAAATTCCATGCTGATGTCCATAGATCTGTAGGAGTGGGTCAAGCTGCCCACTGATATATAATCCACGCCCAGAGCTGCGATCTCCTTGGCATAATCGAGATTTACCTTTCCTGAGGCCTCCACAGGAATTCTTCCTTTCAACCAAGTCACCGCCTCTCTCATTTCTTCCAAAGACATGTTGTCAAGCATGATCATATCTGCTCTGCTTTGTAGAGCCTCCTTTGCTTCTTCCAGGGTGGTTGTCTCCACTTCGATTTTTACACCTTTGTCGACTTTTTCCCGAGCCTTCTTCACCGCATCCGTGATGCTTCCTACTATCTGGAGATGGTTATCTTTGATCAGAACCATCTCCGAGAGATTCAGTCGGTGATTCAGGCCCCCTCCCATTCTCACGGCATATTTTTCCAGGATTCTCAAGCCAGGGGTAGTCTTCCGTGTGTCAAGAATCTTTGTTTTTGTTCCTGAGATGGCCTGGACATATCTCCGTGTAGCGCTGGCTATGCCAGAGAGCCGCTGGAGAAAATTCAATGCTATCCGTTCTCCTTTAAGGAGAGAAACAGCGGGGCCACTGATTTGAGCCAGCGTCTCTTCTTCATGGAAGGTCTGGCCATCTTCTTTCATCTTGTCAAATGCAGTGGACGGATCGATGAGTTGAAATACTCTTTTGGCCACATCAATTCCAGCCAGAACTCCTTCTTCTTTAGCCAAGAAGACGGCTTTGGATTGAGAATGAGAGGGAATAATGCTTTCAGATGTGATATCACCCTCAGGCATATCTTCCTCGAGGGCTCTCTTGATGATGCTGTCTATCTCTTCCTCTTTCATTTGAGAAGATTATAATTTTTTCCTGTTTTTCAGTCAAATAAAGCTGGAAGAGCGATAGCATCTCCATCTCCGTGATGATTGTAATGACAGTTGGGCAAGCTGAATCGTCAGCACGCGGATTTTCCCCAGCGAGGATGGAGGGGAACCGGCGTTGTCCCTCATCATTAGCTATCATGGAAATGCTTTCTGGAGGAGATTCCCTGTTTGACATCTTCCAAGAAAAGCCATCTAATATACAAGAATGCAAAAGAAGAGACTTTTCTATATCTTTATCTCTTTTGTTGTTTCTACAGTTCTGATCTGGATTCTTCTCTCTCAGATCGAAACCAAAGACCTTGTCCAGACATTCTCCCGTATATATTTTCCTGCTTTCTTGGCCTTTATGGCCATCGCACTGGCAGGAGTTGTCCTTCGTTCTTGGCGCTACAAATGGCTGCTCAACCCATATCCCATAAGCTGGGAGAATATTATTCTGGTGACCTTCATCCGCAACCTCTTTGTCGATCTCTTCCCAGCTCGTATCGGATCGCTTTCCTATATCTATCTTTTGAATAAAAGGCTAAACTTTTCTTTTGAGGTGGCCACTTCCACTCTTGTTATAGCCATCATCTTTGATTTCATCACCTTAAGCCCATTTCTCTTCGTCTCTATTTTTGCTGTGGGTATTGCTTCTCCAAACCTCCCCTTTTCCACACTTCTCTTGGCGTCTTTAATTTTTTTCCTTGTTATCTGTCTTATCCTTTGGAAAATATCTCAGATTTTCTCTCTGCTGGGAAAAGGTTTGTCATTCCTGTCCAGGAGCCTGAGGTTGGAAAGTCAAAAATGGGTCCGAATATCTATCGAAAAAATCCAGTTGATAAAAGTTCATCTTGTTCAGAGCAAGAAGAGGAAAATCCTTTTTCCTCTTTTTTTCCTTTCTCTCTTTATCCGTCTTGCCAAATACGGCTCACTCTATTTTCTTCTCTATTCTCTCCTCCGCAGTCATGGTTTGAGCCTGGAAAGAATAAGCTTCTGGAAGACAATCCTGGGGACCACCGGTGCCGAGCTCACCTCTGCTCTTCCCGTCAAAGGAATCGGAGGATTTGGAACCTGGGAATCTGCCTGGGCCTTAACCTTTAGGCTGATGAATTTTGATTCCAGGTTGGCTATTCTATCAGGGATCGGAGTTCATCTTCTGACTAATCTTTTTGAGTATTCTCTGGGAATAGCAGCTATCCTCATCCTGGTCTTTCCGCTTCTCAAGGAAAAAAAGAAAATAAGATAAAAAAGGAAGATTGCCTTTTAACTTCTTAATATATTAAAATATTTTTGATCTCTCTAAGAAGATAAGAATGATCTTTTTAGTACCGAATAATTGAATTCTCTATAAAAACATAGAAACAGGATTCCGAGAAATTATTTCATTGTCCCAATTTAACGGAGGAGGCCGATCGAAGTGCCAAAGAAAAGGATTACTCAATTAGACAAGAGAAGAAGAGGTTACCTCAGAGACCTCCTCAGTAAAGATCCTAAAAAGCTTAGATTCTGTGTTCTGGGAGCAGGACACGGAGGTCTGGCTATGGCCGGACATCTGGGCTTGATGGGCTTCAGGGTCAATCTTTATAATCGAGGGGGAAACAAGATCCGCCCCGTGCATCACAGAAAAGGAATCAAGATCGAGGGAGAAATTCAAGGAATCGGAAAGATAGAACTCGCTTCAAGAAACATAGAGGAGTGCCTGGAGGGTGCGGAGGTCTTGATGGTTGTCATTCCCGCCAATGGCCACAGGTTCATCGCCCAAATTTGTGCTCCCCATCTAAAGGAGAATCAGATTATTATCCTCAACCCTGGCCGAACAGGTGGGGCCTTGGAGTTCTATCATGCTCTTAAAAAGGAAGGATTGAGTAAATTTCCTTTTTTGGCCGAGGCCCAGACATTCCTCTATACCTCCAGAGCCGTCGGCCCAGCTCAAGCCAAGATTTTTTCTATTAAGAACTCCGTTCCTCTGGCTACACTCCCCGCTTACTGGATTCCTGGAGTAGTAAAAGTTATCAACTGTGCCTTTCCTCAATTTGTGCCTGGGGATAACATCTTCAAGACAAGCTTTGACAACATCGGAGCGGTTTTTCATCCAGCTTTGACCGTCCTCAATGCCGCATGGATTGAAGAAACCCACGGAGATTTTGAGTATTATATTCAGGGAGCCAGTATATCTGTGGCCAAAGTGTTGGAAAAACTGGACAGAGAGAGACAGGATGTGGCCGCTGCGCTTGGAATCAAGGCCATGAGTGCCAGAAACTGGCTGTACACTGCCTACAGTGCCACGGGAAGAGACCTTTATGAGGCTATGCACGACAATCCAGGCTATGTAGGGATCAAAGCGCCAGACAGGCTTCACCATCGCTATATCAACGAAGACGTTCCTATGAGTCTTGTTCCGATAGCCTCTATCGGCAAAATGCTGGGTGTAAAAACGACAACAATCAACGCCATCATCCATATGGCCTCGATCATGAGAGAGGAGGATTACTGGGCAACAGGAAGAACCGTGGAGAGGCTAGGAATAAAGGGCATGTCCATTAGAGAAATCCGGCTCCTGGCTGTCACAGGAGAAATCTAAGGTTTTTCTCAAAAAGAGATCTTATCATAACAGAATCTATCACTGAGCCTAAAATCATGATTCTTGGCTGCTATGAAAATGAATAAATTCTCAACTCTGAACTCTGAAAAGACATTCCCTCTCAGCAAGAGAGACATTCACAACATTTTGGAGTTAGTTCTTTGTCTTGGAGCTGATTTTTCAGAGATATTTTTCGAGCATAGAATCCACAGCTTTATCCACATGGAAGAGGATATCATCAAGGAGACTTCAGAGAGTATTGTCTGTGGCTTGGGAATCCGGGCCATTCATCAAGACAGAACAGGTTATGGATACACCAACGATCTTGCCCAGGAAAAAATTAAAAAAGCCGCTTTAACCGCAGCAGCCATCGCTGATAAGAAGTCGAAAAGCCATACTGCACCTTTTTCTCCTCTTATTACGTTACATAATTTCTACCCTATATCCCGCTTTCCCCACCAGGAACCGTTGGAAGAAAAAATCGCTCTGGTCAACAGAGCTTATTCTTCTGCTCAGAATTTCGATCAAAGGATCAAGAAGATCAAGGTTATATTTTCCGATTCAACCCAGTCTATCACTGTGGCCAACTCAGAGGGAGTGCTGGTTTCAGATCGGCGCCCTCTGGTTAAATTGACATGCCTGACCATCGCCGAAAAAAAAGGCAGAAGAGAGGCGGGCTATTGTGGTGGCGGAGGGAGAGTGAGCCTTGATTATTTTCAAGAGAGGCTGACTCCAGAGGAGATAGGACAGGAGGCTTCGAAAGAGGCCCTTCTTCTTCTGGAAGCAGCCGAGCCACCTGCTGGGGAAATGCCGGTTGTGCTTGCTCCGGGCCACAGCGGAGTATTGATCCATGAAGCTGTAGGGCATCTTCTTGAAGCTGATTTTAACCGGAAGAAAACATCTGTTTTCTGGGACAAGATGGGAAAGATGGTAGGGTCGAGTCAACTAAATATCTTTGATGACCCGACTATTCCCTTCTTCCGAGGCTCCTACAATGTCGATGATGAAGGCACTTTTCCTGAGAAGACAGTGCTCATCCAAAGGGGAAGGCTGGTCGGCATGTTGCAGGACCGGCTCTCAGCCAAAGTGATGCACATGGCAGCCACAGGGCATGGTCGGAGGCAGGACTTCACAAATATCCCTCTGCCACGGATGAGCAATACCTATGTGGATAGAGGAGAACATGATCCCGAGGAGATCATTCGCTCAGTCAAGAGAGGATTTTATGCCCATAGGTTTCAGGGTGGTCAGGTGGAAGACTCAGGTAAGTTCACCTTTACTGTAAGCTCAGGATCCCTGATTGAAGAAGGAAGATTGACTGCGCCGGTCAAACAGGCCACTCTTATCGGAACCAATGTTGACATCCTGAAAAAGATTGAGATGCTTGGCTCTGATCTTGAATTCGGCTTACAGACAGGAACATGCGGTAAAGAAGGCCAAGTTGTTCCTGTCAACGACGGTTGTCCGACCATCAAGATTTCGAGGATGACAGTGGGAGGACGTCGATGAGAGAAAAAAGAGAAAGATCTGTTCTGATGGGAATGGCCGAAGGTCTGGTGGCTTTAGGGAAAGCTCACGGAGCCGACGAATGTGAAATCACCATCGTCGACGCTGATGAATTCAATGTCGATGTGAGGCTCGGTGAGATTGAAAATCTGGTGGAAGCAGGCTCCAGGTCATTGAACCTCAGGGTGATCAAAGATAAAAAGACGGCATCTGTCACATCTTTTGACCTGTCGCGGGAAACACTTCACCGCCTCATAATAAGCGCTATCAAGAGAGCCGAGCTTTCCAGCACTGATGAATTCTCTGGTCTTCCCTCCCTTCCTCGAAAAGAGGTGGATATTACTGCACTTGAGCTTTATGATCCTGAAATTCCGGCACTCTCTCCGAGAAAGAAAATTTCTCTTGCTCTCCAGACAGAAAAGATTGCTCTTTCCCATAAAGGAATCACAAATTCCCATGGAGCGAGCTTTGAAACCAGAGAAATCAGGACTCTGCTGGCGAATTCCAACGGATTTCTCCAAGAATATAAGGAAACTTTTTGTAGCCTCAGTGTTGGCCTTCAGGCCGGGGAGACAGACTCGAGGGTTGAGGATTTCTGGTTCTGCGCAAAACGCAACTTTCATGAGCTTGATACTCCTGAGGACATCGCCCAGAAGGCCGTTACCCGCACTCTTCGACTGATCAATCCGAGAAAAATAAGAACTCAGCCTGCTTCTGTCATCTTTGAACCACTGATGACTTCTTGGCTTCTGGGTTTCCTCTTTACCTGTGTCTCTGGAACCTCGATCTACCAGAAGGCTTCCTTCTTGGTTGATAAATTGAGAGAAAAGATCGCTTGTGACAATGTCAATGTCTATGACCATGGTCTCCTCCCCTCAAAATTAGGAACCAGGCCCTTTGATGGAGAAGGAACTCCCTCTCAGAGGACTACAGTAATAGAAAAGGGCGTCCTGAACAATTACCTCTGCAACACCTATGCCGCACGGAAGCTCAAACTCAAATCCACTGGAAATTCTGAAGGAAAAGACGTCGGGCCCACCAATTTTTATTTCCAAGCCGGAAAACTGACACCTGAGAAGATCATAGCCTCCATGGATAAGGGATTGATCTTGGTCAGAACCATCGGTCTTGGCCTCAATCCCATCACCGGAGATATTTCCCGAGGCGCATTTGGACTCTGGGTGGAAAAAGGAGAAGTAATCTATCCCGTCTCAGAAATAACCATTTCTGGTAATCTGAGTGAGATCTTGAATAATATTGAAGCAGTGGGAGAGGATCTGGAATTCCGTAGTCCTTTTTCTGGACCAACAGTCAAAGTGGGAGAATTAATGATAGCTGGCGAATAAGATATTTTTTCTCCTCATCAAAAAGATCTCAGTACTTATTAAAATGGATTATATCCTCCAGTTTCCTCTTGGGCACATGGAGCCTTCCCTCTTCGTCCTTCCAATACTTAATGGTATCCTCCATTTCATCTAGAAGAGGTTTTTCAGCAGGATATCCCATAGCGATGATGGAGTCGATGTTATAATGATCTGGAATATTGAGAACTTGATGAACTTTAGATCTGTCGATGGAGATCACCCAGCAACTTCCGATACCCTCTGCCCAAGCCGTCAGGAGTATGTTTTCGATAGCTGCCCCTGCGTCTCGCTCAAAACCCCTAACTCTGATCTTTGTGTTGATGAGAACGACGATATAGGCGACTGGCTCCTTTCCATGCTTGGGATTGCCCTCTGGGGCAATGTAAGCAGCCCAATGCAGACAGGAAAAGATCTTCTCCCTCATTTCCTCATCGTCCACAACAATAAATTCTAAAGGCTGCAGGTTAGCCGCGGAGGGAGCTAACCTTGCTGCATTAACCAGCTTTTTCAGAGCCTCTTTAGGGATAGGCTCTCTCTTAAACTGGCGGATCGTCCTTCTTGAAGTAATCAGATCATAAAGCGTCATGATTGTTCCCTCCAGTTAAGATTTATCCCTGAGCCAATATCTTTCTCAGTTTCTCAGCATATTCCTGACTTTTTTTATCAGGAGTGAGGAATTCGATCTGGTCTGGCGACGAAATGCCCAGACCCAATTCAACTGCTCTGGCTATCTGTTCTTGTTCAAATATCTTCCGTCCCATGATGGCCTGGTTGGAGCCCAAGTCTTTCAATACGGCTATGCTGACAGCATCGATAGCCACCCGATCGTCACCAGCCAGAAAGATATTGGCCTCTTTTCTCTCCCCTTTCATCGGGCCTCTATCCACAAAAACTTCCAATCCATCAAGAACAATCAATTGAGGTTTATACCCCAGGTTTATTTCAGCAATCATTTTCCGCATGTCCGGTGAACGATGGAATTCCCGTTTATTCTTCATGGAAGAATATTCAAAGATTTCCAGCACATTTCGGATTCCTTCTTCCCGCTCCTGGGTTTTGCAGATAGCAATTTTTGCCATTTTTTTCTAGCCAAATGAGGCTAGATCCAGACCGGAAAGGCAGGCTAAACCGAAGAACGACCCTTTGATGAACTGACGTCTGTCGATAGTCGATCTCATGGAAGTGGTCATCACTCCTCTCCTCTTATCCCCTATTCGGCTGAGTATAAGGCATTCACTTTTTCTATTTTTATACATTCATCCAGAGAATACAATCGTTTTATATCCTGCTCGCCACCCAGAGGGCAAAATCTGTCTCAGGCATGGCTCCTGTGGTTCTGGCGATTTCTGTTGCCTTGCGCATGATCAGGAATGTGGGCACTCCTTGCACACCGAATGCCGCTCCCATGTCAAGATGCAGGTTTATGTTGATTCTCAAAACCATAAGATCGCCTGCTCTCCTTACTGCCAGGTTTTTGACCACCGGATGCATCATGTGACAGGGAGCGCAAGTGGGCGAGTAAAAGTCCACCAGAATAGGAAGGGAAGATTTTTGTATGAGGCTATAGACCTGCTGAGGTCCTGGTTCGAGGACTGATCCAGGATTGGGAAGCACATTTTTGCATCGGCCACAAACCACCTTTTTTCCTGATGAAGCGAACGGATAATAATTGGTTGTTCCACAATGGAAGCAACTGACCTTGACTTTTTCTGCCAATTAATCCGCCTTCATTAATGGCTATCTGACTTTGTTAAAGAGTGCCTATCCCTATTTTATTTTCTTGGGATAGGGAGGAATTTTGGGAATTTCTTTCTCTTGTGTTTTCAGCTCTTCCAGGATAACTTCGATAGCCTTGTTTAGCTGCTCATCGATTCCAGCAAATTCTTTAGCTGGATCATTATCCACATAGATGTCAGGCTCAACGCCTTTTCCTTCGATGATCCATTCTTTTCCATCCAGGCTGTAGGAAGCAAATTCGGGTTTCATCAGAAAGCCTCCATCCAAAAGAGGCAGGGGACCACGGATACCGACTACACCGCCCCATGTCCTTTTCCCGATCAGTTTTCCGAGTTTATACTGGCGGAAGCGATAAGGAAAGATATCTCCATCTGAAGCCGAAAATTCGTCGATCAGACAAACCTTAGGACCCATCATCACCTCTTCAGGATCTGGTTGCGGAGTGGTATCCCGAGACATGCCGATCATCGCTGCCTCTCGGCGAAGGCGCTCGATGAGCATTGGAGACACACTTCCCCCACCATTGCCCCGAACATCGATAATCAAAGCCTTCTTGCGCAGCTGAGGGTAAAAATGTTTCACGAATTCATTCAATCCTGTGGTTGACATATCCGGGACATGGATGTAGCCAACCTTTCCGTCTGTGGCTTTGTTGACTTTATCGATATTGTTCTCAACCCAGTTATAATAGTATAAAGAGAGCTCATCTTTGAGCGGAATCACAACGACTTCCCGGCTCCCCTTCTCCTCTGGTATTGAATTTACGCGGAGAGTGACTTGTTTGCCTTCAGTATCGAATAAGGCTTCATACATGTCGGTCATGGTGTTAGTAGGTTTTCCTTGGAGAGCCAAGATATAATCACCCTCCTTGATGTTGACCCCAATCTCTGTCAAAGGCGAACGGAGATTCTTGTCCCAGTTTTCTCCCTTAAGGATCTTGGTGACTTGATAATAGCCAGATTTTTCATCTTTCTTGAATTGAGCACCGAGCATTCCCACATTGATTCTCTTGGGCTGAGGCATATCTCCACCTCCTACATAGGTGTGACCGACATTCAACTCTCCGACCATCTCTCCTATAACATATGTCAGATCAGCCCTGTGATGGACAGCCTGGGCCAAAGGTTCGTAGCGCCGTCTCATCTCTTCCCAGTCCACTCCATGCATATCGGGAGCGTAGAAAAAGTATTTCATCTGCCGCCAGCATTCGTTGAATATCTGATTCCATTCCTCTCTCAAGTTTAACTTCACCTCCATTTGAGAAAGATCCAGCTTTTCCTTCAGCTTGATTGGCGCTTGGGGGAGATCTATGATGGCGTAAGAATTCTCCTGAGAGACAAGAATCTTTTTCTGATCGGCGGAAATCTCGTAACCATTGATTTCGCCAAGGTCGGTTTCTTTCTGGTTTTTCAAATCATACATGAGGAGAGAAGCTTTTTTCTCCCTGTCCTCTCTCTTCATATAATAGATCTTGTCTCCCACCGAGGTGACATCCCCGTAATTCGCTGTCTCAACAGGGAGGCTTATGATACGGTCTTTAAGCCCCTCTGGATCGACTTTTATGCTCATTTTTTCTTTCTTCTCGGCTTTAGGTTCAGTCTTGTCCGTCGTGGTTTCCTTGACTTCCTTCACGTCCACTTCGTCACTTTTTGGTTCAAAAGGGGATTTTTCGTCTTTGGAAAGCGTGACAAGATAAACTCTGGCCATGGAAAGATAGGCATAATTCCACTCTGTTCGGCTGTAGATGGGGTTGAAGTCCCGGTCAGAAACAAAGAAGAGATATTTTCCTTCTGAATGAAAGGAAGGCCGATAGGATGAGTACCAGCCATCTGTCACTTCATGAGTCTTTTTTGTGCTGCAGTTGTAAAGATAGATCATGGGCATCATCTTTTCTTCCGGTTTGGCATAGGCGATCCAGTTGGAATCCGGAGACCAAGCGTAATCTCTTATCTCCCATCGCCTGGCTCTTGCTACTTCCATCACATTTTTGGTTTCAATATCTACATAATTAAGCCGCAGGAGTTTATCAGCCCAGAGGATCTTTTTGGAATCCGGAGACCAATAGATCTGGTATTTGTAAGTATCAGCTCCCTGGGTAATCTGCATGGGGGATCCTGAAGCATCCTGGGCTAGAATATAGATTTCATCCTCACCGCTTCGATCAGAAATAAAGGCGATCCATTTTCCGTCTGGGGACCATTTGGAGTTTCTCTCATGAACTCCTGATGTGTTGGTCAAATTGCGTATGTTGCCATGTTGTACTGGAACGGTGAAAATTTCTCCGCGTGCCCCGAAGAGTGCCCGTTTCCCATCCGGCGAAATTTCATAGTTAGTGATCTTGTCTTTGACATTGATGATCTTGTTTCGGCTTGTATAGTGGTCATCTGAAATCATGATGGGCACTTTTTGGGCCGTTTCCTTCTCCAGGTCAAACCGGTAAATAAAACCTCCGTATTCGAACACAATGGCTCTGGGGCCCAGGGAAGGAAACTTGATGTCAAACTCTTTAAAATCAGTGAGTTTGCGTGTTTCACGGCTTTCGAGGTCATAGACATAAAAGTTCATTCTTTTTTCTTCATCGCGATCTGAAAGGAAATAAATCCTGTTTCCGCTCCACATGGGTATGATATCTTGAGCAAGATTATTGGTGATGTTTTCGACTTTTCTGGTAGTAAAGTCATAGATCCAGATGTCATCTGCCATGCCTCCCCGGTAACGCTTCCAGGTTCTGAATTCACGAAAGACACGATTGTAGGCCATTTTCTTGTCGTCCGCAGAAAAAGAGCAAAATCCCCCTCGAGGAACTGGCAATTGCACGGGTAGGCTACCCGTTATGGAGGCCAGATACAACTGTCCGTTAAAAGGATTCCAATCTCGCATCCGAGAACGGAAGACAATGTGGGTGTTATCATGGTACCATGTCATAACGATATTGTTCGGTCCCATTCGATCTGAAACATCATCTCGACTCAGGGTAGGTGTGTAGGTCAACCTTTTCGGTATCCCTCCATCTCGTGGGATAAGGTAAATTTCCCTGTTCCCGTCATACTCTCCAGTGAAGGCGATGTGTTTTCCATCCGGAGAAAAGCGGGCAAAAATTTCAAAGCCCTCATGAGTAGTTAGCTTCCTTGCCATTCCTCCTTCAGAAGCCACTGTGTAAAGATCGCCAGCAAAGGTAAACACGATTTGGTCCTCGAAGACAGCCGGAAAACGAAGAAGCCGTGCTTCTTGTGCGGCTGAGGAATAAAGACAAATAAAGGCCAAAAGGAGAATGATTGACATGAGAAATTTTGATTTCATTTTGCCTCCTTTTTTTTGACAGAAATCATGAAAAGATTGAATATAGCACATGCGCTATCTTCTCACAAGTGCATCAAGCGGCGTCCATCATTTAAACAGGGAAGCATCTTCCCTCAATAACTAATGATGAGGGATATAATCAGTCACAGCGCCTGTTCCCCTCCATCCTCGCCAAAGACCCTCCTTATACACCCCACTAGGGGCTTCGGATGTACAGTGACCGGCGCCTCACCAGCTAACTGGATGAAATATCTTCACTCATCACGGAAATGAAGACGCGAAAGTAAGCATCTACAAATTCTAAACAGTCAGGCAAGCTGATGAGGAATGTCATCCGGAGGCAAGCGGGCATGGTTCCTCGAAGAGGAGAGCGAGCCGAGGAATAAGCGAATTTTAATCGCTGGGGAAAATTCGCGGGCTGACGATTCAGCTTGCCTGACTGTCCCCAGAATCATCACGGAAATGGAGATGCTGTTGTTGAACAGAAATCATTTGCCAAATAGGATGAAATATCCTAGATTGTAGAGGGAGACATAAATATCCATGCAAGGACGCAGTTATCCCTATGTCTTATTTCTCCAAGAGAGAAACTGATGAGGGAATATTCCAAAAAAATATCTCCTCAGGAAACTTCCAAATCCGAAGAGGTTGAAGTCACCGAAGAACAAATTCAGCAAATTAAAGAGATTCTTCATTTGCTGGCGAAGACAGTCTCTCAGGTCAAAATCTATCCATCCGACCATAGCACGGTGAAGAATTTTAAAGATGAGTTGTTGGAAAAATTAACCACCTATCTTGAGAAATATTGGAAACTGGAGATCGATATTGGAGAATTCTCGTTTGGCTTTCAGAGCCAAACAGTCTATCACGATCCCGCTCCTTTAAAAAGTCTTCCCTTTCTCTTTTTTAAAGATGGCATGCAGAAGCTCTCTTTCTACAGAAGATTGAACGACCATCAACTCCAAGAATTTCTCGAATTGATAAAAAAATATTACAGGCTGCCTCCTGAAGAGAGTGATATCGTCAGCCTTTTATGGGAGAAGGATTTTGCCCATATCCGGTATTTTGCTCCAGACGATTATCTGGAGACAAAAATTGGGGTGGGAAAGCAACCTATCGAAATTGATGTGGACACACAGGCATTCCAGACCGGAACCATTGAGCTTTCCTCAGAGGACATGGCAGTTCTCTCTCCAAGAATTTCCCCAGAGGCTGCGGGCAGAGAGATCGAAATGAAGGAGGAAATCCTGGTTAAAAAGCAAGAAGTCGAACAAATCAAAATTTCCTCCCTTGATGAGAAAGAGAGCCTCACCCTTAAATCTATGCTGGAGATAAACCGCAAGATATCCCCAGAGGAAGAACTCTCTCTGCTGATTATGGAGATGCTCCGTCTGGAAGAGGATGTGGATCGATTCTCCGCTACTCTCAAGGTGTTAGCTCATAACCATAAGAATATCATCGAAAAGGGGAATTTTTCTCTTGCTGCCAAGCTTTTAGGCGATCTTGATGATTTTTGTCGAACCTTTTCTTCTCAATCTCCTGAGAAAGTAAAACTTGTCCATAGATTTTTCCATGAAGCCCGAACCAAAGAGCATCTCGATCTGATAAAAAGTACCCTGGTGGAAAAGGAATTTTCTGATTACGACGCATTTTTTGAATATATTGAGATTCTCAGACCAGAACTTTTACTACTTGGATATTTGTATGAGGAAATTAAGAGCACTGATTTTCGATTAAGGACTGTGAATTACTTCAAAAAGTTAAGCAAAGAAGATTTCTCAGCTCTCATGGAGCTTGCCCAGGAAGACAGGGTATCCTTAACTAAGGAGATTATATCTATTCTTGGTTTTGCAGAAGATAAAAGAATGATCCTTCTTTTAGCTAACTTTCTCTCCTACCGGAATGCGTCCATCAAGAGAGCAGCCATAGAGTCTTTAGGCAAAGTGGAAGAGCCCTCAGCAAGTAAAATATTGATCAGATTCATGGCTGATAAGGATGAAAAGCTTCGCATTCTGGCGACAAAGAATCTTCGAATCCATGAAGACGAATCATTGCTAAAATCCACGATGCAGATGGTTCAGGACAAATCATTCCTGAAGAAAAGTGTGGAAGAAAAACAATCCCTGATGGATGTTCTGGCGAGAAGTAAAATGGAAAAGGCATATGAATTCCTTCAATATATGATATTAAAGACAGGCTTCTTCTCTCGACCCAAGCGCGTCGAATCCTCCCTTTGTGCGATCGAAGCTATGGAAAAGGCAGGGACACCTGAGGCCATAAATATCCTTAGAAAAGCGACTAAATCATCTGGGAAAAAAGTGAGGCAGGCTTCCCGTTCGGCCCTGCAAAAATTATCAACATCGAAAGTGTGAAAAGGATGTAGAATTGAGCCAAATCCAGAGAGAAGAAAGAAAACAGGATGTTCAAATGGATAAGAAAAGGACGATTAAAGTTGCCCTTGAAATCTTGTTGCGTCTGAACATGGCCACAAAAATCGCCAAAATTTATGAGCCTAACAACCTGATTTTTATCGAGCAAGTCCATAGTCTCATCTCACTCCTGCAAAATGTCTTTAAAACAGAGAAGGAGGCCTCTTTCATGCTCAGACAGAGCAGTCTCTTTTTCGCTGGGATGAAGGTAAATTTCACTTTTTCCAATTATAACCTCTTCCGATTCATCAGCAGTGAGTTTCAGAAAAGGAAGATGAGCCTCCTCAAACTCAGTACGGGAGTGACCGAGGAAGAGGTCAAACGGTTTGTTATTCTCTTGTCCAAGAAGAAAGGAGAATCGGAAACACCCTTTGAGGATTTTCTCACAGAATTAAAGGAGAATGGAGTCGAGCATATCAGTATCGAGGAGATGGCTTCCTCAGATGAATCGCAGCATAATGAAAAATATGCGGCCAAAGTCTTTTTCCTGGGAATTACCCACCTCAAAGAGACATTTGAGAAATTTAGTAGAAATGAAAAAATCCCTCTCAACATCACCCGAAGACTTATGCAATCCATGTTCAACCACTCGGTGGAAAACGAAGCTTTCGTTTATGGCCTGACCAACATAAAGAATTTTGATGAATACACCCTCAACCATTCAGTCAACGTCTGTTTTCTATCCATCGCTCTGGGAAGACACTTAGGATTGGATAAGAATGAACTGGTGGATTTGGGGATGAGTGCTTTTTTCCATGATTTCGGAAAAACAGAGATTCCCAAGGAGATTCTTCTCAAACCTGGAAGATTGGATGAGAGAGAGAGAGAAATTATCGAAAAACATCCTCATTTGGGGGCAGAAAAACTTGCCCAATTACAGGAAGTTAGCTATTTGCCGCTAAGAGCGGTCAATGTGGCTATGGAACACCATGTCAAGGAGGACCTTAGCGGTTATCCTCGATACAAAAGCAAGAAAAACGTTAACCTCTTCAGCAAGATTGTTAAAATCTGTGATTTTTTTGATGCCCTGACTACAGAAAGGCCTTATCGCAAGAAGGCTTTTTCTCGAGATGAAGTTTTGATGATGATGATGGAGAGGAGGGGCACAGAATTTGATCCTATCTTGCTCAAGGTTTTCGTCAACATAATGGGATCCTATCCTGTAGGAACGCTGGTTCTCCTGGATACTGGGGAGATAGGCATCATTTTCGAGATAAACATGGAGCATGCTTATATCAATCGGCCTGGAATCAAGCTCATTACCGATAAGAAGAGGGAAAAAATCGACGGGGAGTTTGTGGATTTGACAGAAGTCGATCCTGAAACGAACAGGTATAAAAGGACCATCCTCAAGTCTTTAGACCCTCAAAGATATGATATCAACGTCTCGGATTATTTCTTGGCTCGAGCCCAGT
>CAYSCW010000002.1:93151-161929 GCA_964429795.1 uncultured Eubacteriales bacterium
CTTTAGCATGTTGATTTTATCCCTTCTTGGGCTTAAAATGATCAAAAATATTCGAGGAGCAATCCATGGAAGAAATATTAAATAAGGAGGTCAAAGAAGCCACCAAGAAAAAGTTCGATGAAGATCTCGAAAACAAGGTGAGGCTGGTCTTCTTCACTCAGGAACCTAAACGGTTGATTGTTCCCGAACATCTCAAGGGACAGGAATGTTTCTTCTGCAAGGAGACCAGGCAATTATTGACTGAGGTCTGCTCTCTTTCTGAGAAGATCGGCCTTGAAATCTTAGATTTTCAAGGAGATAAAGAGATGGTATCCGTCTATGGGATCGATAAGATTCCGGCTACAATAATCTTGAGTGAAAAAGATTATGGTCTTCGGTTTTTTGGGGTCCCATCAGGGTATGAATACACCAACCTGGTAGAAGCGATCATCGATGTCTCCAAGGGAAAAACCAACTTAAGTCAAAATACGAAGGAGGCTTTGAAGGCTATCCAAATGGACATCCATATTCAAGTCTTCGTCACCCCCACCTGTCCTTATTGTGCTATGGCAGTTCGTTTGGGTCATCAATTCGCTCTGGAATGTGAACGGATAAAGGCGGACATGATCGAATCCACGGAGTTCCCTCACCTTGCTCAGAAATACAGTGTTTTTGGAGTACCCAAGACGATAATCAATGAGACTATATCTATTGATGGAGCGGTTCCGGAGGAGACATTCCTTGAAAACGTGTTAAAAGCCACAACCAGAGAGAGCCAAGGTTTGAAATGAAAATTGCCGGCCCGGCGGATAAATTGTCCTCTGGACTGAACTCTATCTTCTATCCCCGCTCCATCGCTATCATCGGGGCTTCCAGGGAGGCAGGAAGCGTGGGACAGTCTCTCTTGGCCAACCTCATTGATAGCCGTTTCAAAGGAATCGTCTATCCGGTTAATCCCAAAGCCAAAGGCGTACTGGGGATCAAGAGTTATCCCCAGGTGATGGATATCCCAGATGAAGTAGACTTGGCCGTGGTGGTTGTTCCAGCTCCTTTTGTTCCCTCTGTGTTAGAGGAATGTGGGAAGAAAGGGATCAAGGGCGCTGTGATCATTTCAGCCGGATTCAAGGAAGTTGGCGCAGAAGGGGCAAAACTGGAACAGAAGGTCAAGAATATAATGAATGAATACGGTTTATCCTTAGTGGGTCCGAATTGTTTAGGTGTGGTGAACACGGATCTTCAGTCATCGATGAACGCTACTTTCGGTACTTTAATGCCCAAAGAAGGCAATATCGCCTTCATATCTCAAAGCGGAGCTCTATGTGTGGCTGTGCTGGATTATGCCAAAGAAGCTAGCATCGGCTTTTCAAAATTCATCAGCATGGGAAACAAGGCAGGAATCAACGAAAACGACCTTCTTCTCTATCTGAGGGATGATCCTCAGACAGATGTGATTCTCATGTATCTTGAAGACTTGGTCAATGGAAGGGAATTCATGAACATTGCCCGGGACATCACCAGTCACCCTTCCCATCCTAAACCCATTATCGCTCTCAAGGCCGGACGGACTTTTGTGGGGGCCAAAGCAGCCTCTTCTCATACCGGTTCTCTGGCTGGATCAGATAAAGTCTATGACGCCATCTTCAGTCAATGCGGGGTAATCAGGGGAGAGACACTGGAAGAAATTTTCGATTATGTACAAGCCTTCTCCACTCAGCCATTGCCTGAAGGAAAGAATGTGGCCATCGTCACTAACTCTGGAGGCCCTGGTATCTTGGCTACGGATTCTTGTGTTCGCTACGGATTGAATATTGCCTCTTTTTCTCCGCCGACCAAAAAGTATTTGAAAAGGATCCTTCCTCCTACGGCGAGCCTAAACAATCCGGTGGATTTGATTGCAGAAGCCCAACATGAACAGTATCGAGATACATTAAGGCAGATTCTCAGAGATAAAAATGTTCATTCTGCAATCGTCATCCTGACCCCAACAGCTTTCACAGATGTGGAGAAAGTTGCTGAAGCTGTAGTCAAGACGGTTCGACCGTATAAAAAGCCAGTGGTCTGTTGTTTCTTGGGAGTGTATGATGTCTCCAAAGGAATCAAGATTCTGGAGAGAAACAGCATACCTTCTTACAGATTCCCCGAATCCGCGGCCAGAGTACTGGCAGAGATGGATCATTTCACCTGGTGGCTCAAGCGGCCTTTGACCGGAATACGAAGATTCCGAGTAAGCAAGAGCAAGGCCAGAGACATCGTCGACTCTGTGCGGAAGGAGAAAAGACCTTTCCTCTTGGAGCACGAAGCCTATGAGATGCTCAAAGCCTACCATTTTCCTGTAATCAAAGCCCTCTTGGCAGAGAACGAGAGTCAGGCTGTGAAAACCTCCCGCCAGATCGGCTTTCCAGTGGTATTGAAAATCGTTTCTCCAGATGTCCTGCACAAGTTCGACTTGGGAGGTGTGAAACTGAATCTTGAGAGTATCAGCGATGTCCGTAAAGCCTATAATGAAATCTGTGAGAGTGTTCGTTCCAAGAATCCGAGAGCCCATATCATGGGGGTGATGGTCGAAGAGATGGCTCCTGTAGGAAAGGAAGTCATCCTGGGGATGAATAGAGATCCTCAGTTTGGTCCTCTACTCATGTTCGGTATGGGAGGAATCTATGTGGAAGCCTTGGAGGATGTCTCCTTCCGACTCGCTCCCATAAGAGAGTTGACTGCAACCTTGATGATCAAGAGGACCAAAACCCATAAAATCCTGGATGGGTACAGAGGAGGTCCCGTCTATGATGTTGAGAACATAGCTACTTGTCTGAAAAAGCTTTCCCAGCTGGTTGTCGACTTTGAAGAGATCGAAGAATTGGATATCAATCCCCTCATTGTCTATGAAAAAGGTAAGGGATGCAAGATTGTCGATGCGCGGATCATCTTGAGTAAGGAATGAGTATAAGCTGCTCCTTTGCATGATTATAATATAGATTTCTGGGAATGGCTTCACTTTCTTCAGGTTCTTAACACCATCCCTTCAACACCTTTCCCAGCGGCTGAGAAATTCGCTCGGGGTCAGACCTTTTTTTCCGGCTGAACTGCTCCTCGCTCATCTCTATGAACCTCTGGATATCACATGAATATTACACAATATGAGAAAATATCCATATATGTATCTAAATTGACAATCCCAAAACCCCTGTTATAATAGGTTGTTCTATGGCTATTTTTAAGAGGGAGAAAAAGAATAGAGTCTGTGTGATAGGTCTGGATGGGGTCCCCTACTCTCTCCTCTCGGATCTTGCCCATAGAGAGATCATGCCTACTGTATCCGGTCTCCTGGAGAGAGGCCATCTTCACCGCATCAAAGCCAGCCTCCCAGAAATTTCTGCTGTCAGCTGGTCAAACTTTATGACTGGAACAGATTCTGGCTCTCACGGGATATTTGGCTTTACTGATTTGAAAAAAAATTCTTATGAGCTGCGTTTTCCTAATTTCCTTGATCTTAAGAAGGATACGTTCTGGGACAGGCTTGGGGAGAAGAACAAAAGATGCATCATCGTCAACCAACCTTCCACTTATCCCGCCCGAAAAATCAGAGGAATCCTGATTTCCGGGTTTGTAGCCATTGATCTCTCCAAGGCTGTCTACCCCATTAACCTTAAGACTTCCCTGGAAAAGATGGGCTATCAAATAGATATTGACACCTATAAATCCCGAAATGATCATGAATTCCTCTGGCAAGAACTGGACAGAACCCTGAGCAGTCGAGTCAAAGTCTTTGATACTTTGTGGAAAGAAGACTGGGATTATTTTGAATTAGTGATTACAGGAACAGACAGGCTTCATCATTTTCTCTGGAATGCTTATGCCGATCAAAACCATCCTTATCACCAGAATTTTATGGATTATTATCGTCGGCTGGATGAGGTTATCTCCAGGATCATTACAGCCTTCCGTAAAATTAACAAAGAGGAGGATGGCCTTTATCTTCTTTCAGACCATGGATTTATGGCTATCCACCAAGAAGTCCAGCTTAATGTATTTTTGGAAGAGGAAGGTTACCTGAAATTCAAAACCAAGTCTCCTCAGAATCTTAACGAAATCGATGAGTCAAGTTATGCCTTTGCTTTGGATCCCAACCGCATCTACCTCAATCTCAGAGGAAGATTTCCTCAAGGACGCGTGGAAGAGTCGGAAAAGAAAAATGTCAAACAGGAGCTTGCTGACAGACTTAAGAATTTGGAATACAACGGAAAAAGTGTGGTCAGAGAAGTTTTTGATGCTCAAGAGGTTTACTCCGGTCCTTACCTTCCAGATGGTCCTGACTTAATCGTCCTTTCTGAGCCAGGATTCGACATGAAAGGGTCAGTCAAGAAAAAGGAAATCTTCGGACGCTCTTCTCTCCAAGGAATGCACACATGGGATGATGCCTTTTTCTGGTCGAAAAGAGAACATGGTTCAGATCTAACTATCTCTGATCTGGCCTCTATCATCATGGTACATTATGAATGATTAGAATGGCATATAGGTTAAAAATTATTGCCCTCTTGCTTCTGGCATTTCCTCTAGTTGCTCATGCCTATATCGGGCCAGGGGCTGGGTTTGCTTTTTTATCGTCTTTTCTTGTCCTCTTTCTCACATTCTTTCTGGCCATATTCTCCTTTCTCTCCTGGCCGTTTCGCCTCATCTTGAGGATGATAAGAGGTCAAAAAGCTTTCAAAAAAAGCAAAATCCATCAATTAATCATCCTCGGTCTGGATGGCTTAGAACCAACTCTGGCCGAGAAATTAATGACAGAAGGAAAGCTTCCCCATTTTTCCAAGCTGAAAAAGCAGGGGACCTATCGAAGGCTTCAAACCACAACTCCCGCCATCTCTCCTGTGGCCTGGTCCTCCTTCATGACGGGTGCACATCCTTCCAAGCACAACATCTTTGATTTTCTCACCCGAGATCCGAAGAGCTATCTACCGGACCTCTCTTCGGCTGAGATAGGGAAGCCTAAACGGGTCCTCTCTGTGGGTAGATACAATATCCCCCTCTCCAAGCCTTTAATTAGAGGATTGCGAAAAAGCGTTCCCTTCTGGAAAATATTGGGAGAAAATGGAATATTAAGCACCGTGCTCAGAGTTCCCATCACCTTCCCTCCCGAAAAATTCCGAGGTCATCTTCTCTCAGGGATGTGTGCGCCTGATTTGAAGGGAAGCCAGGGAACCTTCTTTTTCTATACCTCAGATGAGGAAAAAATCAAAAAACGAGAAGGCGGAATCAATATTCCCATCACCATTCAAGATGACAAAATCGAAACTTATATCTCTGGCCCTGAAAACACCCTTCTTAAAAATAATGGAGAGATTCGTCTTCCCTTGATTATTACTCTGGATAAAGAGAAGAAGGAAGCCTTGTTGGAGGTTTCAGGCCAGAAATTAAGGCTGAAAATAAAGACGTTCTCTGATTGGATAAGGCTAACCTTCCGGCCTGGCCTGGGGATGAAGATCAAAGCAATTTGTCGTTTCTATATTTCTTCGATTCATCCTCATTTCGAGATGTATATTACTCCACTCAACATCGACCCTGAAAAGCCTGCTCTCCCCATATCCCATCCTTTTATTTATTCTGTTTATCTGGCCAAACTCTTGGGAAGCTTCATCACTCTGGGTGAGGCTAATGATACCTGGGCCCTCAACGAAGGAGTGCTCGATGAAAAGGCTTTCCTCGAACTCACCTATTCCAATCATCAAGAATGGGAACGGATGTTCTTTAACGCCATAGAGAAAACGAGGAGAGGCCTAGTGGTCTGTGTTTTTGAGACAACCGACAGTATCCAGCATATGTTTTGGCGCTACCTCGACTCCAAACATCCAGCACTCCAGAGTTCCCAGACCAGGATGAGCGCCAAGGTGATTGAAGAGCTCTATATAAAGATGGATGAGCTGGTGGGAAAAGTCCTGGAAAGGATGGATGAGAAGAGTATCCTGATAATCATGTCTGACCATGGATTCAAATCTTTCCGCAGGGGGGTCAACCTCAATTCATGGCTTTACCTCAACGGCTATCTCCATTTGAAAGAGGGGAAAGAGGAAAGCGAGGAATGGTTTGCAGATGTGGACTGGGAGAGGACCAAAGCGTATGGCGTAGGCTTGGGTGGAATTTTCATCAATCAGGAAGGACGGGAAGTAAAAGGAACCGTCAATCCTGGTTCACAGACATTGGTCCTGAAGGAAGAATTGATCAAGAAGCTCAACGGCCTGAGGGACGAGGCTCACTCTTCGGTGGCCATCAACAAAATCTTTGACCGGGATGAACTCCCTCCAGGCCCCTACAAGGAGAACTGTCCTGATCTTATCGTTGGCTACAATGAGGGCTACAGAGTTTCCTGGGGTTCAGTCACCGGAAAAGTCAACTCTGTCGTCTTTGAGGATAACCATAAGTCTTGGAGTGGAGATCACTGTATCGATCCTCGCCTTGTGCCCGGTGTTTTCTTTTGTAATAATAAAATAAACAGCCAGTCACCAGAAATCATCGATATTGCTCCCACCGTCCTCGGATTATTCGGGATTCCTGTGCCGCCACATATGGATGGGAAAGGATTGATAGATGTCGGAAACTTATCTTATGGTAAAATAGAAAATAAAAAGAGAATAAAAAAATGAAGCATATAACACGAAGAGAATTCATCAAGTTTGGTGTCACATCAGGTTCTTTGTTAGCTTTAGGAAGTGGCAAAGACCTGATCACAAAAACTACGGGCAGTAAAGAGACAGTCAAGAAAGTCCTTATCCTTGGCCTTGATGGGATGGATCCCCATCTGCTCAGTATCTGGATGAAAGAAGGGATTCTTCCCCACTTCCAGAGGCTCGCCAGTGAAGGAGATTTCCGGGCCCTCAGGACAAGCATCCCTCCCCAGAGCCCGGTGGCATGGTCCAACTTCATCACAGGCATGAATCCCGGAGGCCATGCTATCTTTGACTTTATCCACAGAGACCCTGAGAGCTATATTCCTCTTTTTTCAGCATCCAGGACAGAGGAGGCCTCCAAGACGATTTCCATAGGCAACCTTGTACTTCCCCTCTCCGGAGGCAAGGTCAATCTTCTGCGAAGAGGCAGGGCTTTCTGGCAGATTCTGGAAGACTACGACATTCCCGCTACTGTCTTCAAGATCCCTTCCAATTATCCTCCCGCCTCCACCCGCCAAAAAACTATATCAGGAATGGGAACACCGGACATCCTGGGGACGTATGGGATTTTCAACTACTATACTACCGAAGCTAAAGAGATTAATGAGGACATAGGAGGAGGAAGGATTCATCAAGTCTATATAATCGGAAACAGGGTGGAAGCCAAGCTTCCTGGGCCGACTAACACTTTCAAGAAGGACAGACCCGAATCCTCCATCGATTTCACAGTCTTCATCGACCCCGTTCATCCTGTGGCCAAGATTGCGATTCAAGATCACGAAATCATCCTTAAGGAAGGAGAATGGAGCGGGTGGAAGAGAATCCATTTTAGTATGATTCCTACCCAGAGTGTAAGCGGAATCTGCATGTTTTATCTTAAACAGATTCATCCGGAATTCAAGCTTTATGTTTCTCCGATAAACATCGATCCCGCCCAGCCTGCTCTTCCCCTTTCCACACCCAAGGATTATGCTCAGGAATTGGAAGAGATTTTTGGACCCTTTTTCACCAAGGGTCTGCCGGCTGATACATCAGCTCTGAATAATGACGTGCTCGACGATGGGGAATTTCTGGAGCAGGACGATTTTATCTTGGAGGAAAGGAATAAGATTTTTGACTATGAACTGGATAGGTTTGACTCAGGTCTTCTTTTCTACTATGTCTCCAGCACAGACCAGCGACAGCACATGTTCTGGCGGCTCATTGATAAAGAGCATCCCTCCTATGACCCTGCCTTAGCCTCCAGATATGGGAACACCATCAGAGATATTTATGTGCAGATGGATAATCTGTTGGCAAGAGCCATGCAAAAAGTCGATAAAGATACGCTCATCATGGTTCTTTCTGATCATGGATTCACTCCTTTCCGCCGCGGTCTGAACCTGAACACATGGCTCAAAGAAAATGGATACCATCGCTTGATTAACAACTGGAAACAAGGCCAGGAGTCCTTCTTCCTCAACACCGATTGGTCAAGGACTCAGGCTTATGCCTATGGACTCAATGGCCTTTATATCAATCAAAAGGGAAGGGAAACAGAAGGGATTGTCAAACCTGGAGCTGAAAAAGAGGCGTTGGTCAGAGAAATCGCCCGCAAGCTGGAGGATTTCAGGGATCCTCAAACCGGCGAGAGGGTTATCCTTCGTGCTTACGTGGCCAGGGATGTTTATCAGGGCCCTTATGTGGAACAAGCTCCTGATATCATCGTTGGTTACAACCGCGGGTATCGGTCTTCATGGGCCACACCTTTAGGAAGAATACCAAAGCCCCTCATCGAAGACAACGCCGAAAAATGGAGTGGCGACCATTGTATGGCTCCCGAGGTGATTCCGGGAATCCTTTTGACTAACCAAAAAATAAGAATTGCATCTCCTGCTCTTTATGACTTAACGCCTACTATCTTGAATGTCTTCGGGATCAACAAAACCAAAGAAATGATCGGGCAATCTCTATTTTCTGGTTAAGGAGAGAGAGATGAGTAAGACGAAAATAAAACTGGATAAGGAATTGATGGAAAAAGTAAAAAAGATTGCCCAAGTGGCTGGATATTCTTCCCCAGGAGAATTCATCACCCACTGTTTAGAGAAAGAGATAGGTAAGCTTGAGGAGTCGGAATCCGAGGAAGAAATCAAGAAGAAGCTAAAAGGGCTGGGATACATTTCCTAAGTCGGGTTCATTTAGCCAAGAATCTTATCCCGAATGAAGAAGAGATCATAAGATGTGGATTTTTCATTCCCTCTTCGGAAAAATCTTTGATATTCTCTTTTTCCCTTTCCGCAGCCTCAGTCCCTGGGTGGGGATGGCCTTTGTCTCCTTCTTGACCGGTCTTTTCATGCTCTATATTTTTCGATTCACTTCTAATCAGGAAGGAATACGAAAGGTCAAGAACAGGATCAAGGCTCATCTTCTCGAACTTCGCCTGTTTAAAGACAGCTTCGCCATCTCTTTTAAAGCCCAGGGAAGAATCCTGCGCCATAATCTCAAATACATCGGCTATTCTGCCCGACCGATGCTGGTTATGATCATTCCCTTGATATTGATCATCATCCATCTCAATCTCTGGTTTGGATACAAGTCCCTCTCTCATGGAGAGCGGGCAATATTGAAGCTCAAGTTGAAAGAAGGATATGATCCGCTCGAAATCGCGCTTTCTGTGGCCCCCTCTTCAGGATTTGCAATCGAGACACCCGCTCTCAGGATTGTAGAGGAGAATGAAATTAATTGGCGCTTTCGAGCAGAGGAGAAAGGAATTCGAGATATTGTACTTGTGGTCAATGGAAAGGAAATCCACAAGAAGCTTGTGGTCGAGGAGAAGTCTCTCAGCCGTATCTCGCCCACCAAAGTCAGGAATAATTTTCTGGCACAGCTGTTGAATCCAGGCGAGTCTCCTCTACCCTCCGACTGCCCGATCGAAGCCGTCGAGGTTGTCTATCCTGCAAAAAACATGAACCTTTTTGGATGGCACATTCACTGGATAATCGTCTATTTTGTACTTTCCATCATCTTTGGTTATGGTTTCAAGGGTATACTTAAGGTTGAAATCTAGGAAGAATCAAAATGAAAGGAAGGACTGATGAAGATAGAACCTTTTGAAATGGAACGTTGGCAAAGCACTTGGGAGAATGAAGTTCAGTACAATCTTTCTGAGAGCGGTGTCCATCCCCTATCTCTAGAAGCGTTGGTCCCTCAGGAGGTTCTTGAAGAGATTAAGGCACTTGAGCTAGGGTATATTCAGACAAACGGCCCGCAAGAATTAAGAGAGGCTATCTGCCGACTCTATACTGGATCGACCAAGGATAACATTCTGGTGACCACTGGCTCGTCCGAGGCCAATTTTCTGCTTATCTGGGGCACAACGGAGCCAGGGGAAGAAGTGGTCTTCATGCTGCCCAACTACATGCAGATGTGGGGTCTTTTGAGAGGATTTGGAGCATCAGTCAAGCCTCTTTATCTGCGAGAGGAACTCGACTGGAATCCAGATTTGGATGAGCTGAAGAGGATGGTGACCAAGAAGACTAAAATGATCGTTCTCACCAATCCCAACAATCCTACTGGAGCAGTGCTCGATGAAGAAGCAAGGCAAACCATCGTCGGTTTAGCCGAATGGGCCGGAGCATGGATTGTCTCTGATGAAGTCTACCAAGGAGCAGAATTAGATGGCCCTGTAACCCCCAGTTTTTGGGGAATGACCGACAGACTGGTGGTGACTAACGGGCTTTCTAAGGCATATGGGCTGTCCGGTCTTCGGGTGGGATGGATAGCGGGGCCCGAAGATTTAATCCAGCGTATCTGGCCTTATCATGACTACACTACCATATGTTTAAACGCCATGAGCAACCGGCTCGCACAGATCGCTCTTGCCAACAGGGAGAGGATTCTCCGTCGCACTCGAAGCATACTGAGCACCAACCTTCCCATCCTCCAATCCTGGATGGAAAAACAGAGAGATCTCTTTCATCTCGTCCCGCCAAAGGCAGGGGCCATCGCCTTTGCCCGCTACAATCTAGACATTCCCTCTAACGACCTAGTTGAAGAAATACGTAGCGAGAAAGGCGTGCTTCTTGTGCCTGGAAAGCACTTTTTGATGGGAAATTATCTCCGTTTCGGATATGGACTGGAAAAGGAACGATTGATCACAGCCCTTGATCTCATCGGAGAAGTCTTAAGAAATATAAAACAGGATTCCCTCTGACTCTTTCTTTATCCTTTAAGTCTGTTGAACCAGACTATCTCTTCCAGCCTCTTGCGTTTCCTCTGTCTTGAAGGTCTGCTTTGGTAATACCCCATAGAAAGGAGGGAGATGATCTTGTATTTGCTGGGGATGTTGAAAAATTTTCTTGTCCTTCGGATGTTAAACCAGCCAATCCAGCATGTTCCCAAACCCAATTCCTCTGCCTGGAGAACGATGTGTTCTCCTGCGATCCCAATATCGATGAGATAGAAATGAATTCCTTGAATCTGTTTGCCGATCCTATTGGCGATGATATCAAGCCTAGCCAGTATCAGTATGAGCACTGGCGCTTTGGCAGCAAAGCGGGAGATGGAATAGATGCCAGAAAAAGCTTCTTTGGAAAAGGCTTGCTTCACTTCTGGATCATCGATGATCAAGAACCTCCATGGTTGGACATTGTCTGCTGAAGGAGCCATCCGGGCTGATTCAATGCAGGTAAGAATTTTTTCTCTTTCCACAGGTTGATCAAGATAACGGCGAATACTTCTTCTTTCGGAAACGAGTCTCCGAAAAGAAGTTTCTTGTTTCTTCAGCCAAATCTTTTTCATCCTTTTGGTTGCCTATGCTCTTCCTGATAAGCCCTTCTGTGATCAGGTTGCCAATTATACCATGAACGTTTCCCTGGATACAGTGAGAAATCTGATTGAAGGAACAGAACTTCTTCTGAGGCTATCTGTACTTCCTGACCTTCCCACGCTGGTACGTTCATTCGTATGTTTATCTCACTTCTTGAAAAAATCATTTGCTCTTGTCATCGTTTTTTTGATATAGTCCATGGAGGTAAAAACAGTAAATAAAGAGGAGGTCTTATGAAAAAAATAACAGCCCTTGGGATCGCTCTAGTTTTTGTTTTCTTTTCATTCAGCTCCTGCAAAAAGGAAGCAGAGGCTCCAAAAGCTGGTCAAGCTTCAGTAGACGATATGCTTCGCCTCGTTCCTGAAGATGCAATAGGTGTAATCTTTATCGACTTTCACAAAGCCGTGTCCACAGAGATGGCAGACAAGGCCATCAAGGAGAGCGAAGAATACCAGAAGTACCAAGAATTTATCCAAATGACCGGTATTGATCCTCAGAAGGATATCTACTTTGTGACAGTTGCTCTCTCAGAAGTGACCAAAAAAGTAGAAGGCGGAGCCATAGTCAACATGAAATTCAACAAAGAAGCTCTGCTGACTCTGGCCAAGGCAAAGGCGGAAGAGGAGGGCCAGGAGATCAAGGAAGAAGACTATAACGGTATTCCAGTCTATGCTTTATGGGAGGAAAAAGGAGAACCCGAATATTTTGCCTTCCTGAATGATTCCAATATCGTTGTCGGAAAAGATGTGGTGGTCAAATCCGTCATCGATGTGATGCACAAGAGAAAGGAAAATGTCCTCAAAAACAAGGCTCTTTCTGATCTTATTGCCAAAACCGATAAGAATGCCATGATTTGGGGAAGTGTGCTCATACCTTCTGAAGCCATGAATAAGGTCGCCTCGGAGAATCCCATGATGGCCAATTTGCAGTCTATCAATGCAGCTTCCCTGGCCTTTGATTACAAGAATAAAAACGTCATAGCCGAAATCAAAGTGATGAGCAGTGACGAAGAGAAGAACAAGCAAGTGGCTGAGCTGTTAAACGGTTTTAAGGCCTTGGGAAGCATGGCAGCCTCCCAGAAGCCAGAAATCGGAGAGTTGATCAATAACATCGAAATCACTTCAGCCCCAGACCATGTGAAGATTTACGCCAAAGTCCCGGAAGAAGTGATCAATAAACTGAAAGAGACAAAAAAGGCAGAGTAGAAACAGGATTCTTTAGTCTAGTTCAAATATCCTCTCATCCATTCCATCAAGAGAAAAACTCACTCCTACCTGTTTAAATTTCAGATTTTCCGGAGGACTCTTCTACCTTAATCTTGAAGGATATATTCTTTTTGGGAAAAGAACAGAGCGGCCAAAAAGAGAAAAACTCCAGTAATGATAAAGAGCATCAAAGCAGCCATACCCGGAGGAGTGGGTTCCAGGCGGAAGAGGAGAAAGGAAAACCTCCCCCCCATAGGAGAAGGCAGCAGAGATTTGAGGTAATGGACGATAGCAAAGCGTTGCGTTGAGCCGGGGAAATACTGAATCACGCTCTCCCAGCCGAAACTGAAGAGGAGACCGAAGAGAATGGATCTCTTCAGAAAGGTTCCCACCAGAGTAAAAAAGGACGTGTAACAGATTAATCCCAAGATTAAAACCAGAGAGTCCCTCAGTAGAACCCTGTAAAGAGATAGGTCGAGCAGGTGTTCTACATTTAGAATCAGGAAGCTGAGAAACAGACCAACTAAAGTCATCAAGATAGTCAACAGGGTATAAGCAGCATATTTTCCTAGGATGATAGCGGTTTTGGAGATTGGCCGGGTGGTTAAATAAGTCAGTGTCTTGCTTTCTATCTCATCTGAGCAGATTGAGGTGCCGAAAAAGATGGCCAAGATGAGGATGAGGAATTGAAGGTAAAAGACCATGATCATATTGGAGAAAATGACGATGCCCTCGATGGGACGGCTGAAAGAAAAGACCTGTGAAAATTTTATGACCATGGCCATGATGAACGGGAAGAAACTGATGAGATAAAAGACCTTAGTTCTTCTTGTTTTTCGTCCCATGAAGAAGAAAAAAGAAAAGACATTCCTGATCGATTCAAGATGAAACGCGAGGCCTTTTTTTACTTTCATCCTATTTTCCTACCAAGTAGTCAAAGACTGCCTGCAGATTATCATCAGGAGATGTGATCTCCTTGACTTCGATATCATTATCGACGAAGAGGGCGGGAAGAAGGCTGAAGAATTTGTCTCTGTTGCTGGTTTCCACCAGAACGGAATCTGGATCGGATCCGAAATGGACCTTCAGGACATAGTCTTCATGGATAATTTCAGCAGCCAGCTGGCGGGGATCGCTACATTTGATAGACACAATGTGGGGATGGGTCTCGATCAGATCCCGGATATAATGAATATCTCCTTGGGCAAAAATCTTGCCTTGATGGATGAGGATAATGCGCTTGGTCATGGCTTCAATCTCAGGCAGGACATGGCTGGAGACGATGATAGTCCGCCCCTCTTTCCCGTAGGTCTTGATGAGTTTTATGATCTTTCTTCTTCCCAGTGGATCAAGACCGTTCAACGGCTCATCCAGGACGATGATCTCCGGGTAATGGGCGATAGCTTGAGCAAATTTGAGCCTCTGCCTCATGCCTCGGCTGTAAGATTTTATAACCCTGTCTTTATCATCCACCAATTCGACAATCTCCAGGGCTTCCAGGGCTTTATCTTGTGCTTCAGCGGGAGAGAAGCGATTGAGTTGAAGAAGATGTATTAGGAATTCCCAGCCGCTCATCTCCTCATAAAAAGCATCCTGTTCCGGGCAGAATCCAATGATGGAGAAGAGAGTATAGTTGTTTCGGATTTTGTCACCTTTGATAGTCACATGCCCGATGTTTGGTCTGATTTGGCCGGTGATGAGCTTGAGAAAGGTGGATTTACCGGCTCCGTTGGGCCCCAGGATCCCTGTGACTCCGTGCTCGATCTTAAGGGTTACATCGCTTAAGCCCAGTATGTTTCCGTACCACTTGGAAAGATTCCGGGTTTCAATCACGGGTATCATTTGATGATCTCCACTCCCCTCACCCTTTTTTGTAACACAACACCAGACAAAATACAGAAAAGGAAAAGCACAAGAAAAGAATAGATCCAAGGAAAGTCATAGGGCATTTTCTGGTTGAATATGGTCGTTCCCACCTGTTGGAGATTCGATTTTATGGAGAGAAGGGCAAAATATTTGTTTCCGAATATTCCGTAGAAAATTCCGAAAAGGACATCAGAAAAGATGTAAAGACCAAAGATGAAAATGCTCACATACCTTCTGTTCTTACTCAAAGAAGAAAGTAAAAGGGTGTAAAAAGAGAAAAATCCGGTGACGAAGACGGAATAGACGATGATGGCCAGAGGCAGCAAGGGAAAAGTGAGGAAGAACCGGAAGCTTCCCGAGAAGATAAGTTTCATCAGAAAGAGTATCAATCCGGGAATAAGAGTGATGATAAACAGAAAGAAGATAATAACCGAAACTTTACCCAGAAAGTAGTCCTTTTTCTTGAGAGGTCGTGCAAAATAAAGCTGGAGGGAGTTGTATTTGAGATCATCAGAGATAAGCCCTGCCCCGCAGAAAACCAAAATGATTACTATGGTAAACAAAAGGAAGTCATTGGTAAAATAAGCCTTAAAATAATTGGGGTTAATATTTATAAACTGTGTGGATTCTTTAATCATGAACTGGAAATCTTCAAGTCGCTCAGAGACGTATATCCCTACAAGGAAGACCAAAGCTGGTACAAGAGAAAGAAAAAAGAGGAGCTTGAAGAATTTTTTCCTGAAAGTCAATTTGATTCCCCACACGGTAATGGGCAGCCAGGGAAACTTACTTTCCTTTAATTCGCCTTCCCAGTGGGTGTAACCTTTTTCTTTGATGATCATCAATCTACCCCCACTACTTTAGCAAAAAGATCCTCCAGTGAGGTCTGGCTCTTGATAAAATGCCTGACTTGGGCGTCTTCTTCTGCTGCAATCCTGAAGATTTGTTGAGGGCTCTGGCCGGGCGGCATATAGACCTTAAAAAGTCCCTCTTCTGTCTCCTCCACCTTGCATTTGATGCCTGTCAGCTTCTGGAGAAAGTTTTCTTTCTCTCCTTTGATCTTTACTTCATAGAGGCTGTATCTGATCTCTTTAAGCTCTTTCATGGTCCCTTGAGTCGCCACCTTCCCTTTATTGAGGATGACTACATAAGAACAAATAGCCTCGATATCGGCCAAGATGTGAGAGGAGATCAAAACCTGAATGTTTTTTTTGGAAGAGATATCAATGATTAACTCTAGAATTTCTTTTCGCCCCTGGGGATCTAAACTGCTCGTCGGTTCATCCAGAAAAATGAGCTTCGGGTCGTGAACAATGGCTTGGGCCAGTTTAAGGCGTTGCTTCATTCCTCCTGAATAGGTCTCTACTAATCTGTATCTGCTCTCTTCCAGACCGACAAAAAAGAGGACTTCATGGGCACGTTTCATGGCCTCCTGATGAGGCATTCCGGATAGCTCTCCCAGATAAGAAGTGAAGGAGACGCCATCCATTCCCGGGATGAAACAGTCGTCTTCTGGCATGTACCCCACATAACGGCGGATGAGGGCTTGTTGATTTTTGATATCATATCCCAAGACGGTCCCCTCCCCTTTTGCTGGAGCGAGGAATCCGAGCAAAAGACGAAGAAGAGTGCTTTTGCCTGCTCCGTTAGGACCCAGAAGACCAATGGCTCCTTGAGGCAGGTCCATGGTCACTCCATCTAAAGCTCTAATTTTTCCGTAGCTGAAATGGATCTCTCTGATGACGATACTCATCTTTTCTTTTTCAATGACTTACTTAATATAATACGATAATCGATGTCAGAAGTTCCCTCAGTTCACCCTTCTTACCATAGAAGCACTTTTTTCCCCTCTCCGAAAACCAAAGCCCTGTATGCCTTCTCCACACGATCCCAATTCTCTTCTCTATCCAAGGCCCAAAATCTACCCATGACTGTAACCACTTCTCCTGTGGAGATCCTCTTGCACATCTGCTCCACTTTTTCCACATAGGCAGAACCACTTTCCGGCTTTTCCCCTCTTCGCCCGATTAAGGCGTGGACGAACACTCTTTTCAGCTTGAGAGAGCTGGCCAGCCGGAGCAATGCTTCAAGATGTCTGATGGTACCATGAGAACTATAATGGGAGACAATACCCAGAAGATGGAGAGAACGGCCGTGCTGCTGCGCTCCTTTCATGGCCCAAAGAAAAGTCTGATTCTGAAAAAAAATCCCCTCTTTAATTGCTTCATCGATGCGCACCCGATCAAGCGGAATCCTTCTTCCTGCTCCCAGATGAAGATGCCCAGCTTCTGAATTTCCCACCGCATGAGCAGGCATGCCCACAGCCTCTCCTGAGGCACGGAGGCGAGAATGGGGAAATTCAGACCAGAGCCGATCAAAGTTTCCTGTATTGGACTCAGCAATCAGATTCCCCTCCTTCTCTTCCCTCAAGCCCCATCCATCCAAGATGAGAAGGAGAATCTTTCTCTTCCCTGTCTGTTTAACTCCAGCATTGAGGAGCAGGCTTTTTCCGGTCATCTCCATTGGCTTTTCCAAACCGAGTAGTTGCAGTACTGTTGGAGCTACATCTTGGAGCTCTGCCTCCTTTTTTAGCCTCCATGCTTTCGGTTCCTGAAGGGAGAAGTCAGCAAGAATAAAAGGCACAGGATTGCTTGTGTGTCCCGTGTTGATGGTTCCATTTTTATAATGCCATTCTTCCACTGTTCCATGATCTGAGGTCACCAGGAGAGTTATTCTCTGCTGCTGACAGATCTCTATGATCTTTCCCAGCTCTTGATCCACCGTCTCCACAGCTTTGAGCACGGCTTTTCTGTCCTCGATGTGCCCGATCACATCCACATTGGCTAAGTTGGCGATAATGACTTGATAGGATGGATCTTTGCTTTTTTTTACAATCATCTCTCCAACCTTACAGGCACTCAACTCTGGTACAGAGGCGTAGGAAGAGATGCCATGGGGAGAAGGGATGATGACTCTTTCCTCCCCAGGGAAAACACGATTGATTTTCCCGTTGAGAAAATATCCAACATGGGCGGCTTTTTCAGATTCTGTGATTTTGAGCACGCACATTCCCTTTTGAGAAAGGATCTCGCACAGCGTGTGCCTGAGCGGCCCTTCAGAAGGGAAGGCAACTTTCACATCCAGAGAAGGGTGATAGTCAATCATGGTGACAAAATTCAAATGAAGACTCTCTTTGACAGGAAAACGGGAAAAATCTTTTTGGGTGAGACTCTCTGTGAGTTCAATCTCTCTTTCCCCCCGAATATCATAGAAGATGACATAATCCCCATCTGTGAACCTTCCCCTTGGTTGACCTGAGGAATCGACGGCGATGAGGGGCTGCAGAGCTTCATCTTCCTCACCAGAAAGATAGGCTTCTTTTATGGCCTTCACCAAAGGCGAAGGAGAAGCCAGATGTTCTTTTTTTTCACTCATATCCCGTAGTTTTAAGCCTATACTATAGGTAGGACAGGAAAGGATGTCAACTCACTTCAGCTAAAGGTGATTATTAACTTCATCCTCTGATTTTGGGATGAACTTAAAAATTGGCTTTGTCCCAAAAATGTCCTTGACGATTGTTTGAGCCATGATTAAATTATAACTTTGAAAGGAGGAACCATGAAAAAAAATGCCCTTTTTTTCTTGTTATTATTGCTGACTGTCGCACTGGTATGGGCTACCCTCGAAGTTCGACCTCTAAGCTTTGACGACTTTATCCAGATAAAGAGAGTAAGCGATCTCCAAATTTCTCCTGCCGGTGACCTTATCGCTTTTGTTGTAACCGAGATCAATAAGGAAAAAAACTCGTCCAACAGCGACATCTGGATCCTTTCCACAGATGGAGGAAAGCCTTGGAGGTTAACTTCCAGCCCCGGGTCTGACTTCAATCCTCGTTGGTCTCCTGATGGGAGAAGAATCGCCTTTATTTCCACCAGAGGCGATACTGCTCAAATTTGGGTTATCGATCCTCATGGTGGAGAGGCTGCACCGCTTTCTGATATATCCACAGGAGTCTCGGGCTTCATCTGGTCTCCAACAGGAACACGCTTAGCTTTTTCTTCCTCTGTCTTCCCGGATTGCACCGATGATGAATGCAACAAAAGAAGAGATGAAGAAAAAGAAAAGTCAAAGGTAAAAGCAAAAATCTTCGAGTATCTTCTTTACCGCCACTGGAATGCTTGGAGAAATGGAAAGAGAAGCCACCTTTTTATACTTTCTTCTGAAGGGGGGAAGGCCCATGATGTGACACCTGGAGATTATGATGCACCTCCCATCTCCCTCGGCAGTGACCATGATTATGCTATCTCTCCAGATGGAAAAGAAATGTGTTTTGTGCGAAACATAGATCCCGAGTTTAGAATATCGCTTGGAACAAACAATGATCTTTTCGTCACCTCTATCGATGGAGGGCAGACAGAAAAAATCACCACCAACAAGGCCAATGACAATTCTCCTCAATATTCTCCTGATGGTCGCTTTATTGCCTACCGGGCGATGGCCAGGGTGGGCTTTGAAGCAGATAAATACAGCCTTATGCTCTATGAAAAAAAGAATAAGAAGATCACCAATATGACTGAAGCTCTGGATAGATCGGTTGATGACATACTCTGGTCTGCTGACAGCTTCTCCATCTTTTTTACTTTTGAGGAAAAAGGAAGACGTGTTCTTGCTCGAATCTTCCTCAAGGACAGGAAGATAGAGAGGCTATTGGAGGGCCATTATGTCAGCAATCCTAACCTCTCTCCTGATGGAGAAACCATCTATCTCCTCAAACAAGCCATCCATTATCCATCTGAAATCTATTCCCTTGATATCCAATCAGAGACACTGAAAAAACTGACTGACATCAATGGTGCACTTCTCCAGAGGATCGAGATGAATCCAGTCGAAGAGTTCTGGTTTGAGGGTGCGGAAGGTGATAACATCCACGGCTTCCTGGTCAAGCCACCTTTTTTTGAAAAGACCAAGAAGTACCCAATGGTCATGCTTATTCACGGGGGTCCCCAAGGAGCATGGTCCGATAATTTTCACTACCGATGGAATGCCCAGATGTTTGCCTCTGCTGGCTATGTGGTGGCTTTAATCAACTTCCATGGAAGCACAGGATATGGCCAGGAGTTTACTGATTCCATAAGCGGAGACTGGGGGGGGAAGCCTTTCCAGGATATCATGAAAGGCTGTGATTATCTTCTCTCCCAATATGTTTTTATCGATAAAGAGCGTCTGGCCGCGGCCGGAGCTTCATATGGCGGATATATGATCAATTGGCTTGAAGGACTTACTGATCGGTTCCGCTGTCTCATTTCTCATGCCGGTGTCTTTGACCTGCGCTCCATGTATGGTGCGACTGAGGAACTTTGGTTTCCTGAATGGGAATTCAGAGGAACTCCCTGGACAAACCCAGAGATGTATGAAAAATGGTCACCCAGTGCTTATGTGGAAAAGTTTCGCACACCCTGCCTGGTAACCCATTCCCAGAACGACTTTCGTGTCTCAGTGACTCAAGGATTTCAGCTCTTCACAGCTCTTCAGAGAATGAAAATCCCCTCCAAAATGCTTTATTTTCCTGACGAGGATCACTTTATCCGAAAACCTCAGAACGCTGAACTCTGGTGGAAAGCAGTTCATGAGTGGCTGGCTGAGTATCTGAAGTAGCTGTGGGCAAAAATAAATTAATCAAAGCTGAAGCTTAAGAGGGAATAGGGATCAACCCTGCTCCCAAGGATTTTTATTCCCCAATGGAGGTGGGCACCTGTAACTCTTCCCGTGGCTCCCACCTCTCCGATGACATCCCCTCTTCGTACATCCTGACCCCTCTTCACCTTGATCTTGGAGAAATGGCAATACAAACTGAAGAGACCGAGACCATGGTCAATGATGACGGTTTTTCCTGAAAAGTATAGATCGCTGGCAAGCACTACCTCTCCCGAATTGGATGCCAGGACAGGAGTGCCTGTGGGTGCTGATATATCCACCCCTCCATGAGAGGAGCGAGGCTTGTTGTTATAGATTCTTCTTTCACCGAAATTGTCAAAAACCTTACCGTAGGTGGGGACGATAAATGTTCCCTCTCCAAGCCACTCAGAAGTGAACCTTTGGTAGATGGACTTCAGAAGTTCTGATTCCCTTCTGATTCTTTCCCTCACTTCGACCGGAGGTGTAACGTATTCCTCCTTGACCCGCAATCGTTTTACTGGAAATTCTCTTACTGAGATGGTGATCTGCTTTTCTAAAGTGCCCCACTCTCCAGCCGAATCCTGGGTGTAAATGGTCAATGGATATGTTCCAGGTTTCACGCCAAGGTCAATTCCGATGAGAGCGAGAAACTCGTCTCGTTCGAGATCCTTTACCAGTTGATACTTATTTCCTAAAAATCGGATCTGGGCGTTTTTGATTTCGGGGCCACCCTTGATGGAGAAAATCACAATTTCTCCCGGCTGAAAACTCCTGCAGCGGACTTCAACCAAAAATCCCGAGGGACCGAACCATTTTTCTTGGCTTGAGAATAGAGTCCGGATTGGAACACATAGCAGGAAAAGGACAGAGAAGACAACAACTCTTTTCACTTTATAACTCTAAAAAATGGAGCACACTCCAGCCGCAATAACAGGGAAATTTCTGTTCCAAAGCCGACATTGTCGACTAAAACAATCCTGTTGACTTTTTCCGGAAGGCAGAGGGCTGTGATCAACGCGATATAACCACCGAAAGAATTTCCCACCAGAGTAACCTTGTCGAGATTGAAAGCATTGAGTAAGGAGTGCATGAAACGAGTAGCTAAACTGGTGTTGAATTCCTCCTTTGGTTTAGAGGAGAATCCGAAACCAAGAAAGTCTATGGCAATAGCCCGATGATTTTGGGAGATGCTTTTTAGGTTCAGCTTCCACCATTCGAGGGAAGCTCCAAACCCATGGAGAAGCAATACTGGAGGACCCTTGCCTTCTTCAGCGTATCTGATTCTGTTTCCATTGACACGAATAAACTTTACTTCCACAATCCCAGCAATTCTTTAGAGCCTGGCCTGTTTTCTTAGTACCATCCCAGGTAAATTTCCTGTATGTTCTCCCTGCTGAATGACCACCGTTCCATTGACGATGACATATTCAACGCCTTCAGGAAACTGATGAGGATCGGTCCAGGTGGCCGTATCAATGATGCGATCTTTATCGAAGATAACGATATCGGAGAAAAACCCATTCTGGAGAATTCCTCTTTTTTCAAACCCGAATTTTTCAGCCGGAATGGAGGTGATTTTCTTCAGCATCTCTGGCAGTGGAATAATCTTTTCCTCCCGAACATACTTGCCCAGAACTCGAGGAAAAGTACCATAATGGCGGGGATGAGGTTTTCCTCTTCCTAAGGGGCCATCGGGCGCGATGGCCGAGCCATCCGACCCTACTCCCACAAGTGGATGAGCCAGTATCTTTTTCAGATTCTCTTCATTCATCATAAAGATGACCATGTCTACCCTGTTATTCTCCTCGATCAACAGGTCCCTCATAAAATCATAAGGTTCTTTCCCTAATTCCTTTGCCCCTTCCAAGACATTCTTGCCTTCGAATCTTCTATTTTTTTCCGTAACTACGCCTGAAATAACCACTTTGTCCCAAGAGCCAAGCTTTCTCTCCTGTTCAACTACGTGAGATCTGATTTTGCTCTCTAGAGTAGGATCCTTCAATCTCGCTAAGAATTCTTCTGTGGTTCCCTGTCTGGCCCAAGAAGGGAAGTAGAAGCTGAGGCCTGTCGATCCAGCGATATAAGGATAGCGGTCACAGAAGATAGGCACTCCTTCATTCCTGGCTTCCTCAACCTTCCTCAAAGCATATGCGATTTTCTGCCAGTTTCTTGGGTAGGCAATCTTGAGATGGGAGATTTGGAGGCTGATTCCTGCTTGCTTAGCTGTTTCGATTGATTCGTCTAAGGACTCCAGCAAATGGTCTCCTTCATCCCTCATATGAGTTGCGTAGATCCCTCCTAAACGGGCTGTAACCTTACATAGTTCCGTGATTTCATCGGCACGTGCATAGCATCCAGGGGCATATTCAAGGCCGGTGGAAAGGCCAAACGCCCCGGCTTTGATGTTCTCTTCCACCATCTGTTTCATTTTTTCCATCTCTTCTGGTTTTGGAGGACGATCATTGAATCCCATCGAAGCTCCACGCACGTCTCCATGTCCGACTAGAGATGAGTAATTCACAGCCGTGCCTTGTTCTTCTATCCTGGAAAAGAAGCCTTGAATGTCTGTCCAGGTCAAGTCGAGATCGAATTGTTCTTTAAGATTGCTTTTTAGTTCATCAAAGATTTCCTCAGCGATAGGAAATGGCGAAGATCCGCAATTCCCGCTGACCAAAGTCGTGGTCCCTTGATGGACAGCACTTTCAGCCTTGGGATTGACTAAAAGTCCAATGTCTGTATGTTCATGAATGTCGATAAAACCAGGGCAAACAGCAAGACCTTTGGCATCGATAACGATTTTCCCTTTAGAACTGTGGATTTTCCCTATTTTTTGGATGAAAGTGCCTCTTATTCCAATGTCGACTTGAATGGGCTCGTTTCCCAAACCATCAAAGACGTATCCGTTCTTGATGAGAAGATCAAAGTCTTTTGTGGACTGGCATCCCTTCAGAAAAAGGCCGCAGCTTCCAGCGCTCAATACAGCAAGAGCTTTTGATGATTTTTTCAGGAAATGTCTCCGACTGATTTTTGTCATCTCTCTCTCCTCTGTGGCCGAATCACTGGTTAATATATACAATAGGAATTGAGATGTCCATACTCTAACAGAACTTTTCTCCTGGAAAATGATCCCTAGCAGCATTAATCTCAGGATTTAAAACCGTGATATAATGACCATGCTGTTTTAATTTTTATAAAGGTGAGGAACCATGCGACTGACAAGAAGAGATTTTTTGGCGCTATCCAGCTTAAGCGCAACTTCATTTTTGGCTGGATCAGAGAAAAAGCGGGTACCAAACAAACTACACTTTGAAAAAAGAAAACCCCTTTCTCGCTTTGATGGCTGGATTGAACTGAATGCTGAGAATATGGACTGGAACCTGGAAAAGATCTGGAAACGAGTCAAAGTGCCTATCATGGCTGTGATCAAGGCCAATGGATATGGTCACGGCTTGGTGGAAGTGGCTCGTCTCCTGGAAAGGAACAACGTCGATCATCTGATGGTGGGAAAGCTTCAGGAGGCGTATAGGTTAAGAGAATCGGGAATCTCGAGCCCGATTTTGAATTTTGGTCCCTTCAGCAGAGAGGAAGCCGATACAATAGTCCAAAGCCATATTTCTCAATCCGTATTCACTAAAGACGTGGAGGATCTTAATTCTTCTGCTCTAAAACTCCAAAAAGAGGCAAAAGTTCATATCCATGTGGACACAGGTCTGGGAAGAGCGGGCATCCATTATTATAAGGTTCTTCCCTATATCGAGAAGATTTGCTCCTTAAAAGCCATAACAGTGGAAGGAATCTCCACCACCCTGACTGAAGATCCTGATTTTGATCGAATACAGATCAAGCGTTTTCTTTCCCTTTGTCAAAAGGCGGAAATAAAGGGAATCTCATTGGGACGGAAGCATGCGGCTAGCAGCAGCGGAATCATGACCTTGCCTTCATCCTATCTGGATATGGTGAGACCGGGTATCGCTCTCTACGGCTACTATCCTTCGGAAGAAACGCAGAAGGAAGACAGCCTTTCTCTCAAGCCTGTTCTCCAACTGAAAAGTCGAGTCTATACTGTTAAAATCTTGCGTCCTGGAGATTCTGTTTCCTATCACAGAGCTTACACTGCCAAAAAAAAAGAAAAGATAGCCCTCATTCCAGTCGGCTATAGCGATGGCTATCCTTCCCATGCCGTGAATAAGGCTTCTGTTTTGATTCGAGGAAGGAGATTTCCCCTTATCGGAACGATCACAGCCAACCACATGGAAGCTCTCTTAAGTGATGATGCACAAGTCTCTGCCGGGGATGAAGTTGTCCTTATCGGGACACAAGATAATCAGAAGGTCACAGCCGATGAAGTGGCTCACTGGGCCGGAATTTCCACTTACAAAATTTTGCTGGGCTTGAATCCTCTTCTTCCAAGGATGACTTGAAAATGCTCCCTCCCTTAGACCTCCTGCTGATCAATGTCGGTGCAAAAGGAGCCAGTTCTCCTTCTTTGGTCAGATAGCGACAGACAAAATCCAAGCTCCCCTCATCAAAAGGGTTGAAAAAGGCTGTTTTATACACAGGAACAACATAAAGATCAGAGAGAGCGGCATCCACTAATCCTTTGAATAGAGATGATCCATCCACTCTTTCTCCCTCTGCAAGGATCAGCTCTGCCTGATGACGATTGACAATGGGCAATTTCAATTCTTTGGGCTTCCCATCTAAAGCTGTGTAATGAAAGGTGATATGTTCAATCTTTCGTTGTTCGATAATTTTCAATAAATCTTTTCTCTGAAAATCCTCAGGAGGTTTGTTGAGAAGGATGGAGAGGGAGTTGGCGAGGGCATATGAAAAATCTTGAAGCGACATCGATTCTTCTCCTTAGCAGAATTAAGATTTATTCCCTTCCAGCCAGGCTTGCCAATTCTTTATGCGGGGAAAATACATAAAAAAGAGAAAAAGAGATATGATGAGAAGAAAATAAAAATCCCTCCTCATGCCGCCTAAAAGGAAAAGGATTAATCCGCATAGGGCTGGGCCTTCACATAATACTGTGGAGAGAATGGAGGCTTTCTGAAGTTTCGCGATCAATGCGTGATGATCATCAATTGGGGACTTCCGTAAAAGCATTCCACGTATTATTCTCAAAAGAAGAACATTGACGATGGAGAGGCCGTAGAAGATATACCGGAGTATCCTCATGCCATGGAATGTCACCAGCCCTGGGAAAAATGCCTGATGATTTTTCATAATCTCGACCACAACCGCATAAATCAGCAAGCTGCCCCCCATGGCTATGCCAACCATAGCAGATAGTTTGTATGCCCTCCTAAGATCATTCCGGTTATCCATGGAGAACTCCTTCCTCATGTTTTTCTGCAAGACAACACATCTAATTTCTTATCATAATTTTCTAGATAATCGCATAAAGAATGACTGATCATTTCTCTAGAAATAATATGTAAGCACGATTGTCTGACTTCGGGAAGAAAATCTAACCCCCAAATTGAGCTTTTGTTGAGATTCTTTGCAGTTTAGGGCAGCAATTTTTTTTGAAATGAAATAGCCGATAGCAGCTCCGATAAAAACATCGGATGCCCAGTGTTTATCATCATGAATGCGGGAGAGGGCCGCTAAAGTGGCCAGGCAGTAGGATAGGACATCTACAGATAGGTTTTCTGACTGGTCTGCGATGGTGGTGGCTACAGCAAAAGCTGCTGAGGCATGACCTGAGGGAAAGGAATGATAACTGGATCGGAAGGAAAAGGGATAAAAACGGGTACTATCCCCGTCTGAATAGGGCCGGGCTCTTCCTGTGAGAACCTTTAATCCTGTGACAACCACTCCAGATATGATCCAGCTTTCCAAACATAAAAGAGCTGTTTTTCGCAGTTTGAAATCTTCAACAATTTCGCCCGCTGCATAGACAAGGATCAAGGAACCTCCCAAAAAGAGGCCATTGCCCAAAGGAGAAATCACCCGAGAAATGTCCTCAGAGGCGGAACTTCGTTTATCCTGGATCCAATTACGGATTTTTCCATCGAAGGCAAAAAGGAAAGATCCGGATGCTATGACAGCTCCTAACCTAATAACATCCTTCTCAGACCAGCCTTTAGGCGAGGATGTCACTGCAAGAAAATCATTTGAAAACGATTCTAAGAATTGCTTGTTCAATCTGAAATCATGGACTTTGTCGCCTCCAAATAGAAGATTCTTCTCTGGGGAAAAAAGCAGAATCGAAAGAAGAATCAGGGTAAAAGCCTGTTTTTTCATGGATGGATGACCGAGGTTTTAATAAGCTTTCTCCATCAGAGATTCGATGGCCTGCAAGGTCTTTTCTGTGGAGCCTTGGAGAGAAGCTAATATATCATTTGCCTTCTGCCCCATCTCATCCAAGGAGATTTGGTTTTTAAAAAGAAACATATCCATCAGATCCTTCTCCTCATTGACCACCTGAGCTGCACCTGTTTCCAGAAAACGTTGAGCTAAAAAGGAAAAATTTTCCATGTGAGGGCCAAAAAAGACAGGTTTTTTATAGAAAGCTGGCTCGAGAATATTATGGCCTCCCCAAGGGATTAGACTGCCGCCAACAAATGCTATATCTGAAAGAGCATAAAATGTGGATAGTTCTCCTATGGTATCCAAGATAAACACATCCCAATCTTTTCTCCAGATACCGGAGGATTTTCTTTCCACTTTTAAACCGAAGTGTTGAGACACTCTGGTGATTTCATCGGCTCTTCGGGGGTGTCGGGGAGCAATGATGAGAAGAATGTTTTTTCCTATCTTCCTGGCTTCTGCATAAGCTCGGAGAAGCTTCTCCTCCTCTCCCTTTCGAGTGCTCCCTGCCACGATAACTTTTTTCATCCTTCCGATCCCCAGATCATCCTTCAGCTTCAGGATTTCTTTTTCACTAAGAGGTGGCGGCATAACTTCTGTTTTCAAATTTCCAGCCACTTTTATCAGAGTAGGATTTACTCCCATCTTCACAAGGCGTTCTTTATCCATTTCTGTTTGCACCAGGATATGGGTGATATTTTTTAAAACTTTTCGAGTACAAATCCTCACTGCTCTGTACCTTCTAGCAGAGCGCTCGGAAATTCTGCCGTTGATCAAAAGAACTCCTTTTGTCTGTTTGTGGGCTTCCTTGAGAATATTTGGCCAAAATTCCGATTCAGCCAGGATGAAGATGTCAGGTTTTAAAGACTTAAAAAATTTTTTAACCACAATTCCGAAATCAAGGGGAGCAAAGAAGATGTGGTCAACTTCCTTCATTCTTTCTTTAGCCACTCTGATCCCTGTGTTTGTCAGAGTGGAAAAATGTATGATCCATTCGGGGTGCTTTTCTTTAATCATTTTGATTAAATTCTGAAGGGAAAGAACTTCCCCCACCGAAACGGCATGGATCCAAAGGGAATTTTTCTGTTCATCTCCCAAAGCCAGTTTCCATCCAAGTCTGTCTCTAAGATAGAGATTTTCGCCTCTTATAATCCTCATGCGCACAAAATAAAGAGGAATATATATGAAAAGTGCCAGGAAGAGAATGAAGGAGTAAAAGACATACATGTCTAATGACTATACTAAATCCGTAATAGCTGTGCAAGATATAGAGACAGCAGGTAAGCATCTTTATATCTGTGACAATTTAAACAGCAGTCAGGTAAGCTGATTCGTCAGCCCGCGGATTTTCCCCAGCGAGGATGGAGAGGAACCATGCCCGCTCGCCTCCGGATGACTTCCTCCTCAGCTTACCTGACTGTTACTTCATCACGGTTTTGAGGATGCTTCCAGACTGCAGGATAACATTTTCATTTCCGTGATAGCTAATGATGAGAGGTTTAATCAGTCGCAGCACCAGTCTCCCTCAATCCTCGATAAAAAAAATATTGCGCTCTCTCTCCTGATTTTGGTAAGCTAAGAAGGCGAATGTGAATCCAGCACCTATAGAAAGGATACAAAATGGTAGAAAAGAAAAAAGAAAAGATCGAAAAACAACAAAAGGCTCAGAAAAAAGATGAAGACCAAAAGCAAAAAAAGCAAGAAACTAAAAAACCAAAAGGGGAAAAATCAGAAAATAAAGAAAAAGAAACTAAAAAGGAGATAAAAGCCGAGTTAGAACCTAAAGAAAAAGAAGAGGCAGGAAAAGAAAAGAAGAGAGCAGATAGAGAACCAGAAGGACAGATACCCGAGGCAAAAGAGGTAGAAAAAGAAGCTAAGCCTGAAAAGAAAGAAGAAAAGAAGGAGGAAAAGGAAAAGGAAGAGGTTCCCGAGGAGAAAAAAAAAGAAGAAGAGAAGGCTGCTCAGCCTGAAGAAGAAAAACCAGAAAAAGCAGAAGAAAAGCCCAAAGAGGAAAAACCCGAGCCAGAGGCTGTGCCTCCTCCCTCCAAGCCAAAAAAAATTAATCAAATGACTTTAGCAGAAATTGAGAAGAGGCTGGAAGAAGTCAAAGAAAAAATGGGAGGATGGGATTCTAAATATGCTCAACAGCTCATCCGGAGAAAGAATTTTCTCCGCACTTTAAAATAAAACGAAGCCCTCCTCTCGTTACTTCCATCAAGATCAACTATCAAGCCTTATCCTGTAATTCATCTAAATGTCAAATATCCAGTAACTTTAAGATATAGCCAGAGTTGATAAAATAGGGAGTGGCTTAAATTCTCAGGATTCCGCCTTTTTTCTCAATCAATTTCTTTCTGATCCGATAGTAAGGAATCAGAATCAGGATAATCCCGAAGAGTGAAAGGAAGTAATATCCACTCACTCCTTTTTCTATTCCATGGGAAACGAGGATGAGGCTTCTTTGGAGATGGATAAAAATCAAATTGAAAAAAATGAGAACCAGAAGAACATACTCTTTTTCTAAACGGGAGAGAAGTATTTTTACTTTGGATTTTAAAGGGGGATTGTCTGTAAACCTCTTTTTATTCTTACACTTTGATAACCGCCAGAACCCTATACAGAAAACATTCTGGACAAGTGGGTAAATAAAAAAGAGAATGGATTTCTTCATAAATAAGGTTTGTTGCCCCAAAAAGTTTATCCACATGGGTATCTTCGTGGGAAGACGAGGATAAGCATAGATTGTCATAACCCAGCCCAAGCAAAGAAGGAGGACATTGGCTAGAGTAAGAAACAATAAAGTTCTCTTCCCCATCTTGAATGCACAGTTTACCCTTTATCATAAAAGAAAAGCCAGGAATCATCAAATCCTAGTCTTTTAATGAATCTGTCATTTTAAAGCCTTCTAACAAAATATCAGTGGATTTACATCAAGTTGTTTTTCTGATATGATAATTCATTATTCAAGCAAGAAGGAGTTTTATCAGGTGTTGGAGAAAGAGAAAAAATCGAAAATCATCAAAGATAATAAAACTCATCCCGCTGACACCGGTTCACCAGAAGTTCAGGTTGCACTTTTAACCGAGAGAATCAGTGACTTGACCAAGCATTTCTCCGGAAGCAAGAAAGATTATCATTCCCAGACTGGCCTCATGAAACTGGTCGGCCGCAGGAAAAGGCTTCTGGAATATCTTAAGTCTCAAGATGTCAGTCGGTACGAGAATCTCATCCAAAAGCTTAACCTCAGAAAGTAGGCTAAGTTCCCGGGAGATAAAATGTCTTATGAAAAAATTAGCCTCGAAGTAAACAACCATATTCTTTCCATCGAAATAGGAAAAATCGGCAAGCAAGCAGACGGCACCGCTTTCCTCCGCTACGGAGATACAATCATGTTTGTCTCCGCCACCTCAAAAAAAGAGTTTAAAGAGGAAAAACCCTTTCTTCCCTTGATCGTGGATTATCGAGAAAACACCTACGCAGCAGGCAAGATACCCGGAGGCTTCTTCAAAAGGGAGGGAAAACCTTCTGAAAGAGAGATTCTAGTCAGCCGCCTGATAGATAGACCGGTTAGGCCGCTCTTTCCAGAAGGCTATTTCTATGATACTCAAATCATCGCTCTCCTCCTCTCAGCAGACCTCGAGAATGAACCTGATACTCTGGGGATTATTGGTGCCTCAGTGGCACTCTATTTTTCAGAAATTCCTTTTACAACTCCCCTGGCAGCAGTAAAAGTCGGATACATCAATGATGAATTTATCATCAATCCTACAGTGAGCCAGCTTGAAGATAGTCCCCTTAACATGATAGTGGCCGGCACAGAAGAGGGTATAGTGATGATAGAGGCTACCGGTGTCGAAATAGAAGAAGACAAGGTTATCGAAGGAATCACTATTGCCCAGGAAGCCATAAAAAAAATCATCAAGGCCCAGAAAGAACTGTTCCATAAATTAGATATAAAAAAAAGAGAATACAGTCCGAAAAAAATGAATCCAACTAAACTGACTCAGATCGAAAAAGAAATCTCTTCACCTCTAAAAAGAGCTATTCAACTCAAAGAAAAAAAAGACAGAGAAGAGGCAATAAAGAAAATTCTGGATGAATTACTTGAGCCTATTCCAGAAGAGAATGAAGAAGAAAACAGAGAAATCCATGAAATCTTCTACCAGATCCAGAAACAATTGGTCCGAAATCTCATCTTGAAAGATGGCAAAAGAACCGACGGCAGGTTGCTTGATGATATACGACCCATTTTTATTGAAGTGGGCATTTTGCCCCGAACTCATGGGTCTGCCCTTTTCACCAGGGGCGAAACCCAATGTTTGGCCACTGTAACCCTGGGCACATTCGAGGATGTTCAGCGTCTGGATGGACTGGGCGATGAGGGTGAAAAAAGATTCATGCTTCATTACAACTTCCCCCCCTTCTGCGTAGGAGAAGTGGCTTTTTTAAGGGCACCTGGAAGGCGTGAAATCGGCCATGGAGCTCTGGCCGAAAAATCCATCCTTCCTTCCATCCCTGATGAAGAGGATTTTCCCTATACTGTCCGCATCGTCTCTGACATACTGGAGTCCAACGGTTCCTCATCCATGGCTACTGTTTGTGGCGGAGTTCTATCCTTGATGGATGCAGGAGTCCCTCTATCCATGATCACAGCTGGAATCGCTATGGGTTTGATTAAAGAAAACGATCAATACATGCTTCTTACAGATATCGCTGGTCTTGAAGATCACTTCGGAGATATGGATCTCAAAGTCGCTGGCACAGAAAAAGGGATCAATGCCATACAGCTCGATTTGAAGATTCAGTCGATTCCGATACAGATAATCAAAGAAGGACTGTTCAAAGCCAAGCAAGCACGCTTGCAAGTGTTGGAGAAAATGAGAGAAGTCATACCCCAGCCGCGGCCTGAGATTTCCCCTTATGCTCCACGTATCATCAATCTGGTGATCAATCCAGAAAAAGTGGGTGAGGTTATCGGACCGGCCGGAAAAGTTATCAAGAAGATCATTTCACAGACTAATGCCAAAATAGACATCGAGGAGGGAGGAAAGATTACTATTGCCGCCGATGACATAGAATCAGCAGAGAAAGCGAGGCAGATGATTCGAGAGATTACAATAGAGGCTGAGGTCGGAAAGACCTACACTGGGAAAATAGTCCGCATCGAGGACTATGGAGCTTTTGTTGAAATCCTGCCCAATATCGTCGGCCTCCTTCATATCTCTGAGATTTCCCATCGCAGGATCAGGAATACAAGGGATGTTCTCAAGATCGGTCAGACTGTTCAGGTGAAAGTGCTCTCCATAGACGAGGATAATAAAATCAGATTGAGCATGAAAGCTCTGGAAAAAAACGATTACAGGCCATACGATTCCAGTTGGAATCGCTTTAAGACATCATCATCATCTGACAGGCCTGACAGATCTTCTCATAACAAAAATAAATTCTGATCAAGATGGCGCCACGGATGAGGAGAAAATCCTGCAAGCAAAGAGGGTTCACCCTCGTAGAGATGTTGGTCACCCTGACCATTCTAGCCATTTTAGCCTCGGCTATCCTCCCTTTAACGAAAACCACGGTTAAGAGGGAAAAAGAAATCGAACTCAGAAGGAACTTAAGGTTCATTCGCGAAGCGATCGATACCTATAAGAAGTTTGCTGACGAGAAAAAGATAGAAGTGGAAGAGGAAACGCAAGGTTATCCTCCCGATTTGGAGACGCTGGTGCTCGGTGTGGAAGTCAAAGTTGATTCTGATCAAGAAAACTCAGGGACAAAAATCATTAAATTTTTAAGGCGTATCCCTATGGACCCTATGACAAATTCCAATGAATGGGGACTGAGGTCTTACCAGGATGATCCTGATTCCAATGTCTGGGGCGGCGAGAATGTCTATGATGTGTATACCAGAAGCAATGCAAGAGCCCTTGATGGGACTAAATACAAGGATTGGTAAACAAATGAATCGTTCAGGTCTAATCCGAATAGAGAAAGGGTTTACTCTCATCGAAGTCATCATTGTTTTTACCCTGATTGGGATCTTGGTCGGTCTTGGACTTCCCCAATATAAATATGCCACTAAAAGAGCCCGCGAGGCGGTTTTGAAAGAAAACCTCTTCCAGTTGAGAAAATTGATCAACCAGTACCATGTTGATAAAGGAAAGTACCCTCCTTCACTTCAGGCTTTGGTTGAAGAAGAGTATCTGATGAAGATCCCCGTGGATCCGATGACCAAATCCTCAGAAACGTGGGTGGAAGTAAGGGAGCCTCTGACTGACGAAGAGATACTCACCGGTGCTGAGCCGGGAGTGGTCGATGTGTTATCCGGGTCTGAAGAAAAGAGTATAGACGGGACACCCTATAACACTTGGTGATGCTATTTTCTAACATATTCCCAAATTCATGAATAAGGGAAAAGGCTACACGCTCATTATCCTTATGGTGGCTATTGCAGTCTTGAGTATCGGTCTTCTGGTGGCTATTCCTGTTTGGGAGACCCAAATCCGACGGGAGAAAGAAGAGGAATTGATTTTTAGGGGAAAACAGTATGTGGAGGCTGTTCGACTCTTTCAGATAAAATACCCAGGCCGGTTTCCGAAATCTCTTGATGAGCTGCTCAAGGAAAAGTGTATCCGTAAGCTGTACTCGGACCCCATGACTAATGAGGGAAGCTGGAACATCATCCTTCACCATGAGGGAGCCGCATCACAAAGAGGAGGCGCTGTTCAAAGGATCATGATCGCTCCTCAACCTGCTCTTTCTGCTATAGATAATCCTCAAATTTTGGGCGTGGTCAGCAGATCGACAAAAAAATCTATAAAAATCTATCAAGATCAAGAGACCTATGACAAATGGTTCTTCTTCTATGGTCAGGATCCCCAAAGAATGCCTGAGATCATCTATTATGGTCAGGCTGAAAAAGAATGACAGGTCCCTTCCTCATCATAGCCGGTGAGAACTCCGGCGAAAAGTACGGGGCCCGAATTGTCCATGAATTCAGGAAACTTTACCCTTCAACCACTTTCTTCGGTATCGGCGGAAAAGAAATGGAGAAAGAGGGGGTTGACCTTCTCTTTTCCATAAAAGAGCTGGCATTGGTCGGAGCCTTCGAAGTAATCGCTCACCTTCCTCGCCTAAGAAGGATCTTTAGCCATCTCAAGAAGGAAATAGCAAGAAGAGAGCCTGTTGCCTCTGTTCTCATCGACTCACCGGATTTTAACCTTCGTCTGGCGAAAGTCCTCAAGAAAAAATCTATTCCTGTTCTTTATTACATAAGCCCTACTGTTTGGGCTTGGAGAAAGGGGAGGTTGAAAACCATAAAAAATGCAGTCGATAAGATGATGCTCATCTTTCCTTTCGAGGAGAAAATATATCGGGAGCATCAGATTCCCGCTGTCTATGTGGGTCATCCATTGAGAGAGATTCTCAAGCTTGCTCTTCCAAAAAAAGAATTCCTAAAAAAGCATAACCTGGATCCGTCAAAGAAAGTCATCACCTTCCTGCCCGGAAGCAGGAGGAGCGAGTTGACATTCCACATGCCTGTTATTGTTAAAGCTATAAAAAGAATTCAGGAAGAATTCAACACCCAATTTCTTCTCTTAAAGGCAGAGAATATCGATGATCAACTGATTTCTGGATTCATCTCATCTTCCATGGATAAAATAAAGATTTTGGCCGAAGACAAGTATGAAGCCATGGCTTCCAGCGATATTATTCTGGCAGCCTGCGGAACTGCCAACTTGGAAGCAGCTCTCTTAGAGATTCCTCTGATTTCATTTTATCGGATTCAGCCTTTGACTTATCTTCTGGGAAGACCGTTTGTCCATATCCGCAATTATAGTATCGTTAATATTTTAGCCGGGCGAAGGATTGTTCCTGAGCTGATTCAGCGAGACTTTACTCCCCAGAACATTTATTGGGAAATAAAGAGAATCCTTTGTTCTGCTGAGAAAAGAATGGAGACGATCAAGGATTTTCAATCCATAAAAAAGATCTTGGGGGATCGCATGGCTTCGCAAAATGCTGCCCAAGAATTGGGAAAGCTGATCCAGTCTCCGTGATAGCTAATGATAAGGGAAATAATCAGTCACAGCGCCGATTTATGGGAACGCCCCCGTTGGTGATCCTCTATTGAAAATCGATTGTTTATTAATATAACGATCTGAGAAAGATCAAATGCGAAAGGAAAAACCATGAAAAAAGTGATGACTTTACTTACCATTCTTATGTTGATCCTGTCGGTAAGCTATGGGCAAGAGGATGAGATTCTTATGCTCAAAGAAAAAATCATCGAACTCCAAAACAAAGGTAAACTCAACTTTAGAAACTTTACCCTCTGTTCCAAAATCTTTGGGTATGCCTCATACGTTCCTCTTCCAGAACCTGTGATCAGCAAGGATGGGTCCCTGCTGGTGTATTATGAGCCAGTTAATGTCTACACGAGTAAAAGAGATGAACTTTATGAAATCATGTGCACACAGGATATGGCGCTACTTGAGGAAAACGGAGAAGTCATCTCTGAATGGAAAGATATCCTTCGCTTCCAGTACACCACCAAACTCCCAGTGATGGATCTCTTCGCCCAAAACAGCATTGATTTAAAAGGTAAAATTCCACCGGGCAAATACAAATTCAAAGCCACTTTCAAGGATCAACTCAGGGGCGAATCAGTGACCAAGATCATCGATTTTGAAATCCGCTGACTTCATAAAATCAATCCTCATTGAACTTCAACTCCCTTTGAAATATCTTCTTCAGCTATCTGTGAATCCATTTATCGAGCTCTGACCCCATTGGGAAGGATGAAATCAAGTCTGTCATAGAGCTTCAGTCCTTTTTTCTCGATACTTCCTGCCTTAAGTTCCAAAACATAAAGTGTAGGCAGCAGAGGAGCATAGGATGGACAAGGGGTCTTCTGGCATGGGGGGACTTGACTTTCCAGATGAATAATCCTTTTATCTTTATCCAGCCAGAGGATATCCAGCGGAAAATTCATGTTTTTCATCCAGAAAGAATGATATCCTTCCTCCTCAAAAATAAAGAGCATCCCCTGGTCCGGATAGATTTCAGTGCGAAACATAAGGCCCAGTTGTCTCTCCTCATCGGTGACGGCTAATTCAGCAGTTACAGAAAAATCGTCAGGAAAAAATACCTGAACGTACTTTTTCTCTCCCAACATCGCAGAGATAAAGATCAAAAGTAGAGTCGGAAAAACTAAGAGAAAAAATAGGGATTTCAACTTTTTATACAGTATGGAAGATATATGAGGCTTTTTTCTTGAAGCAAACATTTTAATGTCTAGAAATCAAAGGCACAAAACGGACAGGAAGGAGTCTTCTCTTCTTGAACTTTCTCTTCTCTCTTGTGATCAAGACCAATTCCTGGAATGTTATTCCCACGGGAATAATCATCCTTCCAGATATTTTGAGTTGTTCTCGCAGGGCATCTGGAATCTTTTCCGGAGCTGCTGTTACTATTATGACATCATAGGGAGCATGGTCTCTCCAACCAAAGGAGCCATCTCCGATTTTGAAATATATGTTTGTGTACCCTAGTTCTTTAAGAACCTCCTGGGCCTTGAGAGAAAGGCTTTCTATGATTTCAATCGTGTAGACCTCTCTGGCTATCTCTGCCAGGATAGCAGCCTGATAACCTGATCCTGTCCCTACTTCCAAGACCCGTTCTTCCTTTTTCAGATGAAGCATCTCTGTCATGTAAGCCACAATATAAGGTTGAGAGATGGTCTGCCCTTCTCCGATGGGCAGAGGCTCATCGTTGTAGGCAAAGGATTTCATATCTTCTGAAACGAACTTGTGACGGGCAACCATTCTCATTACCTCCAGAACATTTTTATCCTTAATTCCCCTTGCCTCGATCTGAGATTTAACCATCCTCTCTCTCTCACGGCTATGATTCTTTTTCATCTTCTAAAACCAGAAAAAGTAGAGAGTCACATTCAGAAGACTTAATAGGCTTTGGCAAAGTAAACCAGGTTATCGGCTTTTTTCTGGCAGAGAATGCACTTTCCTGAAGGATGAGAGTCCTCACTTTTTAGAACAATAACCCTAATAGTAGCCATGGTCTCCTCTTTGATTGTTTCTTCACAAGCCGTGTTGCCACACCAGAAAGTCTTGATGAATCCCCTTTTTGCTTGCATCACTTCTTTGAATTCTTCATAATCACCAACTTGATGGGTGTTTTCCTTTTGGAACTGAACTGATTTCTCAAACATGCTCTTTTGAATTTCATCAAGAAAACCCGTCACCTCTTCTTTAATGGAATCAAGGCTCCTTGTCTCTTTTTCCATGGTGTCCCTTCTCACCAAGAGCGCCTGATTATTCTTGATATCTCTAGGTCCAACCTCAATCCTCAGCGGCACACCTCTCATCTCCCACTCTGAGAATTTCCATCCGGGTGTGAACTCAGGACGATCATCTAGCTTTGTCCGGATTCCTTTCTCTTCCAGATTTGTTTTGACCTTCTGGATAACGGGGAGAACTTCTTCCTTCCATTTGCCGATAGAGATAGGAACGAGGATCACCTGCACTGGGGCAAGACGGGGTGGAAATATCAAACCAGAATCATCTCCGTGAGCCATAATCAAAGCCCCCACCAAACGAGTGGATACACCCCAGGATGTCTGCCAGACATATTGAAGGTTTTGATTCCTGTCTTCAAACCGGATATTGAATACCTTCGAAAAATGCTGCCCTAGGTTATGAGATGTTCCCATTTGAAGAGCTTTTCCGTCGCTCATTAGAGCTTCTATGGCATATGTTTCCAGTGCGCCGGCAAATTTCTCTCTTTCAGACTTTTTTCCGGAAATGACCGAAATAGCCAATTCTGTTTCCACAAATTCTTTATAGAGGGAGAGGATCATCAACGTCTCTTTCTGCGCTTGTTCATAGGTTTCGTGGGCAGTATGACCTTCTTGCCAGAGGAATTCAGTGGTTCTTAAAAAAGGTCGGGTGACCTTTTCCCAACGGACGATGTTGGCCCATTGATTAATCAACACCGGTAAATCTCTCCATGAATTGATCCATTTGGAATACATGTTTCCAATTATAGCCTCTGAAGTGGGACGCACAGCCAGTCTCTCCTCCAATTCCTCCATTCCTCCATGAGTGACCCAAGCCACCTCAGGGGAAAATCCTTCCAGATGTTCCGTCTCTTTTTGCAAAAAGCTTTCCGGTATGAAGAGAGGAAAATAAGCGTTTTGATGACCAGTCTGTTTTATCCTCCTGTCCAGGAGACCTTGGATGTTTTCCCATACCGCATATCCGTATGGTTTTATGACCATCATTCCCTTCATGGGAGCGTAATCGGCGAGTTCTGCCTTGCGGATAACTTCGATATACCATCTAGAAAAATCTGTGCTCTTGGTAGTGAGTTTCTTTACAAATCGTTCATTCTGATTCATTTTCTCTCCGTATTTTCAATTCTCGGTCATTCTATATAGAGGCCCTTTTTTTGTCAAGAAAGGCGATATGAGATGATTATGGAAGCCCTCTTCAAAGAGAATAACCATGGAAAACAGCGTGATGAAAGGTTCGAAATAAAATTCACCCCTTATTTCATCTAAAAAGGTGATTGACCGGGCGTGGAAATCGTGTAATTTTAAGCTCTACAAAAAAGGAAAAGGAAGCTCTCATGTTCGAAAAATTTCCACTCCGTGATTTAAGCCATAAAAAGCATTCTGAAAAAGGGTTCAAACTCCCCCTTCCCTGCTTTGTAGAGGGAACCGATAGTTCAGGGGAGAAATTCAGAGAGGCAACCACTCTTTCCTATATCAGTTATCAAGGTTCTTCATTCTGGCTGGCTCATTCGGTGTCCATTGGGTCTGAACTAAAACTCATTATCGATCTGCCCTCAAATCTTTCTGAGGATAAAAATCTAAAGCTCATCATAAAAGGGGAAGTAGCCTTCGCGGAAGCCTTCAACGGAAAAGATTCCAAGGAACGCGTTTCTCTTCGTTTTGATAATAAATACATCATCAAAGAAGAAGCATGATTGTTTCTTCATCGGGAATCGTCTTTAAGGACGAGTAAAGGGAGAAGTGAAAAACACAAAAATCGATGCAATTAGTCGCGGTTTTAACCATTTTGGATGATAAAAGAAAGAGAAAATTCACCCTTGGATTCATCCCAAAGAGCTATTGATTGTCCCCGAGTGGTTTGGCAGAATTGCTGTGGAATGAACCTACCTAGACCAGTGAACAAGACCTCTATCCAAGGTGTCACCAAGGTTGCGAAGAGAGAGAGAAGCTTCAAGCTCTCTCTCCCAGCTTTGGTCTCTGGAACAGACGCCTACGGCAACCCCTTTCAAGAAAGAACAGATATCTCATCAATCAGTTCGCAAGAGGCCACTTTTCAGTTGAATTCTGGAGTAACAATAGGCTGCAAGTTGAATTTGTGCTTAGAAGTGCCGAAAACTCTCATTCTGGAAAAACAGCTGAGGTTATCCCTTTACGGTAGAGTTAAGTATGTCAAAGCGGAAACAAACAGTGAAAAAAAACAGATTATCTCTGTGGATTTAGACAAAAACTTTAAGGTTCTTTCTCTTTCTAAATAACTTTCCTATTATCGCTCTTTTCCTCTAAAAGCACTTTTCATAGCGCTGACGACCCCCTGCCCTCATTCAATATCACGGAAATTGAGATGCTATCACTTGACATTAATTTTTTGATTTTATACTATTAAAAAAAATTATGAAACACTGCCAACCAAGGGGTTAGGAAAGAAAGTAACGAAAAATGAGCAAAAAATCTCAATCCACTGAGCCTAAAAAGATCAATATCCTTATTTATTGCCCTTCGGAATTGATCCTTTCAGGTATTTTGCGTTCCCTGGAGTCAGCCAAAGAAATCGAAGTGAGCAATATTGAAAAAACTACTATCGAATCCTTCCTAGAATCAATCAAGAGCTTAGAGCCGAGTGTCATCCTTTTTGCCAATTCTGACCCTCTTCCCAATATGCGAGAAATCTGTAAAGCCATAAAAGAAATCTCTGAAGGCAAGATAATGTCCCAGCTACTCCTTTTAGGAAACATCCCTTCCCATGAAGAGATCGTTGGTCTTATGAATGTGGGTGTGAGAGGTTATTTTGATTTGAATGCTTCCGCCAGCGAGCTGCCTGAAGCCATTCGTGTCATTCATAAAGGTGAAATCTGGCTACCGAGAGATAAAATGAGCAGCATTATGGACAGGATCATATCTGTGGTTGGAAGAGATCTCAAGGAAAAAACACTCGATCAGCTCACCCCTACAGAATTTCAAGTTCTTCGGCTCATCGGTCAAGGAAAGAGCAATGATGAGATTGCTGAAGCCTTGTTCATCAGCAAGAACACGGTCCGCTCTCATATTAAAAGTATCTATGCTAAACTTGATACCCACAGCAGACTTCAGCTTGCCCTTTATGCCATCAATTCTGCCTTATTCTAAGCACATAGAGCAAAGCAAGAGGTGAAAATGACCAAAACATCGAAAACAAAAAAAACAACTTCTAGGAAAACATCAAAGAAGAAAAAAACCATGCCTGACATCACAGTCGATAGACGAAAAGAATGGCGATTCGAACTGCCTCTTTCTGCCACGGTCGAAGGCAAACTTCCTAACAGAAAGAGTTTCAAGGAGGATATAACCCTGGAGAATATCAGTTCAGGAGGAACTTATTTCTGTCTCGATTCAGGCGTCGTAGTGGGCTCAAAACTTAACCTGGTCATAGAAGTTCCCACGGAATTGAGTGAAGGGAAAAAGATCAAGCTTTCATTAGGTGGTTTAACCATCCGTCTTGAGAAACCCGACAAGAAAAAGAAAAAGCAAGGTGTTGCCCTTCGCTTTCGAAAAAAGTTTGAGTTCATCTCCGAATAAGAAAACCTGATTAAGTTAACCTGCAAAATCCCCTTTTTTTCTTTTCCTTACTTTTAAATACTTTTTTTGGATTATAAACTTTTGAACACCAGACAGAAATTTTATAAAATAGACGTGGATTTTTCTCATGCTTGTTATGGCACTCACTGGAGGAATTGCAACAGGAAAATCTGTTGCGGCGGAGTTATTCAGAGACTTCGGGTGTTATGTTCAACATGCCGACAAGATTGCCCATAGACTCATGGAGCCTGGAAGGCCTGCATGGGAAAAAATTGTTGATCATTTCGGGACAAGTATCCTGAATAAAGACAGGACTATCAACCGATCAAGTTTGGGGGCATTGATCTTTGCCGACGAGAAAGAAAGACACTTTCTCAACGCGCTTCTCCACCCTCTAGTGATGGAAAAGAAGAAAGAGCTGATTTGCCGACTTCGAAAAGAAGGTCAGTACAGAATCTTTGTTTCTGAGGCAGCCTTAACCTTGGAAGCCGGGTTCGCCTCATTTTATGACAAAATTGTTGTGGTCCATTGTCCGCCTGAGGTTCAAATAAAAAGATTGATGGAAAGGGACAGCATAAGCCGCCAACAAGCCCAAAAAAAGATATGGGCTCAGATGGCGCCTGAAGAGAAAATAAAACAGGCCGATTATCTCATTGATTCCTCAGGATCACTCGCCCATACTGTGGAGCAAACAGAAAGAGTCTTTCGGAACCTGATGCTTGACTATGAACTTAAATATGGAAAGAAGAAGCAATGAGTCTGAAAAACCATAAGCCGGGTTTATGCTTTTTGACCCATGGCCTTCAGTGAGGCTGCCAAAAGGGGAACCATAAGTTCATGATGACCGATGAAATAGAAACCTCTCCCCTTCTCTTTCATCGGTCTCTTAACCACATTCTGATAAGGACGGTAATGATGGATAAAATCAAAAACAGCGGTAGTGAATTGGTTAAGCTTTTTCCCTTTGTTTCTGACAAATGACAGGGCTTTAAGAAAAACCTCGGGTAAGATCACCGCTGATCCTATGTTGAGAAAGACGCCTCCACCTTCCAGTTTTTCCAAAGTAGAACAGAAAAGAAAAAAATCTCGCATACTTCCCTTCCCTATAGCTTCTCCTCTTACTTTTGGATGAAAATGGGTAATATCCGTACCGAGAGCCACATGAACTGTCACTGGGATATCCAGTTCATAGGCTCTTCCCAGAAGGCTGAATTTCTTATAAGGGAAATCAGAGTCAGCGATCATCTTCCCGATGGCTTCTCCGAGACCGAGTTGCTGGCGATGTGCTGAATTTATGGTTTTGTTGAGCCATTCCCCCGTTTCCTGAGCCATACCAAATCGTCCGTCCTTTATCTGAAGTTCAACATCCTCTGATGTATGGCCAGCAAAGGCTATCTCAAAGTCATGGATGATTCCGGCGCCGTTCAAGGAAAGAGCCGTTACCCATCCTTCCTCCATTAAATCAATGATGACCGGATTCAACCCGACTTTTATCACATGAGCACCCAAAGCGAAAATCATAGCCCTGTTTTTTTTTCTAGCCGTATTCATCAAGGAGATGAATGTCTTGAAATCTTTTCCGGCAAGAATATTTGGCAGGCTGTTGAAAAAAAAATTAAAATTCTGCTGGGGAACGAATGAATGGGCAAAATGGGAGATATCTACCTTGCTTTTTCTCGAGGAAAGTGCGTATGTTTTGATCCCTGTGAGGGAAGCAGGTTGAATTTTATATTTACTCATGGATGCTCTTCATATCCCTCCGCCTTTACTTTCTTCCATATCAATGAAGGAAATTTTTCCGGTCGATCATTACATTTAGACAACTCGTTTCAAAGAAGAAGCACTGGACAGAAGGGAATTTTAACTTGATGAAATTTTGGCTGAGCCCCGCGGTTTTTGAAGATATCAAATTTTTTTTAAATCCTGACCAGGTCTGAATTTAATCCTTTTTCCCTCTTTGATCTTTATCTGCTTTTCTCTCCGGATATCCCTTCCATATCCTGTTTTTTTTGGGACCACCTTGAAACTGGCAAAACCTCTGATTTCTATTTTTTCGTTTCTTATAAGAGCTTCCTTTAGAGAAGCAAGGATGGTCTCTACGATTTGGAATGATGTAGCCCTGTTGAACTCTGATTCTTGTTCGATTGTAAGGGCGATATCATTCTTGATCATCCGAGTCTCCTTTTTTTCCTAAGTAAGTTATAATTAATGAATTGAGAACAAAATGTCAAGTGCGAAACGTCTTTTTTTTTAGCCTACTCCGCGCCACCCATCCTCTTTGAATGGGAAGAGCGAGAATCATGAAAGAAATACTGCTTATTGTCAAGGATAAATTATTGACTTGTTTCTTGTTCGTCCCTATAATGAAATCAAAGTGAGTAAGAAGGTTTTAATCCTCTTTTTAAGTCTAGTCGTCCCTTCTTTGTGTTTTTCTTCCATCCTCAGAATCAATGTCGATGCCCCTATCCATCCTGTAACTTCGGAATACATCCGAAACACCATCGACCGTGCGGAGAAGGAAAAGGCTCAGATGATCATTATGATTCTCAATACTCCCGGCGGATTGGATACGTCCATGAGAGAAATCATAGAAAGGATTCTAAGCTCTGATGTCCCAGTTGCTGCCTTTGTCAGTCCGAGCGGGGCCAGGGCTGCTTCTGCCGGATTTTTCATCGCCATTGCCTGTGATATCTTCATCATGGCTCCCGGGACCAACACTGGGGCAGCCCACCCTGTAGGAGTGTCCATCACAGGCCAGGCCATGGATAAGACAATGGAGGAGAAAGTCACTCACGATGCCGCATCTTACATAAAGACCATAGCCGAAAAGAGGGGCAGAAATACTAAGATGGCTGAGGATGCCGTCAGAAAGAGCCTATCTTATACAGAAAGAGAAGCTCTGGAAGGACGATTGATTGATTTCATCGCCAAGGATGTTCAGGAAATCGTGGCCCATTTTGATGGCAGGCAGATAAAGAAGTTTAGCGGTGAGGAAGTCACACTCAGGTTAAAGGATAAAACTATTGTTGATGTTCCCATGACATCCCGTCAGAAATTTTTGATCACCATATCCAACCCCAACTTGGCTTACATTCTGCTCATGCTGGGGCTTCTCGGCTTGTACTTCGAATTCTCCAATCCCGGCGCTATCCTGCCTGGCGTGTTGGGAGGAATCTGTCTCCTCCTTGCCATTTTTTCCTTTCAGATTCTTCCTATCAACTATGTAGGATTGATATTGATTTTAATGGCCATCGGGCTCTTTATCCTAGAAATCAAGGTCCAGAGTTATGGAATTTTAACTATAGGAGGAATTACAGCCATGGTGATCGGTTCGATTATGCTCATCAACACCCCTATTCCAGAGCTCAGACCCAGTCTGAATTTTATCATTCCCGTGGCCATAGGAATTTCCTTAATCTTTATCTTCCTGATTACTCTTGCCATCCGTGCCCACATAAAAAAGGTTCATACAGGAAAGGAAGGTCTGATAGGAGAAATAGGAAAGGCTCAGACAGATATCGATCCGGAAGGAAAAGTTTTTGTCCATGGAGAACTCTGGCAGGCTGAATCATCCGAGAAAATCCTCAAGGACAGCAAAGTCCGGGTCGTTGAAGTGATGGATAACTTAAGGATAAGAGTGACCAAGGCCTAATATAGAGACAAATTTGGCTTGAAATTTCTAGAGTCTTCCTATAGATTGGAAACATTCCATAGATAAATCGAAATCAAGGAGGTCAAAATGGTTACATTTCCCATAATCATCATCGCTTTGGTAGTACTCTATTTACTGAATGCAATCAAAATATTGAGAGAATACGAAAGAGGGGTGATTTTTCGTCTTGGCCGTGTCCTTCCAGATCCCAAAGGACCGGGGCTTATCCTTGTTTTTCCTCCTATCGACCGCATGGTGAGGGTCAGCCTTCGGATTGTGGTTATGGATATCCCCCCTCAGGATGTGATCACCAAGGACAATGTTTCTGTTAAAGTAAACGCTGTTGTCTATTTCAGGGTTATGGATCCTACAAAAGCGATCATTGAAGTTCAAGATTTTCTCTTTGCTACCTCTCAGTTAGCTCAGACAACCCTTCGTAGTGTCCTGGGAGAAGTGGAATTGGATGAACTTCTCTCAGAGAGGGAAAAACTCAACGCCCAACTCCAGGAAATCATCGATAAACACACGGATCCCTGGGGCATCAAAGTGCAGTTGGTGGAGATGAAACATGTGGATCTTCCCGAGAACATGATCCGCGCTATTGCCAAGCAGGCTGAAGCGGAAAGAGAAAGAAGGGCCAAAGTCATCCATGCAGAGGGAGAATATCAAGCAGCGGATAAACTGACCAAGGCTGCTGATATCATATCTACAAATCCTCAGGCTCTCCAACTCCGATTTCTCGGCACTCTCACCGAAATTGCCACCGAAAAAAATTCAACCATCATCTTTCCCGTTCCACTTGAAATGATGAAAGCCTTCCAATATGGAGGACAACAAACTAAAAAAAGCGATGAAAAATGAAAAACAGAGACTATAGAGAAATCCAGCTATCCAGCAGCCATCTGGTCTTCATTTTTATCGGGATATTGATCCTGGGAGTGATTATTTTTCTACTCGGTGTCTCTGTAGGCAAGAAGCAGGCCCAGATCCTTGGAGAGACAGAGGTATCGAACCAGGCTAAGATAGAGGAGGTTCAAGAACAAGCTCCCCAACCTTTGGAGCAACCCAAGGATCCCATCAACAAAGAGCTTGCGCTTCACCAGAAGCCCAAGGAAGAACCGGTAAAAACAGCACCTGAAAGTCAGGAATCAAACTTTTATTATGTTCAAGTGGGAGCCTTCACTGACAATAAAGCAGCCTCCTCCTTTGCTCAAAAATTCAAGCAGCATGGATATTCCACATTGGTGTTGTCTCCATTGCCATCTGATAAAAAACCAGTCTATCGGGTCAGGGTTGGAGGATTCCCGAGCAAAGAAAAGGCGGAAACCATCAGAGAAGAACTGGCCAGCTTGAAGCTAAAAAGGAAGAGCGATTACTTTATAATCAGAAAATAGAAGGAGAAGACAGCTTCTTGGAGCATTTCAGATTGAAATCAAGAGGAAAAACCGGTCGGACTTGCGAATAAAGATACGTGATGTTTTTCTGGTTATAGCAAGCGGCGCTTCGACAGCCTTTGCCTTCCCCAAGTTTAACCTTTCCTTTCTCGCCTGGATTTCTCTTATCCCGCTCCTCTTCGTCATTATCAAATTTAAGCCAGGGAAAGCGTTTTTTTTAGGTTTCTTAGCCGGGATTTCCTACAATGCTGTTTTGATTTACTGGATTCCCGCGGTACCAGCTCACTATGGAAATCTTTCTTACGGGTTTAGTTTCTTGATCTACGTTGTTTTTGTTCTTTTTCTTGCCCTTTATTGGGGAGGCTTCTGTCTCACCTTATCTAAGATTCACCAATCTTTCCCCAAATCGGCTTTTGTCCTTTCTCCTTTCATCTGGGTCGCTTCAGAATATATTTTGACTCATCTTCTCACAGGATTCCCCTGGGGACTTTTAGGCAGCAGCCAATATCAAAATCTTCCTTTTATCCAGATGGCATCTGTAACCGGTGTCTATGGATTATCTTTTGTTATCGTTTTTTTTCAGAGTATGTTTGTCTTTTCCATGAAATACCGGAAAAAGGCTCCGTTCTTCATTGCCCTGGGATTGTTAATACTTGTTTACATTGGGGGATTTCTGAGTATGAAAGAACCCTCCTTGAATGAAAATTCTTTCAAAGGTGCTGTTATTCAGGGAAACGTTTCCTCCGATATCTACTGGAATAGCATCACCACAGAAGAAATCCAAAACCTGTTTAGAAGGCATATGGAACTCAGTCACAAAGCCTATCAAGAAGGAGCACAGCTGATCATCTGGCCCGAATTTTCTGTCCCCCTCTGTTTCAGTTGCTTCCAGGCTTTCTACCAAGGATACAAAGCGAATCTTTTCCAATTTGTGCAGGATACAGGAAGCACTCTCCTTCTGGGCACCAACGAAGTGGCCTCCTCTGATGGAGAAATGCATTACTATAATACTGCTTTGTGCCTCCGTCCCGATCTTTCTACGACCCAATATCACAAGATGCATCTTGTTCCTTTTGGAGAATACACGCCTTATAAGACAATTTTTTCCTTTATCGAAAAGATGACTCATGCAATTGGAGATATCACTCCTGGAAAAAAACAGACTCTCCATAAGTTCGACTCTCTCCTTTTTGGTTCTCCCATTTGTTACGAGATAATCTTCCCGGATTTGGTAAGAAAATTCGTCAAAAAAGGTGCTCATTTTCTGGTAACCATCACCAACGACGGCTGGTATGGTAAAAGTTCTGCTCCTTATCAACATTTTTCGATGGCGGTTTTGAGAGCAGTGGAGAACAGACGTTTTCTGCTGAGAGCTGCCACAACTGGGGTTAGCGGGATCATCGATCCCTACGGACGCCTACTGCATAAATCTGAAATGATGACCATGACCTATTTTGCTGGAAAGATTGCTCCTTCCAAGAAGCTTACCTTTTACACTAAATATGGCGATGTCCTTCCACTCCTTAGCTTGACTTTTTCTCTCCTATTTTTTATTCTGGCTATGATAAAGAGAACCCGTGAAAGAAATTAAGTCCCCCTCAAGACAGTTACTATCAGAGTTTCAGGCAAAGATAAAAGAGTACATGTCTAAATATGAAGAATTAAGAGGTTTTCTTTGACCTAGCCCACAAAAAAGCCCAAGTCGAGGCTATAACCAGAGAGTTATCCTCCCCTGACATCTGGAAAGATCAGGGAAAAACTCAATCCCTCCAAAAGCAAAAAAAAAGGCTGCAAAAGGAGCTTGAGCTTTACGCTAGGATTAATCAGAAAAAGGAAGAGATTGAAGTCCTGGAAGAATTGACTGAGGAAGGAGAAAATGTTGCCGATGAACTCAACCAAACTCTTCTCGTTTTTGAAAAAGATTTGAATGAAGCTGAGCTCCAGACTCTTTTCTTTGAAAAAGATGACGAGCTTGCTGCTATCCTGACCATTCACCCTGGAGCTGGAGGCACAGAGTCCCAAGATTGGGCTGAGATGCTTTTAAGGATGTACCTCCGATACGCTGAAAGAAAAGGCTACAAGACAGAAATTCTGGATTTTCTCCCAGGCGAAGAAGCCGGGCTTAAGAGTGTAACTGTACGTGTGGAAGGAGACTATGTCTATGGCCATTTAAGCCTAGAGTCAGGAGTTCACCGGCTTGTGCGCATCTCTCCTTTTGACGCCAACAAAAGACGTCACACCTCTTTTGCTGCTGTTTTTGTCTATCCGGAGATAGAGAAGGAAATCGAGATAGAAATCGATCCCGACGATTTGCGCATTGACACCTTTCGTTCCTCCGGCCGAGGAGGTCAGCATGTCAATGTCACAGACTCTGCGGTGAGAATCACCCATCTGCCTACCGGAATCGTAGTTCAGTGTCAGAATGAAAGATCTCAACACAAAAACAAAGCCACAGCGATGAAGGTTCTCAGAGCTCGTCTTTATGAGCTGGAGAAGAAAAAAAAGCTGGAAAAGCTGGAAAAGCTGGAAGATGCAAAATCGGAGATTGCCTGGGGGAATCAGATCCGTTCCTATGTCCTCCACCCATATAAAATGATTAAAGACCTGCGTACCGACGTTGAGATGGGAAATGTGGAGAGGGTCCTGGATGGGGATATTGATGAATTCATCGAAGCCAGTCTTCTTCTTCGTAAGAATGAAAAGGAAAAGCGATAATACCGTTCTCTGGGTTATCCTGAATTATTCACAGAAATCAGGTTATTCGATTTTTTCTTTGGCCTCTTCCCATAACTTGTCCATCTCAATCAAGTCTGTTTGGCTCAAATCCAACCCTTTTTCCTTGAGTCTCTTTTCCACGTATTGAAAACGGTGGATAAATTTCTTGTTGGCGTGTTTCAAAGCAATCTCTGGATTGAATCCTAGAAGACGAGCCACATTGGCCATAGCAAAAAATATATCTCCCAACTCTCGAAAAGCCTCATCATCCTGCTTTTCCTGCAGAGCTTTTTCCAGTTCTGAGACCTCTTCCTTGATTTTCTCAAGGGCTTCGAGAGGATGGGACCAATCAAACCCGTATGGGGAAACTCGAAGTCCAATTTGGAAAGCCTCCAAAAGAGAAGGAGCGCTCTTGACCATTCCATCAAAAAGAAATTCTCTTTCCTTTTCTTCTTTTTTCTGGCGATGCCATTGGTCGATGACTTTCTGCGAAGTTTTTAGCTTTTTGTATCCGAAAACGTGAGGGTGGCGACGGACCATCTTCTGGTTGATTCTTTCTAGAACCTCGGAGATGGTGAATTTTTTCATTTCCTTGTAAATCCGCGCTAAAAAGACAACTTCCATCAACACATCTCCCAATTCCTCAGCCAGAGCTTCATCGTCATCTTGGCTGATGGCCTCCACAGCCTCATAGACTTCCTCTAAAAAATAATTGGAGATGGACCTTTCATCCTGCTCCCTGTCCCAAGGACATCCATTCTCGCCCCGAAGGACGTCCAGAATTTCCACTAAACGCTCGAATTTTTTCCCTGCTTTTGCCGCATCTTTCATGTCTTCACTCCCTTGAATTATTTTAGAGAATATTGTAATATTTTTTGTCATTTTAAGACAAAGATTTGTCAAATTCATGGCATTTCTTTCTAACTTGATGATCGGGGGATTAAAATGACAGATAACAAGGAAAAAAGTAAGACAAAAAATGAGAAGCCACAAGAGGCGGAGACTGTTATTCCTCCCCTCGACTTTAGCTCATTAGTGCTTCCTTTTTATACTCAGGCCCTGTTGTCATTAGGCATAGATAAGGACAGCGAATCTGACAAGGATAGAAAGAATTTGGATTTAGTGAAGAGGATGATCGATCTGCTCGACCTCCTGAGAAAAAGAACTCAAGGGAATCTTAAACCGGAAGAAGGGAAATTCCTTGATTCATGTCTCCATCAACTGAAATTGAGCTACATGGAGAGGGCCAAGATCATCAAGCTGTGAGTCCATGAAAGTCATCTATGGATTCGATAATCTCACCTCATTCAGCCAGCAGACCATAGTCGCTCTTGGTAACTTCGACGGTGTCCACCTTGGTCACCAGAGAATCCTCAAATTCGTCACCCGAAAAGCCGTCCAGCTCGATCTTGTATCCATTGTGTTAACTCTTTCTCCTCATCCGGAAAATATCCTGGGGAAAAAGAGAATTAAAATGATACAAACCTTGGAACAAAGATTGGAAGAGATCGAAAAATTCGGCGTTAATGCTGCCTTAGTTGCTCCTTTCAATAAGAAGTTTTCAAGCCTCACTCCCCGTGAATTTATTCAAAAGATTGTAGTCAACTTGCTGCGAGCTAAGGTGGTAGTGGTTGGTGGTGAGTTTCGCTTCGGCAAAAACCGACGAGGAGACATTGCCCTTTTCCGAAAAATCGCACCCAGATTCGATATGCATTTTTTTTCCCTGCCATCGGTGACCAAGAATGGGAAAAAGATCAGTAGCAGCCTCATTCGAAGATATCTTCAAGAAGGTCAAATAAAAAAGGCCATTGCTTTTCTGGGCAAACCTTATGCCATAGATGGCCGAGTCATAAAAGGTAAATCTCGAGGAAAGGTTATCGGTTTTCCCACAGCAAACATCCAAACAGAGAACGAAATCACCCCTCCCGGAGTCTTCATAACCAAGGTAAGAATCGGTTCAAGGGATCTCCCTTCTCTAACAAACATCGGACGCTGCCCCACATTCGAACAACAAGAAACAAACATTGAATCCTACATCATCAATTTTAACAGAAACCTCTATGGAAATAAGATCCGGATTCATTTTTTGGATAAAATTAGAGAAGAGATGAAATTTGCAACCTCACAAGACCTCTCTCGTCAGATACAAAAAGATATTGAAACTGCTAAAGCTTATTTTCGTCTCGTCTGAAGCTTTTGCTATGCTGATCAAAGCATTGACATCGCTTCCTCTCACAAAATCAAGGAGAAGCGCGTTTCTGCGCTTTCATCTTTTCTTGACTTTTTACGTATATTGTTGCATTTTCATAGGGAAAGAAGGAGTCTTGTTGAAGGGAAAAATCCTTCTTTGAATCAACTCCAGTTGCCTCATTAAGGAGTCACTGAGATATCCAAAATCAGGAGTTAGTCCATGGAGGAAAAAATAAAAGCAAGGGTTATGGATGTACGAAAAATAAAAAGAGCTCTGCACCGGATGACCACAGAGATAATTGAGCGCAATCGGAATTTGAAGAATTTAGTGATCGTGGGTATCAGAACCAGGGGAATTTATATCGGAAAAAGAATTTCCAGGTTGATCAAAGAGATGGAAAAAGTCGACATCCCCGTGGGAGTCCTGGATATCACGCTATACCGTGACGATTTTTCAGAGCTGGAAGCTCAACACATGGTAAAGAAAACAGAGATTAACTTTTCGGTAACCAAAAAAGACGTTCTTCTTGTTGATGATGTCCTCTTCACAGGGAGGACCATCAGAGCTGCCATGGATAGCTTGATCGATTTGGGTAGACCTGACACCATTCAACTTCTTGTCCTTGTCGACCGCGGACATAAAGAACTCCCTATAAGAGCTGACTACGTTGGTAAGTTTCTCCCCACATCTAAAAGGGAAGTGGTTCAAGTCAAGGTAAAAGAGATCGACAACACCGATGAAGTACTTATCACAGAGCCTCCAGGGATCAAGTAGGAGAGAGAAATTGCCGTTCAAACATAAGCATCTTCTGGGCATTCGAGATTTAACAACCTCTGATATTTTTTCCATATTGGATACAGCAGAATCGTTGTATGAAATTTCCACTCGAGAAGTAAAAAAAGTCCCAACCTTGAGAGGAAAGACTATCGTTAACCTTTTCTTTGAGCCGAGCACACGCACACGAAGCTCTTTTGAGTTAGCTGCCAAGAGGTTGAGCGCGGATATCATTAATTTTAACAGCCAAGCCAGCAGTGTGGTCAAAGGAGAAAGCCTCAAGGATACGGTTCTCAATCTCGAGGCTATGAACCCCGATGCTATCATCCTCAGGCATTCAGCTGCAGGTGCTCCTCATTTCATCAGCACATTCTGTCGGTCTCACGTGATCAATGCCGGGGATGGTGCTCATGAACATCCTACTCAGGCTCTTCTTGACGCCTTCACCATAAGACAGGAAAAGAAAAAATTCGAAGACTTGAAAGTTGTTATCGCCGGTGATATTCTGCACAGTCGGGTCGCTCGATCCAACATACTTTGTTTGAACAAACTCGGAGCCAAGGTGGTTCTTTGCGGCCCTCCCCCCCTTCTTCCGATGGAATTCAAAGAATTTAGAGTCGATATCGACTTTAATTTCGATAGAGCCTGTAAGGACGCCGATGTGATCATGATGCTCAGGATACAACTGGAAAGACAACAGAGAAACTTCTTTCCTTCGCTGCGTGAGTACAGGAATCTCTACAGCCTGACGTTAGAGAGATACCGAAAGGCAAGGCGGAATGCCATCATCATGCATCCCGGACCCATAAATCGAGGGGTGGAAATATCAGCAGAGATGGCTGATTCTGCTAACTCCGTTATTCTCAAACAAGTAGAGAACGGAATAGCTGTCAGAATGGCCATTCTCTATCTTTTATTGGGAGGAAAAGAGGGTGAGTCTTCTGATTAAGAACGGCAGAGTGATCGATCCTGCTTCAGGAACGGACGAAACATTAGATATTCTCATCGAAAAAGGAAAAATTGTCGCCATAAAACCTAAAATAACGGCAAATCAAGCTAAGACAATCGACGTCTCCAGAATGGTAGTTGCTCCCGGATTTATCGATATGCACACCCATCTCAGGGAACCTGGACAAGAAGACAAAGAGACTATTCGTACGGGTTCTCTTGCTGCAGCCAGAGGAGGCTTTACCTCCATCGCATGTATGCCCAACACCATGCCAGTCAACGATACCAGAGGGGTTACGGAATACATCATCTCTGTGGCAAAAAAAAGAGCTGTAGTGAATGTCTTTCCGGTCGCTACTGTCACCAGGGCTCAGGAGGGAGAAGAACTAACAGAGATGGCCGACCTTACAGAGGCAGGAGCTGTTGCTTTTTCTGATGACGGCCTCCCAGTCAAAACAAGCGAGATAATGCGCCATGCCCTCGAATATTCCAAACTCCTGGACACCACTATCATTGACCATTGTGAAGATAGAAGCCTCACTCAGGATGGAGTGATGCATGAGGGGCATTATTCTTATCTCTTGGGCCTGAAGGGAATGCCCGCTTCTTCTGAAGAGGTCATAGTCGCCCGTGATCTCATCCTGGCTGAGAAGGCAGATGCCAGAATTCATATCGCTCACTTGAGTGTAAAAGGCGCGGTTGAGCTCATCAGAGAGGCCAAACGGAAGAAAATCAAAGTCACCACAGAAGTGACTCCCCACCATCTGCTGTTGAATGATAGTCATCTTGATAGCTACGATACGAACCTTAAAGTCAATCCTCCTTTGAGAAGTGAAGATGATGTCGGATCCTTGATCCGGGCTGTTAAGGAGGGAGTGGTTGATGTTTTTGTCACAGACCATGCTCCTCACACTGTTGATGAGAAAAGTGTCGAATTTGATAGTGCTCCTTTCGGCATCAACGGTCTGGAGACAGCTGTCTCTCTTCTCTTGTCTGGACTGGTAAATAAAAATATTATCCCTATTGAAAGATTTATAGAGATGATATCCACCACCCCGGCTCGAATCCTTGGACTCGGAAATAAGGGCAAAATTCAAGAAGGAGCAGATGCGGATCTCACCATCCTCAACCTCCACAAGGAAGTTGTTGTCGATGTCAACACCTTTAAATCCAAAAGCAGAAATAATCCTTTTCATGGCTGGAAACTCAAAGGAGCGCCGGCGATGACAATTGTGGGAGGTAAAATCGTCTTTTCAGCATAGTTGCAGATGAGTACAAACTTCTCCCAATTGGAAAAAAGGATAGGCTACACATTTAAAGACAAAGATATTCTTCTGCAGGCTCTCACCCATAGTTCATATGCTTATGAAAACCACCAAGAAAACCGTTCCAACAACGAAGTCTTGGAGTTTTTAGGAGATTCGGTATTGGGCTTGGTTGTGGCTGATTTCCTCTGCCATTACTATACTGATCTTTCAGAAGGTGAACTCTCTAAACTCAAATCTGCTGCAGGAAGCACCTCATCTCTTTCCTATTTTAGTCAGAGAATAAAACTGGATAAGCACATTTTACTGGGAAAAGGAGAAGAAAAAAGCGGAGGAAGGAAAAAAAAGACCATCTTGGCAGGAGCTTTTGAGGCTTTGATTGCAGCCATCTATCTAGATGGAGGGCTCCAGGAGACCAGGAAATTCTTGATTCCCTATCTTGAGAGCTTGTTCAAGAAGGTTGATGTCGAAAAATTTTTCATAAACAACTACAAATCAGCCCTCCAGGAATATTTCCAAAAAGAAAATCTCCCAGCTCCTTTTTATAAGACCATTACCACCAAAGGTCCAGATCACAAAAAAGTCTTTGTGGTGGAGGTTTTTTCTCAAGATAAGCCTCTTGCAAAAGCAAAAGGGCTGTCCAAGAAGAGTGCTGAAAAAAGGGCTGCCCAAAAAGCCCTCAAGAATCTTCTTGGCAAGAAAATCAGAACATTGACCTCAGACACTTTCCTCCTGAGGAAAAAGAAATGATTGAGTCCTATTCATTCGGTCGCATAATTGTTGAGGGAAGGGTTTTCACTTCAGATCTCGTCATCTTCCCGGAGAGAATTCATGAATCTTGGTGGCGAGAATCAGGACACAGACTCTGCTGGCAGGATGTTGAAGAGGCGTTTAAATCCCAGCCAGAGGTTCTCGTCGTGGGTACAGGATTTGCTGGACTGATGAAGGTAGAGGAAGAAGTGAGGCAATATGCCCATGCCAAGGGAATCCATCTCATCATTGAAAAGACAAAAAAGGCAGTAGAAAGATTCAATGAAATCTCTCCCCAAAAAAGAACAGTAGGGGCTTTTCATTTAACATGTTAAAGCCTTTCTCTTTGAAGAAAAATGGCCAAATGTGCAAAATGCAAAAAGAGAAAAGCCAAACGATTTTGCATGGCTTTGGGTGAATCCATCTGTAGCCTCTGTTGTGGAGTCCTCAGGGAAAAGGAAATTCATTGTCCTTCGAATTGCACTTTTCTTATCAAGCACAAGCCTTACCAGGAAAGAAGAATCATAGGAAAAAAACAAAAAATTTCTTCAGCCGAGACTTTGTCTGAAAATGGCGTCACAAAAGATGAGAGGCTGGTCTGGCTGGCTTTTCATATAGAAATGCCCATCAAAGCTTTCGCAGAAAAAAAAGCCTCATTCATGGATAAAGATGCTCTTCTTGCCTTGGAATATGCAAGGGAAAAAATAGAGAAAGGGAAGAGAATCCTTATTGTGCCTGATGAAAAAACTGGACCCTGGAATGAATTGGGTGAAGCCATTTATCAAAGTGTTGAAAAATGTCGATACGAAAAAAAGATCGTTTTGCCAGGAGATAAAGAAAGCTACTCCAGTGGAGAAAAAATCAAATGCCTGGAAAGAATCAGTTTTTCGGTTAAATATTGGGCTAAAGATAACTTTGAAGGCCGAAACTACACAGAACGCCTCCTGGAACGCTTCTCTCGCTTACAGCAATCATCCCGCCAAAAAAAACTTATCCTCACTTCTTAACCTGGATTATTCATGAATAATGCAGGTTAATTAGGCCATTAGCCCTTGCTCATAAGTACGGCAACGAACTCCAGTGAAGTGATATTAGAGCAGACAATCTTGATCATAGCAGCGATAGGAACAGCCAGGATCATTCCTGGTATCCCCCATAGCCAGCCCCAGAAAAAGAGAGAAAACAGGACCACTAGCGGGCTCAACCCTAATCCTTCCCCCATCAGTCTGGGCTCAACGAAATTTCCCATGGTCATTTGAATAATGCCTAGGATGAGAAGAATCCAGAAGGCCGGCCAAAGGGTTTCGAACTGGAAAGCTGCAATGGTCAAGGGAAGAGCTGTGGCAATGATCGAACCGATGTTGGGGATATAATTGAGAAGAAATGTCAAAAACCCAAAAACAATAGCAAAATCCACGCCAAACATCATCAGAACCGCTGTGACCATGACACCTGTAAAAAAGCTGACAATGGTCTTTATGGCCAGATATCTTTGGATTTGGCTATCTATGTTCTGGATGACATTGATAATCTTTAAACTTCGGCTTGTGCTGAAGGAGGCTCTTATTTTTTCCTTTGTTTTGCCCCGTCCCGCCAAGATAAAGATCAGAAAAACAAAGATCAAAAAGAGGTTGGAGAGAAAGGAGAAAAAAGGACCTAGGGAGGAAAGAAGAAAACTCCCTATCTTGTTGATATCCAGCTGACTTACCCAGTCAAAAGGGTCTCGTGTATGTCCTGCGAGTTTAAATTTCTCCTGAAGTGAGGAAAGTATAGAGTTGAGCTTTTGACCATATTTTGGGAATTCAGAGGCAAAAGATTTACCACTTGAGTAAAAGAGAACTCCCAAGAGATAGATGACGAAAAATGAGATGATAAGGATAAAGACGATTGAGATAGCTTTAGGGATTTTAAGTCGAGTCATAAAATCCACTACAGGAGAGAGAACAAAAGATAGAAAAATAGCCAGGAAAAAGGGAAAAAGCACGGGTTTGGCATGTTGCAACACAACGCCAGCGATGAATATGACGACAATCACAAGAGAGGCCGAGATAACCCTATTTCCTTGCATAACTGACTTTCTTCTCGATCATTATAATTCATTTGACACAGGAATCAAAATTTTAAATGGCTCGGTAAGCATCCTTATTTCCGTGACAGTTTCAACAGCAGTCAGCTTACCTGACTGGTACTGCATCACGGTTTTGGGGATGCTTCCAATGGCTAGGATAGCATTTCAATCTTCCAAGACAGTCCTTTTTTGCGGTAGCTATAGAACCTTTTAGAAAAAGGAATTTCCCCTAAAAAGGTGACCTATAAGGAATGAATATCACCCCATTATTCACCTTGAAAGGCGATTGACCATTGCCTACTCCTGTATTACACCAACACTATAAGAGAAAAGGACTACCATGAAGGTTTTGATAGCGGAAGATGAACCCATTTCTTGCCGGGCACTGGAGAAGAGCGTTACAGGCTGGGGATATGAAACAGTAATCGCAAAAAATGGCAAAGAAGCATGGGAAGCCTTGAGAAAGAATGAGGTTCGAATAGCAGTGGTGGATTGGATGATGCCGGGTATGGATGGGATTGAACTGTGCCAGAAGATACGTCACGATTATCAACAGAAGAAATCCAAATACACCTACATTATCCTTCTTACGGGCAAAGATCAGCAGGGAGATATCATTACTGGACTATCTGCCGGGGCCGATGATTATATCACCAAGCCTTTTAGTTTTCTTGAGTTGAAGGTCAGGATTCAAAACGGCGAGCGGATAATCAAGGTTGAGGACGATCAAATCGAGTTGGCCAGTTATGACAGTCTGACAAAAGTGTGGAATAGAAAAAAAATCCTTGATTTTTTCAAAGAAGAGCTTTCCCGAGGTCGGCGAGAAAATCAAGCCACAGGAGTGGTCATAGTCGATGTAGACTGGTTCAAGAAGGTAAATGATTCCCATGGACACTTCGTAGGAGATGAAGTACTCATTGAGGTTGTTTCTCGCTTAAAGAAGTGCATTCGTGGTTATGACAAGCTTGGCCGTTATGGCGGAGATGAGTTGATTCTGGTTCTTCCCAACTGTGGGTTGACTCATGTGAAGAATATTGCCGAACGTCTTCGTCTCAGCGCCTGTGAGAAAAAAATCAGCACAAAAAAAGGTCTCCTGGATATCACTATCAGCGTGGGAGGGATCTCATCAGATGTATCTTTGGAGGCTTCCGCAGATGATCTCATTCAAGCCAGTGATAGAGCTCTCTATTCAGCAAAGAAGAGAGGACGTAACAAAGCTGTCATCATCGAACATCTTGAAGCTGGGAGCTAATGACTATGAGCAGAGCCTTGCATAAGCTTTTAGATGAGGTTGAGAGAGTGACAGATTTCGATGCCCGATTCTACAGAAAATCAACCCTGATTAGGAGAGTCGATTCCAGAATAAGAGAGACCCGCTCTATGAACTGCCGAAATTATCTGAGTTATTTGAAAAAGAATCCATCTGAATATGAAAGGTTTCTGGAAGCTTTGACCATCAATGTGACAGATTTCTTCCGTGATAAAAGTGTGTTTAATACTCTGAAAAGGAACATTTTGCCTGATATTATCCAGAACATTAAAGACAAGAAGAGAAAAGCCATGCGCATCTGGTCGATCGGCTGTTCCAGGGGACAAGAACCCTACTCCATAGCCATATTGCTGAAGGAAATCTCAGAAAAAAATAAGAACCATGTCCAAATCTTCATTCACGCTACCGATATGAACAAAACTGCTCTGACAAAAGCCAGGTCCGCTTACTATAATGAAGAAGAAGTCAAGAGCGTCCCTCCCCAATATCTGAAGAAATATTTTGAGAAAGTGTATGATGCATATCGAGTGAGAAAAGAGTTGAGAGAGCTAGTGCGGTTCAAACGACACGATCTTATAAAGGGAAACTCGCTAGGTAAGTTTCACCTTATCCTCTGTCGGAATCTCTTTATTTTCTTTGAACCGCAGTTGCAAGAAAAAATATTAAAAAAAATACACACTTCTCTCAAGAGAAATAGCATCCTGGTCCTGGGAAAGGCAGAAACACTGAAGGATGACAGCTTGTTTCGATGCATTGCAGCTCAAGACCACATTTATAGGAAAAGAGCCTCGTCATGATCAGAACATGACGGATAACAAGGACATCGGATAGGCAATGAAAAAAGAGAATACAGACCAATCAGACAGCTTTGAAAAACTCTATGAAATTCTGGGACAAGACGTCCAATCATTAAGAAAGCTCTATTTAGATATCGATGAAGCGCGGAAAAGCCTCTTCCAGAAGCACAGAGAAATGCTGCTTCTCAATAAAAAGCTTGAAGCATCTGAGCAGCTGAAATCTTTGAATGAAGAGCTAGAGGCTACTACTGAGGAGTTGCGGGCTTCCAATGAGGAGCTTGAGGCTACTAATGAAGAACTCAAGGCTACCAACGAAAAGCTGCAGGAACGGGAACATGAGCTGGCTAAGCGTGTAAAAGAACTGCATTGTCTTATTTCTATCTCAAACCTTGTGGAAAAGAAAGGTCTTTCCTGGCCCGAAATCTTTCAAGGCATCGTCGAGATTATCCCTCCTGTCTGGGAAAATCCTGAGCGCATATGTGCTCGTATTTCTCTAAAAAATCAGGAATTTAAGACAAGCGGGTTTAAAGAAACGAAATGGAATCTCAGTGAAAACATCAATGTCAACGGTGATCAAATTGGCACTTTACAGGTCTGCTTCTTAAATGAGAGATCAAGACCAGAACTCTTTCTGAAGGAAGAAAAAGAATTGCTTAGAGCTATAGCCAAAAGGCTCGGAGAAATCGTTGAACTCAAAAGAGCAGAGGAAAATTTCATCCTCGAAAAAGCACGATTGGATCAACTGTTCGACAACGCACAGGAAGCTATTGTCATGGCGGACAAAGAAGGTATAGTGCTCCGGGCCAATAGTGAGTTCTTCAGATTGTTTGGGTATAACCAGGATGAAATATTGGGTCAACAGTTGGATCAATTGATCGCACCGGAGGAAGAACACAATCATGCTTTCTCCATAACCAAAAAAGTAGCGGATGGAGAGAATGTTGCCTTCGAAGCCATTCGCCACCGTAAAGATGGAACTCTCATTCAAGTCTCAGTCCTCGCCTCTCCCATAATGGTCGATGGAAAACTGGAGGCTATTTACGGAATCTATAGAGATATTTCCTTGCAGAAGGAGCTTATAGACAAACTGAAAGAGTCTGAAAAGAAATTTCATGATGTTGCTTTGAGCTCAGGGGACTGGATCTGGGAGACAGATCGAAACGGATGCTATACTTTTGCATCCGGAAAAGTAAAGCAAATTCTTGGATATGAACCCCACGAGATCTTGGGAAAAACACATTTCGACTTGATGTCCGAGAATGAGGCGGAAAGAATAAAAGGATTATTCCAAAAAATCGCCTCTGAAAAAAAAGCCATAATTGACGTGGAGAACTGGAATGTCACCAAAAATGGCAGAAAAATATGCCTTTTAACCAACGGAGTTCCAATTCTGGATGAGAAAGGTGAGCTTCTTGGATATCGGGGAGTGGACAAGGACATTACAGACCGCAAGCGAGTAGTACAAGAACTCCAACAGAGTGAAGAGAAATACCGAGCGCTCTTAGAACAAAGCGCAGATAATATCTATATCATGGATGTGGAAACCAAAAAGGTGCTGGAGGCTAATGACACCTGGCGGAACTTATTAGGATATTCTGAAGAAGAAATGAAAAGCCTGACTATCTACGATTTTGTGATGCACTCTCGTGAAAATATCGATCAGGTAATAGAAGAGATGGCCAGTAAAAAAAGAGCCTTCATCGGAAAGCGAAAATACAAGCGTAAGGATGGGATTCCCCTAGATGTGGAAGTGAGCGCAAGCTTGATTACCTGTGGCGGAAGGAAAGCCTTGTGTGTTGTTTCGAGAGACATTACAGAGAAGGAAAAAGCGGAAGAAGCACTGAGAGAGAGTGAGCAAAAATACAGAACCATATTCGAATCTTTTCATGATATTTATTATCGTACTGATAACGAGGGAGTTATAACTGTAATCAGTCCTTCCGTTCGATATCAAGCAGGTTATGAGCCTGCTGAAGTCATCGGTCGACCTTCCACTGATTTTTACTACAACTCCGCTGATCGAGAAGCTTTTATGCACAAATTGAGAGAGTCAGGTGTTTTGCATGACTACGAAATAAAGTTTAAAACAAAGGATGGAAAACCTATAGATGTTTCTACAAATGCCCGCATTCTTTTTGATGAGAACAATCAGCCGGTCGGTATAGAGGGTGTCTTGCGGAACATCACAAAGCGGAAGCAGCAGGAGGAGGCCATTCAGAAAGAAGCCTCCAAGCTTTCTGCCATGATCTCTGGATTGGAAGAAGGCATTTTGTTTGTTAATGCAGAGGATCAAATTGAAGAGGTGAATGACTATTTTCTCAGGCTCATTGACAAAGAAAAAACTGAAATAATAGGTAAGAGAATTTGGGATTTGAATTCTATCATCTCGGATGAAAAAATAAAGAATCAGATTGAAGAGATCAAGAAGAATTCTCAGGCAGCACCCATTCAGGCTCAGAAATCCCTGTTTGGCTTGGAAACCATGCTTCGCATTCAACCTGTTTATCACAGGAGTCAATACCAAGGTCTTATTGTTAACATCAGCGACGTCACTGAACTTGTCCGAGCGAAAAAAGAATCACAATCAGCCGATCAAGCTAAGAGCGAATTCTTGGCTAACATGAGCCATGAGATCCGAACTCCTATGAATGGTGTGTTAGGCATGGCTGAGCTTGCTCTCAATACAAATCTAACGCCTGAACAGCGCAAATATATCGAAGGGATAAAATCATCATCTGAATCCCTGATGACCTTGATCAATGACATCCTGGATTTTTCCAAAGTGGAAGCAAAAAAGCTTGAACTGGAGACTGTTCCCTTCATCCTACAGGAAATCATCTACGACACGGTTTGTAATCTTTCTCTTCATGCTCATAAGAAGAAGCTTGAGTTGGCTTGTGATATTCCTCCTCAAATTTCATACCAGGTTTTAGGGGATCCGGTGCGATTACGACAAATTCTTATTAATCTTGTTGACAATGCTATAAAGTTCACCGAGAAGGGTGAGGTGATCGTTTCTGTTAAGGAAGAGACAAACACGGATGAAGAAGTTGTTATCCACTTTATGGTAACCGATACAGGAATCGGTATACATGAGGAAAAACAAAAATTGATATTCAATGCTTTTGCTCAAGCGGATGGATCCATGACACGAAAATTCGGAGGGACTGGATTAGGTTTGGCCATATCCTACCAACTCGTCAATCTCATGGGAGGAAAGATCTGGGTTGAAAGCAATGTCGGAGAAGGTTCTTCTTTTCACTGTAAAATTCCTTTTAAAATGCCAAAGGATCAAGAGGGCAGATCTTTTTCAACGAGACTTGATATTTTGAAGGGCCTCCCTGTGTTGATCATCGACGACAACGCCACCAACAGGAATATCCTCAAAAAAATGCTGGCCAATTGGCGTACCAGGCCCACAGAAGCTGAAAGCGGAGAGGAAGCACGTGTACTTATCGATCGTGCTGAGAGTGAAGGTAATCCCTTTGCTTTCGTGGTCATGGATGCCTATATGCCTGGAATGGATAGCTTCATCCTGGCTCAGGAAATCAAGCAAAATCCAGACCTTGCCAAATCGACGATCATCATGCTGAACTCGGCTGAAACTCAGGGAGATGCTGTCCCTTGGCAGAAGTTAGGTGTTTTCGCCTTCATCACAAAGCCCATCAAGCAGAATGAACTTCTGGAAGCAGCGATAAAAGTTCTGAGCAATGATACCGAAGAGAAAGAGCCTGTCCCCCAGCCATCTTCTTCCTCGAAGCAGGAAACCAGTCCGGGATATCGTGTGCTCGTTGCTGAGGACAACATCGTCAATCAAAGAGTAGTGTGCTACATGCTCGAAAAACATGGACACCAGGTCACATCGGCACATAACGGGGAGGAAGTGCTGGAAGCCATTGAAAAGCAGATTTTTGATCTTATCCTGATGGATATCCAGATGCCCAAAGTGGACGGATTTGAGGCCACATCCGCCATACGAGAGAAGGAGAAGAAAACGGGTTCTCATATTCCCATCATCGCCCTCACCGCTCACGCTATGAAGGGAGATAAGGAAAAATGCATCGAAAATGGAATGGACGACTATATTTCAAAACCGATTGAACCTGAAGATCTTTTCGATACAATTAATCGTGTGATAAAAAAATTAAAAAATAAACAGAGCGAATTTGAAAATATGAGAAATGAAATCTGATCAAACAAGTATGCTCGAAGTACTTATTGCAGAAGATGATCCTGTCTCCCAGAGGATTCTGGAGAAAAACATGAAGGATTGGGGATATAAAGTGATTATCGCCAATAATGGCCAAAACGCTTGGCAGGCCTTACAAAAAGAAGAAATTAGAATGGCTGTTTTCGACTGGATGATGCCCAAAATAAACGGTGTGCAACTCTGTCAGAAAGTGCGTCTACAGAAAAAAGACACATACACCTACATTATTCTTCTTACCTCCCGAGATCGACAAGAAGATATCGTGGAGGGTCTTTCTTCTGGAGCTGACGATTATATTGTAAAACCCTTCAACACATTGGAGCTAAAAGCCCGCCTCCAGACCGGAAAGAGAATCATCGACCTTCAAAACCAGCTTCTCCAGTCTAAAAAACAACTAGAGACACTGGCCACCCAAGATAGCCTAACTAAACTCTGGAACAGGGCAACCATCATCAAACATCTTGGAGAGGAACTCAATCGAAGTTCAAGAGAAAAAAAACCTGTCGGTACCATCCTGGTGGATATTGACTATTTCAAGAACATTAACGACAGCCACGGTCATCATGTTGGAGATGAGGTTTTGATAGAGGTAGCCTCCCGTCTGAGAAAGCACATTCGATCATATGATAAAATCGGCCGCTATGGTGGGGATGAACTTCTGGTGGCTCTTCCCAATTGTAGCCTCTCCATTGTCAAGGAAATTGCAGAACGGCTTAGGAAAGTGGTTTGTGAAAAGAAAATCAAGACAGAAATTGGCCTCATCGCTGTCACCCTTAGCCTGGGAGGTGCTTCATCTGAGAATCAATCTGTCATTTCGGCAGAAGGCCTGATCAAGGCCAGTGATCGTGCTCTTTATCAGGCGAAGAGGAATGGACGCAATTGTATGGTGATTAATAGGCACATTCAAACCCTGAAGAAAGGAAGAAAATGAGTGATATCAATACCTCAAAGACTCCTCTTCCCATAGATATACCCTCTGCTCTGGAAAGAATAGGAGGAGACGAATCTTTTCTTTTTGACCTGATCAATATTTATGTTGAAGATTTCACAGATAAATTTGAGAAGCTTAAAGCAGCAGTGGAAAAGGGAAATTTTGAGACCATAACAGATATCGGCCATAATCTGAAAGGCTCATCAGCAAATTTGAGCCTTCCCCTTCTCCAGGAAATCTCATACCAATTTGAAATCGCAGGCAAGGAAAGGGACCTCGAGAAGGCCGAAAAAAATCTCAATCTACTCAAAGAAGAATTCCATAGATTAAAAATTTTTCTTCAAAATAGAGATTAAACTCTCCTCCCTGGCAAAGGTAATAAAATTGAACTATAGCATCTGGCCAATATGTTTTTCTAAAGATTGAATCAGTACCTGGAGGTATTTTTTCCCTGCATCTTCTTGCCCATCCTTAATCTTCATCACGCCAGCCAGATAATTCTCCACTCTTGCTAGAAAAATATGTTCGTAATAACGGTCTTTCAGATGAAAACCGAGAGGAATTTCTTCAGTATTTCCTTCTCCTTTGGCAGTTATAAATTGATCCAGCATGTCCTGAGCTTCTTTTCCATTTTTTCCCTCTATGAGGAAACATTCGAATTCGAGATCCCCGAGCCTATAATTGGCAAGATATCCATCATGGAAAAAATTGTATCCCAAGAAATTATGCAAGATAAACTTCTCCGTATTTGGAACCAATCCTTGCTTAGGAAAGACATCAAGTAAAGATGGGAATTGTCCCTCATCATGAATTCTTCTTAGAATCGCCTCGGAAAATTGTTTCAGAAATTTTTCAGACTCCTCACCACAGTCAAAGCAAAGGAGCTTGATATAATATCTGTCAACTAAAAAATTCAATGAGCCTTCTTCCAAATATCCCTGATTACCTATGGGAATAAACCGAGTATCAGGAAACCGTTCCGCGCTGTATATCCCAAAGGCATTTTTCTCACTCCCCATGTCGTATATCTCCACAGAAAGAGATGCCTGGGAGTCTGTCTTCTCGTATTGGCCTACGATCAATTGTTTAAAATCATATCCAAGATAAATCTCTGCGGCTCCATCGATATATTCATAGAGTGTCTCGGGAAAGTAATCCTGTGCAGATTCTGCGGAACTCCAGTATTCCATCTCAGGGAGAAGGGACTGGAGGGATGGTGCACTCTCATTTCCCATCGGGTTTCCTCTTTTTCCTGATGGAAAGAAAAACCAAAAGGCAACCAGCAAGATCGTTATGGATTTTCTGTCTACAGAGTATTTCATTTACTCACTCCAATTGTCAAAATATTCTGTCAGTTTCCCTCTTAATATAAAATGTATCTCAATGTTTGACAAGATTTAATAAAGAGAAGTAAACATCTTCACTCCGTAATCAAGGAAGAGAGGTGGGGGGAGAAGTTGACAACTCAGTTGACGAGGAGTAATTTTTAATTGAAAACAAATGTCAAAGGTCATCATAGTCAAAGGTAAGGGCATCATCGACTCCAGCGGCGATGTTAACCAGGAGAAACTCATTCAGATGTACAGGCAAGGAATAAAAAGTCTAACGGATTATGTCGATCTGAGAGATAGTCTCCGTCAGTTTTTCAAAGGGAATGACAGAATCGGTATTAAAATCAATACTATCAGCGGCAAAAAACTTTCCTCCCTTCCTGCAACCTCTTTATCGCTAGCTAGACTGATCGCAGAAAACGGACTGAGCGAAGAAAATATATTCATATGGGATAGGACAAACAGAGAGCTGAAGCAAGCCGGCTATCGTCTCAACATGAACCAGAGAGGAATAAAGGTTTTTGGCACGGATGCCAACGGTGTTGGCTACGAAAGGGAGCTGGTTTCCCATCGAAATATCGGGAGCCTCTTTTCATCCATTCAGGCGCGTTTCATCACCGCTTCTGTGAGCCTTGCTGTGTTGAAGGATCATGGAATGGCAGGAGTCACAGCCGGGATGAAGAATTATTTTGGAGCTATCCATAATCCCAATAAATATCACGATTCTCATTGTGATCCCTTCATCGCTGAGTTGTTTGAAACGGAGTACATCAGGGAAAAGCAAAGGTTTTCCATCCTCGATGCTCTGCTGGTGCAATATCATCGTGGGCCTTCTTATCACGCAAAATGGGCTGAAAAATACGAAGCGCTCATCTTCGGCCGTGATCCGGTCGCAGTCGATTCTATCGGTTGGAAAATCATAGAGAACCTGAGAGCAAAAAAAGGATTACCAACTCTAAAGGAGGAAGGCAGGGAACCATCATATATTCGCACAGCCGAAAAACTTGGATTGGGAACAGCTGATTGGGAGAAGATACAAATCACCATAGAAGAAGTGTGAATAAAAATGGAAAGGCGAAATTTTTTTAAGGCAGCAGGAGGCGCTGGCCTCCTAGCCTGTTCAAACCTGAAGCCCTTTTTGATGGATCTTTACGCATTCAGCGACGAGGCTAACCTTTCTAAGGTGGAAGCCCGTTATTACAGGAAGCTACCTGACAGGGAAATTGAGTGTCTGCTTTGCCCTCGATTCTGTAAATTGGGAGATAAAGAAAGAGGATATTGCGGGGTCAGAGAAAATATGGAAGGGACCTATTATACTCTGGTTTATGGGAAAGTATGTACGATTCAGATCGATCCTATAGAGAAGAAGCCCTTGTTCCACTTTATTCCCGGAAGTAGCGCTTTTTCCTTGGCCACCGCCGGCTGCAATGTCAACTGCAAATTTTGTCAAAACTGGGAAATAAGCCAGGTGAGGCCTGAACAGGTTCGCAATTACGACCTGCCTCCCCGCCAAGTCGCGGCATTAGCTCAGAACAACCGCTGTTCTGTCATCGCTTATACATACACAGAACCGGTTATCTTCTTTGAATATATGTATGACTCTTCCCTCTTGGCTCACAAACAAGACATCAAGAACGTGGTTATAACTGGCGGACATATCAACCCAGAACCGCTTCAAGACTTAGTCAAAGTGGTGGATGCCATCAAAATAGATTTGAAAGCTTTTTGCCAGGATTTTTATACTGATTATGTCAGAGGGGAATTGCAGCCAGTGTTGGAAGCCATAAAAATCGTGCACAAAAGCGACGCATGGCTGGAAGTCGTCTATCTGGTCATCCCTAGTTTGAATGACAGCACAGAAGAAATCCGCAAAATGTCCCAGTGGATCATGAAGGAAGTGGGGCCAGACGTCCCTGTTCATTTTAACCGTTTCCATCCCATGTACCTGATCAAAAATCTTCCCCCTACTCCTATATCAACTCTGGAAAAAGCAAGGAACATTGCTCTTGAAGAAGGGCTTCAATATGTTTACATCGGGAATGTCCCTGGTCATGAAGCAGAAAGCACCTACTGCCCTCATTGTAAGAAGACTGTCATCAAACGCATCGGCTACGAGATAAAGAAAGTCGATCTGATAAAAGGCCAATGCAAGTTCTGCGGTCATCCTATCCCTGGGATTTGGATTTGAAACAAGCCCTTCCTCCTTTTCTACTTGGATTTCTGGCCCTTTCTTTTCAAATCTTCTTGCTCAGGGAATTTTCTGTTCATTTCTATGGCAATGAAATTACCTTCGGTTTGCTTCTTGCCTCCTGGTTGCTGTGGGGCGGGTTAGGAAGCATTTTGGCCTCTCGCTTTAAGTACAATCCACAAAGACTCCCTCAGATATATTATCTGGTCATCCTCCTCTACCCTCTTTGCTTAGTAGGACTCAGGTTTTCCCGCTTTTTTCTCCATCTTCTCCCTGGCGAAATCACGGGAATGTTCCCCATACTGATCTACTCCCTTCTAGTGACTTTGTTTGTGAGTTTTCCTTTGGGAATTCTATTTGTCTTCAATACCCATTTCCAAAAAGGAAATCTCTATCAAGTCTATTTTCTTGAATCAGTTGGTTCTTCGGCGGCAGGTCTGGCGGTCTATCTTCTCTTCATTCCTCTTTTTTCCAATTGGCATGGAGCGGCCCTCATTGCTTTGCTGGCTTGTTCTGCCGTATTTTTTTCTTTTGGAGAAAAAAAATATAAACCTCTTTTTTTATTCATTCTTATAACTTTAATCCTATTCGGAGTCTTTGATCTTCCTAGCCAGCGAATCTACTGGAAACCCTATAATCTTGAAGAAAGCAAAGATACCATTTATGGAAAGCTTCAAGTCCTCCAAACACAAGAACAAATTTCTCTTTACAACAACTCTCTTCTTGTCTATTCCTATCCCAATCTTGCAGCTGCCGAAGAATCTGTCCACTTCACTCTTCTCCAGAAACCAGAGGCAGAGAAAGTTCTTCTCATAGGAGGTGGTGCGGGCGGTAGTCTTCGAGAAATCTTGAAATACCTTTCGGTAAAGGTCGATTATGTGGAAATAGATCCTGAGATCATAAATCTGTCTGTGAAGTTCCTCCCAGAGGAAGAAAAAGCAGTCTTAAAGAATAAACGAGTTCATATTTTTTATCAAGATGGAAGGGCATTCCTCAGCACTGCTCAAAAAAAATATGACATAATCATTCTTAACCTTCCCGAACCTGCTACTGCTCAGATCAATCGATTTTATACCAAAGAATTTTTTCTCATTGCCAGAGATAAATTAGAGGAGGCCGGTATTTTCTCTTTTCGAGTCTCCTCAGCAGAAAATTACATCAGCGCGGAGCTTCAGAATTTCCTTTCCTCTCTTTATTTCACTCTCAAGGAGGTCTTTCCAGAGGTCAAAGTAGTTCCAGGGAGTACCAATATCTTTTTGGCATCGGATCGTCCTCTGACAATAGACTCTGAACATCTTATCCGAAAAATCAGAGAGCTCCGTCTCCAAAACACTTATGTAAGTCCTGAACTACTTTTTGCTCGGTTAAACCCACTGAGAGTCAACATGTTAAAAGAGAAGCTAGTCCAAGGGAATAAGGCAATTAACCTGGACTTCATTCCTATTAGCTACTTCTACAATTCTGTCCTATGGAGCACTCTGTTCAGGGGCCTGGAAAAAAGAGTATTTTCATTCCTCTCCCATCTGAGCTTTTTCTGGCTGTTGGATTTTCCCCTTTTTCTTTTTGTCCTCTTCCTGATCTTGTTATGGTTGGCGAAAAAGAGAACATCTTTTTTCCTGGTTCCTCTGGCCGTTATGGGTTTCACCACCATCGTTTTTGAGATCATTGTTATCATCTCTTTCCAGACCTTGTACGGATATCTCTATCAAAGAATTGCCCTTCTTCTGGCTTCCTTCATGATTGGTTTGTCTCTGGGTGCGTTTCGAGGAAAAAAAAGAAAAAGAATTGACTTTGCCCGTCTGCTCTTCATTCAATTTTGCTTCATGCTCATAGTCCTGGTTTTCTATCTAACCCTTAAGCTCCACCCTCCTGAGATCCTTTTTTTCATTTTTCTTCTCGTGCTTGGGTTTCTAGGGGGAG
>CAYSCW010000002.1:162029-201070 GCA_964429795.1 uncultured Eubacteriales bacterium
CCTCCTGAGATCCTTTTTTTCATTTTTCTTCTCGTGCTTGGGTTTCTAGGGGGAGATCTGTTTGTGGTCTCCAATGGCCTCTTCCTCAAAGAAAGAAAAAACTATGGATTGGGCTATGGCCTGGATTTATTGGGTTCCTTCGTGGGTGCTCTTGTTGCTTCTTCTTTTCTCATCCCCTTAGTCGGTCTTCCTCTGCTCCTCAGGTATCTCTTCCTTGTTAACTCCTTCTGTCTGTTGTTTCTTGTTGCCGGGCTCTTCAGGCGCTAATTTCGCAAGATTTACTTCCATTTTGTCCAGTCGATTCCGCAACCATATCATTAATCATTAAGATCGCCTCAAACTCCTTGACAGGGTGAACAATTTATGTTTTACTGAAAGGTAATTCATCATTCTACAAATCCTATAAAGTTTATAGGCATTAAAATTCTTAACCCTAAAATGAGTCAATCCATATGAGAATCAACTTATCACAAAGAAAAACCAAAGACGATTTTGTTCTTAAAGTCCAGGAATTGAGCGGACAGAATCTCCTCGCTTGTTACCAGTGCGGGAAGTGCTCCGCAGGGTGCCCCGCAGTATCTCAAATGGACATTCTTCCCAATCAGATTATCCGCTACGCCCAGCTTGGATTCAAGGATGAGCTTCTTAAATCCAAAGCCATTTGGGTCTGCGCTTCCTGTATGACTTGCAATGCGCGATGTCCGAAGGGAATCAACATTGCAGAAGTCATAGAAGCCTTAAGACAGATACTGCTGCGAAAAAGGATGGATCATGTGAAATTGGATAAACTCACCGATGAAGAAAAGGAAAACGTTCCTCCTATTGCATTGGTCAGCAACTTCAGAAAATTCACATCATAAATTTACAATAGGATGAAATATTATATATTCATATCAAAACAAATAGGAAATCATAATGAAAATAAGCTATTATCCCGGTTGCACCCTGAAAAGCAATGCGAAAAATTTTGAAGATTCAGCCCTTTGTTCCTTAAAAAACCTGGGAGTGGAAGTCGAAGAGCTCCCACGATGGAACTGCTGTGGTACCGTCTTTTCTCTAGCTACAGATGATTTGATTCATCATGTAGCACCCATCCGCAACCTGCTTCGGGTTAAAGAATCCAATTCAAACAGGGTAATGACCCTTTGTGCCATGTGCTATAACACCTTAAAAAGAGCCAACGAACGGGTCAAATCTGATCCAGAAAGTTTGGATAAAATCAATAAGTTCATGTACAGGGAAAACATCGAATACGAAGGAGACGTAAAGATTTTCCACCTTTTAGAATTGCTCAGGGATGAAATCAAATTCGAAAATATCGCCAAGAAAGTGATCAAGCCTCTTAAGAATTTAAGAATTGCCAATTATTATGGATGTATGTTGGTTCGGCCCAAGGAGGTGGGGCTTGACGACGTGGAAAACCCCACTGTGTTGGAGGATTTGGTGAGTGCTTTAGAAGGGGATCCGGTTGATTTTCCTTACAAGACTGAATGTTGCGGAGCTTATCAGACTGTTGATAAACCAGAAATGGTGGCCGATCGCACTTATCATATCCTTACCTCTGCTCAAAACCAGGGGGCAGATATCGTCTCTGTCAGTTGCCCTCTCTGTGCCTTCAATCTGGACCATCGACAGAAAGAGACTATTCAAAAGCACCCAGAATTTAAGCACATGCCGATTCTCTATTTTACCCAGATCCTTGCCCTTGCTTTAGGCTGTTCAGAGAAGGATCTACGATTTGATCTCCATTATATTGACCCCAAACCTATTCTAAAAGAGAAAGGATTAATCTGAGGACAAATGGTCTATTTTGGTGATTTAAAACCGAAAAAGGGGAAAATCCATATCCTTAAAGACAGATGCAAAGGTTGTGGATTTTGTGTGGAATATTGTCCAAAAGATGTTCTAGAGATGTCCGAAGAATTCAACATCAAAGGCTATCATCCTCCCTTTGTCAAGGATGAGGACAAATGCCTCTATTGTCAGCTCTGTGAGACCATATGCCCTGAATTTGCTATCTTTGTCACTCTCAAGAAAGAGGAGGAGGAAGGTGAAAAAGATGAAAGCCGACCCTAAAGGAGTATTAACTGGAGCCCATTATTTAGACGGAGATTATGCTCTTGCAGAGGGAGCCCTGGCAGCGGGATGCCGTTTTTTCGCTGGCTATCCGATCACTCCTTCCACAGAAACGGCCGAAAGATTTTCAGCGAGAATTCCTTATGTAGGAGGAATCTTTATCCAGATGGAAGACGAGCTCGGCTCCATTGCAGCTCTGATTGGGGCCTCTTGGGGAGGGAAAAAAGCCATGACTGTGACCTCAGGACCAGGCTTTTCCCTTATGATGGAAAACATCGGCCTGGCCTGCATGATGGAGACACCTCTAGTCATCGCTAACGTCCAAAGAGGAGGGCCATCGACTGGGCTTCCTACCCTGACAGGTCAACAAGATATGATGCAAGCCAAATGGGGGTCTCATGGAGATTATGAAATCATCGCCCTTTCTCCTGATTCTCCACAAGAGTGTTTTGACCTGACCATCGAGGCTTTCAACCTCTCTGAAACCTATCGCGTTCCCGCTTTTGTGATGACTGACGAATGTGTTGGGCATATGCATGAGAGAGTAATCATCCCCCCAGCAGAAGAAATAGAACTCGTTGAGAGGAAGTGGTACACAGGGCCCAAGGACAAATATCTTCCCTACAAGCCTGACAAGGATATGATTCCCTTCATGGTCAAGGCCGGAGATGGCTACCTTTTCCACACCACAGGCCTTACCCATGACGAACGAGGCTATCCTGTGATCGACGCCGAATGCCAGGATTTTTGTGTCCGCCATTTATGCGATAAAATCAGGAAAAATGCCGATAAAATAATACGAATTGAAGAAGAAGAAACTGATGGTGCTGAAGTCATTGTTGTCTCATATGGAATCACATCTCGGGTAGCCATCAGAGCTGTCCAAAAGGCAAGGAAAGCTGGTATTAAAGTTGGAACATTAAGGTTGATCACTGTCTGGCCTTTCCCAGAAAAGAGGATATATCAACTTGCCAAAAAGGTAAGAGCCTTTGTTGTGCCGGAAATCAATTACCGCCAGATCGTCTTTGAAGTGGAACGATGTACAGCTGGTGAGGCGCCTGTTATCCATGTTCCCCATTGTGGAGGTTGGGTCCATGACCCAGAAGAAATCTTCAAAGCCATTAAGGAGGCTGCAAAATGAAAAAAGAAGACCTTCTTGAAGATAGAAGCCCCATAGAAGATTTTTTGCGCATGGATAGAATTCCGCATATCTGGTGTCCAGGTTGTGGAATCGGCATAGTGGTTACTTCCTTTGCTGAAGCTCTCCGCAAGAGTGAGATCGATCTGGATAAAGTGGCAGTAGTATCAGGAATCGGATGCACAGGAAGAGTAGCAGGTTATGTCAAGCTGGATTCTTTTCACACCACCCATGGCCGGGCTATTCCCTTTGCTACGGGTTTGAAACTGGCCAATCCCGAGTTGAAGGTCGTCGTCTTCAGCGGGGATGGAGATATCTTTGGAATCGGAGGCAATCACTTCATTCATGCAGCACGTAGGAACATGGATATCATTGTCATCTGTGTCAATAATTTTAATTATGCCATGACCGGAGGTCAGGTGGCAGCTACAACGCCAATAATGGCCAACGCTTCCACAGCTCCCTATGGCAATTTCGAATATCCCTTCAGCCTCCCTTACCTTGCAGATGCCTCTGGAGCCACTTATGTAGCACGCTGGACAGCCCTCCATCTGAGAAGAGTCACTAAATCCATCCAAGAGGCTTTAGCCAAGAGGGGATTTTCTTTTATCGAGGTCATAACGCCTTGTGTCACACTGTATGCCCGAAGGAACCGTTTAGGCGACGGATTAAACCTCCTGAAGTATTATTACGAAAAATCGGAAATTCAGCATGGAGCAGACACCAGAACACTCGACATCAGTTATCAAGGAAAGCTCATCGTGGGCAAATTTGTGGACATCGAGAAGCCCCCTTTTCTGGATTGCATGAATGAACATTTGGCCAAGGTTTTGGGCGAAAAATACCAAGCTTATGGAGTATAAATCATGAGTGAAATAAGGTTTTCTGGTTTTGGTGGACAGGGCATCATTCGTTGTGGCCTTATTACGGGAAAGGCCATTTCCTTATTCGACAACAAGCATACAGCCATGACCCAGAGCTTCGGACCAGAGGCCCGAGGAAGTGCCTGCAGCTCTCAGTTGGTGGTCTCCGAGGAGCGGGTCCTCTATCCTTATATCACCCGTCCGGAAATCCTTGTATCCATGAGTCAAGAAGCGTATGAAAAGTATGAGCCTGAACTCCGAGACGATGGGATTCTTATCATCGACAAAGATTTGGTCAGATTAAAACCGACCAAGAGAGGCATTAAAGTCTATGCGATACCCGCCACCAGATTTGCTGAAGAATTAGGCAATCGGATTATCGCCAACCTGGTCATGCTGGGCTTTTTTACTGCTGTCACCGAATTGGCTTCGCCTGAGGCCATGAAGAAAGCTCTTCCTGGTTTGGTTCCTGGTCGATTCCTAGAACTGAACATAAAAGCCTTTGATAGAGGTTATGACTATGGAAAAGATATCATGGCTGAAGAAAAAAAATCAAAGCCGAAGTTGAAAAAACAAAGCACAAAAAAAACCCCGGCCAAACCAGTCAAGAAAAAGAAAGCCAAAAAACAAAAGAAATAACCGATGCAATGTAGCTACCATTCCTCGAATGGTCCGTTGAATAGAATGCTCGTGCCTGATGCCTCCACCAGAGTGGAGGGCCCGTTAACGGATTGAGCCGAGAAAACGAGCTTGAGATGAGAGGATAAAAATGAAGAGAACCGGCGTCTTTATCTGCCATTGCGGCATAAATATCGCAGGTACCGTGGATGTCAAAAAAGTGGCTAAAGAGCTGGCCAAGCATCCTGGTGTTACTCATGCGGAAGATTATGTATACATGTGTTCTGATCCCGGTCAGAACCTCATCATAGACGCCATCAAGGAAAAGAAGCTGGACAAAGTGGTTGTTGCCTGCTGTTCTCCCACCCTTCATGAGAGTACCTTCAGGAACACCTCCAAATCAGGGGGCCTGAATGAGTTTCAGTGTGAGATCGCCAATATCCGCGAGCAGTGCAGCTGGGTCCACAAGGATATGACAAAAGCGACAGAAAAAGCCATAAAAATCACTAAAAGCGCTGTGGAAAGGGTTCAAAAAAACGAATCCTTAGAGCCCATAACAGTTCCTGTGACCAAGAGAGCTTTGGTCATCGGAGGAGGTATAGCCGGCATCCAATCCGCTTTGGATCTTGCCAACAGCGGTTTTGAAGTCGTCTTGGTGGAGAAAAATCCTTCTGTCGGCGGGCACATGATTCAGCTCTCCGAGACCTTTCCTACTCTCGATTGCTCCCAGTGTATTCTGACACCAAAGATGGTTGAAGTATCTAAACATCCCAAGATCAGGCTCTTGACCTATAGCGAGGTGCAAGAAGTATCAGGCTATGTAGGAAACTTTAAAGTCAAGATCCTCAAAAAACCTACCTATGTTGATCCAGATAAATGCACTCTTTGTGACGAATGCACAAAAGTCTGTCCAGTTGTGGTCCCTGATGAGTTTGATCTCGGTTTAACCGGGCGGAGAGCAATATATATTCCTTTTCCTCAAGCCATACCAGCTACTTACACCTTAGACATAAAAAACTGTCCCGGGCTCCTTCCTATCGCCTGTGGTAAGTGTGCCGATGTTTGTGAGCCAGAAGCGATCGACTATGACATGAAACCCGAAATCATCGAAGAAGAGGTGGGAGCTATTATCGTAGCCACTGGATATGATCTCTACGACAAGGAGAAGATGGCAGAGTACGGATACGGCAAGTACGCCAATGTGCTGGACGGGCTTCAATTCGAAAGGCTCCTATCTGCTTCCGGCCCAACTTTGGGGAAGATCCTACGACCTTCCGACCATAAAGAGCCTAAAGAAGTCGTTTTCATCCAATGCGCCGGCTCCCGTGACCCGGAAATGCATTGCCCCTATTGTTCTAAAATCTGTTGCATGTACACGGCCAAACACGCCATGCTCTATAAACATCATGTGCATGACGGACAGGCCTACGTTTTCTATATTGATATCCGCTCAGGAGGAAAAGACTACGAAGAATTTGTCCAGCGGGCTGTCGAGGAAGATGGAGTGGTCTATTTGCGGGGCAAGGTTTCCAAGATCTTTGAAGAAAAAGGAAAAATCAAGGTCTGGGGGGTGGACACCCTTATCGGAAAAGACATCGAGATCGATGCCGATATGGTGGTTTTGGCTATGGCTATGCGTCCCTCTCAAGGAGCAAAAGAACTGTCCAAAAAACTCAAGATTGCTATTGATAAGGATGGTTTCCTCTCCGAAGCCCATCCTAAGCTCAGACCAGTGGAAAGCGTCAGTTCTGGATTTTTCCTTGCTGGTGCAGCCCAAGCACCTAAAGATATCCCAGAGGCAGTAGCTCAGGCTAGCGGTGCCGCTGCCAAGGCCATCACCATCCTCTCTCAGGAAAGGCTTCATCATGCCCCCACTGTAGCCAAGGTTAAACCTAACCTGTGTACGGGTTGTGGAATGTGTGTCCTTGTCTGTCCCTATGAGGCTCTTTCCCTTAAAAATGGTAAAGTGGAGGTAAATGAGGTTCTATGTGAGGGATGTGGGACCTGCTCGGCCACATGTCTGAGAGCAGCCATCGAAGTGAGAAACTTCACACCTTTGCAGATTCATGAAATGATCAGGTCATCCCTTGGAGGTTAATGATGGCAGAAGAATTCGAACCAAAAATCGTTGCTTTCCTCTGTAAGTGGTGTTCTTCGGCAGGAAGTGACCTGGCAGGTGTTTCCCGTATGCAGTATCCTGCCAATGTTTTGCCTATTACAGTCATGTGTTCAGGAAGTGTCTCCCCTCTTTATATTCTTTCTGCTTTCAACAAAGGAGCCGACGGTGTGCTGGTTTCAGGATGTCATCCTGGCGACTGTCATTATATAAAAGGAAATTATTATGCCCGGAGGCGAATTGCGTTGGTCAAAAAGCTGTTGGAGTTTTTCGGCCTTGAACCGCAGCGTTTCCAGATGTCTTGGGTTTCGGCAGCTGAAGGAACAAAATATAGGGAGATCATCAAGGATTTCGTCCAAGAAATCAAACCCCTGGGGCCTCAAACAAAGCTGAGGAGAAATGTCTGATGGTTAGTCTTGCAGATCTCAAGCAGAATGCGAGGAACATTCTTAAAGAAGGAAAGGTTAAATATATCATCGGTTACCAGAGCAGCTCCAACGGGCTTCGTCCAGTTCCCGCGTTCATTAAGGCTGCAGAAGAGGTGGACAAGCTCATCTGGAACCCCCTGTGCGTTTACAATCTGACCCGTTTTCTTGTGGATGAGAAGAGAAGAAAGGCTAGAGAGAAGAATCCAGATGAGAGACCAGTAGGACTCATAGTTAAAGGCTGTGATAGTCGAGCGGTGAATGTTCTGCTGCAAGAAAAGTACATCGACCGGGACAATGTCTATATCATAGGCCTTTCCTGTGAAGATAAGGGAGTTGTGGACGAGAAAAAATTAGCTAGAAAGTTCAAAGAGAAAAAAATTGAGAAAATCGAATTCGGAAAGAAGAACCAGTTCAGTGTAACTACAGAAAAAGGCAAAGTTGAGGTCGCTGCAGAAGAAATTCTCGCTGACAGATGTCTGGAATGTTCTGCAAATGTGCCTGTTATCTATGATGTTCTTCTAGGAGAAAAAACTCCCCGCAAACTCGAAAATCCTTATGAGTCTTTAAAAAAGATAGAGTCTCTGTCTAAAAAGGAGAAATGGGCTTTCTGGAAAGATCAGCTGGATAAATGCATCCGCTGTTACGCCTGTCGTTCCGCCTGCCCTATGTGCTACTGCGATGAATGTGTGGTCGATTCTATAAACCTTGCTGTTACAGCAGAGACCACTGCCCAAGAAAAGGAGCAAAAGATAAGGTGGATTGAAAAATCTCCCCAACTTTCGGAAAATTTCGTCTATCATTTTGTCAGAGCCATTCATCTGGCTGGTCGCTGTGTGGACTGCGGAGAATGCGAAAGAGTCTGTCCCCTGGATATCCCTATCCGACTCCTGAACAAGAAATTAGAAAAAGAAGCCAAAGAGCTCTTCGAATATGTGGTGGGCTTCAATCCGGAACAGCCTTCTCTTATTTCATGCTTCAGGGATGAAGACCCACAGGACTTTATCAGGTGAGACTATGGAAAAGATACTGAAAAAAAATTCTTTCCCCCAGTGGGTGAAAAAGTTTATTGACTACGATATCTACGCGCCAGTTGAGGACGGCGATTTCTGGAATTATTCTCTCATCGAGGATCCAAAGAATATAAACTTGGACTTTTTGACCACGGTCCTTTCTCCAAAAAAAATCATCTTTCCTCAGAAGGAGATCTTACTTGAATTCAGCACTTCCAACAACGGTGATTTGGAGCTTAAGGAGAGGCTTCCTGAAGAAAAAACCAAGGTGGTTTTTGGAGTCAGGCCTTGTGATGCTCGGGCCCTTACTCTCACCGATAAAGTTTTTGGTGGTGACTTCATTGATCCCTATTATCAGAAAAGAAGAGATCAGACTTTATTAATTGGCCTGACTTGCAACACTCCCCCTTCTCCTCATTGTTTCTGTACATCTGTGGAGGGTTCACCCCACTCCACCGATGGCCTGGATATCTTGATGACGGATCTAAGGGATAAATATTATGTAGAGTCCTTTAGTGGGAAAGGCGAGCAACTCATCAATCTAGGAAAAGGTCTTTTTGAGACTCCAAAGGCAAAAGATAAAAAGGAGCTGGAAAAAATCAAGGCAGATTCAGAGAAAAAAATCAAAAGACAGATCAAAAACATCAAGAAAATACCCAAAATTCTTAAAGGCATGTTCGAATCTCCTTTCTGGGATGAAGAGTCTTTAAGCTGTCTTCGCTGTGGGATTTGCACTTATCTGTGTCCAACCTGCCATTGTTTTGATATCAACGATGAAGTCATCTCCTCTTCTCCTCTCGAGGGACAGAGAGTGAGGACTTGGGATACCTGTCAGTTCCCCAATTTCACTATGCATTCTTCCGGGCACAATCCCAGGCCTGACCGGGCTTCCCGTCTGCGGCAAAGAATCTTTCATAAATTCCAGTATTTTGTCGAACAATTTGGTGATTTCCAATGCATTGGATGCGGCCGATGTATTGCCAAATGCCCAGTGGGGATCGATATCATCGAAGTTCTCGAGAAGGTGGACAAATATGGAGCATAACACCTACCTTCCCAGACTGGCAAAAATCATACAAATCAAACAGGAAGTCGGAGGAGCAAGACCCATCAAGACTTTCCGCACTCAGTTTCTGAATGAGAATGACTTTTCGTTTCGTTGTGGACAGAGCGCCATGCTATCTGTTTTTGGCAAGGGAGAATCCATGATATCTATATCCTCTACTCCTCTGATTAAGGATTACCTCCAGTTCAGCATTTTGAAGATGGGCAGAGTCACCTCTGCACTCCATGAAATGGAAGAAAATGGTATCATCGGTATTAGAGGCCCTTACGGGAACGGATTTCCTCTCGATCGTTGGAAGGAAAAGAATCTCATTTTTATCGGCGGCGGAATCGGTTTGGCACCTATCTGGTCTGTTCTCCAGACAGCTTTGGAGAAGAAAGAAGAGTATGGAGATCTTATGCTCATTTATGGAGCACGAACCTCCAAAGATCTGGTGTTTAGAGAGGAACTTCAGGAGCTGAAGAGCAAGATGCCCGTTCATCTTTCCGTGGATGTGGAGGAACCTGGATGGGAAGAATTTATTGGTTTCGTCCCACAGAATGTTACAGACAAAAAGCCTTCGCCCAAGAATGCTATAACCATTACCTGTGGTCCGCCCATCATGATCAAATTCGTCATCAAGGCCCTGGAAGATCTTGGTTTTGAAGATGATCAGATTTACACCACTGTGGAGAACAAGATGAAATGCGGCATTGGGAAATGTGGAAGATGCAACATCGGTAAACACTATGTCTGTAAAGATGGCCCTGTTTATTCCTGGGCTGAGCTAAAAAAGTTGCCTCAAGAATATTGAAAAAAACTCTAAGTTGGAGGGAAGCATGAAAAAGAAAAAGAGCATAATGGATAGAATTGCTGAATCCAATAAGGCCGTTACTACTGGAATTGATGAAAAGGATATTAAGTATTGGGTGAATATTTACATAATGGGGAAGGCATACAAAGTTCCAGCTGGACTGACAATAATGCAGGCTATGGAGTTCGCGGGCTATAGGTTTATCCGCTCGGCAGGATGCAGGGCTGGATTCTGTGGTGCCTGTGCAACAGTGTATAGAAAATCCGGAGATTATAAGCTCCAGACTGCAATGGCCTGTCAGACAAGGGTTGAAGATGGGATGTTTTTGGTTCAGATTCCTTTTGCCCCTGCAGATAAAGCCATCTATAACATCAACAAAGAAAATTATAGTGTCAGTGTATTGTTTAAATATTATCCAGAGCTTGCCCGTTGTTTATCCTGCAATACATGTACAAAATCCTGTCCACAGGATCTAGAGGTCATGGATTACATTCAAGATGCCATTAAAGGTGATTTTAAAGCCGTTGCAGAGGAATCCTTTGACTGTATCCAGTGCGGGCTTTGTGCTATAAGATGTCCTGCAGAACTTGTTCAATATCATATAGCTCAACTTGCCAGAAGAATGTATGGAAGATATGGAACCCAAGAACCAAATCATCTCAACTTCAGGTTAAAAGAGATCAAAAAAGGTAAATATAAGGATGGCTGGACTAAGCTTCTCAAGGCCTCTACCAAAGAACTTGAAAAAATGTATGCTGAAAGAGAGAGGGAGCCAGATTGATAAAGGAGGAAAGATATGCCTGAAATAAAATTTATCAGAGGTTATCCAGAATATATGCGTGAACTGATTGAGGTGGTGAATAAGACGAGGATGAAGAGAAAGGACTACAGTCCTCCTGCTATGAGCAAAGAAAAAAGAGAAGAAGTTCTTAAGCTTCATCCTGATTATGCGCCGGGAGGAAAAAGAAAAATATCCATAGGGCAGAATAAAGGCGAAATAGGACCTAATGAAGTGGTGGATCTTCTTGAGGCCTATCCTCTCGTTGAAGATGAAGAAATTGATCTTTCCAGAGTTGATTTTGATACAGATATTTTAATCATAGGAGGCGGACTGGCTGGAACCTCTGCAGCTATCTGGGCAAATAATCAAGGAGTTCCAGCTAAAAAAATTCTTCTTACAAATAAACTCAGGCACGGTGATGCCAATTCGATGATGGCTGAGGGAGGAACTCAAGCAGCTGATCGTCCAAACGACTCTCCTCTCGTACATTACTTGGATGCTATGGGAGGAGGGCATTTTGCTAATAAACCCGATGTGCTCAAAGCATTGGTGGAGGATGCCCCTTTCATCATGCGGTGGCTTTTAGATTTAGGAGCAATGATTGATAGGGAAGATAATGGAGAATTTACAGAGAAATGGGGAGGCGGGACATGTAGAAGGAGAATGCATGCTTGCCGCGACTATACAGGTCTTGAGGAATTAAGAGTGATAAGGGACGAATTCAGAAACAGAAAAATATCGTGCTTAGAATTTTATCCTGCAATTGAGCTAATCACTGATAAGGAAGGAGGAGTTGCGGGAGCAGTTCTGTGTAATCTTGAAACAAGTGAATATAAAATTGTAAGAGCTAAAGCCACGATTCTGGCAACAGGGGGATTCGGAAGATTGCATATAAGAGGGTTTCCCACTACCAATCATTATGGAGCTACCTGCGATGGAGTTGTCCTTGCATATAGGGCTGGGGCTAAACTGAGAGATGTGGATACAGTCCAATACCATCCTACTGGAGCTGCGTTCCCACCTCAGATAGTCGGTCTTCTTCTTACTGAAAAACTCAGAAGTATGGGAGCTCAACCCATCAATAAGGAAGGAGAAGCATTCGTCTTTCCTCTCGAGCCAAGAGATGTAGAAGCGTCTTCCTTTATTCGAGAGTGTTATGTAAGAAATAAAGGTATTTTAACCCCTACAGGTATGAGAGGCATCTGGCTTGATACACCTATGATCGAAGTCAAAAATGGAGAGGGGACTATAGATAAGGCTTTCCCTGGAATGAAAAGAATGTTCGAAAGATTTGATATTGACATGAGAAAAGATCCGGTTCTGGTCTTTCCTACACTTCATTATCAAAATGGAGGAGTAGAAACAGATCCGGAAGGAAAAACAAGTGTAGAAGGCCTTTTTGTCGCCGGCGAGATATCCGGTGGAGTCCACGGCAAAAACAGGCTTATGGGTAATTCAACACTCGATTGTATGGTATTCGGGAGGCGATCTGGAATCTATGCTGCAGAATATGTGAAAAAAGCAAAAAGAAGTGGAAAGCTATCGCTGGATCATGTCAAAAAATACGTCAATATGCTTAAAAAAGCCGGGATAAAACCTGAGAGAAGAGCTCCTATGCTTTTACCAGATTATAGAGGTAAAGCATCACTTGCCAGGATGATTGATGTATTTTAGTATCATTCTTCTCATTTCTAACATTCTCTCCCTTATTTAATCTCTTGATATTTTGACCCGCTTCTAAGAGAAGCTGAAAAAATCCAGAATCAAAATCGACAGGCTCGCCCCTATTCTCCTTCCTTCTTATACTCCCGAAGACGTAAGAAAACGGCAGCTCACAGCTCATTATGAAGGAACATTAAGATAAAGTTAAAGGTTATCGAGCACGAATCGCCAATGTATACCCACCCTCACCCATATCACGGAAAAAGAGATGTTCGTCTCTCTCTTTTTCTTTTTGACATTTGTAGATTTTATCTGTTATATTTTATGTCTCCAATAAACTCATGTGAGGATAAGGAAGGGGAATCCGCAGATTTTAAGGATGACAGCTTCTCAAAAAACTCAAGAAGAGGTCATCGTTGCTATTAGCCATTAGGGAGGTTATTCATGGAACATAAAGAAATGGAAAGACGGTTATGCGTGAGGTTTGAAATTCCGGGAGCTACTGTCAACTACAAGAAAAAATCTCTTCTCTCTTCCAAAGAGGAGTTTGATGAGGAGTTCTGCCCTGTGCTGGATATGAGCCGAGGCGGCATTCGTTTCTTATGTCAGAATGAAATGAAGGTAAACAGTAAGATCATCTTGAAAATCTCCATTCCAGGCGAGAAGATCCCCTTGACCCAGAAAGGTGTTATTCGTTGGTTTTCATTCGCTGCTGGCAAAAGCTACAAGCACCAAATTGGAGTTCAGTTTAATCCCTATGGCGAAAAGAAAGACCAGAATTATCCTGGAAACCTGGTTAAAATCATTGCTCTGGAACAAAAATTCGCCCCTCAAGATAAGACAGCATCTGAGAAGACCGAAAAATTTGACGTCGAGGGTTAGGAGTAAGGATTTTATCTGTTCTGGCCTTCTACCACCACTTGAGAGTAATCTGCTATTTGGAGGAAGAGTTGGCTTATGCCTTGAAGCAAGGCTAACCGATTCCGCCTGAGCCTCTTTTCCTCTGCCATGACCAGAACATTGTCAAAGAAGCTGTTGATGACCGATCTCATTCGAAAAATAAATCTCTGTGCTCTCAGATAATCTCCTTCAGCTATAAGTGGAAGAACATTCTTCTTAATGATGGAAAAGGTTGTGTAAAGTTCTTTTTCCTCTTTTTCGGTAAAAAGATCGGGATTTATCCTGTATTTTGGTTGGTTACGCAAGATGTTGTTGACTCTTTTGGCGATGAGGATCATCGGTTCGAAATGTGAACTATCCTTGAGACTGTCTAGGGATTTTAATCGCAGGTAAGAATGGTAGATATCATCCATACCCGCTCCAAGGGCAGCTTTTACCAGATCATAACTGTACCCTTCTCTTTCATAAATGTATTGAAGCCTATTCTGGAAAAATCCAAGACAGTAATTCTTAATTTCATCCTTAGGTAGAATTAGCCTGTCGCCATAACCTTTTATCACTTTGTCTAGGAGGCGAGGGAAAGAAAGGCTGAACTTTTTCTCCAGGATGACTTTGCACACACCGTGGCTATTCCGACGCAGACCAAAGGGATCTTTAGATCCTGTAACCTCGATTCCGATCCCCAACACGCCCACGACGGAATCCATTTTATCAGCCACAGAAAGGATAGCTCCGGATAAAGTACTGGGTGGTTCCTCCTCCAAACTAAGAGGTTGATAATGCTCGTAGATAGCTTTCCATACAGATGACGGATATCCTTCTTCTTTAGCATAGAGTCCGCCGACTTTTCCTTGAAGGGAAGGAAATTCCCTAACCATCTCAGTGAGTAAGTCTACCTTTGATAATTCAGCCGCGAGCATCATCTCCTTTTTAATTTTCTTGTCACCTATCTTGTCGCCCAGGTATGTGACGACTTTTTTCAGCCTTTTGGTCTTGTCCTCATAACTTCCCAGTTTTTCCTGAAAGAGAACATGCTTCAATTGGGAAGATTTTTCCTTCAGAAGAGTCTTCAGATCCTGTTGCCAGAAAAATTTAGCATCTTCCAGGCGAGCTTTAAGCACTCTCTCGTTTCCTTTCCTGATCAGATTCTCAGGATCCTGGAAGTTATCCGCAACACCCACAAAACGGGAAATCTGCCATTTCCCCTTAACCACAGTGAACAGACTTTGACCCTCCTTCATGGCCGTACTCAAGATTTCTATAGGCAGTCTCAAGTACACTTTCGGAAACGAACCGAGAAAAACATAGGGATATTCCACGTCAAAAGTCAGCTTTTCTAGAAGCTCTTCATCCGTAAAAAGCTGAGCTTGTAGAGAAGCCAGTTTTTTTTTCGCCTGATTGAGGATCATCTTTTGCCTCTCTCGTTCTTCAACAATCACCCTGTTCTGCTTCAAGGCTGACTCGTATTCAGGATAATCTTTTACTTTGATTTTTCGGGGAGAGAAAATCTTATGACCCCCGGTAAAGTCTACTGTTTTCACATCTCCTACAGAGAAAGAAAGGGATCTCTGGCCAAAAAGGCATAAGATGTTCTTGATAGGGCGTGAAAATCTAAAAGGACTTTCTCCCCAGCGCATCATCTTGGGGAAAGAAAGAGAGGAAATAATTCGAGGAACGATTTTTATCAATATGTCTTGAGTGGGCAATCCTTTTTCAATCTTTCTCAGGCCCAGATACTCTCCTCTGTCAGTCTGGATTACTTCTAATTCATCAAGGGCAACTTTCTGGGCCTTAGCAAAACCCAAGGCCGCAGGCGTCGGTTTTCCTTCGGGCAAAAAGGCTATAGCACTTGGCGGTCCTATGATCTCTTCTTCCCTGTCTTTCTGAGAAGGAGCAAAATCACCCCGCACCACTAACCGCCGGCAAGTGCCGTGTGTCTGAAGGCAGTAAACAACCACATTTTCATCTGTAAGTTCTTCCTGAAATCTCTCTTGCAACTGGGACAGAGCACTCTTGATATGTGAAGCAGGCATCTCTTCGGTGTTGATTTCCAAGAGAAATTCCATCAAACCTGCCCCTGTCGTTGTGTGTATTTATTCGCAATCTGATTCACCTGTTCTCTGATTTGAGCAATCATCTTGACCCTCTCTGTGACACTTATGGCTCCTCGCGAATCCAAGATATTGAAGAAGTGAGAGCATTTTAAGCACATATCATAGGCAGGGAGAAGAAGATCCTTGTCGATGAGATCTTTGGCTTCCCTAAGATGCATGATAAAAGATTCCCGCTGTGACTCGATGTTTGCTATATGGAAATTATATTCAGAGAATTCCTTCTCCTCCCGGAATCTCAAATCCCTGTATTTGACATCTTCAGACCACTGAAGGTCGTAGATATCGTCTTTTCCCTCCAAGGACATCTCCAGTCTTTCCAGTCCATAGGTGATCTCTACAGGAACAGGAAAAAGATCTATTCCTCCTGCTTGCTGGAAGTAGGTAAACTGAGTGATTTCCAATCCGTCCAGAAGGATTTGCCAGCCCACTCCCCAGGCCCCGATGGTCGGAGATTCCCAGTCATCCTCGTCGAAGCGGATATCATGGTCTTTAAGCTTAATGCCAAGAGAAGAAAGACTGTCCAGATAGATCTGTTGAATATCCGGAAGGGATGGCTTGATGATTACCTGGTATTGGAAATGTTTCTGGACTCTGTGCGGATTCTCTCCATATCTTCCGTCTGTGGGTCTTCGAGAGGGCTGAACATAGGCCACTTTCCAAGGTCTATTATCCAGAACCCGGAAAAACGTATCCGGTGTCATGGTTCCTGCGCCTACTTCCAGGTCATAAGGTTGGGCGAGATAACATCCCTGGGCTGCCCAAAAATTTTGGAGGTTCATGATTAATTTTTGTATAGTCATTTTCCCTGCAAAAGGATGCAACTTCATCCTTTGGTGTCTTTCTCTTCGCTCCATCTAAGCACGGGGTGGCGAGCGGCTGCGGTCTCATCCAAGCGTCTCACATAAGAATCATGGGGAGCCGTCTTTAACACTTTTGGATTTTTTTTGGCTTCCTCGGCAATATTCTTCATGGCCTCTATGAACATATCCAGATCCCTCTTGCTTTCTGTTTCTGTGGGCTCAATCATCAAAGCTCCATGAACAACGAGAGGGAAAGACATGGTTGGCGGGTGAACGCCGAAGTCGATAAGCCGTTTGGCGATATCAACGTTAGAGACATCATATTTCTTCTGGTATTTATCGGAGAAGACACACTCATGAAGAGTAGCGGTTTTGTATTCTAAATGATAGATGCCTTCTAAATTCTTGCGTATGTAATTAGAGTTCAAGACAGCAGTCTCTGAGATTTCTTTCAGTCCTTCGGGGCCCAGAGAAAGCAAGTAAGCAAGGGCTTTAACCACGACAAGGAAATTCCCGTAGAAGCTGCGCACCCTTCCGATACTCTTGGGACGATCGAAATTGAATCGATATTTTCCGTTTTTCCTCTCGATAATGGGTAGAGGAAGGTATGGCTCCAATTTCTTCTTCACTCCAACCGGCCCGGCTCCCGGTCCTCCACCTCCATGGGGCGTGGAAAAGGTCTTGTGCAAGTTGAGATGGATGACATCCACATCCATATCCCCTGGTCTGCTCTTTCCGACCAAGGCATTCATGTTCGCTCCGTCCATATAGATAAAACCGCCTTTAGCATGAACGATTTTGGCAATCTTCTTGATCTCCTTCTCGAAAATACCCAACGTGTTCGGGTTAGTGATCATCAGTGCGGCCACATCCTCTGTCATCGTTCGAAAAAGATAATAAGGATCCACGGTTCCCTGTCTGTTGGATTTTATTTCCTGCACATGATACCCGCAGATATGAGCGCTGGAAGGATTCGTGCCGTGTGCCGAATCTGGAATGAGAACGATTTTTCTGGGAGCTCCCTGCTCCTCATGATAGGCACGGATGATCATCATGCCCACCAGTTCCCCCTGAGCTCCAGCTGATGGTTGAAAAGTGAAGGCATCCATGCCTGCAATCTCGATCAACAGATCTTCGGTCTTTTTAAGGATTTCCAGGTTTCCTTGGACAAGATCCTGAGGGGCATAGGGATGGGCAGACTGGAAGGCATGAAGAGCAGCGATTTTTTCGTTTATCTTAGGATTGTATTTCATAGTACAGGAACCCAAAGGATAAAAACCCTCGTCAACACTGTAATTTGTGCGGGAAATCCGGTGGAAGTGCCTGACGATTTCCACCTCCGAGACTTCAGGAAATCCCTTGATTTCCTTTCTTGCGTGGATATTCTTCAGGATGTTCTCATCCTGGGGAACATCCAACTTAGGAAGGGAACAGGCTTTTTTCCCTTTATCACTGATCTCAAAGATTAGTGGCTCTCTTATCATCTTTTCTTCCTCGAATCAGGTTCGTTCGCAGAACAGGTTCTACAGATCATCGACCGCTTCGGGTAATCGACACTAATTGCCTGCTTCATCATGTCCTGCTAGTTCAGGGCTTCTTTCAACTCTTGGGCAAGTCGGTCGATATCCTCTTTTTTGTGTGTTTCAGTTACACAGAGAAGGGCACATCGGCGAAGTTCTGGAAAGTCTTCCTCCAAGCCAAAGCCTCCGATGATGCTCTTCTTCCTCAGTTTCCTGTTGACTTTTGCCCAACCCTCGGAGAATTCAAGAACAAACTCGTTAAAAAAAGTGGCTGAAAATTTTTGTTGGACACCTTTGATGCGCGTTAATTTTTTCATAGCATAATGAGCCTTTTGTAAGTTCTGCCAGGCCAGCTCTCTAAGTCCCTTCTTACCCATTGTTTCCAAGTAGATGGCAGCTCTGAAGGCACACCATGCCTGATTGGTACAGATGTTAGAAGTGGCCCTTTCTCTCCTTATATGCTGTTCTCTAGTAGATAATGTCAGGACAAAACCTCTCCTTCCCTCCACATCTTTGGTTTCACCTGCGATGCGGCCAGGGAACTGGCGAAGAAATTCCTTTCGACAGCCCATAAAGCCAAGATAAGGTCCGCCATAACTCAAGGGGATGCCAAAGGATTGTCCCTCTCCGGTGACTATATCCGCGCCAAGGGAACCAGGAGCTTCCAGTTGTCCCAGTGAAATAGGTTCAGTAACGACCACAACGGAAAGGGCATCTGCCTTGTGCGCCAGGTTTGAAATCATCTTAACATCTTCGATAATTCCCATGAAATTGGGCGATTGAATCACCACTGCTGCGGTATCTTTGTCCAGATTCTTTTTCAATTCTTCAATATCCAATCCCCCTGAATCCTGGTAGCCAACAACTTCCACAAGAATGTCCAAATTTTTTGTGTATGTTTCAATAACTCTTCTGTATTCTGGATGGAAAGTTCTAGCTATCAAAACTTTGGGCTTCCCTTTGATCCTATGGGCCATTAACACTGCTTCAGCAGCTCCTGAGGCACCGTCATAGAGAGAGGCATTGGCGATATCCATCCCTGTCAGCTGGCAGATCAGAGTCTGGTACTCAAAGATAATTTGAAGGGTTCCTTGGCTCACCTCAGGCTGATAAGGGGTGTAAGGGCTAATGAATTCACCCCGGGAACTCAGGTAATCCACCACGGCTGGAATAAAATGGTTATAGGCGCCTGCTCCCAAAAAGGAAAGGTAATCAGAATATCGATTCTTCTCTCCTAGCTCTCGGAGGTATTGCTCTAAACCAGCTTCTGGCAACGGTTCTGGTAAGGAGAGATTTTTCTTCAATTTTAAACCTTTAGGGATAGAGCGAAAAAGATCTTCAGCCGAAGAAATGCCGATTTTAGCCAGCATTTCCTTTTTGTCTTTTTCGCTTAAAGATATGTATCTCATTGCAGAAAAAGGAAACACATTTCAGATGAATAATTAATCCTCGATTCCCTCTATAAATTTTTCATATTCATCAGCGGACATCAATTTCTGTAATTCCACTTCATCTTTTATTTTGACTCGGATGATCCAGCCCTTTCCATGGGGATCTTGATTGACCAATTCAGGAGAGTCATTCAATTTTTCATTGAGTTCGATTACCTCTCCGGATACGGGAGAATAGATATCAGAGACAGCCTTCACAGATTCGATGACACCGATGGATTGGTGGAATTCCAGCTTTGTCCCAACCTCAGGCAGCTCCACATAGACGACATCCCCCAGCTGTTTTTGGGCAAAGTCAGTGATTCCTACTGTTGCTTTCTCGCCTTTCACTTTGATCCATTCATGATCCTTGGTGTAATAATAATCATCAGGATACATATCCTTCCTCCTTTATGAGGTAAAGGGTAAGACGATCTTTATGACCCTTTACGGTTAGCGATTTGCTGCTTATTTTACGTCTCTTTTATAAAAGGGCGTAGTAACAACCTTAGCTTTGGACTTTTTCTGGCGTATTTCGATCTCGAATTCCATGTCAACTTCTGTATGCTCTACAGGAAGATAGGTCAAACCGATATTCTTTTTTAAATAAGGTGCATAGGAGCCTGAAGTCACTTCAGAAACCTTCTGACCTTCGATAAATACAGGATAGTGGGATCGGGCGATTCCAGCACCCAGCATTTCAAATCCTACCAGCTTTCGCTTAATCCCTTCTGTTTTCTGGTTGAAAAGCGCTTGCCGGCCTAAAAAATCTCCTTTGTCAAACTTCACCAGCCAGCCTAGGCCCGCTTCCAGCACGGTGGTAGTCTCGTCAATATCGTTACCGTAGAGCATGAGCGTGGCTTCAAGACGCAGCGTGTCCCTCGCTCCTAATCCCACAGGAACAAGGCCGCTTTCTTCGCCCTGTGCCAGAATCACATCCCAAATTTTTTCCGGTTGGAGAGAAAGGGTATAGATTTCAAAACCATCTTCCCCGGTGTATCCTGTGCGAGAGACGAGAACTTCTTCTCCTTCTACTTTGCCACGAGTATGGCGAAAACTCTTCATCTCCTCCAGGTTGATCTCGGTAAGCGGCTGAAGAATATCCAAAGCTCTCGGACCCTGAAGAGCAATTTGAGTGTATTGGTCGCTCTTGTTTTCGACCTTCACATCGAATCCGTCTCTATGGTCGAGGATCCATTGGTAATCTTTGTCCGAATTGGCAGCATTGACCACTAAAAGATATTCTTCTGGGCTTAGACAGTAAACCAATAGATCATCTATAAAAGTTCCTTGAAGGGTAGTGAGGGCTGTGTATTGGGCTCTCTCTGGGGTCAGGCGTGAGGTATCATTTGGAGTGAGATACTGAACCAGATCAAGCGCCTCCTTTCCGGATATTGAGATCTCGCCCATATGACTGACATCAAAGATACCAGCTTTTGTCCGCACAGCAAGATGTTCATTGATGATTCCAGAAAACTCAACCGGCATCTCCCATCCAAAGAATTCGATCATCCTGCCTTCGAATTTCCTATGGGAGAAATAGAGGCGGGTTCTCTTCATCTTCACCTCTCTTTGAAAATAATTTACTACCATATTATCTTGGATGATGCAAGAGAAATCGATGAAGAATAACACCTCCTTTTCCGTGATAGCTAATGATGAGAGATATAATCAGTCACAGCGCAGGAGTGTTTTTTATCAAAATTATAACTGGGCTTGTCCATAGATAGAAATTTGTTATAATTAGAAACCGAAAATGATTTCTTTAAAGTCACGACTGAGAAAAGAGATTTTTGCGCGGTTAAAAAAGAAATATGCCCTGGAGCTTTCAGATATAGAGATAAATTACACTCCACAGCTCAAGATGGGAGACCTGGCCCTTGCCCTTCCCTTCCAGCTAGCAAAAAAAGCAAAGGCTGAACCGCGCCAGCTTGCCCAGGAAATTCTCCTTCTTCTTTCCCCCCTTGAGGGAATCGAAAAGATAGAGATTGCCGGTCCAGGATATATCAACTTTTTTATAGACAGAGAAAAATTCTTCACCGGAAAGCTTCACACCCTCGATACATCGGCTTTGACTCCAGAGGAAAAAAAAGTCATCATCGAGCACACCAACATCAATCCTAACAAGGCCGCTCATATCGGACACCTGAGGAATGCCTGCCTCGGAGATACCCTTGGTCGCTGTATGAAACACAGGGGAGAAAACGTGGAGATTCAAAATTATATAGATGATACTGGAGTACAGGTAGTGGACGTTGTCTTTGGATTAATGGAGATGGAAAAGAAGAAACTGGAGGATATCAAAAGATTCACAGGAAAATTCGATTATTACTGCTGGGATCTTTATTCCCGGGTCTCCTCATATTTGGAAGATCATCCTGAATCTCAGAAGCGAAAAGCTGAAATCTTAAAAAAGATCGAACATGGGGAAAATCCTGAAACAGAAATGGCCTATCATGTCTCCCGTCGGATTCTCAGATCCCATCTTCAGACCATGCGTCGTATCAATGTCAGCTACGATCTCCTTCCCTGTGAAAGCAGTATACTGGGCCTAAAATTCTGGGAGGAGGCCTTTTCCCATCTCAAGAAGAAAAAAGCTATTTTCCTTGTCCAAGAAGGCATCAACAAAGGTTGCTGGGTGATGAGGCTGGAAGGAGATAAAGAAAAGGAGAAGATCATCGTCCGCTCCGATGGCACAGTGACCTATGTGGGAAAGGATATCGCCTATCAGCTCTGGAAATTCGGGCTTTTGGAGAAGGACTTCTATTATAAGCCTTTTCTCCAGGAGGACAGTAAGACAATCTGGATAACCACCACCGCTCCAGCCTCGAAATCTCCTGCATTCGGCAAAGGAAGTCTGGTTTATAATGTTATTGACATCCGGCAATCTTATCTGCAGCAGGTTGTGGTCCAGGGACTCAAGGCCCTGAGATACGTTGAGCAGGCCCAAAAATCCATCCATTTCTCCTACGAAATGGTGGCTCTTTCTCCTAAAAGCCTGAAGGAGCTCGATCTGGAAGTTTCAGAGGAAGACAAAGAGAAGAGTTTCCTCGAGGTTTCAGGGAGAAAAGGATTGGGGATAAAAGCTGATCACCTTCTGGACAGGCTCGAAGAGAAAGCCTTGGAAGAAGTAGAGAAGAGAAACCCGGATCTCCCTTCCGACAAAAAGGCTGAAACAGCATGGAAAATTGCCTGCGGAGCTCTGCGGTATTTTATGCTCAAGTTTGCCAGAAATTCCCTAATCGTATTTGATTTTGAGGACGCACTCAGCTTTGAAGGAGAGACTGGGCCTTATCTCCAATACACTCTAGTGCGGATTAGCAGCATCTTTCGTAAATTAAAAGAAGCCGAGGGATTCAGCCAAGAAAATCTCCAGAAGAAGCTTCTCTCTCTCCAAAAATTTCCTCTCTCGCGGTTTCCTGAGAAGGAAAGAGATGATTTCTGGGATATGATCCTTTATGCTTCACAGTTTGAGGAAGAGGTGTTCCATTCAATCCGTTCCTTAGAGTTTTCCCATCTGGCTAAATTTGCCTTCAATCTCTGTCAAAAATTCAATTCCTACTATCATATCTATCCGGTAAAGGCTGAGAAAGATGCGGAAATCAAGAGAATGCGCATCTTGACCATCTATTATGTGAGAGAAATCCTTAAGCGTGCTCTGAGCCTTATGGGCATTCCTCAACCCGAGCAGATGTGAGTGGCGAGAAAAGTGGAAATTAGCTAGGTTTGATTAATCAAACATGATAAAAATAAATCGCAACTCAAAACAATAAAAAACGTTTTAAACCATGATTCCCATTCCTCACTCGCGACAAAGGAGAGAAAAATGATTGAAGTGGAACATCTCACAAAGAAATATGGAGATTTGATGGCTATCAGGGATTTAAGCTTTAAGGTAGAAAGAGGGAATATATGGGGTCTTTTGGGGCCGAATGCGGCCGGGAAGACTACTACCATGAGAATTCTAACCGGGTATCTCCCTGCCACCGACGGGAAAGCCCGAGTTGCTGGATTTGATGTGTTCGAGCAGCCCAACGAGGTGAAAAAAATAATCGGCTATCTTCCGGAGAATGTGCCCCTTTACCCTGACATGACGGTGCATTCCTTCCTCAGTTTCGTCGCTGAAATCAAGCAGATCCCTTCCGCCAAGAGAAAAGAAGCGGTGGAGAAAGCCATAGAGATCAGTGGCCTGGAATCTGTGAGAGGGAGACTCATCAGGAACATTTCCCGAGGATTCAAGCAACGAGTGGGGATCGCTCAGTGCTTGATTCATGATCCTCAGGTTCTCGTCCTCGATGAGCCCACAATCGGACTCGATCCTGCCCAGATCATAGAGATCCGAAAGCTCATCACATCTCTGAAAGGTGAACACACCATCATACTTTCCACTCATATTCTGGCAGAAGTAACCCAGACTTGCGATGGTGTAGTAATCATCAACGAAGGCCTGCTTATGGCTTCCGGCTCTTTAGAGGAACTGACCGCCTCTTTCAGCCAAAATGAAGGGATTTTCCTCAAGCTCAAGAAAGGAGGAGAAGAAACCAGCTTACTCTTGAAATCCATTCCAGGCGTAGATCAAGTCGCTCGCGAGGATGACGGTTTTACCCTTGAATGGGCCAGAGGTAAGGATATCAGGGATGACATCACAAAATTCATCGTAGAGAAAGACCTGGGCCTTGTGGAAATGAGGCCACTAGCCATGAACATCGAAGACCTTTATCTCAGAGTCATTTCAGGAGGTGTGGAGCAATGAAAAACATATGGGCCATATACAAAAAGGAAATCAAGGCTTACTTCGCCTCTCCTATCGCCTACGTGGTAATCACTGTATTCCTGGTTCTGGTGGGATTTTTCTTTTACAGCCTTATCTGGTGGTTCAATGCCCAATCTGTACAGATGGCCAGAAATCCTTACTATTTCCAGCAAATGAACATCAACCAGATGGTTTATTCCCCTCTCTTCCATAACATCAGCATCATTTTACTCCTTATGATTCCTCTTTTGACTATGCGCCTCTTCTCAGAAGAGAAGAAGATCAATACAGATGAACTCCTCTATACCTCTCCTCTATCCATATCCCAGATCATATTGGGAAAATACTTGGCCTCCCTTTTTGTCCTGGTAGTGATGCTTCTTCTCACAGGAATCCTTTCTATCTTTATTTTTGCTTACGGAAACCCAGAGTTTGTCCCTCTCCTTAATGGCTATCTCGGCCTTTTCCTCATGGGAGCTGCTTTCATCGCTGCTGGCATCTTTTTTTCATCGCTGACCGAGAATCAGATTGTCTCGGCGATTCTCACCTTTGGAGTTCTTCTCCTTTTCTGGATCTTGAACTGGGCCTCCTATTCTGCGGGAGGAATCTGGAAGTCTGTGCTCAACTATCTTTCCATATTCCAGCATTTCGATGACTTGACCAAAGGGATTCTGGATACCACCGATATTGTCTATTATGTGAGCTTTGCCCTCTTCGGACTTTTTCTGACACATTCTGTGATTCAATCGCGAAGGTGGAGGTAGAAATGGAAAAGATTAAGAAAAACTTAAATTATATAGCCCTGGCTTTGATTTTTCTTGCCCTGGCCTCACTTAGAATTTGGCCTTACAAAAAAGCAGTCCCTCTCATTCTGGGATTGCTAGGGGTCATCTCTTTAGGTATCTACCTTTATCTAAACCTTTCTCTTCTCAAACAGAGTTTCAAGCGTAAGTCATTCCTTTACTCCAGCAATCTTTTATTGATTATTGTCTTGGTGCTGGGGATACTGGTGATTGTTAATTATTTCTTCGCCAACCACCACTATCGGTTTGACTTTACTCAAGCCAAGCTCCACAGTCTTTCCGATCAATCCGTTCAGGTTCTCAAAAACCTGAACAATGATTTGAAAATCACATGTTTCTTCAGAGAAGACAACTTCAGCCGCTCCAATATGGAGCACCTGATGGAAATCTACGCCTACCACTCCAAAAAGATCAAGTATGAGTTTATCGACCCGGATAAAAATCCCGGGATGGTAAAACGCTACGAGATTTCAGAGGATGGAACAACAATATTTGAAAGCGGCGGTAAGGAAAGCCACATCACTTCCACCAGCGAAGAAGATATCACCAACTCCATCATCAAGGTTTCAAGGGAGAAGAAAAAAGTTATCTACTTTCTGGAAGGCCACGGGGAGGAAAGCATTGACGAGACGGGTGAACGAGGTTATTCGCTGTCTAAGAACGAGCTGGAAAAGCTCGGTTATGAGGTCAAAAAGTTGACCTTAGCCCTGTCTGAGAAATTTCCTAAAGACTGTTCTCTGCTGGTTATTCCTGGCCCAGAAAAGGATCTCCTGCCTAACGAGTTAGAGACTGTCAAGGATTATATCAGGAAAGGAGGCAGGGTTTTCTTCATGGTCGACCCGGAAAGCGCTCCAGGACTGGTCCCGTTTCTCAAAGATTACGGAATTCAACTGGAAAACGATCTGGTGGTGGATACGGTCTCCCGTCTCATTGGAGGCGATTATTTCATGCCAGTAGTCAGCGAATATGAAGATCATGACATCACTAGAAAATTCCGTTATGCCACCTTCTTTCCTTATGCCAGATCAGTGGAAACAACCGAGGAGAAACCCGAAGGGGTCTCTGTGGAAGTCCTGGCCAAGAGCAGTTCCAACTCCTGGGCGGAGAGGCAGCTCGACCTGAGAGAAGTCTCTTTCGATAAGGAGAAAGACAAAGCCGGCCCCATCTCTATAGCTGCGGTGGCCACCATAAAGCCCAGAAAGGAAGAAAAAGGGACAGAAGAGCAAGAGGAGAAAAAAGAAAAGGAAGGACGCCTTGCTGTCTTCGGGGACTCTGATTTTGCATCCAACACTTACTACAACCTCTCCGGTAACGGAAATCTCTTCCTCAATACCGTCAACTGGTTGACTGAAGAGGCAGACCTCATCTCCATTCAGCCGAAGACCTCTTCTCCCCGAACCATCCAACTTTCCCCTTCTCAGGGAAGGATGATTTTCTTTGTTTCCATCATCATTCTTCCCCTTGTTGTTTTGGTCACAGGGATTTCCATCTGGATAAGGAGAAGATCTCTTTGAAGATAAAAACTACTCTGATTCTCTTTGCCGTCTTTCTGGGATTGCTGGTCTTTGTTTATTTTTTCGAAATAAAGGGAAAGGGCGAGGAAGAAACCGAGAAACTGGTGGATCTCTCATCAGATCAAGTCCAGAAGATCGTTTTCAAGACAAAAGGTGAAACCATCACTTTTAGCAAAGATGAGGAAGACTGGCTGATAACTGAGCCATTGGAGGCAAAGGCTGACAAGGTTGAAGTGGACCGCCTGGCCGATGATTTTAGCCGGTTGAGGATAGAAAGGGTAATTGAAGAACAACCATCAGACCTTGAACGCTATGGGATCCCTAAACAGGAAATTTCCCTCTACTTCAAAGGAAAGGAACAACCAATAAGAGTACTGATCGGCGAGGAGAATCCCCTTGACAGCACCTATTTTGCCAAAAGGGAGGATGAAGTCCGGGTTGTCCTCATCCCCAGTCAGCTAAAAAATCACCTGGAGAAAGGCCTTTTCGATTTCCGGATGAAAGATGTCTTTCGCTTTGAAACAGACAATGTGAAAGGCATAAAACTGAGGGCAAAAGATGTCGAATGGAGGGCTCTAAAAAAGGCGGATGAATGGTTCCTTAAAAGACCTGTCGAAGCTCTGGCTGAATCGAGCAAAATCAGCGATGTTTTGTATGCTCTTTCCAATCTAAAAGCCAAGGAATTCGTCTCAGAGGAAAAGAAAGAAGAGGAAGTCAAAATCTACGGGCTGGACCATCCTGACTATGAAATCACCCTGGAAATGCCCTTGGAAAACAAGGGAATCACCTTCTTTCTCCAGAAGAAAGATGATAAGCTCTATGCCACAACCTCTCTCTCCTCAAAAATCATCACTGGTGAAGATTCAATCCTCTCAAACCTGGAGAAGGAGCCCCAAGAATTACGGGAAAAAGAAGTCGCCGACTTTTACAGCTGGGAAGCCAATAAGCTCCATCTCAAGAGAGGTGACCTCGACTGGACCCTGATCAAAGATGAGGATGACAACTGGCGCTTTAAATCTCCCATAGAAGAGGCGGCATCCAAGGAAAAAATCGAGACATTCATTCGCAAGATAGAAGGCCTTGAGGCTGATGAGTTCATCGATCCTCCCCTTAATTTGAAAGACTGGGGATTAGAAAGTCCTCAAGCTGAAGTCAAGGTCTGGGTCAAAGAGGATGATGAAACGTCAAAGGAAATTGCTATTCTCATCGGCGACGAAGATAAGGAAGCCAAGAAAGCTGTTGTGAAAAACGCCAGATTCGATTATCTTTTTCGAGTGGATTCCAGTTTCCTTGATGAATTTCCCAAGGAATTAAAAGAGTGGAAGAAAGAAGAGGAAAAAGAGCAAAAAAAATAAGCCGCCTCATCCTTTTTATAATAATAATTCACAGATGGTAAAAGAGAGGAGGAGCGAAGAGCTCTTAGAAGATTACTCTCTAGAATCCGTTCCCCTGGAACGCAGAAAAAGCTGGATCAACCTGGCTGTCATCTGGATCGGAATCGCTGTGGTCATGTCAGCGATTTTTCGGGGGATGATGATCGGGCTGGGCCTGGGGAATATATCGAGTGTAATTTTCTCTTACCTTCTGGGAGAGGTAATTCTCATCGCTGTGATGGGCCTCACAGGTTATATTGGGGCCAAAACAGGATTCTCTACACCTCTCATTGCTAATCTGTCCTTCGGTCGGATTGGGGCCATCCTTATCTCACTTTCCATTGCCTTTTCGCTGATCGGCTGGTTTGGTGTCCAGGCTGCTTTTTTTGCGCGAACCATCCAGTTCTATTTCGGTATGCATCTCTCCATTCCTCTCCTCTCTTTCTGCTGTGGGATCTTGATGATGATACCTGCCATTTTTGGCATTCGCGGTCTAAGCGTTCTCAGTTGGGCCGCCTCTCCTTTTATGGTGGTCATTTTTTTGTGGGGAATGATGAAGATGGGGCTACATTTCCTTCCCTCTGAAACTTTGATTTCTCTGGCTATCAATCATAAGCCTGATCCCTACCCTTTAACTGTGGGCGCAGCTGCTTCCATCGTAGCCGGAGGTTTCATAGTTGGAGCCACTACCAGCGCCGACATTTTTCGCTATGCCCGTCCACGCATGAAAGACATCTTCTCTGCTGCGGCTTTGGCCATGGGAGTAAGCGCTTTCCTCCATCTTGTGGGCTCAATCTTGGCCATGAACACGGGGCTCTATCATGAAAGACTTCCAGAACTCATCATGGGTAATCAATACCTCGGTTTAGGATTTATCGGATTCATGGTTCTTCTTCTTGCGCAATGGACCACAAACGACAGCAACATTTACTCCTCTGTATTAGCTTTAAACAATATTTTCCATGCGAAAAGATGGAAAGTCACCATCGCAGCGGGTGTCATCGCTTCCCTGTTTGCATCCCTTGGCATCCTGGAAAGACTGGAGCTCTTTTTGGTCATACTTACCGTGAGTATCGGGCCTATCGGAGGTATTTTTCTGACCGATTATTATTTCCTGAAGAGACTCCCAAAGCAGAATTTTAAACAAAAGAGTTTTTCCAGACTAAACTCCAAAGCCCTGGCGGTTTACATTATCTCTTTTTTCATTGGATGGACCACATCAGGACATCCTTTCACCATCAAAGTATTCCCTTTCTCAGTATTTGCTTTTAATGGAATACTCTCTTCCATCGTACTCTATTACACAGTCATGAAAATTTTTCCTGGTAAGGAGCGACAAAATGGCTTTTAAGCAAGTCATCGAAATTTATGAACTATTGGAAACTCCAAAAATTGTGAAAAAGGAAATTCTCGGTTTCTTCACAGAAAAGGGAGTAGAAGAGTCGGAAATAGAAATGCACAAAGTGAAGGAAGAAAGAGGAGAAACGGATTTCATAAAGATTTTTATAAAAGGCAAAGAGGGTCGATCTAAAGGAGGAAAATCACCGACATTGGGTATCATCGGCCGACTGGGAGGAATCGGGGCCAGGCCCCATAAGCTCGGTTTGGTCTCGGATGCGGATGGAGCGATAACAGCTCTGGCCAGCGCTTCCAAAATTTCGGAAATGCGAAAAAAAGGAGACGTTCTCAGAGGCGATGTGATTGTAGCCACCCATCTTTGTCCCCACTCCCCTGTCATCCCTCATGACCCGGTCCCTTTTATGGGTGCACCTGTTTCCCTGGAAACAATGAACAAACATGAAGTTGATGAGCGCATGGAAGCTATCCTCTCCATAGATACCACCAAAGGGAACCGGATCATCAATCATAGAGGATTTGCTATCTCTCCCACTGTTAGAGACGGTTATATCCTGCGGGTGAGTGAGGATCTGTTGGATATCATGCAGATTGTCACTGGAAAATTGCCTGTGGTTTTCCCGATTACAACTCAAGATATAACGCCCTACGGTAATCATGTCTACCATCTCAACAGCATTCTCCAGCCTTCAACCTCCACCAATGCTCCAGTTGTGGGAGTGGCGATTACTACGGAAGTTCCTGTGCCGGGAAGCGCCACAGGAGCAAATCAAGTCGTAGACATAGAGATGGCGGTCAGATTCGCGGTCGAGGTTGCCAAATCATTCGGTGACGAGAAATGTTCCTTTTATGATGAGAAAGAATTTGAGAAATTGCGCTCTCTCTACGGCTCCTTAAAACACTTAAAGACATTGGGAAAAAAGTGAATGACAGCAAGAAGTTAAGAATCGGGCTTCTCACCCATGCCTGCACTTTAAGGTTTCGGTTTGAAGATCCGGGCCGCCCAGCCTCCTCCAGGGGCAAGGTCTATTTCCAGAGTGTTATCGGCTGATATCTCTCGGACGATCTTTGTATAATCGCTGGCAAAGCGTTTTGCATTCGGTCCATCAGCGTAAATCTCCGCCTTATAAATGCCGTGCTCCAAAAACCCAAAATCAACTCTTATTTTCCTCGGCGTCCAATCCGTCATCGCTCCCACGTACCACTCCCCTCCTCTTTTTCTGGCAACAGCGATATAATCACCGACCTTTGCCTCCAGAACTCTTGTCTCATCCCACACCGTCGGAACCTTAGACAGGAATTCCATCATCTCCCCTTCTCTCAAGTAATTGGAAGGAGAGTCACAAAGCATCTGCAGAGGGCTTTCATAGACCACATACATGGCCAGCTGATGGGCTCTTGTCCCCTGGCTCATGGGCCTTTCGAATATAGCTTGGAAATTCTTCTTCTGGGCGTTAATCATAGCTCCAGGCGTATAATCCATAGGTCCGGCAAGCATTCTGATAAAGGGAATGGTTAGATCATGCTCTGGCGTGACTTTCCTGCTCCATTTGCTGTTCTCAAGGCCCAGCACTCCTTCCCTTGTTAAGACATTAGGATAAGCACGCCTCAAGCCTGTTGGCTTATAAGCCCCGTGAAAATCAACAATCATCCTCCTTTTCGCAGACTCTTCAGCTATCTTATGATAAAAACGGACAATCTTCTGGTCATCCCTGTTCATGAAATCGACTTTGATTCCCTTGATTCCCCATTTTTCAAAAAGATCAAGGGCCTGCTTGAGCTGCCGATCCAGGGTAAGCCAGACACACCAGAGGATGATTCCGACATTCTTCCTCTTTGCATGCGCAAGCAGCCTTTCCATGTCGATTTCCGGGTTGATCTTGAAAAGATCGGCAGGATCTGACCAGCCTTCATCCAGAATTACATACTCGAGACCGTACTTGGAGGCAAAATCGATGTAATACATGTATGTTTCGGTGTTTATTCCTGCTTGAAAATTCACTCCATAGATGTTGTTGGCATTCCACCAATCCCAGGCCACTTTCCCCGGCTTAATCCAATCCACATTATCTAACTTTAATGGGGATGCCAGCCTGTATACAATATCGCTTTCTACCAGATCTCCATCTTTCTCTACAATCACTATCACCCTCCAGGGAAAAGTCCGCTTTCCCTCTGTAAGAGCGATATAATCTTCCCTTTCTTTGATCTCTAGATTCCTGTCCCCTTTTTGTTCTTCAGACTTTGGATACCTGGAGAACTTCCCGAAAAGCGAAGGAGATTCATCCTCAGAGCCTGTTAAAAACATTCCGGGATAATCAACCAGGTCAGCCTCAGTGATTGCAACTTTTTGGCCTCCTTTAACATCCACTAGCACTGGCATAAATCCCATTCTCTTTGATTTCACCTCACTGATGGGAAGATAGCTGTAATTGTTCTCAAAAGAGGTGTGAAAACTCTGGCTGAAAGGAAAATAAAGAGAATGATCCTCTTTGAATCTGAAAGAGGCTTTCTCTGCTATAATTTTTATTCTTCCATTGAATTCCGTAAAAAATCTGTAAGCCAGACCATCATCATAGAGCCTGAAAATAAGCCCCCAATCGTCCATAAAACGCAATGTGATTTCATCGAAATGGTCAGTAACAACCTTTCTTTTCTCTCTGATGACAGGATATATTTTATCCTGAACGCTTCGTCTTTTAATATCTTTGATCTGTGGGTTTTTGCCTAATATACGCTCATTATCTATGGTCAGAGATAGAGGGGAAGGAATGAGAAGTTCTCGGTCTTTGTAGAGGACAGAATATTGTATTCTCTCTCCTACCTGAATCTTGACGTTTATTTTTTTGTTGGGCGATTGGATCGAATACGCCTCATCCTCCCGCTCGGCTCCACCAGGGTCCTGGCCTTTCTTCCCAAAATCCTTCACAAACTGTCCAGACTTGGCGAACAGGAGCATCCCATTGGTCTTATCTGCCTGAACAGCACCGGATAAGATAAGAATCAAGAGCAAGCACAACAATATTTTTATTTGTTTTTTCATCCCTATCTCCTTTAATTCTTCTGAGAAATTCTTCCCTTTATATTTTCGCATCATTATAACATATTTATTCGCAGGAGCAGGTGATAAGTTTTGCCAAGGGAATGGGAATCGTGGTATAGATGAATGATTCAGGTAAGAATGGAATTTTCTGAAGTAAAAACAGCGGATTTCCGCAGGAAGCTCGACCGCTGGTACCGATTCCATCACCGAAAACTTCCCTGGAGGGATACTAAAGACCCTTATAAAATCTGGATCTCTGAAATCATGCTTCAACAGACCACAGTGGCTGTGGTCATTCCCTATTTCAAGAAATGGATCGCTCTCTTTCCTGATGTGAACGCCCTAAGCAAAGCTCCAAAGAAAAAAGTCCTTAAGGCCTGGGAGGGTTTGGGCTATTATCAAAGGGCAAAAAATTTGCATAAAGCAGCTCAAATTATTGAACAAAGCTACGGAGGCCAGTTCCCTCAAGACTACAAGGTGCTGAGGAGCATGCCAGGACTGGGACCTTACACCACGGCTGCATTGCTCTGCTTTGCCTTTGATAAGTCATACCCGATGGTGGAGGCCAATGTGCGCCGGCTGATGATGCGGCTCCTGAGTATCCACTGTAAGGCTCAACCCAAAAATGACCGGACTTTCCTTCCTTTTCTTAACTGTTGCCTTCCTCAAAAAAAGCCAGGCCAATTCAATCAGGCCCTGATGGAGCTTGGAGCCCTTGTCTGCAAGCCAAAGAACCCAATCTGTTCACTCTGCCCTATCACTGAATTTTGTCAAGCCTACAAGGCAGGAGAACAAGAGATCATCCCTCAACCCAAAAAGAGAAAATATCAGAAAGTTGAGGCTGTCGTGGCTATCATAAAGAAAGACAGCAGATACCTGATTCAAAAGCGTCCTCCCAAGGGCCTGTTGGCTGGTCTTTGGGAATTTCCAGGAGGAAAAAGAAGGGAAAACGAGTCTCTCTTGCAAGCTCTGCAGCGAGAGACTAAAGAGGAATTGGGAGTAGAAATCACGAACCAAGAATATCTTACTAGAGTGAACCACGCCTATACTCAATTCCAAGTCACTCTTCATGCCTACACCTGCTCCTTGAAGAACAATCCTCATCTCAAGGCAGAAAATCACCGCTGGGTCACACTTCGAGGGTTCAGACGTTATCCTTTCCCTTCAGGGAGTGCAAAGATTATCCGCTTCTTGGAAGAAAAAGAGGGAAAGCTAGAGAGATGATCTTCAATACGTTCCATGTCGAGTATCAGTTTGTTCCTTACGGAACTGTTTTTGAGCCTCAAATAAACACTCTGGTTCTGGATGTGGGCATGAAAACAGTCCCCGGTGTTATTGACCATCACCATCCTGATGCAGATGTGGAATGCACCGCTTCCCTGATCGCAAAATCGCCTCAACTTGTCCTCGATCATATCAACCGAGAAAATCTCCTCAGAGGAAAAGACAGCCTCCGGTTGAAGATTATCACCCACCGCTTTCCAGATTTCGATGCGGTTTCCTCCATCTTTCTCTCCCTGAAGCTTTTGGAAAAAGGAGAATTTGATCTTTCCATGGAAAAAGTTGCCCGGTACACCAAGATGGTGGATTCAGCCTCTCTGCCCAAAGAAATCGACCTCTCCTCCACTCCTTATTCCATTCTCAGAGGGCTCTTCAGGAAGATCCGAAAGGAAGAAGAAGTCACAAATCTGGAGAGATTGGAAGAAGGGCTGAAGTTTATAAACTTCCTCTATTTGAAAGCAGAAGAAGGCTATGAAATCATGGAAAACCGTATGCTCTTTTCGGGAGTGGACAGGTATGAGCGAGTGATGAGAGAAGCTGAAGAGGATTATTTTAACTATCTCCATGATCTCAGCAGGTCTGATAAGCTCATCCTTTTTCTCCCCTTATCTCCGGGAAAAGGGAAGAAAAAAGTGGACGGCCTCGTGGTGAAAAATCCAAGAAGTTTCCTCCTTAAAGAATGGGCTCGAAGGGACAAAGAAAACTCTTCTCTCAAGCAGGGATTCACATTCCTGATGTCTAATTTCGGCAACGAAAGATACATCCTTGGTGTAGACCCAAAAAAAGGAGTAAACCTTCGAGGCTTGGGAGATCTCCTCAATCAGAAAGAAACAAAGAAAAGAGATGAAATAGGAAGATCTCCAGATTACAACTGGTATGACGGAAATTGTCCGTTTTTCAATTTCAGGATCATCGACTCCCCCCAGGATGGGCCCAGCCTCAGCCATACAGAAATCGTTGATACGATCAAGGATTTCAGCCAGGACTTGAAATAAAGGCAAAAAAATATAAATGACAGATGTGGTTGTAACCAATTCGAACCGCGGCAGAAAAGGAGGTTCTATAATGAGAATTTTAAAGAGGTTTTTTTTGGCTCTGTATCAGTCCAGATGCCCGTCGAGGACGCAGATCCCGTCCACAATCTTGAAGACATGCACCGCGTACTTGTCTTTGCAGACGGGATGGCTGCGCGGATAGGCTATATCCACAGCCTCCTTCAGGGCTGTTACACTTCTGGCCGCCACCAAGGCTCCAGAGGCACCCTTGTCTCCCCCTCCGAGCATCCTCTCGCCCCAAACGCCTTTAACCGTGCGGGCGATGTCGCACATGGTCTCCAGCTCCGCGCCAGATATTTTATAGTCATCCCGCAATCCGATACCGTCTTCTCTAAATATCCATCCGACCGCCTCGATGTCTCCTGCTTTCCAGGCATCGAGCATCTGATAAAATCGCTTCTGGGCGTAGAAGATGTATTTCAGCCGATCACAAAGGTCAGGATGAGTGCTGCCAAATTGATCTATTATCTTTCTGTAAAGCTTTTCTTCCTTGATGTCAGCCAGAAAGCGGAGCTTATATCCTGAGTTCTTGAGGAGGACTACAAGCTCCTCACACTCAGCCCTGCGGATTTTGTATGTAGATTTCTCGAGCCCGGGGCGCTCTGTGCCCGTATCCAACCCCACCAGCCGAAAATCCGGAGCACCCGCGCCAAGGGGAACATGGGTGACGGACCGGGTCTCTGGATTGTAATGGGTCCCCATCCCTTCTCGGGCGAAAAGGATCATAATCTGGTCGAGCTGTCCACAGGGAGAGCCGATATAATCGTTCTCTACCATCTGGGCCATATCGGCGATCTTAAACTTGTCCTTCACTGCGATCCCGTTAGAATCGAGAACAGACAGGATGAGGTTGAGTGTCAGAGAGGCTGACCGGGACATCCCTCCACCGGGAATGTTCCCGTAGATCACAGCATCGATTCCCTGTTGGAGATCGAATCCCAATCTTCCCAGGATAAAGTCCACACCATAGGCGAACCGTCCCCATGTATCTGCGATCGCTGCGGATTTAGGCTGAGGAATGCCTCCATGCTGGAATTCGATCACTCCATCGTTGGGAAAATTCCCGCTGAAGAACCTGAATTTTTTCGTATCGTTTGGCTTATAGGCCACCCATATGAACCGGTCTGTCCCCACACCGAATAGCTCGGTGCCGTTGTAGTCACCGTGCTCCACGCCGAGGCAGAACCGGGAGGATGTCCGCCGAACTCTTCCTCCCTTTATGTTCAAACCCGCTTCTTCGGAGAGAGAGACGAGTGTCTGGATGGCTTCACGGTCTTGTTCGGTCCTATTCATGGTCGACTCTTTTTTTCTACCAAAAGAAGATATACAGGGCCACAGTCAAGCCGATGATCACCATTCCCATCCACAGCACGACAGGGGTTGGCTTCATGTCAAAGCCTTTTTTGACGGGCATCACTCTGGGCTGTTTAAGCGGGGCAAGGATGGTGATGATAGCCATGATGGTCAGCAGGATTCCGAAGGTGATGGCCATCCTGTTGAGGAAGGCGACATACCCGAACTGCCACTGCAGAAACCCGTAGATGGGCACACACAGGATCATGGAGGCGATTCCTGCTCCAGAAGGTGCCCGCCTGAAGATCATCCCGAATAGAAAAGCTGCCAGAATTCCTGGAGATATGTATCCCTGAAATTCCTGGATGTAGTTGAAGATCCCTTTGAATTTGGGATTGCCCAATTGAGGGGCTATCAGGCACACCGCGACCACGAATACCAGGGTGGCAATCCGGCCTACCTTTACCAGCGACTCCCCTGAAGCCTCTTTTTTCCAGTGGCGCTTGTACAGGTCTAGGGTCAATATGGTCGAGACTGAATTGAGCATTGAACCAAGGGTGCTGATGACCGCACCGGCAATGGCCGCAAATATGAATCCTCGAAGCCCGGGAGTGATCAGGTTCCTGATGATCAATGGATAAGCGGCATCTGTGGTGGCGCCTGATGTAGTTAATTCCGCATGATAAAGCTGATAGGCCATAATGCCCGGGAAGATAATGATGAAGGGAATGGTCAGCTTTATAAAGGCGGCCAGGATGATCCCCAACTGGCCCTGCCTCAGGCTCTTGGCGGCAAGCGCTCTCTGGGTGATGAATTGGTTTAAGCCCCAGTAGTAGAAATTTGGGATCCAGAGACCCACGATGAGCGCTGTCCAAGGAATGACAGGGTGGTCAGCGCTGAGGATCATATGGAGCTTCGCCTCGTTAGCCTGGAAAAAAGCGCTCACTCCGCCCACAGCGCGGAAGCCCAGGATCATGGTGATCAACCCTCCAAATATCAGGGCCGAACCCTGGAACAGGTCTGCCCAGGCCACGGCCTTCAAGCCCCCCCAGGTGGTGTATATCGCGGCAATGATGCCGATGAGCCAGACGGCCTGGACTAGGTCCATGTCGAAGATGGTGTTCAACGTCAGCGCTCCGGTGTAGACCACGGCGGAGATGCTCACGGCGATGTAGATCACAATCATGTAGAAGGCCATAATTCCGCGGGCAGCCGGGTTATACCGGTATTCGAGATATTCCGGTATGGTGTAGATACCGCTCCTCAGGAACTTCGGGAGGAAGAAGAAGGCGACGATGACCAGGGTGATGGCTGCCATCCATTCATAGCTGGCCACGGCCATGCCCATTACTCCGGCTCCCTGCCCGGACATTCCGACAAAATGTTCAGTGGAGATGTTGGCCGCGATCAGCGATAGGCCGATCAGAGGCCATATCAAACCTCGGCTGGCCAGGAAAAAGTCCTCACCTGTCCTTTCCCTCCGGCTTTTGTACATGCTCACGCCGATAACGACAGCGAAAAAGGCTACAAAAAGGGCGCCGTCATACCAATTCAGTCCCATGTACCTCTCCTAAGTATCGGATATTTTTCTTATTATATCTCTCTCGGATACGACCGCAAGCATATTTTTGTCCGCTGCATCCAATCCTAAAATTGCAAGAAGCTCTATATATCAGTAAAAAAACGTCATTAATGCATATAAATATGGTTCATAACAAAAAATAGTACCCTGGGGAGGTTGGAACGTGCTATTTTTTTCTAAGAATACGTTTGAAAAAAATGCTATAGCAATTCATCTTCAGTAGTAAAGGATGAAGCCTGCAATCCTTCGACATTAAACAAAGTGGCCCCTGCCCCATTATGGTAAGCGTACCTTACATAAACCGGCTCTTTGATTTTAGGATTGTAGACAATTACCTGTTTTATTTCCTTCAACCTGTATTGATTTGTATAAAGGCCCTGAAAAAATGGGGAAAATGCAGCCTAAATTATTTGTGAAGGCATCTTGAGAATTCTGGTTGAATCGCCACTACTCATACCTCAATATTTCCACTGGATTTGAATTAGCTGCTTTTACAGACTGACTGAATACTGTGATCGTGGCAATAACCAGTGCAATCACTGCTGAGGTTAAGAATATGAAAACATTTATACCGGCGCGGTAGACAAAATTCTGAAGCCATTTATTCATTACAAAATATGTTATTGGCCAGGCAACGACATTGGCAATCATGATGAGTTTTAAGAATTCTTTCGATAACAACATCACAATGTTCGGTGCTGATGCTCCAAGGACTTTACGGATCCCGATCTCTTTTGTACGCTGCTCGGTTGTGAAGGAGATAAGCCCGAAGAGACCCAGACAGGCAATAAAGATGGCCAGGAGCGAAGTCCCTCTAAAAATCCGGCTCATTCTCATCTCGGATGCGTACATTCTGTTGATATCGTCATCGAGAAAAAAGTACTCAAAAGGACTTTCCGGAAAAAACTCTTCCCATTTATTTTTAATGAAACCCAAGGCTCCTGGAATGTCTTTACCCTGTATCTTTATGAACATATTCGTGAAAGAATTGTCCCTTACCGATAGAATGAGGGGCTCTATTCTTTGATGAAGAGACCTGAAATGAAAATCTTTTATCACTCCGATCACGGCGCCTTTATCATTCTTTCTGTGAGCCCAGGCAATCTGTTTCCCAAGAGGAGTGCTCCAGCCGAATGCTTTGACAGCCGATTCATTGATTATGAATGCGCCGTATTTGTCCGAAGCAACGGACTCTGAAAAATCCCTTCCCTCTGCAATCTCAATTCCAAAAGTCTTTATAAAATCGTGGTCTACAAAAAGTTTCTGAACGCGCATGGACTCATTTTCCTGAGCCCCCTCCCACCAGAAGGGCGAAGAAGAATAGAGCCTGCTGAATACGTTCGAGGCTCCTGTAACGCCCTCTATTTCTGGAGACCTTAAGAACTCATTTTTTAAAGCCAGATAATTCCTGGCTTCTGCCTCATCTTCAAAAGACAGAACGACCACATGCTCTTTCTGAAATCCTAGTCTCTTATTCCGGATGAAATTGAGTTGATTGTACATGACGATTGTCGAAGAGATGAGGCCGACAGTGATCACAAACTGAGACACAACCAGAATGCTCCTGAAAAGGCTTTTTGACCCGAGCTTAAAGCTACCTCTCAACACTTTAACAGGCCGAAAGGAAGAGATGAAAAAAGCAGGATAACTCCCGGAACCGACTCCGACCAAAA
>CAYSCW010000002.1:201170-204784 GCA_964429795.1 uncultured Eubacteriales bacterium
AATTAAAACTCCTATAGCCGAAAAAATGTAGATATACCTGACATCATAGTTGGTAGACAATTCAGCAGAAAGATTGGAGTGCAAGTGTATTCCTGTTAGCGGCTGGAGGAAAAGTCTGAATTTTAAATTTTCCAACCCTCCAGGAATCCTGTCTTTCATCGGCGCATATTCCTCCAGCACCGGAGCCAGGAATTTATCAACAAATCCAGGAAGTTTTTGCTCCAGTTCCGAAGCCGATGCCCCCTCTCTGAGTAAAAGGTAGGTGTGAAGGCTCATCTGTGTTTTATCCTCCGAATATCCTTTCCAATAGACTTCGTCGGCACAGGCAAAAGAGGCAAGGAAATCACAACTGAAATGAGAGTTGGGAGGTATATCTTTCATAACTCCGGTGACATGGAAATCCAATTTATTTTCAAAGTTAAGAGTTTTTCCCACCGGGTTCTTATTTCCGAAATACTTTTCAGCCATCTCCTCGGAAACAACAACAGCATATTTATCTTTCAAAACAGTCTCTGGATTTCCTTTAACCAGCGGAAAAGAAAAAAGTTCAAAAACATTCGGATCCGAGAGATAGAACCGTGCTTCCTTGAAGTATCCCTGCTCACAGCCTATCAATACTTTCCAGTGAATATGGTCAATCCTCACAGCCTGGACGATTTCTGGAAATTCCCGGGCTAACTCAGGGGCCATCGGGTTGGATGAGAGTGCCGTCTTTGTTTTATGTAATTTGCTATCTGTGGCAACTCTGTAGATGCGGTCAGCATTCTCGTGGTACTTGTCATAGCTTAACTGGTACTGGATAAACAAGAAAATCAGGATAAAGCTTGTCATCCCGATGGCCAGCCCGGCCATGTTGATGAAAGAATACACCTTGTTTCTTCTGATGCTCCGGAGAGCGACGATAAGGTAGTTCTTCAGCATGATTTCCCCCTAAGGACCGATCTTTTCACGAGATCTAGGATAGAACCCAAGACCTGCCTCATGTGCCAACAGCGGGCTGTGAACCGCAAGCCTTATCTTTCAGGCGAAGGACTGCCAGAACGAGGATCTCATCGGCTCTAGTTAACACCTTCATAGATCATCCTTTTATAAGGATAAACGGATGATGAATCAAAAAGGTTCCGACGATCACTATCTTTTAATAAACTCTAATGTTGATTTTGGAGGGACTTGCAGCGAGCACTAAATGTAAGTTCTCAGTCTCTATGTATGATATACTTTATCTTCCTACTTAGGCCTCTAACATCAATTTCCTTTGAACTTTATCTTAAATCTTGTCCCTTTCCCTCTATCCAAGCTAACCTTTCCCTTAAGCTGATCCTCCACCAAGATTGAAACCAGCTGCAAGCCTAATGACTCAGTCTTCCTGAAATCAATATTTCTCGGAATTCCAACACCATTATCCCGGATGACCAGTTCAATCTCTTTATCCTCAGTGGCATGAAGGGAAATTTCAATTTTCCCCTTCCCTTTCCATGTCGAAGGAAACGCATGCTTAAGTGAATTGGAGACTAGTTCGTTGACGGCCAAACCGCAAGGAATTGCCAAATCAATACTTAATGAAACATCCTCACTTTTAATTTTCATTTCAATATTCCTGGAGTCTGCATTATACGATTGATAAAGACCTTTGGCTAAACTATTTATGTGTTCGGATAAGTTGATCCCGGTAAAGTCTTTGGATCTATAAAGGTTTTCATGTACAAGCGCCATTGACTGGATACGGTTCTTGCACTCCTTTAACATTTCAATAACTTGCTCATCCTTGATGTGTCGAGACTGAAGGCTAAGCAAACTGGAGATAATTTGCATATTGTTCTTAACCCGATGGTGAATCTCTTTGAGAAGAATCTCTTTCTCTCTGAGAGACGCCTTGATTTTCTCCTCTACCAGCTTTGCCTCAATAAGATATGAAATATAATTGGCTATGGGCTTCAGTACAGAAATGTCCTCTTCTGTGAACACATTCTGCTTTATGTCTTGGATATCAAGAACTCCTACCAAGTGATCCTGAACAAGTAAGGGAATAACGAGTTCAGCCTTTGTTTCAGTTTGATAATAGACAACATAAGACGGTTCTTTGGAAACATCATTCGCAACTATTGTTTTCTTTAACTGAGCAGCCTTTCCAATGAGTCCCACTCCAAGCTTTTGTTTATGGCCTTTGGGAGTCGGGGTTCCCAATTTGTTCCAACCCACAATGTGTTCTATTTCATTTGTATCTTCTTTATAGAGGTTCATTGAAACTTTGCTAAATCCGAATAATTTACCAATGCTTTCTGCTGCTGACATTAAAATTACTTCAATATCCAAATTTAGAGGAATATTACTTTGAACCTGCTGAACTAACTCAAGTTGGGTATTCCGTTTTTTTATTGCCTCTTCCGCACGCTCGCGTTCATATATTTGTTCATTCAGTTTTGTATTGATTTCTTCAAGTTGTTTATTTCTTTTTCTAACTTTATATGTTCTAATCTGATAAGTCGCAAAGATTAAAAGTGAAATTGCTATAAATCCAGAAATTCGAAACCACCCCATCTGCCAGAAGGGAGAAGCTATTTCAAAACTAAAAGTTTCAGGTTCTTTATTCCATAAGCCATCGTTATTACATGCTTTTACATTAAAAGTATACTCTCCAGGATTTAGGTTTGAATAAGTTGCATAAGTTGCCTTAGTAGCAGGTGACCAGGTTTCATCAAATCCTTCCAACTTATATTGATATCTTACTTTCTCAGGAGCCACCAAACTAATCCCTACAAAATTAAATGTAAGGTGATTCTTATTGTAAGGGAGTTTCAAGCCAATCGGCAGACCGTTTATATTCCTAGCTGCATTACTTGCTTTATTAGTGTAAGTAGACCAATCAATCTCTTCAAAAAAGAGTCGTAAATTGGTGATATGTGTAATTGGTTCTATATTATTTGGCCTATCATTTTTGGCAATGTATTTAATAGCTCCTCTTAGAGTGCCAAACCATATATTCCCTTTACTATCTTGACAAACTGAATTGTGAATGCATTCAATACCTGTGAAGCCTTCTGCTTTGCCATAATGCTTGAATGCTGCTTTTCCTGTCTCTTTGTACTGCTCAATGCTAAATTTATCGATGCCTTTCTCAGTACCTATCCATAAATTTTCTGTATCATCAAATACCATTAAAACTACATTGTCATTATGTAACCCATCTTTACTCGTAAAAGTTATAAACGAACCGTTAAATTCATCGTTTTCTCCTTGTTCTGTATGTATCAATTGAGAAGGAGTATATTTAATAATTCCTCCTCCGTATGCGCCGAACCAGAGATTACTCTCGTGGTCCTCCAAAATTGAAAAAATAAGATCATTCTTATTTAAACCATGTTTTTCAGAAAAATCTGTAAAATTTTCATCCTTAAAAATACTTATTCCCCTCCGAGTACCAACCCAAATATTGCCTTTATTATCCAGAAAGAGAGTCAAAACTTCATTATCATTCAAACCATCTTTCTTGGTAAAATTTGTAAAGGTTACTCCATCATATTTATATATTCCACTTTTATCGGTCCCGAACCAGAGATTGCCTTCGCTATCCTCCAAGATCGACCTAACTATGTTATTATTTAAACCATCTTCTG
>CAYSCW010000002.1:204884-230781 GCA_964429795.1 uncultured Eubacteriales bacterium
CCTTCGCTATCCTCCAAGATCGACCTAACTATGTTATTATTTAAACCATCTTCTGTAGTTATGTTGGTAAATATTTTCCCATCATATTTGCACACACCTTCTCCCTCGGTGACAAACCATAAATTGCCTTTGTGGTCCTCCAAGATCGACCTAACTATGTTATTATTTAAACCATCTTCTGCAGTTATATTAGTAAATATTTTCCCATTATATTTGCTTACTCCCTTATATGTACCGAACCAGAGATTGCCTATATGATCTTCAATTATAGATAATATACTGTTGTCGCATAGCCCCTCTCTTGTAGTAAGGTTTGTAAACACCAATCCGTCATATTTACTAACTCCCCCTCCTAATGTACCTATCCATAGATAACCCCTGCTATCTTGGAAAATGGAAGAGACTTGTGACTGTGCCAAGCCATCTTCTATATTATAATTTTTGAATTGATATTTCTGCCCTAAACTGACATCAGGCAAAAACAAAAAGAATATGCAAACAAATAAACATGCCAAGTTCTTCTTTCGGCTTTTCCAGAGATGAATCTCCACTATTTCTTCTCCTAATATTTCTTCGTTTTGGTCTTTATAGCCTGACTTTTCTTTAAGTTATCAGACGGGAAAAATTATAAATATTAAAAAATGCAGTCCTTTTAACTCCAACTGTATCGTGAAATTTCATTTAAATGGCTATTAGCTTAGAAAAACAATTACACTATAGTAAAAGAAATAAGTTAATACTCCTTAGGGATGATTTCTGGGGTGATTTTCTTACATCTTTAAAGCTAATCGCTGTTTCTTGGTCTTTTCCAAACAAGTAACAAGTTAAAGGAGCTAAACTGTTGTTTTTTCAGCTTTAGATTTGTTGACTCCCCCAGGATAGTATCGTCTTTAGCTATACAGAAATCGCCAATACAGTCAGGGATTTAAGTATAAAACTGGAATAAAGAAAAGCGGAAAATGGCGGAGAGGGTGGGATTCGAACCCACGGTCCCGACATTAATCGAGACAATCGCTTAGCAGGCGATCCTGTTCAGCCACTCCAGCACCTCTCCGCAGCATGAAGTAGACAGATGCTATTTTAACATTTTTTCGTTTTAAGGCAAAATTTATGACCGGTGAGGTGAAACGGAGGGAGAGGGATTCGAACCCCCGTCCCGATTACTCGAGAAGCGGTTTTCAAGACCGCCGCCTTAAACCACTCGGCCATCCCTCCAATCGTTGTTTATTTTATCGTTGTTTCCTGCGGCTGACAAGCAGAGTTGAGGACATTCAAGAGATTTTTTCCTGGCTATCCATATACGGTCGTAAAGCCTCTGGAATGAGAACAGAACCGTCCTCCTGCTGGTAACTTTCCATTATGGCGCTCACTGTCCGGCCCAGAGCCACTCCAGAGCCATTCAAGGTATGGGCGTATTCTGGCTTTGATTTGGGGCTTTTCCGGAAACGGATATTGGCCCGTCTTGCCTGGAAGTCCTCACAATTTGTGCAGGATGAGATCTCCAGGTACTTCTTGCGGTGGGGCATCCACAATTCCAGATCATAGGTCTTTGCTCCGGCAAATCCCAAGTCTGCCGTACAGAGGACAACCACGCGGTAATGCAGCCCCAGCCTCTTCAAGATCTCTTCGGCATCAACAGTCATCCTCTCCAGCTCGTCATATGAATTTTCAGGAAGAGAAAAGGTCATCAACTCCACTTTATTGAACTGGTGCTGGCGGATAAGCCCTCTGATATCCTTGCCATAAGAACCAGCTTCTCTGCGGAAACAGGGCGTATAGGCTACGAACCTTTTGGGAAGGGAGTCAGCCTCCAGAATCTCATCACGATAGAGATTGGTCAGCGGAACTTCTGCGGTGGGAATCAGGTACCAGGAATAGCCCTTTAGTTTAAAGAGGTCATTCTCGAATTTCGGCAGATTGCCTGTTCCCATCAAGCTTTCCTTATTGGCGATAAAGGGAGGAAGCACCTCTTCATAACCTCTTTCCTTTGTATGTATATCCAGCATAAAGTTGATCAGCGCTCTTTCCAGCCTGGCTCCGTCTCCAAAATAAACGGCAAAGCGGGACCCGACAATTTTTGCCGCCCGCTCAAAGTCTAAAATACCCAGCTTTCTTCCGATGTCCCAATGGGGTTTGAGAGGGAAGGAAAAATTCGTTTTCTCCCCAAACCTTCGCATTTCGACGTTGTCCTTAGAATTTTTTCCTTCAGGAACAGATTCATGAGGGATGTTAGGGATGGTGAGCAGGATTTTTTCCAATTTTTCATCGATTTCTCTTAGTTTTTCCTCTAGAAGTTTGATCCTTTCGGAAACCTTTTTCATTCCTGAAACATAAGAAGAGGTATCTTTTCCCTCTCTCTTCATCTGTCCGATAAGTTGAGAGGTCTTGTTCCTTTCAAACCGCAGACTTTCGCTCTTTTTCAGATAATTCTTCTTCTGTTCATAGAGCTTGAAAAACTGTTTCAGGTTAAAATCCAGCCCGCGAGCTTTTATTTTTTTTACCACAACATCTGCGTTCTCAAGAACATATTTTGCGTCCAACATGAGGCAGATTATATCATAATTCGACGACACTCCCCAATTTAAATTTGAACTTGATAGCCTCTCCATTTTCATGATGAGTGAAGATATTTCATCCAGTCAGGTAGAGAGGCGGCGGTTTCTTTCCATCCGAAGCCCAATTTATGTTGACTCACAGATAGGATTAAAATATAGTTAAATGAGCAATGATAAAGGATAAAGCTTTGGAAAAAAGCGGATTAGCCGAGGTCAAGAAAGAGCGCAAAGGCTACATTCAGGTCTACACAGGAAAGGGCAAAGGAAAGACAACCGCGGCTTTAGGATTGGCCCTCCGGGCAGCAGGACATGATATGAGGGTCTACATCGGACAATTCCTTAAAGGACAACTATACGGCGAGCTTTTATCCGCCAAAAAGCTCTTGCCTTTGATCAAAATAGAACAATTTGGGCGCAAGGGTTTTATCCATGTCACCAAAAACCCGGACGAAGAAGATAAGCAGAGAGCCAAGAAAGGATTAAAAAGATGTCTGGATGCTATGCTTTCCAGACAATACAGAATCATCATTCTGGATGAAATCAATGTTGCCCTTTATTTTAATCTTCTCGATGAAAAAGAGGTCCATGAATTTCTCGATCAAAAGCCGCCTGAGACAGAGGTTATCCTGACAGGAAGGTATGCCCCATCCTCCGTTTTAAAAAGAGCCGATTTGGTGACCGAGATGAAGGAGAAGAAGCATTATTTTGCCAAGGGAGTCAGGGCACGCGACGGGATAGAAAAGTAACACCATGGAGAGAGAAAAATTTGAGAAATATGTAGAGGAAGCTCTTTCAAAGATCCCTAAAAAATTTAAGAAACATATCCAGAATATAGCGGTGATTATCGAGGATAAACCGCCAGAAGAGATCTCCGGAGGCCGAGGAGGCTCGACTTTTCAGACCACTCTGGGATTTTATCACGGCGTACCTTTCAAGCATCGCGGGTCATTCTATGGAAACATACCTCCTGATGTCATCGTTATCTATAAAGAGCCGATCGAGAGGATATGTCATTCAGATGAAGATCTCAAAGAGAAGATCAGAGAAGTGATTCTTCATGAAATCGGACATTATTTTGGCCTGAGTGAAAGAGAGTTAAGAGATATCGAGGAATATTAAGTCTCCCTAATCGACTCAAAACCAGTAAGGTATTCGACCATCGAAAAAACATCAAAAAATAAGATTCTAAGAATAGAGGAATAAAATGGATAACAATTTTGGAGGCATTTTTGCCGCACTGACCACTCCATTTGTTAGAGGTGAAATATCGCCTGATAAGCTCAAAGAGAATATCCGGAAATACAATGCTTTCGACCTTTCAGGCTATGTTGTGCTGGGATCCACAGGAGAATGCGTCTATCTCTCAGATGACGAATCTGAGAAACTTGTCAAAGCTGTAAGAGAGGTTGCGGCTGCGGAAAAGAAGATCATCGTGGGAACAGCCAGGGAATCCACCAAAATAACTATTGAATTCACCAACAGGATGGCTGCCTTTGACATCGATGCCGCCCTCATACGCACTCCCGGTTATTTCACCCCCAGCATGACCCACGAAGTCCTGAAAAAGCATTATTTATCCATTGCTGATAAGGCGAAAGTGCCTGTTATGGTCTATAACATCCCCCAGTACACAGGAGTCTCTGTGGATATCCCTCTGATGGTTGAACTCTCGCGTCACCCCAATATCGTGGGCTTGAAGGACAGTTCGGGGAACCTGATTTTTGCCTCAGAACTTATTCCTCAGGTGGATCCCTCTTTTGCCATCCTTTTGGGAGCAGGAAGCATCCTTCTTCCCGGCCTGATCATGGGTGCCAGCGGAGGCATTCTGAGACTTGCTTCTGTGGCTCCTGCAGAGTGTGCAAATCTCTACAAGCTCTATCTAGAAGGAAGAATAGAGACTGCCAGAAAGATACAGATCAATCTGATTCCTGTAAACAAAGCAATCGTAAAAACCTTGGGGATTGCCGGCCTCAAACATGCTTTAGATTTGCTCGGCTACTACGGAGGAGAACCCCGCTTTCCTCTCCTGCCTTTGGATGAAAGCGAGAAAGAAGAGATGAAAAACATCCTCAATAAATCGAGGCTCCTGGGATGAACTCAAGCCGGCGGGCCTTTCTAAAGAAATTTTTTTATGGGACACTGTCTACCTCTGTTTCAGCCTGTCAGACCGCTTTTCCCATTGAGAAAAGAAAAGATCGTCTGAAGGAAGACCAGATGTTCTATCGCCGTCTGGGACGGACGAATCTTTACATCTCAGAAATCTCGCTCGGAGGCAGTCCTCTTCCTGATTGGGCTATTTTTCGGGAAGCCATCGACAGAGGAGTTAATTACATCGACACCTCCGAATCCTACCAGAACGGAAACAGCGAGCGTCAAATAGGACGTCTGTTTAAAGCCGTGGGAAGAGACAAGGTGTATGTGGGAACGAAATTTCATCTGAGAGGCAACTGGGATAAAGAATACATCATAGATAGGGTGCACAAAAGCCTTCAAAGACTGGACACGGATTACCTGGATGTTCTTCTGATCCACGGGGCATCGAACGAAAAGGACCTTACAGATGAGAGATTAATTGCCACTTTTGAGCAATTGAAAGAAGAAGGAAAATACAGGTTCAGAGGCCTCTCCTGCCATTCAAATCACCACAAAGTTGTTAAAAAGGCTGTGGAATGTGGCTATTACGACATGATCCAGCTAGGATATAACGTCTTTGATATCCAGGAGACAGAAGAGAAAACTGAAGTCTATGACGATTATCTGGGAGCCAGCGGCATCCGGCGTCTCATCGCCCTTGCCAAAGAAAACGACGTAGGCATAATCGCCATGAAGACACTCAAGGTGGGAGCAAAAAGGCAAAATCTTGAGGCATACCGGACAGAGTCAACTTCTCTTTTTCAGGCCATGCTTAAATGGGTTCTTGAAAACAAGAGTGTCTCCTCTGTGGTCACGGAGATGTTGACGTTTGAACAGATGGAAGAGGATCTGTCTGTTGTTGGACAGAGCTTGGCCAGAGAAGAAAGACATGCTCTTTATCGTCATGTTCTTGAGAATGGCAAGGACTACTGTCATCAATGCGGGGTCTGTGAAGCAAACTGTCCCTCCCGCATCAAAACCACTTCCATCCTGCACTGCTTGATCTATCTGGAAAGCTACAGAAAATGGAATCTAGCCAGAGGAAGATATTCCCGTCTGAAACCTAACGAGACAGCTCTATTCTGTAACGATTGTGGAATTTGCGAGAGAGTCTGTCCATACGGTGTTTCAGTCCGGAAAAAGATCAAAGAAGCTCAAATCAAATTGACATAATATAATTACCTACTGTGCCAGGTTGGCAATTCCTTCCAAGTCGAGAAGTTCGGCGATCTCTTTCAACTCAGTGGCCATAAGTAAATGATGACCGTGCACCTTGCTCCGACAACGCCTCCCCTGCGTTATCCATGCCGTTAGCTCAGGTAAGGCTGACCTGCAGCACAAGAGGCTCACCTGCTACCGTTGCTACCTTCCGGTCCTGACGGGATTTACAGGGAACTCTTTGCACAGGGCCCTATCCTTCAACACCACTAACATAGACACAGGCCAGACAAGGAGCAGCCTCGGCAAGGAATTCAACCCCACTGTAGCGGATTGTGGGTTACAGGGCGCCGCTAATTCCCCGTCTAGCACGGTCCTTTTCTGCTCTTCTTGATTGCTAAGATTGAAGCGCCTTGTGGCGTAGGATTAAATCCGAGAAGAAATCCTAATCTTATAGTTCCTGTTTGTCAATAGGATCAGCGAAGTCAGGCTTTGAAAAAATGATGCTTGCTTATCCATGATTGACGAAAAAAAAAGGAATTGCTATCATAAACGAAGAAAAAGAAGATGTTTTTCTGGGATTACACATTCTTCCTCCTGATTCCTCCGCTTATTCTTGCTATCTATGCCCAGCAAAAAGTCAGGAGCACATACAAACGTTTCAGTGAAAAAGTCGCCTCTTCCCGCATATCTGCCGCTGAGCTTGCTCGCCGAATCCTCAACACAAGCGGCGCAGAGGTCAAGGTAGAAAAAACATCTGGTCGGCTCACCGATCATTACGATCCCCGCAAGAGAGTCCTCCGACTTTCAGAGGCAGTTTACGGGAGCAGTTCTATCGCTGCCCTGGGGATTTCTGCCCATGAAACCGGACATGCACTTCAGCATCACGAAGGTTACTTCGCTCTCCATCTTCGAAATGCCATCTACCCTGTTGCCAGCTTCGGATCCTCCCTTGCCTTTCCCATCTTTTTCGTAGGTTTCATATTTAGCAGGCAGGGCCCCAGCATCCTGATGGATATCGGCATCCTCCTTTTTGCTGGTGCTGTTGTGTTCAGCGTGCTAACCCTTCCTGTGGAATTTAACGCTTCCAAGCGAGCCCTTATTCTCTTGCGCCAAGGAGGATACCTGAAGAGAGATGAGCTTTCAGAAGCACGCCAAGTCCTCTCAGCAGCCGCTCTAACCTATGTGGCCGCAACGGCCATGGCCGCCCTGCAGCTTCTACGGCTTTTCCTCCTCAGAGGTTCTCGTAGATAGAAATATCTTATCTGGGTTTTATCAAAAACATCTCAAAATTTATTCATATACAGTTTTATTTGGAGCGTTTAAGAAGACTCCCCGCTTCTCCATAAATTATCTTGACAGCAAATTGAGCAAGTGATAAATAAATTCTTCTGTATTTTTTATACAAGGAGTTCAAAATGAAGAATTATACAAATTTAAAAAGAGTCCTATCTCTTTTTGTCTTCCTGATCTGTTTACCTTTACTGCTTCCAGCACAGACATCTCCTGAGGCTTTTTTAGGGCACAAAGTCGGTGCTGACCGTAAACTTGCTGACTACAATCAAATTCAGGCTTATTTTCAGAAGCTCGACCAAGAGTCAGATAAGATAAAAGTCTTGACCATCGGCCAATCTACCCTAAAAAAACCGATGATTATGGCCGTAATCACAACCGAAGAAAACATGGCCCAACTCGATACCTATAAAAATATCACTAAAAAGCTGAGAGAAGCGAGAGATCTCTCCCCTGAAGATGCCAAGAAACTGGCAGAAGAAGGGAAAGTGATTCTGCTCATCACATGTAACATTCATTCCACAGAGATCGCTTCTTCACAGATGGCAATGGAGCTGGCTTACAAGCTGATCACAGGAGATACGCCATTCGATACTAATAAAGTCTTGAAGGACGTCATTGTCCTTCTTGTGCCCACAACAAACCCCGACGGTGAGCAGATGGTGACCGACTGGTACCAAAAATATTTAGAAACAAAATACGAAGGAGGCCGGATGCCCTGGCTCTACCATCATTACGCCGGACATGATGATAACCGCGACTGGTTCATGTTCAACCTTTCGGAAACCCGTGCCATGGCCAAAGTTATCTACCATGACTGGATTCCACAAGTTCATATTGACGAACACCAGATGGGATCGACCGGAGCCAGACTTTTTATCCCTCCGTTTATGGATCCGCCTGTTCCCAGTATCCATCCACTTCTCTGGCGGGGAGTTAACCTTTGTGGGGCCAACATGGCCTACGATTTGCAGAAAAACGGCTTCAGCGGAGTTGTCCACGGAAGAAGCTTCACTGGCTGGTGGATTGGCGCCTGCGATGATACTTCCTGGCTTCATAACACTATAGGCCTTCTGAGTGAGATGGCTTCGGTTAAAGTGGCCACTCCCATCTATGTCGATCCTACAGAACTTCCCTCATCCTATTACGAAAAAAGAATTGACTTTCCCGATCCCTGGCCTGGAGGATGGTGGAAACTGAGAGATATTGTGGATTATGAGTTGACGCTCTCTTTAAGTCTGATCAAAACCGCCTACATTTATAAGAATGACTTCCTTTATAATTTTTACAAGATGTGTCGAGATTCAATCGACGAAGGAAAGAAAGGAAAACCTTATGCCTTCGTCATACCCAAGAAACAGTGGGATTATCCCACCTCCCTCAGGATGCTGGACATCTTGATGTTAGGAGGAGTGGAGATACATCAGGCCAAGGAAGATTTCACAGCCGGAGAAAAGCTCTATCCTGCCGGCTCTTTTGTGGTGCTGATGTCTCAACCTTACAAACCTTATGCCCAAGCTCTTCTGGAAAAGCAGGTTTACCCCGACATGCGACAATATCCGGGCGGCCCTCCTGAGCCCCCCTATGATAACGCAGGATGGACTCTTCCTCTCCAGATGGGTGTCACCTGCGACAGGATAAAAACCCCCTTTGAGGCCAAGCTGGAAAGGCTGGATAAAGTTCCTCATCCTGAGGCAAACATTCCCTCAGAGAGTTCTTCTTACATCATCCTGGATTCACGCCATAATGCTTCCTTTGCAGTGGTTTTCTCTCTCCTCGAAGATGGAGCAGAGATCTTTCGGACCAAGGGATGCATCAACAAGGATGAACTCAAAGCTGCAGCAGGGAGTTTCATCATTAAAAATTCACCTCAAGTCCAGAAGGCCCTTCCAGGGCTTTTGGAAAAATGGGATCTATCAGCCCGTGGAGTAGAAGACATAGAGGATATCCCTAAATCTTCCCTGAAGAAACACCGCGTGGCTCTCTACCAATCCTGGCGATCGAACATGGATGAAGGATGGACACGTTATGTCCTCGACGACATGAGCATCCCCTTCACCACTCTTCACAACAAGGATTTCAAGGGAACAAAGAAAAAGAAAGTCAACCTGAAAGAGAAGTACGATGTGATTGTCTTTGCCAGCGAAAGCCCTGAAATTATCAAGCAGGGAAAACCCAGCCCCGACTCTCCGTATGCCCAATACTACACCGAGATGCCACCAGAATATGAGGGAGGAATTGACAAAGAGGGTGTGGATGCTTTGAAAGAATTCGTGGAACAAGGCGGTATCCTGGCCACATTGAATGAAGCCTGCGGCCTGGTATTCAAAGAATTCAAGGTCCCGGCCCGTAACGTGACAGAAAAAGTGAATCGCACAAAATTCTTCTGCCCCACATCCTTATTGAGGCTCAGCGTGGATAATGTCACACCCATCGGCTATGGAATGCCTGAGGAAACGCCAGCTATGTTCTCTGACAGCTTGGCTATGAGCACCTGGGTTCCTCAATCAGGAGATTGGGACAGAAAGGTGGTGGCCAGTTATCCCAAAGATAACATCCTGCTGAGCGGCTGGCTTCTGGGAGAAGATGTGATCTCCCGCAAGGCTGCGGTCGTGGATGCCAAGTATAAGAAGGGACATATCGTTCTCATCGGCATTTGCTGCCAGCACAGGGCACAATCTCACGGAACATACAAATTCCTGCTCAATGCCCTTCTCTACCCTGAAGACATTTAACCCGGATTATTCATAAATAATCCAGGCAAACATCTCTTTGCCATGAATGAAGAAAAGAGAAAGAAACTTGCCATGGTCGTTTTCAGCGGCGACATGGATAAACTTTTTGCAGCCTTCTCCATAGCCGCCGGAGCGGCTGCTTCGAACATGGATGTAACCATGTTCTTTACTTTCTGGGGCCTGCGGGCTCTTAAGAAAAAAGGGAGAACAGGAAGAAGCTTCTTTGGGCGCTTACTGGGAATCTTCTATGGCGGAGACATCAATCGGTCATCCCCAAGCAAGATGAGCTTCGGGGGAATCGGCCGCTGGATGTTCAAGAAAATGATGAAGGCCAAACGCGTTCCTTCCCTTGCCCAGCTTCGACAGACTGCCCTGGACCTGGGTGTCAAACTCTATGGATGCCAGATGAGCATGGAAGTGATGGAGATACCCAGAGAGAAAATGATCGATGAGGTAGCCCAGTGTGTAGGGGTGGTCACTTTTATCGAGCAGGCCCAACAGGCTGACGTGACTCTCTTTGTCTGAGCGAAACGCTGTTCACCGATAATCTTCACCAGAACCCTTTTCCTCCTGCGCCCGTCAAATTCACCATAAAAAATCTGCTGGCCGTATGAAACTCAAGATATTCGGTCAGGGATTTCATTTGCTTCTCTTTGTGCTAATCCTGATACCTCCTCCTCCGAGCAGGAGAAGAATCAGGGATTGGACGAATGTTTTCCACTGAACCTGAGCAGCAAGGAAAAGAGAATAGACAAAGAAATAAATGCCCCCTGCAGCCAGGATTGAGTAAATCCCCAGCATGATCTTCCATGCTCTTCTGTTGGCCTCAGGTGTATCCTCCGAGAAAAACTTGTTGTAGAGGAGCAAGCCGCATAGACAGACTGCGCCCACAATAACAAAAATCAACCAGAAGAATTTAATCTGGTTGAGAATACTCTGGGAGAAAGGCATTCCAGCGGCTACAGCTTCTGCGCCTGGTACAAGAGGTTTCAGCATCCTCTCATAAAGGACAGCGCCGATATTGCTCCCGAAGAGGCTTCCGATCACTCCGTAGAGAAAGGCATATCCCATATACACAGCCACCTTATCTTTTGGAGCCACAAGCCCTAAATAGCTGTAATACTTCGGGTGGGCTGTCATTTCTCCTATGGAAAAAACCGCGATTCCCAGTACAAACATCCAGGCTGTATGGGTAAAAGCTAAGATCAGGAATCCTAACGATCCGATAACAATGCCTGCTGCCATGACAGGAAGGGGTTTGATTTTTGTCACGATGCGGCTGATTATGACCACAAGCAAGATGATGGTTCCGGCATTGATCACCGTCACATGCTCCACATCGAATCGGAAAGGGATTCCCAGCCTGGCCATGAACCCATCGACCACAGAGCGGTTTATGAAATCACGCAGATACCAGAGCACAGAACCGAACATCTGAAAATACAGAATCCAGAAGCAGGAGTAGACAACGATCAACAGCATGAAGCGCGAATCACTCAAGACCAGAAGGGCTTCACTGATCACTTTTCTTATTTTCTTTGTGCTCTCTGGCAAGGGAGGATCCCTGTAGAGGAAGATCGTGGGCAGGAGCATCAAAAAACACCACAAGGCCGAAGAGAAGAAAACGTATCTCCAGCTGAATCCTTTAATCCAGCTGACAAAGAGAGGAGCGAGAAAAGCCCCGAAATTAATGCACCAGTAATAAACCCCAAAGCCAAAACCGCTGTTCTCTTCTGTTGTGGCACGAGCAACAGTCCCTGTGATGATCGGTTTAAACAGCCCGCTTCCAGTGGCCATGATCAGGAGGAAGAGAAAAATCAGTCCATAAGAGTCAAAGTTGCCGGCAGCGAAATACCCTATGGTCAGCAGAGAAAAGGCCGCCAGGAGCATCCTGCGGTATCCCAGACGCTCCGCTAAAGCTCCACCAAAAATGGGCATGATATAGGTTAAGGCGTAGACAAATCCCTGTAAAAAGCCGACAGACTGTTCGCTGAATTTAAGATGCCTGGCCAGATAAAACGCTAAAACCGAGTTGAGGCCATAATAGGCACCCCGCTCAAAAAGCTCCATCACATTGGCTATCCAGAATGTCCGTGGAAAGGTGAAAAGAATATTTCTTTTTTTTTGCATCTTGACCTCCAATCAGCTGGAAAATTACTGCTCGACAGAAGAAGCTAATTTAAAGCGAGCTGACGAAAAAGTAAAGCAGATGCTGACTTCAATGGCCTCTTCAAATCCAATGATGGATGACTATTTCTTGAACAACTTTAAGGCTCTGTCGATATCCGAAACATCAAGAATAATGGAAATTGCTTTCCCCTTCCTGCTCAGGGTGCCATAGCAATATTCAATGTTGATTTCTTTGTTTCCCAGCTTGGTGGCCAGATCCCCTAAAGCACCTGGCCTGTTCTCAAGGTCAACTTTGAGAACGTCTCTTAATTCTGTGGCATAATTCAATTTGTCCAATATTTTCATGGCCTTGCTGATGTTTTTCACATAGAGTTTGGCAGTGTCTTGAAATACGCCAATAGCTTCGATGTTGATGTCATTTTCAGCAAGATAACTGCATAACTCTCCCAGGGTGGAAGGGCGATTTTCCAAAACGACAAAGATCTCAGTGATTCTTTCCATTTTTACCCCCTTTTCAGGATTTAAAAATTTTGACTTTGTTCCAAAGTTAGTTGACTGATTTTTCCTACTCGAATCCTTTATATGTCTTCAAATATTGAGCCCGGAAATAAGTTTCTGCTTCCCCCAGTCCTTTGAAGGCCAGCTCCTGATTTTTGAAAGAAAGCTCTCCTCTGAAATCTTCAATGGAAGCAAAATGATGAGATTCCATCCAAGATTCTAGCTTAGTCAAAAGATCCTTTATGGTTTCTAATCCCTTCTGGTAGAAAATGGTGCAGGCCTGTGCGGCCTTAGCTCCAGCCAGGAGCTGTTTGACCAGATCCTCTCCATGCATCAATCCGCCCGAAGAGGCAAGATCGCATTCGATCCTGCCCGATAGAAGGGCCACCCATCTCAAAGATTGGTGGAAATTCCCTTTCCCTTTGGTTTCCTTGGTTTTCAATCGTTCGACATCGATATCTGGCTCAAGAAACCAGTTGAAAAGAACAAGACCGTCACAGCCTTCTTCAGCAAGCCTGTTGGCCAGATATGGGACCGAAGTGAGCTGGACATCGAGTTTGACAGAAACAGGTATGGAAACCGTTCTTTTTATTTCCCGAAGGATCTGAACATGGTATTTCTCGTATTCCGATCCTGGTGTTGTCAATTCAAGAGAGAGAAAATAGATGTTGAGCTCCAATCCGTCGGCTCCAGCATCAGCGATTTGCTTGGCAAACCTAGGCCAGAGCTTAGGACTCTGGCAATTGATACTGGCGATGATTGGAATTTTCGCTTTCTTCTTGGCTTCCTCTATAGTAGCACATATCTTTTGAGGCGCATAATCCAGAAGTCCACCCGAACGCAAGTAATCAACCGCTTCAGGATGAATTGTGTATTCTTCTTCAAAGGCTTTGTCCTTCACCAAGAATTGCTCTTCGAAGATGGATTTCAAGACGACAGCTCCTGCACCTGCCTCCTCACAGCGGAGGATTCCCGAAACATTACGGGTAAGGTCACAGCTTCCCACAACAAGAGGATTACGCAGTTTCAATCCCATATAAGTAGTAGTCAGATCGGGCATGATACTTTCTCCTTTAATGAATTATTTACGAAACAATGCCCCGTAAGCCGTGTTGGGACCCCTGAATACTTTATCACCTATTCCATAACGAGTAAACATAGTAGCGAAACGAACCCCGGCAGAAACTTTAGAAGGCTCGATATTTATCTCAAGCTTTTGATTCTTCCGTTGAATCAAATATCTTTCCTGGGTTGAGAATGTTATCGGGGTCAAAGACTTTTTTTATCCTCTTCATGAGGGATATCTCTTCCCTGCTCAAAACCAGGGAGAGAAAAGGTTTTTTGACCATGCCTATGCCGTGCTCTCCTGAAATCACTCCTCCTCGTTCAACGCAATCCTGGTACAGCTCCTGGCGGATTTTATCGATTTTATCCCTCCACTCTTTCTCTGGAAGGGGTACGATCTTTCCTTGCTCATATTTTGCCTTCATAATATGGGTGTGAACATTTCCATCAGCCGCATGACCATATGTGGGCAACCAAATATCGTATTTGCCCGCAACTTCCTGTACTTTTTTGACATGGAGGGCAATTTCGCCGCGAGGGACGGCGATATCCAGTATATCTAGTACATTGGCCTTCAAGGCCTCGTAGATTTTGCTCCTTATATCCAGAACCTGCTTTTGTTTCTGGAGGCTGTCGGCCACAAAAACATCCAAAGCTCCCTTCTCCAGGCACACTTCAGCCACATCTTCAGAAAGCCTTTCGATTTCCTCATCACTGGACCCATCCAGGATGATCAGGAGATAAGTTTCTCCTTGGGTGCTGGGCCATTTCTTCTTCAAAAATGCTTCGGTGATTACGATGACTTCCTGAGGAATAAATTCAACCGCCATGGGAAGAATTTTCCGCCGGATCATCAAGGGGACGGTCTCAATCGCCTCCTCCAGGCGTTGAAAGGGCACGATTAAAGATCTGGTTACCTGTGGGGAAGGCATAAGCTGGATGATGGCTTTAGTGATAATTGCCAGGGTTCCCTCAGAACCAATCATCAGATGCAAGAGGCTGTATCCTGTGCTGGATTTCATGAGCTTCCCCCCCAGCTTGACAACAGAGCCATCGGACAGAACCACCTCCAACCCTCGAACATAATTTCTGATCACTCCATATTTAACAGCCCTTGCGCCTCCAGCATTGGTGGCTATAACCCCTCCTAGCACGGCGCTCTCCTCACCCGGATGGGGAGGAAAGAAAAGCCCTGACTCTTCCACACTGGCATAAAAGTCCATAAGCGTCACTCCAGCCTCAACAGTAGCCATTTGATTGTTTCTGTCGATCTCGATGATTTGATTCATATTCTCAAGAGAAAGAACGATTCCACCATGCAATGGAACAGACCCGCCGCAGAGACCGGTGGCACCTCCGCGGGGAGTGACTGGGATTATCTCCCTGTTCGCCAACCGAAGGATCCGTGATACTTGCTCGGTCGTCCCAGGTTTTACCACCACATCAGGCAAGCGGGCGATTTCGGGGAGTGAGAATTCATCATGGCTGTAATCCAGCATTTTCTCCTTATCATCAATCACATTTGCCGATCCGACGATTTTCTTGAGTTGCTCAATGTGTTTTTGGCTGACCTTTTGGTACATTATTCAACCACCTTCATAACCTTGACTTAGCATCGAAGCAAGAAAAATTCAGTTTTCATTCCTAATTGAAACATGAGTGTGAAGATGCTATTTCACGATGATGGCTGGAATGTCGGCTTCCTTAACGATCTCGTTGAAGGCAGCAAGGTCAGTCTGGATGAGTTCATCCAACCTGGCAATCTGGACATCAGCTTGGGCTGAGAGTTCTTTGAACAGCTCATAACTCTGGTCAGTGGGTCTAGTATCAGAGCGGGCTACAATTGAAGCCAGGGCGGAGATTTTGTTGTCCAGTTTGATCGGATAGTTGAGCGGATCCTGACTACTTTTAGATTGAGATTGGATAAGGACATCCTCTATTTCTTTCAACTTTTCCTTGAACTTCTTCCCTTCAGCTATGATGCCTTTCCATTTTTCATGCTCTTTTATCTTAGTTTGAAGATCATCGACCTGTTTTTTGATGGAGCGCAGTCTGTTAATAGCTTGATTGACCTGCGTCATTTTATCACGGATTTTAATCAAAAAGTTAAACTGCTCCTGGAACTCCTCCTGTGTGGTTTCCAGGCGTGGATCTTTTTCCCACTGCCAGGATTGGATCACGGATTTTTCCCCGACAGTAACCCTTACCTGATAGGATCCTGGCACAGATACAGGCCCGGCGAGCGTTCCAGCCCAGAGGATAGCGCCCGGAACCCGCTCTGCGTCGGGATAGCACATGTTCCACACGAAGCGGTTCATCCCTTTCTCTGCTGTAACCTGCTGGTCTCTGTCCATAGGAAACCTCCTCTGTCTCGAAGGTTGTTCTTTTTTTTCTCTGCTTGAAAATTTCTGGATGAGGTTTCCCTGGGCATCCAGAAATTCAAGGATCAACTCCTGCTCGGGCTTCTCCTTAAGATAATAATAGATCACAGAGCCGCTGGGCGGATTCTGGCCCATGTTGGGGACAGGAAAGCTTCCGCCTCCCATCCTGTAAGCATCGCGGGGTTTGTAGAAATAAACCTCTGATTGGGCCACCTCTTCATTAATCTGATGAAGAGGTGTCAGGTCATCCAGAATCCAGAAGGCCCGGCCATGAGTGGCCACAACCAGGTCATCCTCTTTAACCACCATGTCGTGAATGGGTACAACAGGAAGGTTAAGCTGGAGAGACTGCCAGTTTGAGCCGTCATCAAAGGAGACAAAGACTCCTGTCTCCGTTCCTGCGTAGAGAAGGCCTCGTCTTCGAGGATCTTCACGCACTACCCGGACAAAAGTATTAAGTGGAATGCCCCGTGTGATCATCTTCCAGGATTTACCAAAATCTTCAGTTTTGTAGATGTAAGGCCCAAAATCGTCAAGCTCATGTCGGTCAACGGCAATGTAGGCTGTGCCCGGATCAAATGTAGAGGTTTCGATCATGCTAATCAGACTCCATTCTGGCATTTCTTTTGGTGTGATGTTCGCCCAAGTCTTTCCACCGTCCTTGGTGATGTGCACCAGCCCGTCATCTGATCCTACCCAAAGGATATTGGGGTCATGGTAGGACTCTGCTAAAGCGAAGATAGTGCAATAATATTCAACGCTGGTATTATCCTTGGTAATCGGCCCACCGGAGGGCTGCTGCTTGGATTTATCGTTTCTGGTTAAATCAGGGCTGATGACCTGCCAGCTCTGCCCCTCGTTGGTCGTTTTGAATAAAACCTGGGCAGCATGATAAAGCACATTGGAATCAAACCTGGAAACAAGGATGGGAGCTGTCCACTGGAACCGGTATTTAAGATCTGCAGCTCCCCATCCCATGGGATTTTCCGGCCATGGAGTTATCATACGTGTTTGCTGTGTCTTGTGATCCCAACGGGTGATCAGCCCTCCATAGCTTCCCGCATAGACGATATCCGGATTGTCATAGCGAGATGCGATGTGACCGCTCTCCCCTCCTCCTACAGGATGCCAGTCTGGCTTATCGATCCCCCAACTGCTTGTCCTGCTGAGAATCCGGACTGTGGTGTTATCCTGTTGGGCTCCGTAGACCCGATAGGGGAAATGGTTATCGGTGATCACGTGGTAAAATTGAGCTGTGGGCTGGTTATCCTGTGCTGTCCAGGACTCTCCTCCATTATAGGAGACGTTGGCACCTCCGTCGTTGGAATTAATCATGCGTTTCGGGTTTTTGGTGTCGATCCACAAGTCATGATTATCACCATGGGGGACGCGGATGGTGCTGTAGGTACGGCCCCCATTTGTGGAACGATAGAAACCCGTATTGAGAACATAGACCGTATCAGCATCCCCGGGATCTGCATAAATTCTAGTATAATAGAAGGCACGCTGCCTGAGCCGTCGCTCCCCATTCACCTTTATCCAGCTCTCACCACCGTCATCCGAACGGAACACACCTCCGTCCTCTGCTTCGATGATGGCCCACAGACGGTCAGGCTTTGCAGGTGAGACTGTGATGCCGATCTTTCCCAGCAATCCTTTAGGAAGGCCCTTGTTTCGGGAAATCTCGACCCAGGTATCACCGCCATCAGTGGATTTGAAGAGCCCGCTTCCCGGCCCCCCGCTGGAAAGACTGTAAGGAGTTCGGTAGAACTCCCACAGCGCGGCAAAGATTATTCTCGGGTTGTTCGGATCCAATATCATGTCAACAGCCCCGCTTTTGTCATCCCTGTACAGGACTTTCTCCCATGTCTTTCCACCGTCTTTGGACCGGAAAACTCCCCTTTGCTCATTAGGTCCATAGGCATGTCCTAGAGCAGCCACATAAACTAGGTCTGGGTTACGAGGATGAATCCGGATTCTGGATATCTGGTTTGTGTCTTCAAGGCCGATGTGAGTCCATGTTTTTCCGCTGTCTGTAGATTTGTACACTCCATCTCCATAGGAAACGTTGCCCCGCATGGGCGTCTCCCCCATCCCTACATAGACAACATTGGCATCCCACGAAGAGACAGCGATTGCACCCACAGAACCCGTGTTGAAGTATCCATCAGAGACATTCTTCCAGTTTAGACCACCGTCTTCTGTTTTCCACACCCCACCTCCAGTGGCTCCGAAATAGTATGTAAACGGTAAGCTGGCAACGCCAGCCACAGCAGTTACCCGGCCGCCCCTGTAAGGTCCGATCGAGCGCCATTTCATCGCACTGTAAAGACTTTCCTGGAAATGACTTGTCTTCTCCTTAGCCTCGAGGGAATAACCAAGGATGGAGCATAGAATGAAAAGAAAAAAAGGGAGAATGAAGAACGCCCCGTTTTTTTTGATTTTATCCATCGATAGACCTCCTATGATAAACGAAATCTTCCCTCTTCTCTCATTTTTCATTCTGGAAGAAACATAAGGTTTTATAAAACAATTCCCATATCAAGTAAAGAGCAAAAATAGACAGCTCTCTGTTTCCATAAAAACACTTTATTTCTTCCTGAAAGCCAGATAAATCAAGGGCGGTGTCATGATCGTGGTCACTAGAGACATGCTTATGACCACAGTATAGATATCCTGGGTGATGGTATGAAGGGATAAGCCGATAAGGGCCACGATGATGCCCACTTCGCCCCGAGGGATCATACACACACCTGTTTGAAGTCTGATTATCCTTCTCTGCTTCAAGCAGGCCAACCATGCACCGATCATTTTGCTTAATGCGGCTATCAAGGAGATGACCGCAACAAGAAACAGCAGCCTGGGCTTTAAAAAAGACGCGGGATCAAGATGGGCTCCCATCATCACAAAAAAGAAGGGCAGGAGAAATTCATTCACATATTTCACCTTATTTTCCAGCTCATACACACCAGCCAGTTCATCGATCACGATTCCTGCCATGAAAGCACCGATAATGGCCGCAAGGCCGATGATATCGGCAAGCTCTGCCAGACCAAGACAGAGGATAACCGAAAGAACAAATGGTCCTTCAGGAATATTCAACTTTTCAATCCATTTGTGAGTTCTTTTGGCCAGCTTGGGTCCCCAAAAGGTGAGAAAACCGACAAAAGCAAGAGATTCGAGCACAAGAAGAGTAAATTCGACCGTTTGAAACTCCTTCCTGGCCAGGCCTTTGACTAGAGCAAGACAGATCAGGGCCAGAATATCGTCCAGGACCGCTGCACCCAAAACAATATAGGCAACTTTATGTTTGATCAATCCCATATCCTGCAGAACCTTGACGGAGATTCCCACGCTGGTCGCCAGGATGGCTGTAGCGATGAAAAGGCTTTCCACCACCTGATAGCCGAGGATGAACATGGAAAGAAAACCAAAGAGCAGCGGGAAGAGCACACCCAACAATCCCACAAAAACAGCGGTCCGGCCCACGGCGAAAAGATCTTTAACCCGGATCTCCAATCCCACATGAAACATGAGAAAGATGACTCCGATCTCAGCAAAGGACATCAGCACATGATTGGAGGTGTCGATAATGTGCAAAACATAGTTACCCAACAGCACTCCTGCCATCAATTCACCTATAATGGCCGGCATCTTCAGACGGATGCAGAGTTCCCCCAGGACTTTGGCCGAAGCGAAGATGATGAAAAAAGAGAAAAGAAGATTTCCGCCTTCCATTTCAGTTGACCATCCGTATCTGGCAGGGAAGAAAAATAAGGATTTGGGGCTTTCCCCTGAATTCCTCTAAAAATCCAGTAATGGACAATGTCTTCCCTTTATATTTTTTAACATCGGGAAACAAAGAGAGAGATTCCTGGGGAATCAGGGCTGAAAATTCTCCTCCCGAATCATGAAGAAAGAAGAATTTTCCCTGTGGCTCCGTCTGAGCGCAAACAGAGAGAAGAGTAACAATTTTCCCTAAACCCTCCTTCCAACGGTTTAGCTCAATGGATGGATAAGGGCCCTCGTGCCAGAGCCCTTTCCCTTGGCTTCGGGCATCTGTCTCTGCCTCCATGAATTCCTTTTTGAAATCCGCCCGGAAAGGGAAGCGAAGAAGAACAGAAGCGAAACCTTCCTCCAGAATAAGTTTATTAAAAAAACCTTCACTTTCTGTCCACACATAGGCCAGAAGCCTTCCATATGCGTCCTCAAGCTCCCAATCATAGGAAAGCTCTATATCTTTTCCGTATAAGTAAAAAAAGGCGAATCTTTTTGCCATCAGAGCACGAAATCTGGCCTCATCACCGACTGCATCCATCTCTGGAGCGTCGACTCCGATCAGTCTGACTTTTTTGCTTTGACCATTTTCGAATCTGACTCTGATGGTATCTCCGTCATAGACAACTGTGACTGAACCCTTCTGGGGATAAGAGGAAGATTCACCCTGCTTTACATGAAAGATCCCTTTTCCGAAAAGACCCGGAATGAGAAAAAGAAGGATAAAGGCAAGGGCAAATCGGGGGATTAACTTTTTAAAGGCTTTCACTTTTTTCGTTTAATGCGACGGCCCCCAGGAATGAAAAAAGGCCTATTAAATCGAAAAACCACGCTATTTACGTTTGATCAATTCTTTCACTGCTTTCTTGATGTGTGGAGCGTTAATCCCGTATCTATCCATCAATTCCTCAGGTTTTCCCGAGCGAGGAAGCTTCCCTATGGCAAGATGGGATATCTCGGCCTTCCCCGCCAGAGCCTGGGCCACAGCATCTCCCAGTCCTCCGTTTTTAAAGTGGTCTTCCACAACCACCGCTTTCCGCTTCGCCTCCTTCACCTCACGGATGATGTTTTTCTTATCTATGGGCTCAACCGAATAAGCATCGATGAGCCGGACGAATATCCCCTCCTTTTTAAGTTCCTCATAGGCTTTCAGAGCTTCGTGGACGGTTATTCCTGCGGCGATCACAGCAACTCTGTCCCTGGAGCTCTTCTTCAACACTTTTAAGCCGCCTATGGGAAATTTTTGGTTTTTGGAATAGATGAGAGGGGTTGCCGGCCGGGTGGTTCTCAAATAGGCAATCCCCTTGTATCTGGCCATTGACTCCACACATCCCTCTGTAGAATAAGCATCACAGGGATAGAGACAAGCACAGCCGGGGATGGGCCGGAATATGGCCAGATCCTCCAGTCCCATTTGAGACGGGCCATCTGCTCCGATGCTCACTCCGGAATGAGATCCAACAAACTTGATGTTGGCGAAAGAATAGGCAGCCATCCTGATCTGGTCATGCGCTCTGCTCAGAAAGGCGGAAAATGTAGCCACAAAAGGAATAAATCCTTTGGCAGAAAAACCAAGACTCATTCCTACCATATTCTGCTCTGCAATGTAGGTTTGAAAGGATCTATCTGGAAAAGATTCAAAAAAATCCTCGGCATAGGTGGAATTCTTGACGTCTCCATCCAGGGCGACCACTGCTTGGTTGACCCGACCCAGGCTTAACAGAGCATTCCCGTAGGCCCGACGCGTGGCTGTTTTTTCCCTGTATGTATTCTTCTTGAAATTGTATCTTTTTGGCAGCTGGAAGATCCTTTGGCTCTTTGGATGTTTCAGATACTTCTTGGCATCCACCTCAGGCATAGGCCCCAGCTCCTCGAGTGCCTTCTTGAGCTCATTTTCTTTGAGGGGTTTTCCATGCCAGCCATTCTTATCTTCAAGAAAAGAGACTCCTTTGCCTTTAATGGTTTTAGCCAGGATCACAGATGGTTTTTTGGCCTTGTTCGCTCTTTTGAAAGCATTCAGGATCTGGCTGATGTTGTGACCATCGATCTTGATCACTTCCCAACCGAACGCCTGAAACTTTCTCTCGTAAGCTTCAAGATTATGACCGTGCATGGTCTGCTCAGATTGGCCTAACCTGTTGATGTCCACCACAGCACAGAGGTTGGAAAGCTTAAAGTACCGAGCCGAATTGGCTGCCTCCCAGACCGCCCCTTCAGCGCATTCACCATCTCCCATCATAACGAAAACGCGCCCTGGTGATTTACCCATCCTCATAGCCAGCGCCATGCCCACTCCTACTGAGAGTCCCTGACCGAGAGAACCCGTGGCGGCCTTGATCCATTTCATCCGCGGGGTAGGATGGCCTTCGAGAACGCTGGTTATCTTCCTCAGATTCATCAATTCTTTCTCCTGGATGATTCCCGCCTCTGCGTAGGCAGCCCAGACGATAGGGGCAGCGTGGCCTTTGGAAATAACGAATTCATCGTTAGACCAGTCTTTGGGATTCCTGGGATTGAATCTCATCTCATCGAAAAAAAGACAGGCCATAAGCTCTGCCATGGAAAGACAGGTTGTAGGATGCCCGGAGCCGGCTTTGGTTGTCATTTTTAGAGAATGAATGCATAACCTTCTGGCAATATTTTCCAACACTTCCCTTTTCTCCATTTAAGTAAAACCTCCTCAATGAGATGTTATGAAAATGTAATATGAATATGTAAGAGGGTTTTCTCTCCTAAGAATATGGTTGAAAATGGATCGAAGATGCAAGTGTTTGGCTTCTCCGAGGCGTTAAAAGACTTAATATCATATCGACTTATAAAAGAAAATAAAAGGAGAAATTGAAATTGAAAAAATTGCTGCTCCTCCTTGAGCTGGATAAATCTTGTACACTCTGCTATCTGTTCATCTCTAATGAATTATTTAATAATAAGGGGACACATTACTCAATTCAATGATTGTTTATGGATCATCCACGTTAATTAAGTGATGTATCCCCATTTTCAAAGCTAAAACATGTAGGCAAATTTTAGGAACAAAGTGTGGCCTTGGGTTCCTTTCTCGCCGAATTCTCCAGTCCCCTTCTGGTAGGCGATTTGAATGGAACCGAAGGGCGGCTGAAAACGGTAGACAAAAAGAATCTGGATATTACTTTTGTCTATCACCGTGTTAACTTGATAGAAGAGCTTCAGGAAAAGGTCATTGGTGAAATAATTGGTGGCACGGATAACATGGATCCAGGTGCTCTCGTTCTCGGGATCCGGATCAAAGACCACCCGTTCCAGCATATAGGAGATCGAAAGATCTCGAGTCAGCTTAAAGTTGACACTACCCTCCCACAAATGAAAATCCAGGTCAAAATTTCTGCCGAAGCTGTAGGCTACCTGGGCCGATTGCCATTCTCTAGTGTTGTACCCAATCTCCAACACGCTCTCTCGATTGCGGAAATCTTTCTCATAGAGTTTGTATTCCTCGTGATGCTCCATAACAAGTGAGAACTTATTTTTCAAGTCAAAACCGACCTCCTGGTCTATCTGCCAACTGCGCAGCGTGTCATCCATACCCCAATAGATGTTGTAGTTGGAATTATACTCGATGCATTCGAATCCCCCTATTTTCGTGAAAAACGTTTTTGAGATGGCTGAATCGAGCTCCCTCCGGTTGTCGTCTCGAACAAAGCCCACTTTATTGGCGTTATCCCCAAAATTGCGCTCCAACTGGGTATAACGGAGATGAATGTGAAAGGTAGTCGTATCATAGCTTGGCCGCAGAAAAAAGGCGATGTTGTCGGAGTTTTTATCCCCGTAGCTCAAGGCAAACTGTCCGGTAAGCTGGAATGTGTCTGAAAAATACAAAGCGGTGTCTATGCCGGTGGTTCCCCAGTTTTTACCGTTTACCAGCTTGTTGGCAGTCAAAAAACCGATGTTGGATGATTTCATGACATCTTTTTTCAGACGAAAAACCGTGAAATTGCCGCTATCCTTGCCACTTTCCTCGTCCGGCCTGGTCTGGGCGGTCAAACCCTGGAATTCATATCCCCCGGATTTCCCGTAAATCTTGGCCCCACCATAAATATCCGATATTCTTCTCGAATAGAACAACTGGATCCTCTGCTCGTAAATCTCGCTCCCCTCCAAGAAAAAATTCCTCTTTTCGGAAAGAAAAACCTCAAAACGGGTAAGGTTGATCTCTTCCTGATCGGCCTCAACAGTGGCAAAATCCGGGTTGATGGTCAAATTACCCGAGACCATCTGAGAAAAGGCATAGCGGACATCGAGGCCAGCCTCAACCATCGTCTTTTCTCCTTCTTCGGCTTTGGAAATAACGTAAGGTATGATCTGGGCTTTTTTCTCCGCCTTTTTCAGATCAAGACCCTTGAGCTCACCAAACAACGAAACTTTATAAGGAGACTCCAAAGGTCCAGTCCAAAAGCTGTATTCCAGTTTCCGTGGAATTCCTCTCCCCAGACTCAATCCCCATATTTTATTCTCCCCTGGTTCATACTTTATGCTGCTCAGTTCCACAGCAAACTCGACGCTCCAACCAAAATCCGTCTTCTGGGCCGCTGCCTTCCATATCCCGTCCCATGTGGAATCAAAGGTCCGTCCATTTTCCGTGATTCGGCCGTCCCATTGAGTTCCCAGAAGATTGGTGCTTACATAATAGCAGCTTCTTCGATCATGGTAAGTATCTATCATTACATAAACCGAATCGTCCGAACGAATGTCTGTATCTCTTTTCGTCATCCGGGCTGCAATTTTTTGAGGTTCTGAATCGTAGCACCAAAAACCGAAATAGATATAGTGGTCGTCATACAGAATCCTGACAACGGTTCGTTCAGAAGCTGGCTTCCCTTTTTCAGGCTGTAATTGAATAAAATCCCCGGCCTCAGGAGCCTCAGCCCACTCTGGTTCATCCAAAAGTCCATCCACCTTTATTACGGATTCCGTCTTTAAGGCATTGACTTCCTTTGATTTCCATTGCCCGAGGAGAAATGCGGGAAAGAGGGATAAACAGATAACGAATAATAAGCCTCTTCGCATTATACCGTCCTGAACAGTGCGCCAATATATCACAGACAGGGAAACCGCATCAATCTCGGTTGTTTAGAAGAGCATGGCAATGCTTGGCCCAATGGTGATGTCAGAACTAAATCCTCAACTCTGATAATCTTCTTTACTTCTAACGTTGGATTTTTCCCCAGGAGGCTAATAAGTCGTTTTCTATTAAAGGATCAAGTCTATTCTTTCTTTAAATATTTACTATTTTCTTTTCAAGCCAGAGTTTGGATGCGATGGGTTCGAATCCGAGAGACTTGTAGATCGCACGTGCAGGCTTGTTTTGGGTATCGATTGTCAACTCTGCAACTTCGACTCCCTTTGTTTTTAAGTATTTGAGTCCTTGTGACAACAGCCTCTCCCCCAATCCTTTTCCTCGGTATTCGGGATGAACTCCGAACATATGTATCCGGCCTCTCTTTCTGGCCGAAGCTCCTCTCCTCACTCTGTGGGTCCAGCAGTATCCGATGATGTCCTTACTTTCCCTCGACTCTGCCGCAATCACATCCTCCATCTGAGAGCCAGTCCATTCCAGATAAAACTTTATCTCCTCAACGGTATTCGGGCAGAAGCCCCATGAGCCGGTAAAGCACTGATTCTGGATATCGGCCAAAAGGTCTTCCTCTCCCGGCTTGAGATTCCTCACCCGGATTCCCGGGAAGAAAGACTTCTTAACGTCGATCTTGGACAGAGCCTGCTCAAGATCATCAAACCGGCGGACAGGGGAAAAACTCATTTTTTTTAAAAAAGAGATACACACACGGTCTTCTTCTGGGATACACACATGGAAAACTTTGCCTCCAGCTCTTCTCGCTCTCTCTATGGCGTTATGGAACAATAGTGTGGCCAATCCATTTCGTCTATGCTGGGTGTGAACAAAGCCCTCCAAGATGATTCTTCCTATCCTTAGTTCTGGAATCATATCCAGAAATCCCACGATCTGCGCCTTCCAGAGTGCGAGGAAAAGATTCTGATCCGGAGAGTAATATGGTTTTTGGAATTTCTTCTTGATGAGGGAGGAGATGGTCCGGTCTTCTTTCATCCCAAGCAATTCTGTCTCTACGCAGAAAGTGACGAACTTTTCAAAATCTTCCCTGGAGTAGTTTCTTATGGAATA
>CAYSCW010000003.1:0-5572 GCA_964429795.1 uncultured Eubacteriales bacterium
TAAATTGGAGTGACCCGTGAAGGACTCGAACCTTCAACCTGCGGATTAAGAGTCCGCTGCTCTACCAGTTGAGCTAACGGGCCATAAAATCCCCTCTAGTTTAGAGAAGTGCCGATTTCTTGTCAAATTCAATTCATAATCCTCGTCCAATTTATTATTTCCTTGTAATTGGGAACATTCATGAAGCACTGGTACGCGCAAGAGATGATTCTATTCTTTTGATTGTTCTTGACATGTATTTCGTCATTTATTATGATATTTGACGATGAATTCGTCAAATAAAAGGACCAGTAAAAATATCCCCTACGTTAAGCGAATTGTGGATCTTCCGGATCTTCTTCAGAAGAAGTCTTATTTTCTTTTCGGACCCCGTCAGACGGGAAAAACCTTCTTGGTCCATCAGACTTTAAAAGAAGCTCGAGTCTATGATCTTCTCGATACTTCCGTTTATCTGGCGCTTAGTCAAAATCCCGGGAGAGTTGCTCAAGAACTCACTCCACAAGATGAAATTGTCGTCATCGACGAGATTCAGCGTCTGCCGATCCTTTTAAACGAGGTACACCGGCTTATCGAGGAAAGAGACATTCGGTTTCTGCTGACTGGATCTAGTGCCCGAAAGCTCCGTCGAGGAGGAGTCAACCTTTTGGGAGGACGAGCACGGACAAGATACCTGCATCCTCTCTCGTATAAGGAATTAGGTGTCCGGTTTGAATTGTCAAAAGCAGCAAATCGAGGATTACTGCCTTCTATCTATTTTTCAGATGATCCTCGGGCAGACCTTCAGGCATATACAGGATTATACCTGCAACAAGAAATAGTTGCTGAAGGTTTGGCCCGCAATATCCCAGCCTTTAGCCGTTTTCTTAGAGTGGCCGCTTTGTGCAATGGAACGATCGTCAACTTTACGAACGTTTCCAATGATGCTCAGGTTGCACGAACTACCGTCTATGAATATTTTGAAATTCTCAGAGACACTTTAGTGCTGTACGAGCTTCCCGCCTGGCGCAAGTCTAAAAAGAGACGGCCAGTTGCTTCCTCCAAGTATTATTTCTTTGATGTGGGTGTTGTTGGGGAACTCCAAGGACGTGAATTCCGGCCAGAAACTCCTGAGTTTGGTGAGGCATTCGAGACCATAATTATGCATGAACTTCTCTGTTATAGGGACTACGTTTCCGGTGAGGCATTAAGCTTCTGGCGGTCAAGTTCTGGTTTCGAGGTCGATTTTATAATCGGAGATCACACTGCTGTAGAAGCAAAGGCTAAAAAAAACCTCTCCAACCAAGATATCAAGTCTCTACTCATTCTGGCTGAGGAGAAAAAGCTGAAGCGTTATCTGTGTGTGAGTCTTGAGCCCAGAATAAGACGAGTGGGTAATGTGGTTATCCTCCCATACAAAGAATTTCTTGAAACTCTTTGGAACGGAGAGTACTTATAATACTAGCCCTTGACTCCTATTTTTTATTGAGTAGATAGGTCTATGAGGGCGCCCTCTGGGTATTATTTCTCTAGGACTTCCTCGGTATTTCTCACAAAAAAGAAGAGAAGCAATGCCTGTTGGTGTATAATTCCCGTATGAATTTTATGCCTTTTGTATTATGATTTTAGATTGATAGATCGAGAGAAGAATGGGATAAAATTTCAGGGAAAATCTAATAATAAGAGGAGGAAGATCTACAATGCTAAAGAACAAAAATATCTTAGGGCTTATCAGTCCGCTGGCTATAGGATTATTGTTAATTGCTTTCTTATGGGCTTGCAAATCAGAGGAGAAGAAGGAAGAGGAAGGCGGGATGTTGATCATCTCAAAGGAGATGCTTACTCCTATCTTTGGCGAGGGAGAAGGTTCAATTTCTGGTCTTATGGATTCTGAACAGAGCAAAGATGAATTGAAGATTTCCTATTATTTTTTCACCGAGAACATGGGCGATTTTGATGATGAAATAGAGGCTGACCTAGCTCCAAAAATCCAGGAACTGTACAGCAAAATCCCTAAAGTAGACAGAGTAGCCTTTACAGTTTATGTTCCAGAAGAGGGCGAACCTCCTTATAAACCGTATGTTTCTTTTGTCACCACACGCGAGTTAGTGGAAAAGACAGATTGGACCAACTTACTAGAGTTGGAGTTCTTTAAAGTCGTTATGAATGTTAAATATTACGATTAAACTATTTCTTAAAGCAAAATAGGATTCCATTTTCTTTTCACCATTAAGGAAAAAATGCAGGTATCCGAATATCTGAAGCGTTTGGATACTTCTTCACGAGGTCTTTCCCAAGAAGTAGCCGGACGTAGACTTTCTCAATACGGTTATAATGAGATTGAAGAAAAAAGAAAAAATCCAATCCTGAAATTTCTTTCCTATTTTTGGGGGCCTATTCCCTGGATGATAGAAATAGCTGTTGTGCTTTCAATCGTCGTTCGGCATTGGGCTGACTTTGGAATTATTCTCGTCCTTTTGCTGGCCAACGCTACGGTCGGCTTCTGGGAAGAACACAAGGCCGACAACACAATCGCTGAACTCAAAACCAAATTAGCGCTAAAAGCGCGAGTCAAACGAGACGGGAAATGGATCACAATCCCTGCTCGTCAACTTGTTCCTGGAGATATCATTCGATTCCTAATAGGTGATATCGTGCCAGCCGATGTTATATTGCTCGAGGGCGATCCCCTGCAAGTGGATCAATCTGCCCTGACGGGTGAATCTCTCCCTGTTACTCGAGAAAAGGGTGAAGAAGTGTACTCAGGTTCAATCATCAAGCTCGGAGAGATCGATGCATTAGTTCACGCCACTGGCAATAAAACTTATATAGGTAAAACAGCACGCCTTGTTGAAGAAGTCAAGAAGATCAGCCATTTTCAGCGCGCCGTGTTGAAAATAGGGGATTATCTCATCGTTGTAGCATTGTTTCTGGTGATTTTAATACTAGCTGTATCTCTTTTCAGAGCTGACAACATGATCACGGTTCTTCAGTTTGTGCTTGTCTTAACCGTTGCTGCTATTCCAGTCGCCATGCCTACGGTTTTATCGGTAACCATGGCGGTGGGTGCGCAACTTCTGGCAAAAGACCAGGCGATTGTCAGCCGGCTGGCAAGCATTGAGGAACTTGCGGGGATAGATGTCCTTTGCTCGGATAAAACAGGAACCTTAACTCAAAACAAACTCAAATTAGGAAATCCATATTCAGTAGAAGGCATCAGTCCAGACCAGGTCATTCTTGATGCTGCTTTAGCTTCAAGAGAGGAAGATCAAGATCCAATCGACCTTGCGATACTGAGTGGAATAAAACACAAAGAATTCTCGTCCTTTGAAATTTTGCACTTCCAGCCATTCGACCCGGTTCAAAAGCGGACCGAGGCACATGTGAGGGATGCTTCTGGTAATGAGTTTAAAGTTACTAAAGGAGCACCTCAGGTCATCATGAATTTAATCGAGGATTCAGACGAAGTTCGACCTGAATTCGAGAAGAAGACAGAAGAGTTTGCAAAACGTGGATTTCGCTCTCTGGGAGTTGCCCGTACGGATAACCAGAATAAATGGCGGGCCAGAGGAGTGATCCCCTTGTATGATCCGCCAAGAGAGGATTCAAAGGAGACGTTAGAGAGCGCTCAAAATATGGGAGTGAATATAAAAATGGTTACGGGAGACCAAGTGGCCATCGCAAAGGAAATCGCCCGGCAACTGGGACTCGGAACTAACATCTTGGACGCCAGTCTTTTTTCAGAAACCAAACACCATGAGGCCGGGCAGCTTGCCGACGCCATTGAACAAGCGGACGGATTTGCCCAGGTCTTTCCTGAACATAAATATCATATTGTGGACGTTCTCCAGGGCAAAGGGCATATTGTAGGTATGACAGGAGATGGAGTCAACGATGCCCCAGCATTAAAAAAGGCTGATGGAGGAATCGCTGTTTCTGGAGCTACTGATGCAGCTCGCAGCGCGGCTGATATCGTCTTGTTGGCACCAGGGATCTCTGTGGTCGCCAAAGCTCTTAAGGAAAGTCGAAAGATTTTCCGGCGTATGACGAATTATGCCATCTACCGAATCGCCGAGACAATACGGGTTCTCCTGTTCATGACTCTTTCCATTCTTGTCTTCAATTTTTATCCGGTAACAGCCGTGATGATTGTCTTGCTGGCTCTGCTGAATGATGGGGCTATATTGTCCATCGCTTATGATCGGGCTCAATATTCTAAACAACCTGAAAAATGGGATATGCATATTGTGTTAGGAATCGCCACTGTTCTGGGAATCCTGGGAGTTTTCGCATCTTTCGGACTGTTCTATCTGGCAAAACAGATTCTTCATTTTAACCAAGAGACCATTCAAACGCTGATGTATTTGAAATTGTCGGTTGCAGGCCACTTAACCATTTTTATCACCAGGAACAAAGGCTCTTTCTGGTCCTTCCGACCGGCTCCAATTCTCTTAGGTGCTGTGCTTGGTACGCAAACCATAGCAACACTAATAGCAATCTTTGGTTTGTTCATGGCTCCTCTCAGTTGGAAATGGGCGTTATTTGTTTGGGGTTATTCACTTGTCTGGTTTTTTATCAATGATCGGATAAAAATTGGGGCCTATCGAATTTTTGATCGGTACAAACCTGTTCTCTTTACCAAATAAAGATAGAAACGATAGCTGCCAAGAAAAGGAGAATAATGAAACAAGAAGAATTGAAAGATTCAACAAAGATTCTCCTTGCAATAGATGGATCAAAAATATCCCAGAATACGACAAGTGCAGCTATCCAAATTGCCAAGATGCTCAGCCTTGAAGTCTTTGGCTTGTATGTGATCGATGAGGAATTGATCATGAATGATTATGCGGATTATGATAAAGAGTTAGGGATAGATGGGCCTTCATTGATACGTTCGGATCGAGCCGCTTTATTTAAAAAACGGGGTCATGAAGCCCTCCGGCGGATGAAGTCCAAGTGTCAGGCGTCCGGCGTTCCTGCGACAACCGAAATCGGATTAGGGGGAGTGGGGGAAATGATTTTGGACCAGGCTCAAGAGGCATCTTTTTTGGCCATTGGTCGGAGAGGCAATGGGCATCCTGATAACTCTGACTACCTGGGCAGAAATTTTCGTCATATTGCCCACCGGATAAAACTTCCTCTGCTGGTGGGCGGGAACAGCATGAAGCATCTTAAAAAACTCTTATTGGCTTACAATGGAGGAGAGCGAGCCAAGAAAGCTTTGGCCTGGACTAAACAGCTTCAAAATCACGGGTTTTTTAAAATGCTCGTGCTGGTTGTCCAGGAAGATGATGACCCGTCAACTAAAATCTGGAGAGAAGAAATTGATTCTGAATTCTCCCAGAGCAGAATGAGAGATTTTCGAGTGGTTACTCAACGCGGAAATCCTGCAGACGAGATTGTTAAAACGGCGATGAAAAGCGAGTCAGACCTTATTATCATGGGAGGATATCGCCATAAGTCCCTTTTGGAATGGTTGGAGGGAAGTACTTTAGATTCTGTACTACGAAAGATCCCTTTGCCTGTTCTAGTTGCCTGAGACCAATTTGATTATATTATTTTTATTTTCTTAAAGCTGAGCGAATGACTCTTCCAG
>CAYSCW010000003.1:5672-64607 GCA_964429795.1 uncultured Eubacteriales bacterium
CGTTTTTTTGGGCGTTATTCATTGAAGGCATATGAATAAAGTTACGCTACTAACGGTTGATATAGCCGATTATTATGATAATTATGAAAATAATCAGGAGGATCAAAAAGGAAGTGCTTATCAGGATTTCAAGAGCCTCTTCTTTTTTTCGAGTTTCTCTTTTATCGATATCCTCGGGAGTAGCATGTAAGGCTGAAACGGTTTCCATAATGAGAGCAAGCATCAAAGCCACTATAAAAAATGACACCCAGTAAATTCCCAAAAATGCAGGACCCACTGGAGTTATCCAAACTCCTCCTGCCCAAGATGCAAAAAGTATAATCAGAAAAATTGTTATGATTCTTTTCCATGATCTGTGTTTTTGTCCGGAAGCCACCAAGACTATTGTGAAAAATAAGGCAATAACAAAAGCAATTAAAAAATCTCCAAGAATCATGTCAGCCTCCTTCGTACATATGTATATGTTCAGTCAAATGGTTTGGAAATGAGGAGAATATTTTTCCATTTAAGAGAGATTGATATTTTATCATATTTTGAAACCTTTATTACCACTTATATACATGATTCTGGCTGCTCATGCCCTCGGGCTCAAAGATCTCCTTGATGCGCTTGATTTTCCGGATCTTGAGGAAAGGAGAAGGAAAAAAGGATGCTTTTGAAGTTGTTTTTTTCAGTTCTTAAGAATAAAATAATAAATTAAAAAAGAGGAAAGAGGGAGGGCGGCTGATTCCATGGCAAAGCCAAGAAAAAGAACAAGTATTCCCCTTAGGCTTCTAATCATAGGGGATTCTGAGAAGGATGCCCGTCTTCTCCTTAAAGAGCTGCGCAAGGGCGGCTATAATCCGGTTTTTAAGCGTGTGAAGGCAGCTCAGACGTTAAAATCAGCTCTCAGCAAGGAAGCATGGGATGTTGTCGTCGCGGATTACAGTTTACGACGATTCAGCGGCCTGGAGGCATTGAGGCTCATCAAAAAAAATGATTATGACCTGCCTGTCATCATCATTTCAAACAAAGGTAGTGAAAAAGCCGCGGTAGAATGTATAAAAGCAGGCGCTCATGATTATATAAGAAGAAATAGGCTTTTTATGCTTGTGAACATAATCAAGCACGCCATGAGAGAAGTAGATCTCTCTCGACTGGAAAAGAAAGCGGAGATGGAGCTAGAAGAAAGCCGCGAACTGCTGGAAAACATCTTCTCGAATATCCATTTTTTAGTCGCCTACATGGACACTGACTTTAACTTTATCAGGGTCAATCATGCTTATGCCAAGCATGGCAGACATGACCCCGATTTTTTCATCGGCAAGAATCATTTCGATCTTTACCCTAATGAGGAGAATGAAAAGATTTTCCGCAAAGTTGTTGAAACGGGTGAACCCTATACAACTTTTGAAAGGCCTTTCGAATATCCGGATCAGCCTGAACGTGGTGTGACTTATTGGGATTGGACTCTTCAGCCTCTTAAAGATGAGAGAGGCAAGGTTGATAGCTTGATATTAAGTCTGGTTGACGTCACATCCCGCAAGACAGCTGAAATGGAGCGCATCCGGCTGGCCGCAGCCCTTGAAAATGCGAGTGAAGGAGTCATGATAACAGATAAGCAAGCCATTATAAAATATGCAAATCCAGCTTTTCTCCGTACCTGTGGTTATACAAAGGAAGAACTTGTGGGAAAGAGTGCCTATCTCTTAATGGGCGACAAACATGATGAAGAATTTTACAAGCCGATAAGAGATGTCATCAGGAGAGGAGAGGTTTGGAGGGGAAAGATCACAAGAAAAAAGAAGGATAGTACTCTCTACGATGTGGAGATGACCCTCTCTCCGATACCGGACAGCAAGGGAATTGTCACTCATTATGTGATCATCGAGCGCGACATTACCGATGAAATCAGACTCCAACAGCACCTTCGTCAGACACAGAAAATGGAGGCTCTTGGGACCCTGGCTGGGGGAATTGCCCATGATTTCAACAATATCCTTATGCCGGTCATCATTAACACAGAGCTGGCCCTCTGGGAAATCCCAGAAAACAGCCCGGTCCAAAGCTATTTGAAGCTTGCTCTTGAAGTTGCTGATCGAGGCAAAGACTTAGTGAAACAGATCATTTCTTTCAGCCGACCCAGCAAGCAAAAGAGAAGACCTATAAAAATCGCTCCTGCCATCAAAGAATCCCTTGATTTCCTCAAGGCAACTCTCCCTTCGAGTATCAAAATTTGCCCGGACATCCGAGCCGAAGAAAGTATAGTGTTGGCTGACCCGGTCCAGATTGAGCAGGTCTTGATAAATCTTTGCAACAATGCGGCTTATGCGATGAAAGAAAAGGGCGGTATGTTGAAAGTAAGTCTGGATGAGGTCGATATGGATTCCAAAACATTGGCCAGATACCCTGGACTGAACAGTGGGGCATGTCTTCAACTTACGGTGAGCGATTCAGGCTGCGGAATTCCACAAGATATTATCGAACATATTTTCAATCCATTTTTTACGACTAAGAATCCAGGCGAGGGGACAGGGCTGGGACTTGCCATCGTCCATGGAATCGTAGAAAGCCATGGGGGGGCCATTTCTTTAAGAAGCGAGGTGGGAAAAGGAACAACTTTTAATGTTTTCCTTCCCCGAATCGAGGGAGAAATCAGAGAGAAAGAAGATTTATCTTGGCAGATACCTAAAGGAGAAGAGCGCATTCTGTTAGTCGAGGACGAAGAATCTGTACTTCTCAGCTTACAAAATGTGTTGAAGTATCTCGGATACAGGATCACCGCTGTCAAGGACAGCCGGGAGGCTTTAAGAATTTTTTATGATAAGCCAGATTCATTCGACCTTGTCCTAACAGACCAGACCATGCCTGACATGCTGGGTTCGGATCTAGCAAAAGAAGTGATTAGCATCAGACCCGATATGCCGGTGATCCTGTGTACCGGGTTCAGTAATGAGATCAGCAGGGATGAGGCCATAAAAATAGGGATTCGCGATTATGTGGTCAAGCCAATAAACACAAGAAAAATCGCCCAGCTCATACGTCGCATCTTTGATGGAAAAGATTGAATGAATAAATCTTACAAGGAAGAGCAATGGCAAACGTCTTGATCATCGATGACGATAAATTGGTTTGCGATTCGATTTCGAATGTCGTCACGAGTTTGGGACACAGTACCAGCCATGCTTTCAATCTCCAAGACGGTCTAACAAAGGCCCGGTCAGGAGCTTTTGATGTCGTTTTTCTCGATGTTCGCATGCCTGACGGTTCTGGTTTAGACATCTTGCTGGATATTCAAAAGACGGCCTCCTCACCTGAAGTCATCATCATCACGGGATTTGGTGATCCTGATGGGGCCGAGCTTGCTATTAAAAACGGGGCCTGGGACTATATAGAGAAGCCCCTTTCAGTCCGACAGATGAGACTCCCTTTTACCCGAGCTCTCCAGTACCGGGAGGAGAAGAAGAAGTTTAAGGCATCGGTGGCCTTGAAGCGAGAACGCATCATCGGAAAGAGCCCTCAAATCATCGCCTGCCTTGACATCCTGGCCCAGGCCGCAAACAGCGAGGCCAATGTCCTTCTCACGGGCGAGACCGGAACAGGAAAAGAGCTTTTTGCCTGGACTATCCACAACAACAGCTCGCGCGCCAACAGAAACTTTGTCGTTGTTGATTGCGCTGCCCTTCCCGAGACACTCATCGAAAGTGTTCTTTTCGGACACATAAAAGGGGCCTTCACTGGAGCGGACAGAAGCAAGGACGGATTGATCAAACAGGCTGATAAAGGAACCCTTTTTCTCGACGAGGTGGGAGAGCTTCCCGTCTCTATCCAGAAATCTTTCCTCAGGGTTCTTCAGGAGAGGCGGTTCCGGCCTGTTGGCGGAAATCAGGAGCTGAGCAGTAATTTCAGGCTTATCACGGCTACTAACCGTAATTTAGACAGCATGGTGAAACAAGGGAAGTTCCGAGAGGACCTTCTCTTCCGGCTAAGAACTCTTGTCATCAACCTGCCTCCCCTGAGAGAGATCCGTGAAGATATAAAGGAGTTGGTGTTGTACTACATGAATATGCTTTGCGTGAAGTACGGCAAGAATATAAAAGGATTCTCGCCAGAGTTCTGGGATGTTCTCATCCAGTATGACTGGCCCGGGAATGTGAGAGAATTAACCCAGGCCTTAGAAAGGGCGGTCATCGCTGCCCAAGACGAACCCACTCTCTTCCCAAAACATCTCCCTAATTACATTCGCATCAAGGTGGTTCGGGAATCATTGAATCAGAAAATGGCGGTAAAAGGCAGGTTGATCAAAAACTCAGATCCTTTAAAAACACTTCCCCAGATCCAGGATATCCGTGAAACCGCTATCTCTGAAGCAGAAAAAAAATATTTAGTCGACCTGATATCCATTACTGGAAAAGACATCAAAGAGGCCTGCGAAATCTCCGGTCTTTCCAGATCCCGTTTATATACACTTTTGAAAAAATATAACATCCTGTCAGCTCACTGATACCTCTTCTCATTTCTTTGCCCGGAATGAACTCCATCAAGACCGGAAAAATCCTGTTTAACGAAACTCGTCCTGTGCGGTAGAACTTTTTTCCAGGCTTTGATTCTCAATCAACAAATTTTTTCTGGTTTTCCTCCTGAAATCATTGATTTTTGGGATTTGGTCAATTTGGCATGATTCTTGTTATTCAACACCATGAATAGAAAAAATGGACTCCGAACGAAATCTTCAAGAGAGTCATCAAACGAGTATACTTTTTTATTCTTCGATGCTAAACAGAGAAGGAAAGATCATCCAGGATTTAATCGAAAAACTCCTGCCTGCAGGTCAAGTGGCGATTTGCCGGACTCTGGTTGACCTGTCTCACAGACTTCAAAAGCTGCAAAAAAATCAACCCATACTAGTCATCCTGATCTCCACAAAAGACGAACTTATCGACATTCTTTCTTTTCGAGACCTTCTGTTCGGTTTCCGTCTCATCCTCATCCTTCCTGACGCCGCAGAGGAAACCGTTGCCCTGGGTCATCGCCTGCGCCCCAATTTTTTAACTTATCTTGACAGCAATGCTAAAGAGATTGAGGCTGTGCTGGAGAAAATACTTAAGAGCAAATAAGACATCCTGGTTGACAAGAGAGAATAAGACCTTTTTATCAACAACAGAGAGGTAAAAATGTTTGTCAGCGATTTTCAGCACAAAGCTTGGGAAGAAGATAGCCTTCATACAGTCTATAGCCAGAAATCTTTGATAGAAACGAATGTGATTGCCATGGTCCTTGCCGGCGGAAGAGGGAGGAGGCTTTATCCGTTGACTGAACACCGTGCCAAACCCGCAGTTCCTTTCGGGGGAAACTACAGGCTTATCGATTTTGTGCTGAGCAACATGGTCAATTCTCACATCAAGGAGATCTATATCCTTACCCAATATAAATCCAATTCACTGCTAAACCACCTTCAGCAAGGTTGGGCAATTACTCACCCCATGAACGGCTACCTGCTGATGCCTGTTCCTCCCCAGATGCAGGGAAGAGAGACTTGGTACCTGGGCACAGCGGATGCTGCTTTCCAGAATATGGGTCTGATCACCAAAAAAAAGCCCGACCTGGTCCTTGTGTTCGGTTCGGATCATATCTATTCCATGGATATCCGGCGCATGATCCAGTACCATCTGGACAAGAAAGCAGATGTAACAGTGGCGACAATTCCCAGGCCGGTTTCAGAATGCAGCCAATTCGGAACGGCCAGTGTAAATCAAGATTGGAGGATCACACGTTTTGAGGAAAAAACCAGTCATCCCACGCCGATCCCTGAGGAGCCTGATCAGGCACTGGTTTCCATGGGCAATTATGTTTTTGACAGCCGAGTTCTGGTTGAAGAGCTGAACGATGATTCTGCGGACAGGGCGAGCACTCATGATTTCGGCAATGATATCCTTCCAAAAATATGCAGGACAAGACGTGTGTACGCCTTTGATTTCCGTAGGAATGTGATTCCTGGAGCGGAAAATCCCTGTGATTACTGGCGCGATGTGGGGACTATCGAGAGCTATTATCGAGCCAACATGGAGATGAATAATCCCTTTTCTCATTTGAACCTATACAATTCCCTCTGGCCTGTCCGTTCGGTTAAGCACCATGTTATGCCCGCAAAAATAATAAAGGACCTCTCCGGAAGGCTGGGCCGTGTGGAGAATTCCATACTGGGAGGTTCAGTTGTTGTTTCAGGAGGCCATGTCAGAAATTCAGTGATAGGCCATAACGTCTATATTGGAAGCGGTGCCGAGGTGAGAGATTCAGTAATTCTTGGTAATGTGATCATAAAAGAACAGGTACGGGTTCACAGGGCCATCATAGACCACGGGAACATCGTACAGGAAGGAGAGAGAATCGGATACGACAGGAAACAGGATTCATCCCGTTACTATATGGATAAATCCGGTATTACTGTTCTTCCTCATCGGCAAGAAAGCTTCTTTTTCGGAAAATTGGGGAAAGAGCGAAGAAAATTCGAAATATCATACATGGAAGAAAGCAATGTTAGGGAAACACATCACACTTTTTAAGATATTCGGGCTTGAAGCCCGGACTGACCTCCATTGAGTTAAATGAAAGGGGCTTCTATCCATGAAGAGCCCCGGGGTAAGTTGAGTCGGTTCATGAATAACCTAGGTTGGTAAACAGTCCTGTTTCGAAGGATTTTGTCCAAATTCGCAGGACATTTTATGGAAGCTTTCCATCCTAACCAGCTGTAAAAAGGGCAATTCTCCGAGAGGAAAACAGAAAAACATTTTTAAACCAATTTGGCATGTTTCTTGCCAAACATTCAATTGAGCATCTCACACAATTTTTTGGAGAAAAGAGAAAACATTTGAATAAAGAAAATGGGAAAATTCAAAATGTTTTCAAATTTTAAAAGGAGGTGTTGACATGGTCAACGCAAGAAAAAAGCTAGTTTTTTGGACAGTCGTTCTTGCTTTTGTTTTCACTGGGATCTATGTGCTTGCGTCAAGTCGGAATTCCACTTCCAAATTTCTGATCCAGGAAAAATCGAAAACATCTATCGAGTCTGCAGCTGACCTGCAGGTCCATGAATTGATGCAACAGATCAGCGGCGCATTCGAGACCGCCTCTGCCCGGGTTAGTTCATCGGTTGTCCCCATCTTTGCTAAACAGGTTGTTCAAGTTCAAAGTCCATTTGGCATGCCTGATGACCCGTTTAAGGATTTCTTTGGAGAGGATTTCTTTAAACGATTTTTTGGCACACCCCAGGAGCAGGAAGAGAGGCGTACCGTTCGGAGCTTGGGTTCAGGTGTGATCGTAACAAAGGACGGCTATATCTTAACCAATAACCATGTGGTTGATAAAGCGCAAAAATTGTCTGTGGTTATCGGTGACAAAAAAACCTACCAGGCAAAGGTAGTCGGGACAGATCCTCCAACCGATGTGGCAGTGATAAAAATCGATGCACATAACTTGCCTGTTGCCTCTCTTGGGGATTCTGACAGGCTCAAAGTCGGCCAGTGGGTCATCGCGGTCGGCAATCCTTTCCAATTGATGCATACAGTCACCGCCGGAATCATTAGTGCAAAGGGAAGATCCTCTGTTGGCCTGGCGGACTATGAGGATTTCATCCAGACAGATGCCTCAATCAATCCCGGAAACAGCGGAGGTGCGCTGGCTGACCTGGAAGGTCGCGTCATAGGAGTCAACACGGCGATCACCAGCCCTTCGGGCGGAAACATTGGCATCGGATTTGCGATCCCGATTAACATGGCCAAGCAGGTGATGAATGATCTCATTTCAAAAGGCAAAGTCGTCAGAGGATACGTGGGCCTGCTCCTGCAGGATATCGACGAAAATCTTGCCAAGGCTTTAGGCCTTAAAGGAACTGAAGGGGCGCTTGTTGCTGATGTCGTTCAGGATGGGCCTGCCGACCATGCAGGGATTAAGCGTGGAGATGTCATTACTGCCGTTGATGGCAAGAAAATCGAGAACGGTACAGAGCTGAAGAATATGGTGGCCATGGCAGGTCCAAAGAAGCAGGTTGAGTTCGATCTTCTCCGGAACGGCCATGAGCTGAAAGTGCGTGTAACATTAGCAGAGAGACCGAAAGATCTAAAAGGTGGACAGGAGCAGCAGGAGCCACAACCAGAAGAGCTGTCCAGCCGGAAACTCGGTCTCAGCATCCAAACGCTCACACCGGATATTGCTCAGCAGCTTGGATACCAGGATGATCATGGAGTCGTTGTGGCTGATGTCCAGCCCGGGAGTCCGGCCGATGATGCGGGCTTGCAGAGGGGTGACTTGATAAAAGAGGTCAACCGGAAAGAGGTCCGCTCCACCCGGGATTTTGAGAGGGAAGTAAAGAGCCTCAAAAGCGGTGATGTTGTCGCCATGCTCGTGAGGCAAGGTCCGGACACCTTCTTCAGCGCTATTAAAATCCAGTAGAGCTATTTGGCCCGAGCCGTTGATCAAAAAAACAGAATAATATATCATCTAGGATAGATCAATTCGCTGTTTGTCCTTCTTGGGCGGCAGCAAAATAACTGTGAGAAAAAAGAGGAATGACAACAAACTTTCATTGAAGGATCTGTTATGAACAAACCGATTTGGGTAGAGAGACGGTCTATGTTTCAAAAGAATTGATTTTTGTACCATGGAACAAAAGGTCTTTCGCAACATACCAGAACAGCTGATCGGACTCCCCGGCCTGGCCAGCAATCTCTGGTGGAGCTGGCATCCGGCCGCAAGAATGCTCTTCAAAATGCTGGAACGCCAGGCTTGGAAAGAGAGCAGTCACAACTCGGTCAAGATGCTCCAGGAGCTGCCTCGGGAATTTTTTGAGTCTGCAGCACGAGATCCCGAATATATGCGCCACTATGATCTGGTGCTGGCTCAGTTCAAGAAAGATATGGATCCCAAGGGTGGCTGGTCTTTAGAGAACGATGTTGATCCTAAACACTATCCTATCGCTTACTTTTCTGCAGAATATGGATTGCATCATTCATTACCCTTTTATGCCGGTGGGCTGGGGTTTTTGGCAGGTGATTATCTGAAAGAATGCAGCGACTCCAGAGTGCCAGTCGTGGCCGTGGGGTTTATGTATCCCGATGGCTATCTCCGACAGCAAATCCGCGAAGATGGCTGGCAGGACAGCATAGATGAAGCCTTAGACCGGGATGCCACTTCTATTTCCAGGGTTCTCGATGAGAGTGGAGAACAGATCGTGGTTGAGGTCCCCCTTATCAAGCCCCCTATTTTTGTCGCTGTTTGGAAAACAGAAGTCGGCCTGGCGCCTCTATTCCTCATGGACACGGATATCGCAAACAATGATCCTTGGAACCGAAAAATAGCGCAACACCTCTATGTTGGAGATGTCGAACAGAGGTTGCGCCAGGAAATCGTCTTGGGTATCGGAGGTTCTCAAGTACTCAATCGCCTCGGCATCAAACATTCTATTCTCCATCTCAATGAGGGACATGCGGCTTTTGCCCTATTAGAAAGAATACGGGAACGCGTACAGGGGGGGTTGAAGTATGAGGAAGCTGTGCAACAAGTTCGTAACACATCCGTTTTTACAACCCACACTCCTGTCCCTGCGGGACATGACGTGTTTTCTTTCGGACTGGTAGAAAAATACTTCCGCTCTTACTGGCCGGCTTTGGGGCTGAACCGGGAAAACTTTCTCCAATTAGGAGTCAATCCCAAAGAGCCGTATGCAGGATTCAACATGACGGCCTTCGCCCTCAGGATGTCTGGATACTGTAATGCAGTCAGCCAAAGACATGGTGAAGTCGCCCGCAAGATGTGGCAGCCGCTCTGGCCTGACCTGCCGGAGGAGAAAATCCCCATCGATCATGTGACCAACGGCGTGCATGTCCCCACCTGGATCGAGCCAAAAATACAACAGCTTTTTAACAAATATCTGGGTCCTGATTGGATGACAGATAACGATAATCCTGCCCTGTGGGAACTGATCGATGATATTCCCGATGAGGAGTTATGGACGACCCATTACTGGCTAAAAAACAAATTGATCAATGCCATCCGGGAACAATCTCGAAAGCGCTGGGCAAGGAATCAAGACAGTCCTTCTCATGCACTCACAGGAGGTGTTTTTCTAGATCCATCCGCTTTAACCATCGGTTTTGCCAGGCGTTTCGCAACCTATAAAAGAGCAGATCTTGTCCTCTTCAATTTGGAGAGGTTGAAAAAGATACTGAATGATCATTGGCACCCCGTACAGCTCATATTTGCAGGTAAAGCTCACCCGGCTGATGATCCAGGAAAGAGAATTCTTCAAAAAGTCTTTAACGCGGCTCGCAATCCAGAACTGGGAGGGCGGATAGCTTTTATCGAAGATTATGGAGAACAATTTGCTCAATACCTGGTCCATGGAGTGGATGTCTGGCTCAACAATCCTTTGCCTCCATTGGAGGCCTGCGGTACCAGCGGGATGAAAGCTGCGTTGAACGGTGTGCCTCACCTGAGCATCAGGGATGGCTGGTGGATAGAGGGGTTTAACGGAAAAAACGGCTGGGCCTTTGGCGGAGAAGAGGTGACCGGAAACAGAGACCAGTCAGATGCTGAGGCCATCTATCAGATTCTGGAGAGAGAGCTCATTCCTCTTTATTATAAGGTTGCAGACGATGGCATACCGCATGAGTGGGTGAAGGTCATGAAGGAATCCATGAAGAGCAACGGCCCCAAGTTTTCCGCCCGCCGGATGATTAAAGAATATATCCAGAAATTTTATTCCAATGCTTTAAAGCACATATAGGCAGGAAGAAAGATGAGTGGCATTTTCAAGGCTTACGATATTCGAGGCTCTTATCCCGATGAACTGGACGAAAGCGAAGCCAGAAAAATCGGGAGCTGTTTCGTCGTCTTGCTCAAAGCACGGAGAATTGTGATCGGGCGCGATATGCGGCTTTCCTCCCCGTCTCTGGCTAAAGCATTCATAGAGGGAGCCGACTCAACCGGGGCACAGGTTATAGATGTGGGGATGACTACAGCCCCTCTGCTCTATGATGCCATTATCGAGGGCAAGTTTGACGGTGGAGTCATGGTGACGGCGTCTCATCTGACGGCTGAAATGAATGGCTTCAAGTTATGTCGCGAAAAGGCGATCCCGTTGAGCGGTGACCAAGGACTTCCTGCCTTGGAGCGTATGGTCAGGGAAAATCCGTCTGTCAACAGGCCCCCTTTATCCGGGGCTTCTTACCAGGAACTCAATTTTCTGGATGAATATATCCATAAACTCACCAATTTTGTCCATAATCCTGTCCCCTTGAGAATTGTGGCCGATGCTGGAAATGGCATGGCCGGCCCGGAAGTGCTTCTCCTGTTCAAGAAATTTCCGATGTGGACATTGATTCCCATGTACATGGAACCTGACGGAAGCTTTCCTCATCATGTGGCTAATCCTCTCCTTCCATCCACCACCAGGGATTTGCAGGCTAGAGTGGTGAAGGAAAAAGCGGACCTGGGTGTTGCCTTTGATGGCGATGCGGATAGATGCGGTTTTATCGACGAGAAAGGGGAGAGAATTTCCGAAGATCTTGTTACAGCGCTCATTTCCGAATTTTATCTCGATAAAAAACCGGGAGCAACTATCCTCTACGATTTGCGTTCCAGCCGGACTGTTCCCGAAACGATTCTCGGTCTGGGAGGAAAGGCCCTCAGAAGTCGAGTCGGACATGCCTTTATTAAGGCCAAGATGAGAGAGGAAAATGCCCTGTTTGCCGGTGAGCTTTCCGGGCATTATTACTTCAGGGATACGGGATTTACCGACAATGCTCTTATGGCGATGATTCAAATGCTCAATTTTTTGTCTTTTAAAAAGACGCCTCTCTCCAATTTAATTCTTCCCCTCAAGAAATATTCCTCCACCGGAGAGATCAATATACGGGTAGGAAACAGAGAAAGAATTTTTGCTGCACTTGAAGCCCAGTATAAGGATACGGGCATGGATCACCTGGACGGCTTGACTGTGGAATACGAGTCCTGGTGGTTCAACCTGAGGCCCTCCAACACAGAACCCGTCATCAGATTGAATTTAGAAGCCAATGACTCAGCCACTCTGGAGGAAAAAAGAGAAGAAGTCCTCAAGCTGATTAAAGACTCGGATCCATCCATGAAGATTGATTCGTAGCCGAATATGGCGGGTCTCCGGTGGTTCTGGAAGAGAAGTGAAGCGATGGAGAAACAATTCTTTCGGATACTGACTATCAACAGCGGCTCTTCCAGTCTTAAGTTTGCCCTGTATCATATGGGGCAATCTGAGGCCCTGGTGTTTACAGGGAGCCTGGAGAGAATTGGACTGAGAACAGGGCTTTTTCATGTCACGGACGCCAAGATGGAGACCTTGATTGAAGAATATCTCGACTTTCCTGATCATGACGCGGCCTTGAAAAGGCTTTTTGAATGGCTGAAACTCCATTCCCCTGATCAGGAGTTGGACGCAGTAGGTCACCGGATTGTCCATGGAGGAATCCGGTACAGCCAGCCACATCTGATCACTACGGAATTGGTCGCAGCACTCAAGGAACTTGTTCCGCTTGCTCCTGAACATCTTCCCCATGAACTCAGAGCCATCAAAGCAATCCACAGAATCTATCCGGATTTGATCCAGGTGGCCTGTTTTGATACAGCTTTTCACCAGCCTATGCCCCAACTCGCCAAGGTGTATGCTCTACCCAGATATTTGTGGCACCAAGGAGTCATACGATACGGCTTTCACGGCTTGTCCTACGAATACATCCTGCAAGAGCTGACCAAAGAGACGGGCATGGAGGCAGCAAACAAAAGGTTGATCATAGCTCATCTGGGCAATGGGGCGAGCATGGCCGCTGTTCATTACGGAAAAAGCGTTGATACAACAATGGGATTTACACCTGCTGGCGGCCTGGTGATGAGCACACGTTCAGGCGACCTAGATCCAGGGATTATTCTTTATCTTCTTGAAGAAAAAGGTGTTGACCCTGTTACAATGAATGCTCTGATAAACCATCAGAGTGGTTTGTTGGGAGTATCAGGTGTCAGTTCAAGCATGAGAGAGCTGCTGGATAAAGAGGCAGAAAACCTCCATGTGGCCGAGGCTGTCGATCTCTTTTGTTATCAGGCAAAAAAATACTTTGGGTCTCTTGTGGCGGTATTAGGGGGATTGGATACGCTTATATTTACCGGCGGCATCGGGGAAAATGCGCCCTCCATTCGTTGGCGTATCTGTAAAGATCTTGAATTCTTGGGCATCCATCTCAATTCCAGCCGCAATGACTCCAATGTTCCTGTCATATCCCAAGACAACAGCCTGATCACCGTGCGAGTGATGAAGACCAATGAAGAATTGATGATTACAAGACATACATTCAATCTGCTACAAAGGAAGCGGAGAGATCCAAGGCAAAGTTTAGAAAAAAGGAGAATAAAATGACTCAGATACCACAACGCCGGTTAGCTCAACTTCAATCCTATTGGAGTGCTGCCAATTATTTAGGTGCAGCACAACTCTACCTGAAAGAAAATCCCTTGTTGAAGGAGCCGCTGAAGCCTGATCACATCAAGCCTCGTCTCCTGGGACACTGGGGGACTCAGCCAGGGCTTAACCTTATTTATACCCACTTGAACCGCTTGGTACAAGATACGGAAGCCTCTGTGCTGCTCGTCGTCGGTCCCGGTCATGGCGCGCCGGCTATCCTCGCCAACCTGTATCTGGAGGGCACGCTTTATGAATATTATCCTGAGTTTAGCTTCAGTCTGTCAGGATTAAGGCATCTTTTTCGCAGCTTTTGCTGGCCCCGAGGCAATCCCAGCCACCTGTTTCCCGGAACGCCAGGGATGATCCACGAGGGAGGCGAATTGGGCTACTGTTTAGCACACGCCTTTGGAGCGGTACTCGATAATCCTGATCAAATAGCTGTCTGTATCGTGGGTGACGGAGAGGCTGAAACAGGCCCCTTGGCGACATCGTGGCATTCTAACAAATACGTCAATCCCGCAACCTGCGGTGCGGTGCTGCCCATCCTTCACCTTAATGGATACAAGCTCTCCGGCCCAACCCTCTTAGGCCGCATGACAGAAGAGGAACTGGAGAACCTGTTTACTGGCTACGGCTACCAAGTACGCACTGTGAAAGGGGATAATCCTGAATTGGTGCATGTAGCCATGTGGAAAGCAGTGGACTGGGCTTATTCTCAAATCCGCTCCATTCAAGAACTTGCGCGAAGCGAGGAACCTTCTGTACGACCGGCCTGGCCGATGATCATCCTGCGGACTCCGAAAGGCTGGACAGGCCCTAAAGAACTGGATGGAATCCCCATAGAGGGCACTTTTCATTCTCACCAGGTTCCGATCATGGACCCGGCTACAAATCCTGAACACCTCAAGGCCTTGGAACAGTGGCTAAGCAGCTACCACCCTGAGAAACTGTTCGACGCCAGCGGACTGCCTATCCCCGAAGTCACAGCCATCTGTCCCAACGGAGATCTGCGGATCGGGATGAATCCTCACGCCAACGGAGGGCAGCTCTTGGCCTCTTTAAAACTACCAGAATATACAGACTATGCCGTGGCCGTGCCGACACCGGGTGAAGTGAAGGCTGAAGGAACAAGGGAACTCGGTAAATACGTGCGGGATATTTTTCTCGCTAATGAAGAGACGCGGAACTTCCGTTTCTTCTGTCCGGATGAGACCACCTCCAACCGCATGGAACATGTTTTTGAGGCCACAGAACGGGCTTTTATGTGGCCTCTGGTTAAAACTGACGAGTTCCTTTCTAAAGGTGGACGGGTCATGGAAATCCTCAGTGAACACACCTGCCAGGGATGGCTGGAGGGTTATTTACTCACCGGCCGACACGGCTTGTTTGCCTGCTACGAGGCGTTTATTCCTATTGTTGATTCGATGCTGAACCAGTATGCCAAGTGGTTGAAGGTTTCACGGGAGGTGCCCTGGCGAAAACCACTGGCCTCGCTCAACTACCTCCTCACCTCCCACGTCTGGAGGCAGGATCACAATGGCTACACTCATCAAGTCCCGAGCTTCATCAATAATGTGGTAAACAAGAAGAGTTCTGTGGCCCGCATCTACCTTCCGCCCGACGCAAACTGCCTGCTTTCGGTTGCGAATCATTGTCTGAAGAGCCTGAATTACGTGAACCTGATCGTAGCCTCCAAACAAATGATTCCTCAATGGCTGGATATGAACGCCGCTGGCAAACATTGCTCCCAAGGCGCCTCTGTGTGGGAATGGGCCAGCAATGATGAAGGGAATCCAGACATCGTTCTGGCTGCTGCTGGCGACGTCCCCACTGAAGAAGTGCTGGCCGCAGCATGGCTTTTGCGCCGCGAGATTCCCCAACTCCGGGTTAGAGTCGTGAACGTGGTCGATCTTTTCACCCTTATTTCGCATGATGATCATCCTCACGGTCTGGACAAAACAGCGTTTACTGATCTTTTTACGGATAACCAACCCGTCATATTTGCCTTCCACGGCTACCCGAGAGTCATACATGAGTTAGTCCACCACCGGCCCAGCCCCGGCCGTTTTCACGTCCATGGCTATATCGAGGAAGGACGAACGACGACACCATTTGACATGCTCGTGCTCAACAGGATGAGCCGCTATCATCTGGCCATAGCCGCTTTGCAGCGTGCGACACGCCTGGGTGTCCGGGTCGGCGGCATTATTGATCTTTTCGAGGAGCGCCTTGCCGCGCATCGCTCCTACATCCAGGACCACGGTGCGGACTTACCAGAGATTCTCAATTGGCGCTGGGAAGTTTAACACCAGTATATCGACCAGTCCTGTCTCATAGAACTTTGTCCTGTTTCATCGGATGAAATCAGGGTTCTTTGAGCCAAGAATACCATCCAGCCAGTTTCAATTCCCGAGAAAAACAGAATCTTTTAGGCCCCTTATTTTTTGGCATGTTTTTTGCTTGATATGTGATGACAACACTATTTGGAGAAAGAACAAAATCAGGAAATTAGCATGAAAGAATCAAAAATTTTTCTATTTATTATCGCATTCATTTTGGTGGTTTCCTCACTCAATGCCCAATACTTTGGACGCAACAAGGTTCAGTATGAAACTTTCGACTTCAAGGTTATGCACACGGAACATTTCACCATCTATTTTTATCCTCAAGAGGAAGAGGCTGCCATGATAGCTGCTCGAATGGCCGAGCGATGGTATAGCCGGTATTCCAGGCTACTCAATCATGCTCTTCGAGGATCGCAACCCATCATCCTCTACTCAAGCGCGACACATTTCCAGCAGACCACAGCGGTGCCGGGTTTCCTTGGCGAAGGGACAGGGGGTGTGACCCTCTCCACTCATCGCCAGATCGTCCTTCCACTTGGCGCATCACTGGCAGAAACTGACCATGTCATAGGACATGAGCTGGTTCACGCCTTTCAATTCGACATAACCGGACAGGACCATCCCACCGAAATCATCGGCTCCCCTTCCGCTCTGAACCTGCCCCTTTGGTTCATGGAAGGCATGGCCGAATACCTCTCTCTGGGTCCTGTTGACCCGAATACAGCGATGTGGATGCACGATGCGCTGTACAGAAAGGACTTGCCCGCAATTAAAAAACTTGAAAATTCCAAGTACTTTCCCTACCGGTATGGCCAGGCCCTCTGGGCGTACATCGTCGGGAAGGAGGGCGACGCCCAAGTAGGAAAAATACTTAACGGCGTCGGCAAGAGGGGCGACGTTACAGAGTGAACTCATCGCTCTCCTCGAGAATCCATTGTTTGGACTCCAAACAGAGACGAGTTACAAGTTCACCGATTACCGCGCCAAATTAAGGCTGGATTACGTCAGCCCGCCTCAGTTGGGCATCGGTGTGGATCAGTTTGGCACTTATGTGGGGGGAGGAGTCGGGCTGGTCTGGAGCGACCTGCTCGGCTACTATGATCTCACAACAGCCGTTCAAACCAGCAGCAGGCTGAAGGATACAGCAGCAATGGTGAGCTTTCTCAATGATAAACATCGCTTGAACTGGGGACTGATTGCTGAGCGCATCCCTTACATCATAGGAGGCTTTGCCACTGGCTACGGAACCGTTTCAGGGGAACCGGCGGAAATCGACCAGGAATATATCTTCGCAGAATATGATTACCAGCTGGGTGGAATCGTCGCTTATCCTTTTAATACGTTTAGGCGTTTCGAAATTTCCGCTGGCTATCAATACAGCGATTTCAGCTCGGATATTCGGACGAGGTCCTACTCCCTCTTTGATGGCACTCTGATTGATGATTCAACTCAACACCTTCCCGCGCCGGATAGTCTTCATTTTGCCTACATCAGTCCGGCATTTGTCTATGACAGTTCCTTTTTCGGGGCCACCAGCCCCCTCCTTGGGCAGAGCTACCGCCTTCAGGTTTCCCCTCAGATAGGAAACATCTCTTTTTACACAGTTCTTGCGGATTATCGCCGTTATTTTATGCCCGTCCAGCCATTTACCCTTGCCTTCCGCATCCTTCATTACGGCCGCTACGGAAAGAATGCTGAAGACCAGCGCTTGTATCCTCTTTTTATCGGATACGACACGCTCGTACGCGGCTACAACACGAGTTCCTTCAGCGCCCAGGAAGTCTCTTCCGACAACGGCGATCTCTTCAACAGGCTGTTGGGAAGCAAGGTAATCGTGGCCAACGCCGAGCTTCGTTTCCCCCTGTTCAAGGTGCTTGGAGTGGGCCGCGGTTTCTACGGGATTTTGCCGATCGAATTTCTCTCATTTTTTGACGCCGGGCTTGCCTGGTCGAGCGAGGATAAGGCCTGGTTCCTGAAAGGAGGACAACGCAAGCCCGTTTATAGTACGGGCATTGGTCTGCGTATGAACCTATTTGGCTATGTCATCGCCGGTGTCGATTTTGTCCATCCTTTTAACCGTCCGTACAAGAAGGGATGGTATTTTGAATTTTCCTTCCAGCCCGGCTTTTGAGAATTCTTATCAGGAAAAAATGGAGGAGCGGCCATGCAAGAGCGACCCTCTGTGCAATACATACCCGTTCCTTATAAAAAATATGAAAGCAAATGAGGCAGAATATTCAGGCCTGTTCGAGGAATAAAACATTGCATCGACAACGACTAAATGCAGAGCCCGTGATTTTCCACGTATCCCAACCACCTAACAGCTCAATTTCCATATTTATTTGAATTATAGGGAATCGCTGTTTTATTCATGTGACGATTCCGCCTCCATTCCCTGTCCTTTGAACCTGATGACATAACGAGATGAATGTATCATACCCGAAACCATTGTGTTTTTGGAGAAGAGAAAAAAAGTATGGTTCAGGATCAAGAACTTCTTGAAGGATCATGCATAAAGATGGAAAAATTAAGACAGAACCTGTCACTCTTTGATGCCATCAATATTGCCTTGGGATCAATCATCGGAGCAGGCATCTTTGTTATCATCGGAGCCGCTGCCGCCCTCGCCGGCCCGGCAATTTTTATCTCTGTGATTATTGCTGGAATAATATCTGGCTTAACCGGTCTCTCCACCGCAGAGCTAAGCCGAAGATACCCAAGAAGTGGTGGCGCTTATACTTTTGCTAAGGAAGCCCTGTCTGATTTTGTAGGTTTCGTTGTTGGCTGGGTGTGGCTTTTTTCCAACATAGTCACAGGGGCCACTGTTGCCGTAGGTTTTGGCTATTATCTTGCTTTTTTTATTCCTTCGATTTCGACGAAAATCGGCGCTGCCGTTGTCATTTTCGTGGCAACGTTCATTCATCTACTCGGCACAAAGGAGTCCAGTTGGCTGAATAATGTGTTGGTCATGCTTAAAATACTCGTGCTGCTGTTTATTATAGGAAGTGCGGTATTCTTCTTTAAAAAACCAAACTTTATCCCGCTGATGCCTTTTGGCGTCAAGGGCGTATTGGCAGGCGCCGCGACGATTTTCTTTGCCTACGCCGGCTTTGCCAGGGTTGCCATAATCGCGGATGAGATCAAAAATCCCTCGCAGAATGTACCTCGTGCGACTCTTGCTTCCATATTTATTTCTACGCTCATCTATGTTTTCGTAGCCATAGCCGCAGTGGGTATAGCTGGTTATAAAGTGCTTGCCAAATCCGGATCTCCTCTTGCTGATGCCATAAAAGTGGAAAGCCTAAGTTATGGGTCTAGTCTTGTTGGCGCTGGGGCGCTCATAGCTACCAGCACGGTGATACTCGCCTCAATCCTCGGTGTTTCCAGACTGGCACATACCATGTCGGCCGATGGAGAACTTCCTGCTTTTCTAGAAAAGGTGAGTCAAAAAAATTCAGTACCCAAGAATGCTATTCTTCTCAGTGGCCTCATCATGCTGCTTCTGGCTCTCTTTGCTGATCTACCGCATATCGCCTACATCAGCAGTTTCTCGCTTCTTCTATATTATTCAGCCGTTAATTTAAGCGCGTTGAAGTTATTCAGCGGATACATAAGATTCGTGACCCTCCTGGGCTTCCTATTCTGTATGGTTCTGATGTTTACCCTTCCTCATTTATCATGGTTTGTCGGCTTTTCTGTTGTTGTAACTGGCGCACTATTTCATAGATTTTATGTGAGAAAGGCTCGGAAGTCAGGATAAGAATATTTTATCTCAGAGAGGTATTTTCGGTTAGCAGCTCTTCATGTGGTTTCCGATTTCCCTGCTCATAATAGTCTGAATAAATCAAGGGAACATGCTGACAATAGTTACTCAAGCAAGCAAATAGCTTAAAGTAATCCACCTGTTCGGGAAACGGGCCCTGCATTTTAAAATCTATGATTTGGACACAAGGGGGATTTTCTTCTATAATGAGAAACAAGAAAGAGGACTTATATTCTATGAACCTGAGTGTCTTCCTGATCATCTTCGCTACTGCACTCCTTATCCTCTTCATCCTCCTCCTCTGGACATTGAAAAGCACCACCTCCAAAATCGATGAAGTCAAGCGCTCACAAGTAGAAAATCCGGCCCTCTCCCTCATGCAGCAGCAAATCGGCCAGCTCACCCAGAGCCTCAACCAGAACCTTCAGAACATGAGCAGCCAATTTCAGAAGACAACCGGAGACATGGGTACCACACTCGGCGATGTCAAGAAAGACCTGGGTAAAATGGAGGAGGTCACCCGCGAGGTGCTGGAAAAAGCGAAAGACATCGCAGGCCTTGAAAATCTGCTGCGAGCCCCTAAATTCCGGGGCGGATTCGGAGAGCTTTTTCTGGGAGATTTGCTGGGAGAATTCTTCCCTCCCGCTCACTACTCCCTCCAACATAGATTTAAAAGTGGAGAGACCGTGGATGCCATCCTCAAGACAGGGAAGAGCATCGTCCCCATCGACTCCAAATTTCCTCTGGAAAACTTCAAGAAATACCTGGATGAGGAAAACGATAAGGCAAAGGAAGACCTAAGGAAAAAATTCATCTCCGATGTAAAAAAACACATCGATGTGATCTCTGAAAAATACATCCTTCCCGACGAAGGAACATTCGACTTCGCCCTGATGTACATTCCCGCAGAAAACGTCTACTACGAGACCATCCTCAAGGATGAAAGCTTTGGTGAAGATAGAAGCATCTTTTCCTACGCCATCCAGAAAAGGGTGATCCCAGTCTCCCCCAACTCATTCTTTGCTTACCTGCAAGTGATCGTCCTCGGACTCAAGGGCCTCCAGATTGAAAAATCGGCCCGGTCCATTTTCCAGGCTCTGGCCAGACTACAGGGAGATTTAGACCGATTTAAAAAAGAATTCCAGATACTCGGCACCCACCTGGGAAACGCAAAGAGCAAATTTGATGATGCAGAAAAGCGGCTGGAACGATTCTCAGACAAGCTGGAGCTTGTCGGCGGAGAAGAGACCAAGAGTCTTCCTGAAGACACAGGTTAGAGAAAAATCCTCCCCCCTTAAGAAGCCAGCTTTTCCAATTCTTTGACCATCTCAGGTGTTGCGATGAGAATGAGGGTATCGTTTTCCTGGATGGCTGTATCCCTGGATGGGTTGAATTCATAATCCTTTCTGCCTGCCCGGCGGACTGCTACCAAAAGGGCGTTCGTTTTCTCTTCCAGCCTGGCCTCCTCTATGGTCTTCCCAATAAGTGGGGATTCTTTTTTTACCAAAACCTCTTCAAACCGCAGCACTCTCTCCCTCTCACGGAGCATCATATCCAGGAAGGTGGCCACAGCAGGCCGGATCATCTCGGAGACCATACGCATCCCGCCGATAAAAGTGGGAGAGATCACTGAATCGGAACCGGCCTTGACCATCTTCTTGTGGGATTTTAAATCGATGCCTTTGGTGACGATTCTTATCCTGGGGTTGAGGCTTCGTGCGGTCAAAGTCACGAAAAGATTGGCCTCGTCGGTGGGAAGAGAGAGCAGGATTCCTCTGGCTTTCTCAATCCCTGCCGAGAGGAGGACATCGTCTTCGGTCGGATCCCCATTGACAAAAAGAATACTTTCCTCAGTAGAAAATCTATCAATCTTCTCTTTCAAGGGTTCAATAACCACAAGCTTCTTCTTGGTCAGGATGAGTTCCTGGATGATGGTCTGGGCTGTCTCATCTGTGCCGCAGACAATATAATGATCCTTAAGCTTGGCTATTTCTTTTTCCATTCTTTTTCTCCCCAGGACATTTTTAAGCTCTCCCTCAACGATGAAACTGGTGATGGAAGAGACGGCAAAGGCAATGGTCCCCAAACAGGTAACGATAAAGACGATGGCAAATATGCGGGCCGCGGGGTTGGCGCTTATATCGACGACTTCCTCATAACCAACCGTGGAGAGCGTGATGACCGTCATGTAAAGGCTGTCAAGCAGAGACCACTCAGGCCCTCCGATAATCTTAAATCCTGCTACACCGATGATGAAGACGGCTATAAAGACTGTAAGGGAGAGGTAAATTCTTTTTCTGCTTTTCATGAATTTTCTCGGTTATCCTTAAAAAGGAGAGCTGGTTGATAAGATCTCATTCTCCAGCCGATTAACTCACATTTGCCGGATTTCGTCTGATTATAAAAAATAATCACAGCTCTGGCAATAATAAGAAAGCACAAATCACACACTTTCACTCTTTTCAAAAAAGTAGGCCCCCAGAAAAATCATGGTTAAGGAGAATGCCAAGAGAACAACGACGTCTAACACAACTGCGTAAGAGGAGACTCCTATCAGCGTACCCCTCAGGCCGTCCACACCATAAGTCAAAGGATCAAGATAAGAAAGACATCTCAGCCAGAGGGGGAAATTCTCCAGAGGATAAAGTGCGCCCGAGAGGAAGAAAAGAGGGAAGATCACAAAATTCATAATGATGCTGAAACCCTGCATATCCTTCATCTTGGAGGCAAAGACCAATCCCAGCCCGATAAAAGTTGCCGTGATCAGGATCATAAAAATAAGAGACAGCGGAATCGAAATCACGGTGGAAACCTTAAATCCCATGATAAAGGAAATCCCTAAGATGACAACCGCCTGAATCAGGGCTGTGGTCATTCCCCCGGCCATTCTTCCAAGCACAATGGAGACGCGGTTAACAGGAGCAACCATGATTTCTTTCAAAAACCCGAACTCTCTGTCCCACAAGACCGAAAGCCCGGCAAAGGTGGAGGAAAAGAGCAAGCTCATCCCCAGGATTCCGGGAACCAGAAACCGGATGTAATTCACACCGGCAGAGATACCGGGAAGGGAAATTCTTCGAAATCCCAATCCCAGGAATGCCAGGAAGAATAAAGGCATGGCCACAGCACCGGCGATGCGCGATTTGGCGCGCAGAAATCTTTTCATCTCCCGCAGCCACAACACATAGACCGCTGTCGCGTTAATCATCTTCTCCTTCTTCCCATCCTCCTTCGCAGCATCTCTCTTTTCCGTTCGTTCTGGCTGAGCTCCTGCTCCCGGATCATCCTTCCTGTATAGTGGAGGAACACATCCTCAAGGCTCGGCTTTCTCAGGCTTACACAAACGACATCGACTCCATCCTTATGGGCCATATTGATAAGCTCGGGAATTCTTCGCTCTCCTTTCTCCATGGTCAGGCTCAGATTGTTGTTATGGGAGGCCATGGTCTTGATCCAGTCCAGCTCTCTTAAATGGCTCAGCAGCGCATCGCTCCTTCCCTCTATCTCCAGGGAGACCACATCGCCTCCGAGGATATCCTTGAGCTTTGAGGGAGAGTCCATGGCCACGATCTTACCGTAGTCGATGATGGCCACTCTTTCACACAGGTAATCTGCCTCTTCCATATAATGGGTGGTTAAGATGATGGTCACATCGCTTTTTTGGTTCAGGTCTCTGATGTAATCCCAGATGTGGCGCCTTGTCTGCGTATCAAGACCCAGGGTTGGTTCATCGAGAAACAAGACCTTTGGCCTGTGAATCAAACCTCTGGCAATCTCCAGCCTCCTTTTCATCCCGCCGGAGTAGTTCTCGACCAGAACATCGGCCTTGTCGGTCAGGTCCACAAGCCGAAGAACCTCTTTTATTCTTTCTCTTCTCAACTCTTTTCCGATTCCATACATCATGCCGTGGAATTCGAGGTTTTCCTTTCCGGTTAATTTGACATCAAGGGCCGGCTCCTGAAAGACAATCCCGATGCTTTTCCGCACGTCGTCTTTATGCTTGGAAATGTCGAACGAGGCAACCTCACCGTATCCGGATGTTGAGTCGAGAAGAGTGGAGAGTACATTGATGATTGTGGTCTTTCCGGCTCCATTGGGTCCTAAGAGGCCAAAGAGTTCTCCACTCTTTACAGAAAAGGAGAGGTGATCGACAGCCACAAGGCCGTTGAATTTTTTGGTTAAGTTTTCGACTTTTATGGCATACATAATCTTATTCATTGTAAGACGACTGCGGCGATCTTTTAATTTTCTATTTTACCTCAAATCCGGCTTAAAATCTTCCTTTTTTCGCCTCCTCTAAGAACCTCCATTTCTGAAACGACTGCTCTCACCAAAACATGTTTGAGGTTCTCCTTTACAGGTATATATGCTATAATTGAAACACCCATCAGTGAGGGTCCAAATTCTCTCTTCTGGCCTGTTGGATAAGAAAGGAGAGGCAAAATGTCTGAAAAACAAAGGGGTTTCACTCTCATCGAGCTGATTATCGTAGTCTCTATCATCGGCATCCTGATCGCACTCATTACTCCCAATGTCATCCAGAAACTCCAGAACGGAAAACAGATAGGAACCATGAGCGATATCAAAACTATCGCCAACGCTTGCCTCGAATATGTTGCCGAAAACGATGTGGCGCCTGCAGCCGGGATTCAGAATGGCCCTCTTGCCACCAACAATGCCTTTATCAAAGCCCTCACCGAAAAATACCTCACCACCTGTCCTATCAACGACCATTGGGGGAATCCTCTGGTTGTCTACAGCGGCACATCGGTTGCCAATTTTTCCGGCTTTTCTGAGGATATGGTGGAAGAGGGAGACTTCCTCATTATATCCTTTGGGCGCTATGGTCAGCCTGAGGACTTCACCTTTGATACCGATAATCGAGAAGCCGGCATGTTTAAAGTGAGCACCATGGACGATTTCAAGAAGGACCTGATAAACTGGAACGGAACCTGGATCCGGGCCCCTCGAACAAGCGGGTCAAAAGATTAAAGCCAATTCAAAAAGACAAGCGCAGAAGATTCATAAAGAATCAAGGTGAAATACACGAAGAAAATGATGTAAATAGCCACCTGGGTTCTTATCAGGCCGAAAATTCTGAAATTCTTATGAACAAGAAGAAAGACTGAACAAACAGCGGTAATCAGGAACTTTGCAGCCAGCGATAAAGTCAAATTCTTTTCCATAAAAGAAGTCATCAAACGATTCCACTCCGATCCCCCCATTTGGCTTATTTTGTATGTTAAGAAAGCGTCAAGAACGCAGAAGAGAAGTATCAGGGAGGTTAAAGCCAGCAACTGCCATTCATATCTGTCAATATAATAATTATCCAGCTCATCAGAGCGTCGAGTCTCTTTGCGGCGGCCTAGAAAGGCATAGCGGCTTATGGGCCTTGTAGGCTTTTGTCGTCGATCTTTCAAGTTGCGTCTTTCAATCGGCATGGCCCTAATCGGAGAAAACATGAAAAGAGGCCGGTTTATGTACGGGTGTGAGGACTGATAAATTTGGAGCTTGGTGCGGAAAGATTTTTTTTGGAATTTTGTGTGATGCCGTGTATTCTTCCTCTTCCTTTCAATTTCCCGCACCAGCTTTATATCAAATGAAAAGAAGCAAGTCAATTAAAAAATTAATTAAAAGGCGGAACCGCCTGAAAAGATTACTTTGAAGGCTATTTCTTTTTTTGCCCCGTTTCTTTGACCATCCTGTATTCTACTGCCTTCCTTGCCTCAAAATAGATTTTGGATAACATCCGGTGCACTTCTTCTCGTTCCATCTTGACTGCATTCGTTCCTGTGAACATGTTCATGATTTCTTCAAGGGTTAAACCTGGCTCATACTCAGGATAAACCTTAGGCATTGCAGCTAATATGGCAACGCATATTTTCGCTCTGATGACCTCGGAAAAACTGAGGTCATATCTGTCGGCAAAAAGCTTGATGTTATCCTCGAGCCAATCTGGTAGAAGAACTTGATATCTCTTAAGCACCTTTACCTCCTCATTCGATTCGAATGGTTAATAATACCAAATATTCCAGATAAAACAATACTTTCGTTGAAAAAGAATTGGGGGAGGAAGGAATGCCTTTCTTACTTCCCTTCCAGTAAACGCTCAAACCTTGGATGATCACGCAGCGAATCCCACTGCGGATCGAGCCGTAATTGAGGAATAGAAACAAGTTGCCAAAGATATTCTGCATGAGGAATAGAAAGGAGGTATTCCAACTGATCGATAGCCCTCTCGTATTCACCGACCACAGTATAAATCCTGGCTAAGTTCAGGAGATATATTGGCCCCTGGGCAGCGTCTTTTGATACGGGATGAAGTCTGGCGGCAAGGTTTCCTTCTTGAATGGCCTCCTCCTTGCGGCCAAGGTAAGCATAAGCTAAACCAAGCGCCGCGTGAAACCTCGGATCCTCAGCACGCTCATTAACAGTTTTCTCCAGCAGGATGCGAGCAGATTCGGCACGAGTCTTCATCAGAGACAGATCTTTCATCGCGTAATATACGGAGGCATAGGCCAGATTCTTCTGAAAATAGAAATGTTGATCCTCAAAAAAATCATAAGATAGAGAGGAAAGCCAGTCCAGCACATCTTTGTAGTTTCGTTCAAGCATATTAAGAGTGAACCACATGTAATCTTTTAATCGGTGTTGAGGCAATGTCTCTAACAAGGCGCGAGCTCTTTCTGTATTCCCTTTTGAGAGGACATAGATTGCAACCTTACCTAATTGAGCAGGAAGATGATCTGGATATACGGTTAGAACTCGATTGAACCACTTCTCAGCCTCATCGTACCGGCCCATACTGATGTTGGCCCCGCCTAACTCATAGGCTATCTGCGTATCAAGAGGGCTGATTCTGAAGGCTCTTTCAAGCGTTTCCAAACATTGTTCCCACTTGCCCTGCCGCCTCTGGATATAGCCAAGCACCTGCGGGTCGAAGTTAGGACGAGCTTTTTGGACAGATTCAAATATCTTGGCGGCCTGATCATAATCAGAGAGGCCCCAGTAATAATAAAACGCCAATGAGCGATGTGCCTCAGGAAGATCTGGTTGTAACTCCAGCGCTCTGTCCACAGCAGCCTTTGATCTTGCCAAGCGTTCTTCTGTGCGGTCAACTCCAAAAAAATACATTCTGGAATGGATATAAGACATTCTGACGTATGCCAGAGCAAAGCCGGGATCTAACTCTGCCGCTTTCTCTAACATCTCTATAGCAAGTTCGAACTCCTGAGGATCTGAATGTGCCCATCCTTTATTTTCATGCTCTCTTCCTTGTAGGTAACAGTCATAGGCCTTGAGGTTTTCAGTAGGATTGGCTCTAAGAGCTCTGCGTTCCGGTTCCAGCACAGTGAGATCCAGTTGCTGAGCGACATTCTCTGCAATCTCAGACTGGACTGAAAAGATGTCCTCGATATCCCGATCATAGCTCTCAGACCAGATGTGAGTGTCGTCTGCAACCCGGACGAGTTGAGGTGTCACACGCACACGGCCTTTCCCCTCTGGACTCCTGTTCCAGCGTACGCTGCCCTCAAGAACAAAATCGACACTCAGCTCTTCTCCTATTTGCCTGATTGTTTTATCGGTCTTTTTGTACTGGATAGCACTCGTCCGGGAAATAACCCCAAGACCCTGCAATGCTGCCAGTCGACTGGTAATCTCATCGGTCATCCCATCGGCAAAATACTCATCTTGAGAAGAGCCTAGATTCCCAAAAGGCAGAACGACCAACATATTTCTCTCTGAAGAAATTACTGGCTTTTTCCCCATGAAATACAGAAAGCTTATTCCGATTATTATTAATATCGCAAACAGCGCAGAAACTATCATCCACTGCTTCCTGGAAGTAATTTTTTTCTCCTTGGGAACGATGATTTTTCTCTTGGGTAAAATTTTCTCCATGGTGGAAATTCCTACTTCCATCTTGTTCAATTCAGCAAGCATCTCCTCTGCGCCCTGGAATCTCTTCTCCTTATCTTTCTCCATGCATTTAAGTATCAACAAGCTCAGCTCTGAAGGCACCTGTGCGTTATACTTTCCGGGATCATGAGGAATCTCTGTCTTGTGCTTCAAAGCAATGCTTAAAGGCGTGTCTCCTTCAAAAGGAACTTTCCCCGTCACCATTTCATATAAAATCACTCCGAGCGAATAGATGTCCGAACGGTGATCAGCCTCCCTGCCCTCCACCTGCTCAGGAGACATGTATTCAGGAGTTCCTATTATCACACCATCTCCAGTTATCCCTTCTGCTTCAAGGGAGCGTGCTATTCCAAAATCCATAATCCGGGCATTTCCTTCTTTATCTATCATGATGTTGCTCGGCTTCAAATCACGATGCACGACTCCCAGCCTGTGAGCTTCTGCCAATCCACCACATATCTGCTTGGCAATAAAAACTGTCGTTTCTGCACTTAATTGCTTTGTCATGGCCATCATACTCTTTAAATCCTCACCAGGAACATATTCCATGGTGATGTATGGAGTCCCTTCTTCATCATGAAGATCATACATGCGGCACACATTCTTGTGAGAGATTTTGCGGGCATATTTCAATTCGTTCCGGAACCTCTCAATCGTCTTCCTATCAGCAGCAATCTCAGGTCTTACGAGCTTCAGAGTCACTTCTTCTCCTATCTTGTTGTCGAATACTCTGTAGACTTCGCCCATCCCACCTTTTCCGAGTTCGTCAATGACTTCATACCTTCCAGCGAATACAGTCCCTCGCTTGAGTTTTTCTTTGGGTGTTGTTAAGGTTTCGGTGTGTGATAAAGGGACATCTTCAGAAGGGATCAATTGTGTCCCGCACTCGCTACAATATCGGGAAGTGTCGGGATTGTCCGAATGGCACTGAGGGCATTTCATGGGATTTAGCCTTACTGTTGAGCAGATAATAAGATAATCCGAGAGAGTAAATTAGTCAACTGGCCCAGCCGCAATATCGTGGTATGTGCTTCCTTTTTATCTGAAATTAAAATCCGGGATATTCTCTTCTGCTTTCACATACCGTTGTCAGGCTATGTTTGAATTTCTCTATAATTGAGTTAGAATAAAAATTTCGAGGAGGGGAACTGGACATGCCAGAGATTTTAGGCATAGATGTTGGTTCTCTCACTATCAAAGCTGCAACATATGATCCGCTGAGTAGAGAAGTGAGAGAACTTGAAATCGTTGATCATCAAAGGCAACCAGTTCAAAGAGTTCTTTATTTAATAAAGAAGTTATTATCAGACCGGAAGATATTCAAAATAGCATTTACAGGAAATCATGGAGAGTACTTTGCTAAACTGCTCAATGCTCATTATGTAAATCCTCATCTCGCTTCAGCAGAAGCAAATATGAGGCTTTACCCTCATTTGAGAACAATCTTCAACATAGGCGCCTCATCGTCGTCTCTTATAATAATCAGAGAAAACAAAGAGGGAAATCCTGAACTGGATGACATTATCCTTCCACCCCATTGCTCTGCAGGGACAGGTTCGTTCCTCAACCAGTCTGCTTCCAGATTTGGCTATTCAATAGAAGAATTCGGAAAGACTGCCCTGAAGTCAAAGAATCCTGAAAACATATCAGGAACATGTGCAGTATTTGCCTGCTCGGATATGATTGACAAACAACAGAAGGGAGCCTGTAAGGAGGATATAGCTGCAGGGCTTCATTATGCCCTGGTAAGGAACTTGCTCGGAACACTTGGCAGAGGGAAAAAACTCGAAAGCCCCTATTCTTTTCAGGGAGGAGTAGCCGAAAACATCGGAATGGTTAAAGCTCTTGAAGATTTTCTGCATTCATCAGGAAATCATGTCAAATTGTTCATCCCCGCATATCACAGGTCTATGTCTGCGATCGGTGCAGCCATACTTACTGGAGAAAGGATTGGCGAAGAACGATATTTAACGCAAGAGGCTCCCTCGCCGGAAAGTGTGAATAAAACTTATCTTAAAATGCAAGGGCTTCCTCCCTTCCAGGATGTTAAATTACCTCCTTTGGCATTGAACGATAAGATTACGATAAGAAGAGGCATCGTTGATGAGACTCCTGTTTCTGATGAAAGAATACCTGTATACGTCGGTGTTGATGTGGGCTCTATCAGTACCAATGTGGCAGTTCTTCATTTCGATAAGAATGCTGATGACAGGAACTGGAAATTGCTGGCAAAAAAATACCTTCTTACCCAGAGCAATCCTCTTGGTGTTGTGACTCATGCCTTAAAAGAGATAAATGCGGAGCTTGGAGAAAAAATTAGAGTTCTGGATGTGGCGGTCACAGGTTCTGGCAGAAAGCTGACTGCTAATTATCTCGGTGGTGTCATGGATGTCAATGAGATAACCGCCCACAGGACAGGCGCCCAGACAATTGCAGAGAGAATGGGAATTTCAGTTGATGAGATAATCGAGATCGGTGGACATGACTCAAAGTATATCAAAGGAATAGAACAGTTTGACATGAACAAGTCCTGTGCCGCAGGAACAGGATCGTTTATCGAGGAGCAGGCAAAACAGCTAGGCGTAAAAATTAAGGATTTTGCATCATATGCCTTGCGTGCAGAGTCTCCTGTCTCTTTCGGGAACAAAAAATGTACCGTTTTCATTGCGGAAGAGCTTGCTGCACGTCAAGAATATAAATCTTTAGAGGATCTTCTTGCGAGTGCAGCCTATGCAGTGGCTGAAAATTATTTGAACCAATTCAAGATAGGAGACAGAAGCAGAAAAACAATCTTCTTTCAAGGAGGAGTTGCCCTTAATGAAGCTGTTGTCGCGGCTCTCCAATACTTCACACAAGCGAATGTCATTGTCCCTGAGCATAATGAAGTTATGGGGGCAATTGGTGCGGCCATTCACGCAAGAAGGCATCATACTGGCAAAACAAACTTCATAGGTCTTGAAAAGATCAAAAAAAGAAAATATGCCATCGATTCTTTTCAATGTGAGGGATGTACAAACCTTTGTAATGTATCCAGGGTCACCACAAATGACGGGGCGGTTCTCCATGGAGGGGATAGATGCGAAAAATATTCCCTTTCAACTGAGCAGAAAACGAAGACAAAAAAAGAAGTACCGGATCTTTTCAGAGAAAGAGAGCAACTCCTCAAAGCAGATTACTTAAGGTCTGAAAAAAAGAACGGAGAATCCAGGTTCAGGATAGGCATTCCGCGTCTCTTCTCTCATTATTATGAATTCTTACCGCTGTGGAAAACGTTTTTCCAAGAACTCGGGTGTGAGGTAGTGATATCAGGAAAGACCAACAGAAAAATTGTTGCCAAAGGCCTTGACCATGTTGTCGCTGAAACATGTTTCCCTGCCGAGATCGCCTACGGCCACCTGAAAGACTTGCTTGAGAAAAGTGTAGATTACATATTTTTCCCCTGTTTAATTGATGGCCCTCAAACCAAATGGAAAGAAAGAAAAACCTTTTTTTGCACATTATCCCAGAACATGCCGTTTGCAGTAACAAGCACATCAACAGAGCTTTCGGATATTGCTGGAATTATGCTCCGGCCAGCTATCCATCTGCATGAACAAAGATGTAATCTTGAAGAGGAGATGATAAAAGTTGCCGAGAAGCTGGGAAAGACGAGAAAAGAAACAAAGCAGGCGCTTGGCGCAGGCCTTGAAGCCTTGTGCCGGTTCAATAAGAAACTGAAAGAGCGCGGTCAGGATGTCTTGTTGAACATTAAAAATTACAGATTTCCTGTTGTTGTAGTGGGGAGATCATACACATTAGCAGACTCCGCGATCAGTGTCGACCTGCCTAAAATGATACAAGAGGCTGGAGGTTTTCCCATTCCCCTTGACTTTCTTCCTCTGGAAGAGGTCGATATAAGTGATGTCCAGAGTCTTGCCAACTGGAATTACTATCACAAAGTAATGAGGGCTGCTGAAATCATAAGGACAAACCCCAGGCTCAACAGCATATTTTTTTCGGTATTCTCCTGCGGTCCGGATTCTTTTCTTGAAGAATTCTATCGGGAAGCTCTTGGCGGGAAACCTTTTCTGGGGATTGAAGTAGGAAAGACAACCGCACCTGCCCATATCCAGACCCGGGTGGAAGCATTGATGGATAGCATAAAAGAAAAGATACATTCAGGAAAAATATATGAGAAAACCGGACTTGTTATTCACATCCCGCGGAAAAAAAGGACACTCTATGTTCCTGAGATGGACGATGATGTTCCCATTTTCACTGAATCTCTTAAATTGTTGGGAATTGAAGCGCGAGCCTTAAAGGCGTCAACACCGGAATCACTCGCCATGGCGAACCGGTACATTCCTGAGAAAACATGTCTTCCTGCGAGAATGACTGCAGGAGATTATCTTTACTTTTTGATGAATTCAGATGTGGATCCACAAAATGTTGCTTTCTTCAATCATCAGGCAGATGGAGCTTGCCGACAGAAGGTGTACTCTCTGTTACAGGAACTCGTTTTCCGGAGGTTAGGATTTGACACTATTCCTGTGATTACTCCTACTCCTGGCGATACCACAGGATATATAAGCAAACTGGAATTGATCAATGGCGGACAAAAGCTGACCAGGATAAAAATTGCCAAATTCTTTTACAGATTCTGGCAGGGTATCACAGCCAACGAGAAAATAAGACAGCTCGTGCTTTCCAGGAGGCCTTATGAGGTTGAAAAAGGCACAATGGATAAAGCTTATCAAGCTGGTCTGCAAGAATTCTGTAAAACTGTCGTTGATGGAAATATCAAGAATGGAGCGCATGACTTTTTCCAGAGGATCATGAAGGTTCCGGTCAATAAGAATCAGGACAAAGTAAACATTGGCATAGTAGGAGAAGGCTATGTCAGAATCCATGAGCCTAGCAATCAATATTCAATAAGGCATCTTGAGGAATTAGGAGCTGTGACTGTCCTTCCGTTGTCATCTTCTTTCTTGAATTATTCTATGGAGAATGCGACAAGAAGCAAAGGCAAATGGTTTCTGAAGTGTATTAAATACATTCAGCAACATATTGAACACAATATGGTAAAAAAAGTAGATCCTTTTTTAGTTTTTCCTGAAGCTGGAGCAGGACAGGTGATTGATGAGGCAGCTAAGTTCATGGACCCTGAAGCCGCTAGTGAAGCTGTTGAAGGAATTGGCACTGCGTCTTTGTTTGGTAGCTCAGGCAGAATTCACGGCATTTGTAATTTGATTCCCGCCCACTGTATGGCCGGGAGTGCACTTCAGTGTTATCTTGAAAGAATTCACAGAGAATCAGGAATTCCTGCCTTGACTATTCCTTTTGACGGGATTTGTGATAAAGGATTCAAGACAAACCTTGAGGTTCTTGTTCATAAGGCAAGATTATATAAAGCATCCTTGTAAATAAGTGGCGCGCCCGGAGGGATTTGAACCCCCGACCTTTGGATTCGAAGTCCACCGCTCTATCCGCTGAGCTACGGGCGCACCATGTTGCTAGTTCATAGAAAATAAATGATTTGAAAGCCTTTGTAAAGACTCTTCTGCTGTTCTTTCTTTATCCGTGTAACAAATACGCAACAATTCTTCATTTTGAGAATTTTTCTCAAATGATAAAGATCCCTCCCAATTCTGTTTATATTCGTTTTTCATCTTCTTCTGGAAATTTTTGGTTGTAACAATATATACCCCAACATCAATTTTATCTAAACCTGAATAAGAGGCAATCTGAAACTTGAGAAGGTCTATGCCTATAAATGAGGCATGTCCAAATCCAACCTCGATGCCTAGCCTTTCTTTCATGAAATCCATTTTTGCTGATGGATCACCACGTTCATCAAACACAGATGGCTGACTTTCCCAACCCTTCTCAACAAATTTTCCCTTCAAAAGTTCATTAAAGTGAGGGCGTGATAAAGGAGCAAGATCAATACTTGGATCAGTCAAAATGCTTTATATTTCTTCTTTTAGAACAAGCTTGCTATTTAAAACTTGCTCGTCAAATCTGTATGAAAATTTTTGTAGTCTTAAAATCATTTACAACCCCCAATTGCAAGCTTTCTCTGGGTTCATATTGCCCTCAAGCTGTTACTCTAAGACTTATATCATAAAGAGAAGGGGGGATTCAATGAGAAGAGGATAAACTACTCCCCCTGTATCAGAGGTGTGTTAAAAATTGGCTCCTCTTTATGACGTGTTTCGAAACTTGAAGAAGAATTTTGAAATAAATCTTATTGAATTGAAGATACTCATTATAAATCCACTCGCCTCAATCTGTCTATTTTAAAGTAGATATTGACGTAATTCTGGAATCAGAGACTTGTGAACTGACTCCTTTTGTGTCTTCTGATGTCTGTTATTCTTATTGGTTGAGAAAATTAAACTTAAGTTATATTACCTTAATTTTGTGGCTGTTGATTTTCTAAAATTGCGTTAACATTCTTTTGATCCAAGGAATACCATGCACCTGTAGCAGCGTCTACAATTACACCTACTAAACCGGCTAGAACATCGAGAATAATCCACCCTGCTCCAACATGATTTGTGATATTATAAGATTTCGTTTCATACCCTTCCTTTTTAAATTCGATCGTATAAGTCTTCTTGCTTTCTAGTTTTAAGGCCAATGGAGTTACGCCCATTTTGGTTCCATTCACCCAAACCTCTGCTTTTTGGGGATCGCTGTTAAAATTCACTTCCTGTGATGTTCCTTTAAAAAGCGTGGCACAGCTTGATGATAATAAAAAAAACGAAATGATCACGAAAATACTTATGGCTTTCTTCATTTAAACCTCTCTTTTTTTTATGGCAATAGCTTAATTTTATTTAAATGACTTGTCAATTTTAACTTTATGATTTTTTTTGAAGATGCTTCTTTATGAGAATTCCCCCTCCCCTTAAACGTCTATCCCTATGAGGCGAATCACGCTTAGCTGTCAAGCCTGAATCGGGAAGCCAGGGCTTTAGGATCTTTGGCTTCCACTCGCATCAACTTAATCTTCAGTTGTTTTTATGTAAATCTATAAAATTGGACTAAATTCCCTATGGCTATTTTTTCACTTCTATTGGCACTAGAACACTTTTCACAGCAACATTCTTCACATCTACGGGTAAAAGTTCATTTTTTACCTCAACTGGAATGGCTACAATATTTTTCACCTCAACAGGTAAATTATCAAAAATTTCTATCACTAAAGGTTCCCAATTTTCGCCTGGCGTTCTCTCAACCGCCTTAATTCGCACATCCACAATTTCCGAGCTGGCTGCATATAGATTAGGAAATATCTTTATGTCTCTGAGGCAAATCCATATAAGACAAAGAGCAATAATAGTGAGAATGATTTTTGTATAACTATCAATTCTTATTTTTGTCATCACCCTATCCTCCTTTAATCCTAAAAGGTAGAAAATGAAACTAATGGAAAAAATGAATTTAATTTTCCAATTTTTTCTCTAATTTTGAAATTGCGAATTTTGCTCTTTTAATTTTTATGTCAATTTCCGCAATTTTAAAACGAATATAGCCTAGGCGATCAAAAATATTTACATATCTGTATGCAGTTAGATTTACTCCATAGAAATCTCCCACAAGGACTTCTTTTTCTTTTAAGAGGCATTTAAGATATTCTTCAGCTTCTTCTATACTCTTAAAAATTTTCTTTACCCCCCTTCTTGAGCAGTGTTGATATCCCTCCAAACTTATCTTAAACATTTCATTTGCTCTTAAATTTTTTTCTTCATTTTCAAGATTCGCCCCCTTTCTAACATTCATAGAGAGACCATATTCCCCAGGATTACCGAGTAGAGAAATGGATAATAAAATTAAGAAAGAAAATCTAAGCAATATTCCCTCTTTCCTTAAGCTTTCTTTGATTTAATCTTAGGTCAATATAAGATTTTATTCAATATCCTTGGAGTAAATGCTTCAATCCGTACTGCACTTCCAAGAGGGATTATCTCATGCTGATTCTCGCCGGGGGGATAGGCAATCCAGGCAACCTATATACGGAACCGCAACAATTACTTATCGGGCAAGAAAAAAAGCTATTTTCTGACCTATCCCATAAACAATCTTTTTTGAAAAATATAGTGAGTGGGTACCCTCAAGGCTGCCCGCGATATGCCTTAATTTGCACGTGTACGGCTCATACAGCCATGATCTATATAAAACAATGTATAAAAGGTACTTGTTATGTATGTGACTATCTTTTTCTTGGGTTTATGCCTGAACAAGCTCTTTAAATGGCTATTTGAGAGGCGGAGGACTTCTCTGGCTTCACCGATTGTCTTTATGTTTTCTCGGGCGCATGTTCGGATCAGTCTGTCTTGCAGCCAGCTATAAGGTCGTTCGATCTTACATTTGGCCTGAGGTGAGAGCGCATAGCGAGGTTCGATATGGCATTCTAGAAGAACCTGTTTCCACTGGGGATCGACGTCATCGGTTTGAAGATAGTGTTTGCGCCAGAAAGAGTCCCGGCCTTGAACGAACCGGAAAATGGAGTAACAGTCGGTGTAATAGGCATAAGGGGCACCATAGCACAGAACCACGCTTTCCAAGGCAAAGATATGGTCCCAGCTGGTCTCTCTTTCAACCAACTCCGCATACAGGAGCTTACGGCTGTAATCATCAATGCTGGTGATGAGATACCACTTGGCTGTGGCATAGGGTGACCATCTGTGATGAGAGGAGTCGTGTTGGATGAGCTCGCCGATGTAATTGGTCAGGACCTCCCGGTCATGAGCTTTGCGTTTTGGCCGGCGGAGGAAAAAATCATGCTCTTTGGCTCTTTTGATGATTATCGGTATAGAGACTTTTTGCTGGTACTTCTGACAAAGCAGATCCCGGATATAGCTATAGTTATAGAAGCGGATCGGAATATCCGGATTTCCAATCAATCTCTTCTCCCACCGCAGCTGACGAAGGATATTCTTTTCGATCTCCGGGCTGATCTCGCGTGTAACCGTTTTTCTTTTGTAGGCGATGGAGAACTGGGAGGGATTACTGCGGTACTCTTTAAGCAAGCAGAAGAACCGGCTTCGCCCGATCTTCAAAATATCCAAGACATACCGAAGCTCGACTTCTTTGTTGATGTAACTTTGAAGCAAAGCTTTGACCTGCTTGTCACGAAAAGACTTGTGGAGTTATTTTGCCACGATTCAAACCTCCTTTTCAAAAAGAAGGTTTTAACGATAGTAACCACCTTTAGTCCACTTTTAATTCTTAAATGACAACAGGGAAATTTATGCTTGACTTCATTACAATCATGAAGGGATAATCTTTCTTCAGGCTCAGAAAAACATCGAACCTTCTATTCTATCAAGGCTCTACAGTTTTCAAGAGTATAACAGTAATGAATGAACATCGGGTTGTTGTAACCGGATTAGGTGTTGTAACCCCTATTGGTGTGGGGCTTGAAGAGTTCTGGGAAGGGTTGAAAGCCGGGCGAAATGGTATATCAAGAATTACTCTGTTCGATCCGTCTGATTTTCGCTCCCAGATGGCGGCAGAAGTAAAAAACTTTAATCCTGAAGAATGGATCGATGGGAAATCTGTAGGGCGAATGGATAGGTTTACCCATTTTGGCATGGCCTCGTCGGCCATGGCAATCAAAGATGCCGGTTTAGATACCTTTGCCTTTGATGGAAACAGGGCAGGAGTCATCATAGGTTCTGGCATCGGGGGAGCACACACGATAGAGAAAGGGTATTCTAAGCTTCATGAGAAAGGGCCAAAGTCTCTTGGGCCCTTTTTTGTTTCTAAATTACTCATAAACATGGCAGCATGCATGGTCTCTATTACGTATGGTCTGAGAGGACCTCTCTCTGCCCCTTCTGTTGCTTGTTCCACGGGGGCAAATGCCATCGGCGATGCCTTTCGAATTATTCAGAGGGGAGATGCTGACATCATGCTGGCCGGAGGTTCCGAGGCCAGCGTGAGCCCTTTGCCTTTCGCTGGTTTCTGTGCAACGCGATCGATGTCGATCAGGAATGATTGTGTGGAAAAGGCGAGCAGGCCTTTTGACAAGAACCGCGACGGTTTTGTAATGGGGGAAGGTGCTGGCATCGTTGTCTTAGAGAGACTTGAACATGCTCTCAGTCGGAGCGTTCACATTTACGCGGAGCTTGTTGGCTATGGCAATACTGCTGACGCCTTTCATTTCACAGCTCCAGAACCTGGAGGTGAAGGAATGGTCAGGGTCATGAGGGAGGCGCTCAGAGACGCAGGCATCGACCCGCGGGAAGTGGGATATATCAACGCGCATGGTACCTCCACCGTCCTAAATGATAAGATTGAAAGTGCAGCCGTTATGAAGGTCTTTGGCGACCACGGGAAGCACCTCAAGATCAGTTCCATCAAATCAATGATCGGTCACCTTTTTGCCGCTGCCGGGGCAGTGGAATTCGTGGCCACTGTGATGAGTATCTATACCTGCAAACTGCCTCCGACAATCAACTATGAGGAGCCCGACCCGGAATGCCCTCTTGATTACGTAACCAAAGGAGTCGAATCAATCGACCTCGAGGTGGCTCTGAGTAACTCATTTGGCTTCGGTGGAGGCAATGTCTGCCTTATAGTTAGAAGATACGAAAATTAAAATGAAAATCCCCAAACTTCAAATTGGAAGTATCACCGCAGACATACCGATTGTACAGGGAGCCATGGGCGTAAGGGTTTCTCTCTCCTCGCTCGCCTCTGCTGTGGCAAGGGAAGGTGGGATAGGCACCATCTCGAGCATAGGCCTGGGAGATATAGAGGCTTCAAAGCATGAATATGAAAGGATGTCTCGGGAAGCTTTGGAGAGAGAAATTCGTAAGGCAAAAAGTATGACAAATGGTCATATTGCAGTCAACTTCATGGGAGTGCTCAGCAATGCAGATGATCTGATTACGACCGCTGTGAGGGAAGGAATTAAGATAATCGTATATGGTGCCGGACTCCCTATTAAGCTTCCGGGCTTGGTCAAAGACAGTTCTGTAAACCTCCTGCCCATTGTCAGCTCCGCACGGGCAGCTGAATTAATTCTTCGCGCCTGGGACAGACGTTACAAAAGGACTGCCGATGCCATAATCCTTGAAGGACCTCTGGCGGGAGGACACCTTGGTTTCTCCGAGGAGCAGCTCAATCAACCGGAAAAATATTCCCTTGATAATCTCCTGCCGGAGGTTTTGGAAGCGGTAAAAACATATGAAGATAGATATGGAAAGAAAATTCCTGTCATCGCCGCTGGGGGGATCTTCAACGGAAAGGATATAGCTCGGATGCTGTCCCTGGGTGCGTCAGGAGTCCAAATGGCTACACGTTTCGTTTGCACCGTGGAGTGCGATGTCTCGCAGGAATTTAAACAGAGCTACCTTGATGTCAAAGAAGAGGATATTGTCATCATAAAAAGCCCTGTTGGCATGCCAGGCAGGGCTATTCAGAATAGATTTCTACAGGACTTAGAAATTAAGGGAAAACTTAAGATCGAGTGTCCTTATAGGTGTCTTTCGGTCTGTAAAGTTAATGAGGCGAGGTACTGCATTGCACTGGCTCTCTTAAACTCTTACTTCGGTGATATTGATCACGGCCTCATCTTCTGTGGGCAGAATGCTTATCGTATCGACAAGATTGTAACGGTAAAAGAAATCATCTTAGACCTTCTCGCCGAACTCGAAGCGGCTTGAGACGAAAAAGGAGATCTCGTTAAAGGAATCGTTAGAAAAGCTTCCAATCCATTTATTTTCAGTGAATTAAAGCAAGTACGCCTGGCCGGATTCGAACCGGCGACCTTAAGCAAAATTTGTTACATATTCGCGTGTGTTAATTTTTATCCTGCCTATTCTTTTTTATTTCTGTTCAACAAGTTCAGCGCTTCTCTCTTTTGGTTTAAGCTTAAGTGAGTGTATCTCTCCGTCGCTGTAATACTCCGATGACCCAAAAGATTTTGATATGTTTGTTACTTTTTCTCTTCTGATGGTTCTGACGGCTGCGGAGGAATGAGTGTAAAGCCGAGTTGCTGCAACACCTCCAGCACATTGAAATAAACCCATTCCTCCACCATCTTTCCCTCATCCACACGGTCAATGGCAACTCCTGAAAACTGAACCTTCTTTCCTGTCGCAGGGATATCGCCTAGCGGTGTGTGAAAAGGACCTGTATGGGTTGCGGTGAATGTCCACACCAAGATAATCTTATCACCTTTAACAATCGTCTCATCAATTGTAGCATGTAAATCAGGGAGAGCTTTATGTGTATATGAATAATACTCTTTCAAAGCATCTAGACCGATGATATCTGCAGGAGAGCTGCAATCATGCACCACAACATCTGGAGCATAAATCTTATCAAGCAAGGCCAGGTTGACTTCATTCCTGGCTTCTACATACACATCACAAATGGCTTTCGCTTCTTCTTCAGTGATTCCTTCTTCGACCCGTTGTTGACAGCTGAAAGTCAAGCAAAGCAGTAAGGCTAATGGAATGATTGTGAAAAATTGAAGTAATGATTTTTTCATTTAACCCCTCCTTAAAGTTTTTTTATTTCCCTTTGCGTATGTAAAAAACATCTGGACGGAACCAGCCTCTTTTAGCCTCAGTTTTTCTGAGAATTGTTTCATAACTTACCTTCTCTATTTTTGTTTACAATATAATAAACCGTGAATGATTTGTTATATTTAACTCACACCTGAACTTTATTGCCCGATATTTTACAGAAGCTTTCCAATGCGCCTCCACCGGATTCCCCCCTCTGGATTAACGGAAAAATAGACCTGCTTGGCTCTTGCGACAACATCGATGAGCGGGACCATTCCCCAATGACGTGAATCCGCACTATTATCACGGCTGTCACCGAGGACAAAACAATAGCCTTCCGGCACAGTAACGATCAGATTCTCTCTTGCTGTACCCTCGATATAAAAGACAATATAAGTCCCTGAATCCCCTTTTTCATAGAAAGCGACTGTTCCCTCCTTGATATTCTCATCTCGCCTCCCCTCTGAATACGGCACCTCTTTACCTGTTCTTTTTTCTCCGTTCACATAAAGCTCCACCCCTTTTAATTCGATCTCATCTCCAGGTAGGCCGATGACTCTTTTAATAAAATGTTTTTCCTTGTTTTTGGGATACTTAAAGACCACCAATTCACCTTTTTTTATTCCATGGTTCTCCGCCGAATGATCTATCCTCCTATCTGTCATGATAAAATCTCCCGGAAGGATACTAGGTATCATACTCCCAGTCTGCATCCGATACGGGAGAGCAAAAAAGCAAATTTTATACAGATTAATAATTCGTCCAAAAGAGAAAAGATTCAATACTATAATAATAAGGATGTAGACATAGATTTTATTATAAATTCTTAACTTATAATTCTTCCCTATCCTTTTGGCCTGCTTCCAAGCATCCAACGCTGCCCAGATATATATGCCTAGACTTGCTAAAAGAGACAACAGAAGAAACGCGATCAGCATTTTATCGGGGCCAACAACACTCAACTGGAAAATGAGAAGAGGGAAGATGATCGAGATTAAGAATAAAAGAGTTCCTTTCTTTGGTTTCCCGTTGTATACCTGACCCAAACCGGTCAGAAACAAGGAAAGAGCCAGGGCAAAAAGAGGTTTTCTTTCCTGGGACTTGATTTTTTTATCTTCCATCTCTGCTCCTGAAGAAATTAGCATCTTATTCCTGGCTTAAATATTCAGACCGAACTATCTTCACGCCTAAATAATCCAGGCTATATAAATCCACGAAATAAAATAGCGGAAAAGAATCTGAATATTTTAATCAGGCCAAAAACTGATCCAATTCCCACAAGCACCCATTGAACAATTCTCGAATAAAATATTCTTTCCAGGAGAGGAAGCCATTGAGAAAAAAGGTTGTCGTCCTTGCTTTCTTCTTCCCATATTTTGGCCACCACTCTGTCCGCAAAGTCGGGAGGTATTTCCTGCTCAATCACCTTACGGACAAGGGAATCCAACTCCTCGACCTTCGCCGCAACATCAGAACAGGAGCTGCAGGAAAGAACGTGTTGATTATCCTCTTGGCTTAATTCCCTGTTGCATGCAATATCTTCCTGTATAAGGTGACAGGGACGCTGCGAATTTCTCATAGCACATTCTCCTTCTCAAGAATTTGTCTCAAGATCTGTTTCCCCCGGAATACACGGGATTTGACGGTGCCTACGGGACATTCTTCGATCTGAGCGATCTCTTCAAGTGAAAGCTCATCAAAATAGGAAAGAATCACTGCTGTATGAAATTTTTCCGGAAGCCGGTTTATCGCATTGTGAACTCGAGAATTCAGATTGCGTTTTTCCAGTATATCCTGGGGACTTTCTTCACTTAAAGCTTGACTCATATCCATGAAACTGCCGGAATGCTCCCTCCTCCGTTTCTTCTTCGCGTTTTCATTGATTGCAAGATTGCGGGCAATTGTAAGGAGCCAAGTGGGGAAAGAAGCGCCCTTTTCTGCATCAAAGTCAGCAATATGTCTATATGCCCTCAAGAAAGTCTTCTGGGCAAGGTCCTCCAGGACCTGTACTTGAAACAAAAATTTTCCCAGAAAAGAAAAAACCATTCGTTGGTAACGAAGAATCAGGAGTTTGAAGGCGTTCTTGTTGCCTTTTGCGGATTGTTCGGCAAGAAACCTATCATCCATGAATTCTGTTGCTTTTCCCTTCTGTATTATTATACCTTTTGAGCAGTAAAAAGTTCCCACATTATTCAATTCTAAAACTTCTTGAAATAAAAAAAATGGATCACATTAATAAAATTTATCAAAAATGAGTTGACAGCTTATTAATGTTGAATTATATTTTTATTCTGACCAATAGTTAAAAATCGAACGGGAGTTAAAAATGGGAGTAAAAGAAAGAAAACTCCGGGAACTGGAAACCAGGAAGAATCTTATTCTCAACACTGCAAAAGAATTATTCGCTGAAAAAGGATTCAGCAATGTTACCCTTAACGACATTGCAACAGTCATTGAATTCAGCAAAGGAACGATATATACGCATTTCAAAAGTAAAGAAGAGATTTATGCTTTAATACTTCTTAATCATCTGAATGTACTTCTCACCAACCTTAAAGAGGCGGCAAAAACATATAAAAACACCGCTAGTTGTATACGAAATTGCCTTGATACATATATTAAATTCTACAGAAAGCATCGAGAGTACTTTCAATTATTGTTCTTCATAGATCTTGTAAGTAATCAATACAGAATTCCCAGGGAGCTTTTAAAGGAGATTCAACGACAAAAAATTGCCTGTCTCATTGAATTGCAGAATGTGATTAAAAAAGGTATGGCATCAAAGGAAATACGCAAGGATTATCCTTTTACACAAATTGCTTTGGTCCTGTGGGGAATGACAAACGGGGTGATTCACCTGGCTGAGTCTAATCAAATTAAAAAAGACGATCTTGATCAATTGATCAATGCCGGCTTTGAGATCGCAATTAAAGGTCTAACAAGTAAAAATAAAATACTCATAGAGGAGGATAAAACTGGACATATTTGAAAAGTGCTATCAATTCTCCAGGGCTGAGGAAGTGATGGCCGCAGGTGTCTATCCTTACTTTCAAGAAATAGAGGAAAATCACGGCCCTGTAGTCAGGATAAATGGCAAAGAAATTATCATGGCCGGAAGTAATAACTATCTGGGTTTATCCAAGCATCCAGATGTGATCGAAGCCTCAAGGAAGGCTTTAGTGGAATTTGGAACCAGCTGTTCCGGTTCAAGATATCTTAATGGTACCTTGGTCTTGCATACTGCTCTGGAAGAGGAATTGGCTGACTATCTCGGGATGGAAAGTTGTTTGCTCTTTACTACCGGGTTTTTAACCAATCAAGGTGTTTTGCCTACAGTTGTTCAGAGGAATGAATATCTGATTACGGATAAAGACAATCATGCCAGTATTGTTGCAGGAGCATTAATCGCTAAAGCTCTGGGTGCCAATATTCGCAGATACAAGACTAATGATATGGAAAGTTTGGAAAAGCTATTAGAGGACATTCCCATAGATGATCCAAAGTTGATTGTTACTGACGGTGTATTCAGCATGTCAGGCTATATCGTCAATCTACCTGAATTGACCAGACTGGCCAAAAAATATCATGCGCGGGTGATGGTTGACGAAGCTCATTCCATTGGCGTCCTGGGTGAAGGCGGGAAAGGCACATGCAGTCATTTTGGATTAAGAAATGATGAAGATATTGACATACTCATGGGCACATTCAGCAAGTCTCTTGCCTCTTTAGGTGGATTCATAGCTGGCGAGCGAAAAGTCATTGAATACATTAAACATCACTCGCAAGCACTTATTTTTAGTGCCAGCATGGCACCTGCAAACGTTGCCGCGGTTCATGCGGCTTTGGAAATCATAAAGAGAGAACCTGAACGCATTGAAAGAATTCGTGAAATTGCCCGTTATATGAGGGATGGATTTAAACAAGCAGGGTTTAAAATACTTGAAGGCATCACACCCATCGTGCCTGTCATAATCGGAGACGATATGAAAACATTCCGATTCTGGAGAAGGTTGATTGATGAAGGAGTCTTTGCCAATGCTGTGATTTCACCCGCTGTTCCTCAGGGCATGCAACTGATAAGAACCAGCTTTATTGCCACTCATGAAAATAAGCATTTGGAGAGAATTATTGAAGTCTTCCAAAAGATTGGCAAAGAATTTGGCTTAATTGGATAGCCTCTCCCCTTTTTCTTCAGCCGCAATCAAGAATTGCGGCTAGTATGGATTCTACCAACTGCGTTTCTTCTCCTCCAGTTTGGGATTACGCCAGAAAATTTTATCCTGGATTATTCATGAATAATCCAAGGTAATTATTCTGCGACATTGGTAAAGAGTTATCGAATTATAATTACCTAATATATATTGTATTTTACTTAATTAAACTTTAATATACTTTATTAATATTTTTTTGATTGCTGATCAGATTGGCTACTTTTTTAGCCTTATTCAAACAAAAAGAAATTCATTTTTTGTTAACCCTTAAGGCGTGTCATGCGTTGTTATAGTGAATGATATTTTATGGAGGTTAAAAATGGATAGTTCTGAGCAGATTGTCATGATAACAGTTCTCCCCGCTATGTTTGTCTTCTGGGGATGGGTTGTGTGGATCATCCTGGAGTGGAGGAAATTGAGGTATAAAAGCGGGCTTCAGAGCAAAATGGTTGACAAATTCCCCACTGCACAGGAATTCAATGATTTCCTTCAGTCGAGAGAAGGAAATAAATTCCTCAATTTTTTAAAATTTAACGGCCTTGCTCCGAGAGAAAAGATCCTGTCTTCATTATCAAAAGGGATTATTCTGTCTATGTTTGGTATCTCTCTAATCATTCTCGGACAGATATTCACAGAAGAGATGAAGTATTTCATCGCTTTTGGAATCGTCATCGTTGCTTTAGGAGTGGGTTTTCTTATTTCCACATTTATCTCCTACAAATTGAGTAAAAAATGGGGCATAATTAATGAAGGAGGCTGAAGCTTAACATGTATCCTGGGTAGCTACTCATGCTGATCCTGGTCAGTCAAAAAACATAGAATCCTTCACCAGTTAAAGATAACTTTAATAGAGACAGAGGAAAACGGTCTCCTGGTTGATGGAAGAACAAACGCAGAAAATTTGGGAGGAATTTTATCACAGCCATTCCCGACCATTCTGGTTTTATATTTATAAAATCTGTGGCGATAGAAACATGGCTGATGATATCTTTCAGGAATCCTTCTACAAGTTCCTCAAGACAAAACCGGTTATCTTGAATGAAAATCATATGAAGTCTTATTTGTACAAGATCGCTTTCAGACTCATTATCGACAAAAAAAGAAGAACAAAGGTTGAGAAGAGAGCATGGAAAAAAGAAAAAGAGGACTATAAAAGAAGCATGAATAAAGGAGGCCATGAACCTGAAATTCTTATCTCGCTAGATATGGAAGATACATTTAAATTGCTTAAACACAGATCGAGAATCCTCCTCTGGCTTGCTTATGCGGAGGGTTACAGCTGTAATGAGATAGCAGAAATGACAGAAATTAAAAAGAACAGTGTCAAAGTTCAACTCTTCCGGGCAAGGAAAGAGTTGGCCGATATTCTAAGACAAAAGGAGTATGAAAGGGGAAAGGAGCCATGAGAAAAAAGACATGTCATTTGGAAAAGGAGGTCATTAATGGCCTGAAAAAAGAGAAGCTGAGTCCGGAAATCAAAAAACATATATCCGAATGCCCGCTTTGTAAGGATATTGTTTTTATTCATAGATGGATGAGCCAGTTTAAGAACAGATCCTGGAACGCTGAAATTCTGGAAAAAACACTTCCAGACGCTGAGACCATATGGAATAGAGCCCAGGCAAGGAGAACTGATAAGGAACTTGTGAAAAAGGCATTGAGGCCCTTAATATATCCAAGGATTTTATCCTATGGAATTTTAATTGTCGGTATCGTTATTTTATTTTTCTCAAGCATAAAAAAAATTGGGGATATCATCGATTCTAATTCGGGAGCTGGCCCAGTCCTCAATTCTTTGTCAAAAATAATCGCTCAATTTTTCCCCTTTTTTCTCATTCCTATGGTTATTATCCTCATTTCAATGCTCTTCTGTGTTTTTATTGCTATCTTTGAAAGGCGGAAAAAAACAGTCTAAATTTTCTGCTGAATCGATAAGGATCATTCATAAAGAGACTATCCCTCATAAAGCGTGACCACAAAATCAGCATAATTACTTAATGGTAATGTGCAACCTTTCCCTAAATAAGTGCGTAATTTATTATGGAGATTTTTAAAGCGCTGACTATGAACGTGATTTTGGAAGGAAATATGCTATGAGTTCTCACCAAATATTTATCATCCCCTTAACAATTATGCTGGCCTTTGTTATCTTCCCGCCACTTGTATCCGGGCAAGAAACCTTCAGTAAAAACCATGGATCAGGAACGGCCGAGGACCCTTATCTCGTCCCCAGGACCGAGGCTGAGATCAGCATTGACGCTGTCTTGGACGAAGAGGCCTGGAAAAAGGCGCTCATCCTAGAGCTGAAATATGAGGTGCGGCCGGGTGAGAATGTGCCGCCGCCTGTGCACACGGAAGTGCTCCTCACTTATGATGAGAAAACCCTCTACGCAGTTTTCCGTTGTTATGACCCCGATCCCTCAGCCATCAGAGCCCACTTAAGAGATCGAGATACCTTAGGCGGGGACGACTGGATCGCCTTGATCCTTGACACCTTCAATGACGAGCGCCGGAGCTATGATTTCATCGTAACCGCCCAAGGAGTACAATTCGACCAGATCGAAACCCAGAGCAGCGAGGACAGCGGCTGGGACACCATCTGGGACTGCGCCAGCAGGATCACGGATTGGGGCTATGCCGTGGAAATCGCCATCCCTTTTTCTTCACTGCGGTTCCAGCGCAAGGAAGGAGCGCAGGTTTGGGGCTTCGATGCTGTTCGCCGTTATCCCCGCGACCACCCCTACCACATCGGGCTCTTCCCCAGAGACCGCAGCAATAACTGTTATCTCTGCCAGGCTGTCAAGATAAAGGGCTTCGAGAGCGCCAGCCCTGGCCGCAACATAGAGCTCAGCCCCACAGCCACAGCATTCCATTCAGATGAACGAGAGGAATTCCCCCAGGGAGACCTTAAGAAACGGGACCAGGAAGCCGAATTAGGCCTTACGGCTCGATGGGGAGTAACGCCAAACCTAACCCTCAATTTCACCGCCAATCCCGACTTCAGCCAGGTCGAGGCCGATGCCCTGCAGCTTGACATCAACGAACCCTTTGCCCTCTTCTATCCTGAAAGACGGCCTTTTTTCACCGAGGGAGCAGATTTTTTCAATTCCCTGGAAAGTGTTGTCTACACACGGACGATGCGAGATCCTTCATGGGGTTTTAAGCTGACAGGAAAGGAAGGGGCCAACACCATCGGTGCCTATGCGGTCCGTGACGAGATAACAAACCTCATCTTCCCTGGGAGTCAAGGATCAAGTTCCGCTTCCCTGGATAAGTCAAACATATCCTCGGCCTTCCGCTATAAGAGAGACTTCGGCAGCAGGTATACCGTGGGATTGATGGCCACAGATCGAGAAGGAGACGATTATTACAACAGGGTCTTCGGGTTCGACCTGGACTTTCGATTCACTCGCACCAATCAAATCCAGCTGCTGGTCCTCGGTTCCAGCACCAGATATCCCGATGAGGTGGTCAGCAGTCACGGCCAGCCAACGGGGACCTTCAACGACAGGCTCATCTCATTCGAATACGACCACCATACCAGGACCTTGGGCTGGTGGGCAGACTACGAAGAAGCAGGCCCGCAGTTCCGTGCTGACCTCGGTTATTACCCCCGCGTAGGATACCGTAATGTCGAAGGCGGTCTGTACTACACCTGGAATGCAAGCCAGGGCCAATGGTGGTCAATGTTCAGAACGGGAAGTGAATTGAATTACTTCGAAGACCAGGATGGAAAGCTTCTCTATAAAAGCGCCTCTCTCTGGCTCTCTTACAGTGGAACCATGCAATCTTCTCTCTACATTCGGGGCTGGAGAGACCGGGAGGCCTACAACAGGCGTGAATTCGATCTCACCTACTTCTTGATAGAAGGCAGTTTTTGGCCTACCAGCAACCTCCAGCTCTATGCGCTCACCATATACGGAGATCAAGTTGACTACGCAAACACACGGTTGGGAAACAGGCTAAGGATTATGCCACAGTTGTCTTACAACCTAGGAAAGCATCTGCGCCTCTCCCTCAATCACAACTATGAGCGGATGACCGTCCAGGATGCACACCTGTATACGGCAAACATAAGCCAGTTGTCAGCAATTTACCAGTTCAATGTCCGCACTTTCTTCCGGGCACTTATTCAATACGTGGATTATGATTACAATCCCAGCAATTACCTCTTCGATATAGACTCACGTAATAAACGCGTCCTCACTCAGTTGTTGTTTTCCTACAAAATCAATCCCCGTACCGTGCTCTTCATCGGCTACAGCGACAATTATCTTGGCAGTCAGGATTTCGGACTTACCCAGTTCGACAGGACCTTCTTCGTAAAACTGGGCTATGCCTGGGTGCTGTAAGTAAAAGCCCATTTACTGTGTCCCACATTTAATTACACTGGGATTATGAGAACATGAAACCTCATCTGCATTCCCCCTATTTCCGGAAGTCAACCTTATCTTCGTTGGCTATATTCAGAATGGCCACAAAAAAGAGCTGAGCCAGGTCCTCCAGAATCTCCGGCGTTATGGTGTCGATATCATCTTTGGTGATGTGGTAATAAGATGGAGCACCGTAAACACTGAAGGATAGGGTGGGCACGCCCTTCCACATGAAGCGGGCCGCATCGAGCCTGGGACGGGCGATGTTTGCAAAATAGCGAGGGCTGACCATCCGATGAATGTATTTATCGTTAGCCTCCCGGATAAACTCCCAGAATTCAGGATAATTCTTTGCAGCCAGGGCTCCGACTTTATCCCCACAGCCTACCCCATCCAGGTTGATAAAGGCAACGGTCTTCTCCAGAGGTACAATCGGGTGCTCCAGATAATACTCCGATCCTGCCACTGCCTGTTCCTCTGCTCCGAAGAGAAGAAACAGCACAGAGCGGCGTGGCTTTTCAAGGAATTTGGCCAAAGCCTCAGCCACTCCCAGCACAACCGCCACACCAGAGGCGTTGTCGTTTGCTCCGGGCATCATTTCATAGCAATATCCAAGGTGATCGAGATGGGCACCGATGACGACCGCTTCTCCCTTAAGCTGGGGATCAGAACCATCCAGAATACCGATCACATTGTAGGCCGTGCCATCGGGATGATGCTCGGTGACATTTTTTATGGTGAAGATCTTCCCTGTAGCAAAGGATTGCGGCTGGAGAGTCTTGCTGATTCTCTCCACCACTTCGCTGTGTTTGCGTCCTGTACCCAGGAAGATATCGGAAACGACCGACTCTCCCACATGGGAATAGATGAAGCCTTCGCTGTAGGCATTGTTGGGATTGCCGATCGGTCCATAGTTGTAGAGCATTCCTCTGGCACCCTGGGCCACAGCATTCTCCAGTTTATACTGATGGAAGGAATAGGGCCTCCATTTCTTGAAGAGTTCCGCATCCTTGTCAGGAGAGACAGGAACCTCTCTTTCCATGAGAACGATCTTCCCCTTAACATCCACGCCCTTATATTCATCATATTCAAGCTCTGGAGCGGTGATGCCATAGCCCACGTAGATCACCTCTGCAGTCACCTCTCCCGAACCTGAAGTGGAGCCAGGAATGAATTCATCCTCATACCGGTAATACTTTTTTAAAACAGCTCCTTGGAAGGGAATATTCATGCAGACCTCACAGCCTTTAAATACAAGAGTATAAGGATTGGAGAATGCCTGAAGGCATGAGTTCCCCTCCCCGGCCGGAGAAATCCCCCACTCCTCAAAGAGAGAGGCTGCCCACCGGGCACAGGCATTGTATCCTTCGGTCCCAGTGAGTCGCCCTCCATATTTTTCAGAGGCCATCTCCTTCACATAATCGAAGAGCTTATGGCTGGAGATAGAGTGAAAGGCTTCGAGTAACCTTTCTTCATACGTCTTCTCTTTGTTCGGCTCCTGGGCCGCAACTATGGAGGAGAAAAAGATAAAAACAAAGATAAAAACCCAGGAACAATATTTTTTTATCTTCATTTGCCACCTCCTGTTCTTTTCCCTTTTTTATGTTAAGATAAAGACACAAAAAGTAAAGAGAATTTTGAAAATCTTGGACTATTGCCAAGTGTAATCCGGAAAAGGCTGAGAAATCCGGACTCTAAATGACCTTGAACACTGAGATGAGGGACAGCAAAGCAAAAGAACCGCAGGAATAATCTCGATTATTTTTTGAATCTTGATTATCATCACCATTCTCCATAAAATCTTGCTTACTTTTATCAGAATATTCAATTTTGTCCTATTGTTTCATACGATGAATTTTAGGGCGGCTTAAGAGGCCGCTTGAGGTGGTTCTGCGTTGATTTGCCACCACAATTTTGGTATTTTGATGAAGCTGTATTTTTATAAATTTTTCTGAAGGAGGAGACCATGAAAAAATTTATTTTCTCATTTCTGATTCTCTTATTCTGTATCTTCACCACTTCTCCTGCCCCCGCACAGCAGCCTAATCCGAAGGTGATCATGCAAACCAGCATGGGTGACATAACCATCGAGCTCTACCCCGACAAGGCTCCCATCACTGTCCAGAATTTCCTCTCCTATGTGGACGAGAATTTTTATAGCGGAACTATCTTCCACAGGGTCATCATGAATTTCATGATCCAAGGCGGAGGATACACGGCTGATTTCACTGAAAAAGAGACAAAACCGCCCATAAAAAACGAAGCCTCAAACGGCTTGAAGAACGAAAGAGGCACCATCGCCATGGCCCGCACACCGGAGATTGACAGCGCCACCAGCCAGTTCTTCATCAACCATGTGGACAATCCTTACCTTGATCACAAGAACAGCACGCCAGAAGGATACGGGTATGCTGTCTTTGGAAGAGTCATCGACGGAATGGACATAGTCGATGCTATCGCCAATGTGAAGACCATGACCAAGCACAGCATGCAGGATGTTCCTCGAGAAACCATCACCATCATCTCCATCCGCCGCGTCGAAGGGAATACGTCTCTCTAGAAGAACTTCTCAAGAAAGCTCTCTTCACTCTTGAGAGTAATGGTTGACTGGATATTTGCCTTCTTCCACCTCTTTCTCCTTATCGCCCTCGTGGCTTATGCCTTTTTTTCTCTCATTCAAGGGAACACATTAAGGTTTGTCTTCATCATCATTCTTCTCGCCGGCTATTACTTCCTCGTTCTTCATAAGCCTGTCAAAAAAGAAATCGAAAGAAAACGGAAGGCTAAATCTAAAGGATAACTCTCCTGATGCCTGTCTTCTTTGCTTTCTCCGATGAGTCTGGAAAATACAAAAAGGAGAGAAGCGAAAAATTCATCTCCAAGAATCCCTATTACTGCCGGGCCACCGTCATCGTGGAGGCAGGGGAATGGACAAGACTCCAGGAGGATTTTGCCTTACTCAAAAAAGACCTGCTGAGCATGGACTCAGGACAGGATATCAAGTGGTCTTATATCTGGTCTCTCTACAAGCATTTCCAGAAGGGAGAAACAATCCCCTCTAATAAACCCTATTTCTCTTTGCGTCGCCATTCCCTCGATACACTCGTCGAATTCATCAGGCAAACGCTTCAGCTCTTCTCTGCGTGCGAGAACAGCCGCCTGTTGTTTACCGTAACCTTCAATCAGAGGAAAAGAACAAATCCGGTGGAAACAGAAGAGATCATACAACAGCATTTGAAGCATGCCCTGGATAAAGTTGAGAATGAGATGAGAAAAATAGAGAGAAGCCTGTGCATCTTCTTCTTCAGCCCGGAAGAACCCCGGGTGGAGAAATACCTGAAAAAAGCATTTCTCAAAATCGCTGGCAAAAATTTCAGCCTCCAATATCCTCACCTGAAAGACAGCATCAACTACGAGCTCTCCTCTCAAAGCTTTGGAGGCCAACTGGCAGATTACTGCGCCGGAGTTTTTAACGGCTGTCTCCGGCTCTACCCTCAGAGCATCGATCTTTTCCGCCATCAGCTCTGGCCGAAAATAATTAAAGACAAGAATCAAGTGCTTGGGCAGGGGATAAAAGAAATCCCTGCAAACGCCAAAAACAGGACCTACCTGCGAAACGTCCTGGAAGAGATATTTGCCACAGAAATGAAGGACTATCAGGTGAGTCTGGAGGAAAGACTGCACGGAAAAAAATAAAACAAGGAGGAACTCATGAATCCAGGAAAAAAATTCAAAAATATTCTCATCATTTTGGCCCTTCTTTCCCTGTCTGGACTTTCCCTCTCTTGGAACCTTCCTCAAGCGCAGCCAGAAAAAGCAGAGACAAAGAAGAGCGAAGCTGCTCCTGCCTCCCTTTCAGGCTTCAGCGATGAGGGAATCTTTCATATTTACGTAAATGAAGATCCCATAGTTAAAATTCATTTCACATGGGAAATGGACGGAAAATTTTCAAACACCTCCACCTTGACCATGGCTGGCCAGTCTGTCACCACGGAAGTGGAAATAGAGACAGATAAAGATGGAAGGTGGACAAAAATCATCCAAAAATCCCCGCAAGGGCTTATGGAATTTATCCGAAAAGGAAGCAGCGTGACCAGGACTTTCAAGGAAAAAACCATGACCATAGAACTCAAGGACGGAGCAGTCCTTTTTGAAAACTTTTCTCCAGCCCTCATCAGTCAGTCGGTTAGAGCTTATGAAAGGGATAAGGGAGGAAAACAAACGCTTCCTCTCTTCATCATACCAGGAGCCATGGAGGAAGCCTCGCTCGAATGGAAAGAGGAGGTGGAGCGGAGTATCGGTGGAAAGGACTTGCAATTCCAAAAGTACCTTTACGGGCTTCCCGGTGTCGACATCACTCTGTGGGTTGACGAGAAAGGCAAACTGTACTTTGCCGATGTCCCCGCCCAAAAAGCGGCCTATGTGAGGGAAGGGTATGAAATCCTCCTCCAAAAGCCTGTCACAGATCCCCTCCTCTCCAAGCCGGAACACAAAATTGTTGAAGATCGCAACGTAGGGATTCCAATGCGCGACGGCATCAAGTTAGCCACCGATATTTATCGACCCCAAGCCGAAGGGAAATTTCCAGTTATCCTGACGCGTACTCCGTATAAAAAAGAGATGGGGGAACTCCAGGCCCGCTATTACGCCCGACGCGGTTATGTTTTTGCTGTCCAGGACTGCCGGGGACGCTTCTCCTCGCCCGGTACCTGGGAGCCATTTGTGAATGAACCTCAGGACGGACATGACTCCATCGAATGGTTGGCATCCCAGCCCTGGTCGAACGGAAAAGTGGGCATGATCGGAGGATCCTACGTGGGCTGGGTCCAGTGGTGGGCAGCCAGAGAACACCCCCCTCATCTCGTGACCATCATCCCCAATGTTTCTCCGCCAGATCCTTTCTACAACATCCCCTATGAATACGGTGTTTTCTTTATCCTGGGAGCAATCTGGTGGGCAGATGTGCTGGAGACCGAAGCCACGGCTGACCTTTCGGGAGTGGCAATGATCAGCATCGGCGAGAAGAAATACTGGAAGCTCCTGACCTCGCTGCCCGTTATCGAGCTGGATAAGAAAGTTTTGGGAAGAAAGAATCCCTACTGGAGAAACTGGATCGAGCATCCCACCAACGACGGATACTGGGAACGAGCCAGCTTCCTCGATTATCTGGAGGAAGTTCGTATTCCTGTCTTCCACCAATCAGGCTGGTTTGACGGTGACGGTATCGGCTCCAAGCTCAACTATGCCAGGATGAAATCCCACGGTCATCCTTACCAGAAGCTCATCCTTGGACCCTGGGGTCATACTGATACTGCCATGAGGCGTCTGGGAGATCTGGACTTCGGACCTCAAGCCATCGTGGACCTGCAGAGGGATTATCTGCGCTGGTTCGACTACTGGCTGAAGGGAATCGACAACGGGATCGTCGAAGAACCCCTGGTGAATATTTTTGTCATGGGCACCAACAAATGGCTCCACGACCGTGTCTACCCCCTCTCCTACACCCAATTCCAAAAATGGCACCTTCACAGCCTGGGCCAGGCCAACACGTCCAAAGGGGATGGCAAGCTTAGCCTTTCTTCTCCGGAGAAAGATTCGCCTCCTGATTCTTATGTTTATGATCCAGGAGACCCGACTCCCAGCCCCACATATTATGAGGAAGCAGAGGAGGAGGAAAAGAAAGTCAAATCTTTAGAGGAAAAAAAGAAAGAAGCAGAAGAATACCACGAAAAAATCACCCAGAGCCGCTCCGATATTCTCGTCTATCAGACAGGGCCCCTGGAAAAATCCTTGACTTTCGCTGGCCCCATCTCGGCTAAACTCTACGCATCCAGCTCAGCCAAGGATACCGACTGGTTCATGCGCCTGGTCTGGGTGACGGAAAAAGGAAAAACATACACTCTGGCTGAAGGAAAAATCCGTGCCCGCTTTCGTGAATCAATGAAGAAGCCTGTGTTTCTCACGCCCGGCAAGATTTATGAATACACTCTGGACCTCTGGCAAACAGGAATCACCGTTCCTGCTGGAGATATCCTGCGAGTGGAGGTCGCCTCGGCCTCTTTCCCTCTCTTCTCCAGAAACCTAAACACAGGCGGGCACAATGAAAAGGAGACACAGTTTGTGAAAGCAGAACAAAAAATCTTTCACAGCGAAAAATATCCGTCCCACATATTGCTTCCCGTAATCCCGGAGGATAAATTAAAAGATTGATATGGCTTTCGATTTCTTGTAGTCTGTATTCCTTCGGATCCAGAAGAAGAGAAACTGCTTTCATGAGGAACAGAACAGCATTTTAAGAAATGCCTCATCCATTCTTATCACCGTACAGTAAATGCTTTCCAACTTCTTTTTTTATCCTTATAATCGCTTTCTCTGATAATACTTCAGGGCAATCCACCCTGAAAGAAAATCTTTCCACTCACAAGCTGATAACAGCCTGATAATTAAAGATGAAGAAAATCAGTATCAGGGTTTTAAAGAGAAAAAAGGAGAGCAATCGTCTGTTTCTAATCTTTTTCATCTTCTTCCTCTTTTTGCTTTTCCTTTTCCTCAGTTTTATCCGGAAAAAAGAGGCTCCTCAAGAGGAAAAAAAGGAGAAGACTGAAATCAGCATTCCTGACCCTCCTCTTCCCCCACCTTTGAGAGAAGACAAAATCATCGTAAAAACAGGCGTGACGCTCACCGATATTCTGAGCCCCTACAATTTTCCTCCTCTCGAGATCCACAAACTGAGAGAAGAGGTTAAGCCTATCTATGATCTGGCCAAAATAAAGGCAGGCCATGAACTCAGAGTTTTTTCCGACCCCGATGAAAATGTGGTTTCCCTTGAATACGACATGGATGGAGACAGTTATATTCACGTTCAAAAAACGGAGGGAGGATACCAGGCAGAGATGAGAAAAATCCCCTATGAGATTCTAGTCAGGATGATCTGGGGAGCTATCGGGGACAACCTTATTTCTGCGGTGGCCCGGCAAGATGAAACAGACTTTCTGGCTCTTTCTCTGGCAGAGATATTTGCCTGGGATATTGATTTCTACACAGACCTCCGAGAGGGGGACATATTCAAAATCATCTTCGAAAAAAGATATCTCGGGGAAAAACTGGTCGGTTATGGAAACATCCTGGCAGCAGAGTTTACCAATCAAGGGAAGATCTTCCAGGCATTCCGCTACACCTACCCGGATGATGGGGATACGGATTACTTCGATCTGGAAGGAAATTCGCTGAGAAAGGAGTTTCTGAAATCTCCCATAAAATTTGCTCGCATCACCTCCCGCTTCAGCTTGAACAGGCTTCATCCTATCCGCAAGGTTTATCGCCCCCATTACGGTGTTGATTATGCGGCTCGGGTAGGAACCCCGGTTCAGGCAACAGCCGACGGTACGGTGACATCTGTAGGATGGAATGGCGCATCAGGCCGGATGATTCGAATCCGCCATAAGAATGCCTACGAAACCATGTACCTCCATCTGAGAAACTATGCCAAAGGGATAAGGAAAGGGGCCAAGGTCGAGGGAGGACAGGTGATCGGTTATGTGGGCTCATCGGGCGAATCAACGGGTCCCCATCTGGACTACAGGATCAAATACAGAGGAAGCTACATCAATCCCCTTGGCTGGAGATTTAAACCGGTAAAGCCTTTGAGAGAAGAATTTTCAGAAGATTTTAAGAAGGAGACGAAAGCTTACTACTCTCTTCTTGACGCTCCCCTGGTTCTTTTTTCAAAATGTTCTTCTTTTCCTTTATATCTTTCAGATTAGCCCTTTCTGCTTCCACTCCCGGAATGACCACCTGAACGGGAATGACCACCGGAGTCTCCGCGTGAGCTGCTTGAGCTTCACAGTGGTGTTAGCTGTTAACACCTGAAAAACCTCCCGAGAATTGTAGTTTTTGTACATGATATAGACCTGGCCCTTATTGAGGACAAGATTGGTCAGCTTTTCACGCGAGCTGAGACTCCATTGGCTGTCACGGAAACGGAGATGCTTTCATTTCTCCAAGATATCCAAGATATATTTGACAATAGAGGAGTAAAAACATTAGAATGACAGCTTCGAGAAAATCCAAAATTCCAGGGAGGTTATCATGAAAATAACCCTTAGTGTCTTAAAAGCAGATATAGGCAGTATCGGAGGACACATCACTCCAAGCCAAGCTCTTGTCAATGAAGTCAGAAATTTCGTCAAGGAAAACAGCAAAGATTTAATCATCGACTTCTACATCAGCTATACGGGTGATGATATTGCCATTCTCTGCACACATGAAAGAGGTGTGTCAGATGGAAAAATCCACAAGTTAGCCTGGGATGCCTTCATAGCCGGAACAGCAGTTGCCAAAAAGCAGGGACTCTATGGTGCTGGTCAGGACTTGCTAAAGGATGCCTTCAGTGGAAACATCAAGGGAATGGGACCTGCCGTGGCAGAGATTGAATTTGAGGAAAGGCCGGGTGAACCCTTCGTCTTTTTTGCCGCCGATAAAACCGATCCAGGAGCCTACAATCTTCCCTTTTATCTTGCATTTGTAGATCCTATGTATTGTGCCGGACTCATCTTGAGCCCAAAGATGAGCGATGGGTTCAAATTCACCATCATCGATGTGGGACACACGGAGAAAGATAGGGTCGTCGAACTCAATTCTCCTGAAGAACTGTACGACATCGCTGCTTTACTCCGAGACAATGAAAGATACGTCATCGAGAGCATCCACAGCCGGAACACAGGCAACCAGTCTGCGGCTGTTTCCACCACACGTTTGCACAATATTGCCGGAAAATACACAGGAAAGGATGATCCCGTAGCTTTAGTGCGTGTTCAGGGTGAATTTCCCGCCACAGGTGAAGTGCTTTCTCCGTTTCAAATCGGCCATTTTGTGGCAGGCTTCATGAGAGGAAGTCATAATGGACCTTTGATGCCCTGCAAATTAAACACGACCATCTCTTTCTTCGATGGCCCGCCGGTTGTTACCGGAGCTGCCTTCTGTGTAAAGGAGGGAAAGCTCACCGAGCCTGCTGACGTCTTCGATCATCCCTTTTGGGATTATGTGAGGGGAAAGGTATCGGAAAAAGCCACCGCCATCAGGCGACAGGGATTTTCTGGAGCCGCTATGCTTCCCTTCAGTGAATTGGAATACGGAGGAATTGTAGAGAAACTGGAGAAGCTCGACAAAAAATTCAAGCTTAGAGATTGATAAAAGTGGGGCGTTCCCCTCGGGATACCCCTTCTCATCAGGTTTATTATTCCATCGAGAAGGAAAAGAGCGCCTTTGGGGTATATCCTCAGGAAAAAAGATGAAAAAATACAGAAACCCTGTTCCCACAGTCGATATCATCATCGAAATGAAAAGAGAGGATGGAAGAGAGGGAATCATTTTGATCAAAAGGAAAAATCCTCCCTCCGGTTGGGCACTTCCCGGTGGGTTTGTCGACTATGGAGAATCCTTGGAGCATGCAGCGGTCCGGGAAGCCAGAGAAGAGACCTCTCTGGATGTCCAGCTCATCCGACAGTTCCACACCTATTCTGATCCGGATCGAGACCCACGCCAGCATACCATTTCAACAGTCTATATCGCCAATGCCTCCGGAAATCCCAGAGCCAAGGATGACGCACAAGAAATAAGAGTGCTCACTGAAGAAGAAATAGATTTCCCTCTGGCTTTTGACCATGAACAAATCTTAAATGACTATTTTGCCTACAAAAGAAAAAAACAAGACACAATACTTAATTAAAAAAAATAATCCCATGAAAAGGAGGAAAAAAATGGGTGGAGGACCTTATCACGAACCTTACGATAAGCTTTCCAAGAAAACCATCGAATTAGCCCGGGCCTTTAACTCACTCATAGAAGAGCTGGAGGCCATTAACTGGTACCAGCAACGGGTGGATGCCACCGAAAACGAGGAGTTGAAAGAAATACTGGCTCATAACCGTGATGAAGAAAAAGAACATGCATCCATGATTCTGGAATGGATAAGACGAAACGATGAGCCTTTCGCTGAAGAATTGAAGACCTATCTCTTCCGAGAAGGAAAGATCACAGAAATCGAAGAAAAAGAAAAATAAGAAAACAGAGAAGACTTCTCCCCAGGGGATACCCTTTCTTATCAGGGTTGCTGTTTCAAGCAAAAAGAAAGAGTGTCCCCGGGGAGAACAACCCCAAAAAAACTATGGAGAAGAAAAAAGATAAGCGAGATTTCCAACTAAAAGAAGTCTGTAAAGTCTGGGGACCGGCAGAGGCCGAAGTGATTAAAAGTTTTCTCAAAAGCCATGGCATTCCCTGTATTTTCAGAGGACAGGTAGTCCAATCCGTTCATCCTTTTTCTGCCGACGGCCTTGGAGAGATAAAAATTCTTGTGC
>CAYSCW010000003.1:64707-153071 GCA_964429795.1 uncultured Eubacteriales bacterium
TCAACATATAGAAAAGTAAAGAAAACAAAAAAAATAAATGATGTTTTTTTTATATTTTTCTCTTGACATTACATCATATTACCCATATATTTTAGAAAAAATGGGACGAAATGGGATAAAATGGGAAACTCTCTTATAGGAAGTTACACAGCTAAGTTCGATCGGAGCGGGCGAATCAAGATTCCAGAAAAATTTCGCACCGCCATCGAGGAGGAGTACGGTAAAGACCTGTTCATCACCTCCTTGACAGATGAGGCTGTTCAGATCTACCCCCTCTCGGAATGGCTTAAACTGACCGACATCACCACCGAAGGAGCCACTCATCTCAAACCCACGGTGAGAAAATTCATGCTCCGCGTTAACAGAAAAGGGATAAAATACCAAATCGATGCCAAAGGCCGTGTGCTCATCAGCCAATCCATAAGAGAAAAGGCAAATCTGGAAGAAGAAGTGGAAGTCATCGGCCTTTCCAACCATCTAGAAATCTGGAACAAGAATGCGCTCGATGAAACACTCGATCAGGCACCTCTGACCAGCGAAGATTTTGAAAGTATTGCCGGACTTTTGCCCAAAGAAGAGAAAAAATGAACAGCAACCACCACATCCCTGTCCTTCTGGAAGAGGTCATGGACTATCTGAATATCCAAAGAGAGGGCATCTACGTGGATTGCACTATTGGCCTGGGAGGCCACGCTTTACAAATCCTCAAAAGAAACCCGCAAGCAACTCTTATCGGTTTTGATATCGACGAGCTATCTCTTCTTAAGTGCAAGCAGACCCTCGAACCATACGCAGAGAGGGTTACTCTCTATCATTCGGACTTCCGTTATCTCCCTGATCTTAAAATCGAGTTCTCTGAAATCAGTGGTGTTCTTTTTGATCTTGGCCTCTCCTCCTTCCAGCTTGATTCTCCAGAAAGAGGATTCAGCTTCAATCAGGAAGGTCCCCTTGATATGAGAATGGACCAGCGCAATAAAATGACCGCTTCTAAGATCATCAACAAGTATTCCGAATCCAAACTGGCTCAACTGTTCAAAAAATACGGAGAATTCAGACAGGCAAACAGACTAGCCAGGACAATCATCAGCAGAAGAAAAGTGCACAAAATTGAAACCACTACTCAACTGCGCCGGATCATCGAGGAAATCACTCGATGGAGACCACAAAAAGGAAAAATCCATCCCGCCGCTAAAGTCTTCCAGGCCCTGCGTATCGAAGTCAACCAGGAGCTCACAGATCTCTCCCCATTCATCGAGAAAACAATTTACCTCCTTCCCAAGGGCGCTCGGATAGCTGCCATCTCCTTCCATTCTTTGGAAGACAGAGTCATCAAACACACCTTTGCCAAGCTGGCCCGCCCAAAAGGGACGCATCCCTGTCTAAAAATATTGACAAAAAAACCCGTAATCCCTTCCAGAGAAGAGGTCTTTTCGAATTCCAGAGCAAGGTCGGCCAAACTGCGGGCAGCGGAGAAAATATGAATGGTCAGAAAAAAAATCAGTAAAAAAGAGGTTTTGGTCGGAGTCGCGTGGACCATGATCGTCATCCTCATCTTGACTTTTTATATATGGAATCAAATCGAATCCATACGATTGGGCTATGCCATAGGTGATCTGGAAATGAAACTCCAGAACCTCGAAAAAGAGGTGGAGAAATTTGAAACAATAAAATCAGCTCTGCTTTCTCTGGATAATGTGGAATATACCGCCAAAGAAAAATTAAAGCTTCAAAAACCAAAGAAAGAACAGATAGTCTATGATAACTTCAGTCCTTAAGCTCGAATAACGAACATATGAGTCAGTTCAATCAGAGAAGAGTAAGAAAAAGAACTATTATCATCGTCTCTTTCTCTTTGCTCTGGCTCCTGGGTATCGTTCTCCGTCTCATCCAGCTTCAGGTCATCGACCATGCCAGGCTGAGAGAAAACGTTATCGATCAGAATCAATATATCAGTACTATCTCTCCCAAAAGAGGAACCATTTATGACCGCAAGGGGACCATCCTGGCTCGAAGCATCCCCAGCTATTCTATCTATTATTCTCCTTTAAAAGACGAGACGCAGGAGGCCCAATTCCAAAAAATCAATAGGCTAAGAAGACTGTTAGGTCTCTCCAGTGATCACTTAAAAGAAATAAAAGCAAGGATCCGAAAAGATGTTCCTTTTATCTGGATAAAAAGAAAGATCGATCCTGAATTAACCCAGAAAGTCAAGGATCTCCGATTGACAGGAATAAGCTTCATCGAGGAAAACAGTCGATTCTACCCTAATGGAAAGGGGGCATCCTTCATCCTGGGTAGAGTCGACATCGATGGCACTGGACAAAGCGGCGTCGAGCTTGCCTACAATACCAAACTGGCCGGAGAGAACGGCAGGCGTCTTATTCTCCGCGACGCCAAACAGAGAGAATACCATTTTGAGACTCAAAAAGAACCCAAGCCGGGAACCGATTTGATCCTGACTATTGATGAAACCATGCAGTACATCGCAGAGAAAGAATTGGAGCAGACTGTCTTGGAGAAGAAGGCAAAATGGGGGACGGTGATTATCTGCCAGCCTTCGACTGGGGAGATCTTAGCCATGGCCAGCTCGCCCTCCTATGATTTGAACAGCTTACCCCATAATCCTCTACTTCTGGACAGGAATCCGGCCATCCATAACATCTTCGATCCTGGCTCGACCTTCAAAATCGTCACCTTTGCGGCAGCCATAGAATCTCAATCCATAGACTTTAACGAAGAATTCGATTGCAGCCTGGGCTTTATTCCTGTTGCCGGAAAAAAATTCATGGATCACAAAAAATTCGGAGTGCTCTCTTTTCCGGAAGTTATTATTCATTCCTCAAACGTAGGAACGATTCAGGTAGGACAACGTCTGGGCCGCAAAAATCTTTACCAGACCATAAAAGATTTTGGTTTCGGAGAGAAAACAGGAGTCGACCTTCCCGTTGAAGAAAGAGGAATCTTCAACTCTGCTGGCTCCTGGTCCCGACTCTCTCTGGCTTCCCTTTCCATCGGCTATGAAATTTCGGTGACAGCCATTCAGATGCTACAAGCCATAAACACAATCGCCAACGGAGGAGTTGTCACCGCTCCCAGAATAGTCAAAAAAATCTTAGACCCCTCATCAGGAGAAGAAACAAATTTTCGCCGTTTCAAAAGAGTCATCTCTGAGGAAACGGCCCATAACTTGAGGGTTTTGTTGGAGAAAGTTGTCCAAGAAGGAACCGGACAGGCCGCCCAAGTCAAGGGATACCGAATCATAGGGAAAACGGGAACGGCTCAAAAATTCGATCCCTCCATCAAAGCCTATACATCTTCCGCTCATGTCGCCTCATTCGTTGGCTTCGTGCTTGTCGAAAAGCCTCTCTTCTCCATAGCTGTGGTTATCGACGATCCTCAAGGCCTGTACTACGGAGGCCAAGTGGCAGCTCCTCTGTTTCAGAAAATCGCCTCTCGCCTGTTTCAGTACCTTCGCATTCCACCTAAGGACATCCCACAAGAAACCATCATCGCCTCAAAAGCATGGAGTCCCGACCAAAGATGAAACTCAAAGACGTTTTGGCCGGTGTCCCTGTTTGCGAAATCAGCGGAGATGAAAAAATAGAGATCAAAGGAATCTCGTACACCTCTAAGAAGATCCAAAATGGATTCTTGTTTGTAGCACTTAGGGGGGAAAGAACACACGGCATCCGACACATCCAAGAAGCTCTCCTCAAAGGGGCTAAAGCTTTTCTCTCTGAAGAACCCGTCCCCCGAAATTTCCCCGAGACGTGGGTAGAGGCTCCTGATGCCCGGGGAGCCCTGGCTTTATGCTCGGCCAACTTCTACTCTCATCCCTCAAAAAGGATGAAGATCGTGGGCATCACTGGCACAAAGGGAAAGACAACGTTGACCTATCTCTTGGAAGCCATACTCAAAACATCTCGTTGTCTTCCCGGAGTGATCGGCACTGTTTCCTATCGACTTCTGGATAAAGAAATATCTTCCGAGAGAACGACCCCGGAAGCGCCGGACTTACAGAGAATGCTCGCTGAAATGGCGGAGAATGGTGCCACTCATTGTCTTATTGAAGTCTCCTCCCATGCCTTGGAATTGAAAAGAGTGGCGGGCATTGAGTTTGATGTGGTGGTCTTTACCAATCTCAGTGGCGAACATCTCGATTATCACCAATCCATGGAGAACTATTTCCAAGCCAAAAAAAAGCTTTTCCTCTTCAATCAGAACAAGAAGAGGATGGCAGTCATAAATACCGATGATCCCTGGGGAAAGAAGCTCGTATCCGAAGTTCCCCTGGGTGTCATCACCTATGGTCTTGAATACTCCGCAATCATCCGAGGCGAAAAAATTAAGCTAAGCGAAGAGGGAGTCAGACTCTCTATCAAGTTCCCTGGAGGAACACTCCCTCTCCGTTCTCCCCTCCTCGGGAAACCCAATCTGTATAACATCCTGGCTGCAGTTGCTGTAGCGTTGACTCTGAATATTCCCCACCCTGCCATTAAAGAAGGCATCGCGTCCCTAAAAGGAGTTCCAGGACGTTTCGAAAAAATAAAGAATTCACTGGGGCTGCATATCTTCGTCGATTACGCGCACACGGACGACGCTTTAAGAAACCTCCTGGAGACCATCCGAGATCAAAGCGCCAACCGAATCATCCTGGTTTTCGGAGCAGGCGGGGATCGGGATAAAGCCAAAAGAGAGAGAATGGGCCGAGTGGCTGGGGATCTGGCTGACTGGACCATTCTCACCTCAGATAATTCTCGATCGGAAGACCCACAGGCTATTATCTTCGACATCGAAAAAGGGATAAAAAAGACTGGTGAAAACAAGTACGAAATCCAATCTGACCGTAGAAAGGCCATAAATAAAGCACTGGATTTGGGGAAAAAGGGCGACTACATCCTGGTGGCCGGAAAAGGGCATGAAGATTACCAGATTATCGGCGATAAGGTCCTCCCTTTCAAAGACGCTGAGGTGATAAGAGAAAGTCTCCAAAAAATGGAGGAGCAGGACATTGGTTGAACTTCGTCTGGATCAGATCGCCCGGAAAATCGAGGGAACCATCCTTCAGGGTTCTCCTTCTCTTTCTTTCCAGAGATTCAACATCGATTCAAGGCAGAGCGAACCCGGAGAACTGTTCTTCGCCCTGGTGGCTCAGAGAAATGGCCACGATTATGTCCCTCACGCCGTGGAAAAAGGAGCTTCGGGAGCTGTCATCTCTCAAAAACTCTCTCTTCCTGCAAAGGATGTGGGGCTTATCCTGGTGAAGGATACCCTGACCGCCCTGCAAAGCCTGGCAAAAAAAGTGCTCCAAGAGCATAACATAAAGGTTGTGGGCATCACCGGAAGTTCCGGAAAAACAACCACCAAGGAGTTCTCTTTCACTCTTCTCAGCTCTTCATACCAGGTTCTTAAATCAGAAGGTAACTTCAACAACCAGTTGGGACTTCCCCTCTCTCTTCTCCGTTTGAATAATTCTCATCAAGTGGCAGTGCTTGAGATGGCCATGAACCATAAGGGAGAAATCAAAACCCTGACAGAAATCGCACCTCCTGATGTGGCTGTTATCACCAACATCAATCCTGTCCATCTTGAATTTTTCAAAAGCATCGATGATATCTCTCTGGCTAAAAGAGAAATCTTGGAGGGGCTGAAAGAAGGAGGCACAGCAATACTCAACGGCGATGACCCTTATGTGCAGAAAATCGCACCATATTGGAAAGGAGAAAAGATCACCTTTGGCTTCTCTCCAGAATGTGATGTTCGTGCTCGGGACATCCAGAAACAAGCCTTGGAGGGCATGCGTTTTAAACTCCTCTACGGCCAAAAGCAAAAGGAGATCCTGTTTCCCTTTTTCTTGGAAAATTATCTTAATGATTTCCTCGCGGCATCAGCAATAGCCTACTTCTTTTCTCTACCTCTGGATCTCATCCACGATAAGGCTAAATCTTTGAAGCCGCTCCCTCGGAGAGGGGTTCTTCTCTCCCTGCATGGAAATATTAAACTCTTCGACGAATCATACAACTCCAATCCCATAGCACTGGAGGAAGTCCTCAAGGGGCTGTCCGACTTCCCTGCCAAGAGAAAAGTTGCTGTCTTGGGAGACATGCTTGAACTGGGGGAGAAGGAAATCGTCTACCACGTTCAAGCCGGAAAACAGGTGGCCCAGTGGGGATGGGACTGTTTGGTGACCGTAGGTCCTCTTAGCCGGCATATGGCTGAGGCTGCTCTAACATCGGGAATGAAAAAGGATCAAATTTACTCTTACAAAGACTCAACTGAGGCTGCTGATGCTATTCGGGATATTGTCCAGGAAGGAGACTTTATTCTGGTCAAGGGTTCAAGAGGAATTCAAACAGAGATAATCGTTGAAAAATTGAAATCAAGAGGAACTTGATATGCTCTACTATCTTCTGATTCCGCTCAGAGAATATTTTATCTTCTTCAATATCTTCCGCTATATCACAGTTCGCACCGCCTTGGCAGGGATCACTGCTCTTCTCTTCACGCTTATCTTCGGTTCTCTGATGATAAGACTTTTAAAAAAATATCAGATTGGTGAAGAGATCAGGCCTGATGTTCCGCAGACACATACAGGTAAAAGAGGCACTCCCTCCATGGGAGGGATCCTGATCATGGGCTGCACTATCATACCCACATTGCTCTGGGGAGATCTGAGAAACACCTATATCTGGTTGGCCATGGCGACCATGGCTTGCTTTGGCCTGTTAGGCTTCTGGGATGATTACCTGAAGATCAAGAAGAAAAAGAATTCAGGCCTGATCATCCGACGAAAGCTTCTTCTCCAGGTTATTCTCTCAGGAATCATCGGATTGGTTCTCATATATCTCGGATCCAGGGGAGAGTTCAATCTTCACCTGGGTGTACCCTTCTTTAAGAAATGGGGTTCTTATCTGGGGTGGTTCTATCTTCCCTGGATTATGTTCATCCTGGTGGGCTCTTCCAACGCGGTCAACCTCGCCGATGGCCTTGATGGATTGGCCATAGGGCTGACCTTTATCAGTGCCAGCGCATTCACTGCCCTCACCTACACAGCCGGAAATGCTCTCTGGTCTGAGTATCTTAATATCGTCCTGGTTCCCCAGGCGGCGGAACTGACCATCTTTACCGGAGCCATGTCAGGAGCCTGCCTGGGATTTCTCTGGTTCAACTGTCACCCTGCTCAGATCTTCATGGGAGATGTGGGCGCCCTTTCTCTGGGTGGGGCCCTGGGAACAATCGCTATCTTGATCAAACAGGAATTCCTTCTCTTCATGGTGGCAGGTGTTTTCATACTGGAAGCTCTATCTGTCCTTCTTCAGGTGGGCTACTTTAAACTGACCGGGGGAAAACGGATATTCAAGATGGCGCCACTCCATCATCATTTCGAACTCATCGGATGGTCAGAAGAAAAAATCGTGGTCCGTTTCTGGATTGCGGCTATCATCTTCGCCCTTTTCAGTCTGACCACCCTCAAGCTAAGGTAAGATGGATCTGAAAGGAAAAAAAGTGTTGGTTGTAGGATTGGGAAAGACAGGAGAAGCAGTCTGCAAGTTCCTCCTCAGCCGAGGGGCCCAGGTAAAAGTGAGCGAGAAGAAGACAGATGAAGAACTCGGGGAAAAAATCTCTCTATGGGTCAATAATGGAGTGACGGTGGAGACAGGAAGACATCAGCTACAATCTTTCCTCGAAGCAGACCTGATCGTTCCCAGCCCGGGAGTTCCTCCCCTGCCTGAGCTCAAAACCGCGCAGGAGCGGGGAGTCAAAATCATCTCCGAAATAGAATTAGCTTACAACTTTCTGAGAGGCAAAATCGTGGGAATAACGGGATCCAACGGAAAATCCACCACAGCCTCCCTTACTCATAAAATCCTCCAAGAAGGAGGGGTGCCATCGTATCTGGGTGGCAACATTGGGACACCATTGATCAGCTTTGTCGATGGAAGCAAAGGCGGCGACGTCTATGTGACAGAGATTTCTAGCTTCCAGCTCTTCTATATTGAACACTTCAGAGCTTCTGTTTCAGTTTTTCTTAACATTTCTCCAGATCACCTCGATTGGCACCCCTCTTTCTCCGACTATTATGAGGCAAAAAAGAAACTCGTCCTTCTCCAGGGAGAAGACGAGAACGCTGTCCTCAACCAAGACGACCCTCTGGTCTGGAGCCTCCGCAACGAAGCGAAAGCCCGCATCTATGCTTTCAGTCGGGAGAGGAAGGTCTGTCCAGGATGTTACATCCATAAGGGTTGGATCGTCCTCATCGATACGGATAAGAAAAGAGTGATGAAGACCTCAGAAATCCCTCTTTTTGGCGTGCATAATCTGGAGAATGTGTTGGCCGCCTCTCTGGTGGGGAATCTCTTCTCTCTGCCTCACTCTGGAATCAGAGAATCCATCCGAAGCTTTAAAGGGCTGGAACATCGCCTGGAAAAAGTTGCCAATATAAAAGGAGTGGATTTCTATAACGATTCCAAGGCCACAAACGTGGATGCCGCCTTGAAATCCATCCTGAGCTTTGATCGCAACATCATCCTTATAGCCGGAGGAAGGGACAAAGGAGGAGATTTCGAAAAATTGAGGAAGCCTATACAGGAAAGAGTCATAAAAATCATGCTCATAGGGGAGGCCAGACATAAGTTAAAGAAGGCTTTATCCCATACCGTTCCCGCCGAGGAAGTCTCCTCCCTGGAAGAGGCAGTAAACAGAGGCTTCTCCCAAGCAAGCCCTGGTGATGTGGTTCTTCTTGCTCCCGCCTGCACAAGCTTTGACATGTTCGAGAATTTTGAACAGAGAGGCCTCATTTTCAAGCAAGCGGTCTTTAACCTCAAGCAAGCTCTGGAGAGAGAAAAGGAAAACTAAAGTGGAGGTATTCAGGCCCTACGGATTCGACAAGATCCTTTTCGCCACCACTCTCATCCTCATCGGCATCGGCCTGGTCATGGTCTTCAGCTCATCGGGAGTCTTGGCCAGTGAAAAATACCAGCAGCCCTTTCATTTCCTCATCCATCAGCTCATCGGTGTAGCAGTAGGGCTGGTGATGATTCTGCTCATCCTTCCCATCAGAAAGCCCGTGTACCAGAATCCATTATTTATTTACGGGCTCCTGCTTATTTCCTTGTTGTTTCTGGCTTCGTGCCTATTCATGCCAGCCCTCGGGAACACCAATCGCTGGATTTATCTACAGGGTCTGAGATTCCAGCCGTCTGAGCTTTCCAAGATAAGCATGATCCTCTTTCTCAGCCTTTATCTTGAGCGCAAAAAGGACAGGCTGAATGACTTTCGAACTCTTCTTTTCCCGTTGAGCATCCTCTTTGTGTTCATCCTGTTGATCATCAAGGAGCCTGATTACGGCACCGCCTTCTTGCTCTTGGTCATCTGTTCCATTATCCTTTTCATAGGAGGGGTTAAGCTGAGACATTTTCTCATACTGGGAATCGTCTCCTCTGTCCTCTTCCTCTTCTACCTTCTTCAGGCTGATTACAGGATAAACAGAATCTTCGCCTTCATCTCCCCCACTACAGATCCCCAAGGGAACGGTTTTCAGATTATCCAATCGAAGATGGCCGTCGGTTCAGGAGGACTCTTCGGCGTCAGCATCGGAGAAAGCATCCAGAAGCTTTACTTCCTTCCCTGTGCCCACACGGATTATATCTACGCTATCGTGGGAGAGGAATTCGGGCTTGTGGGAACCATGGCCATACTCCTCCTCTTTACTATCTTTTTTTGGAGAGGATTGGTCATTTCTCTCAAAGCTCCGAACCTGTTTAGTCAAATGGCGGCTGCCGGGCTGACCATGGCTGTCTTTTTTCAGGCTTTGCTCAACGTGAGTATTGTTCTGGGCTTAGGTCCTCCGACTGGAGTTCCGCTGCCTCTGATCAGCTTTGGACGATCATCACTTATCTGTACTCTGCTCAGTATCGGAATTCTCCTCCATATCTCGCAGAGAAAGGGACACATGCGAAGGAAAAAATGAGAGCGCGCAGAGTCATAATCAGCGGCGGAGGCACAGCCGGCCACCTCTATCCCGCTTTGGCAGTAGGCCGGAAAATTAAAGAAAAAGCCCCACATCTTCACCTGACCTATGTGGGAAGCGGGCGAGCTCTGGAGCGAGACATCATGAAACATCATGGAGTCGAGTTCATCCCGCTTAAAATCAAAGGCATCAAGGGAAAAGGCTGGAAAGCTATCCCATCGCTGCTGCTCCTTCCCTTTTCCTTCAAAAAATCTATCTGGATCCTGCTTCGTAGAAGGCCTCATCTGGTGGTAGGCGTAGGCGGTTATAGCTCGGGACCAATCGTGCTGCTGGCATCTTGGCTTCGCATTCCCACACTCATCATGGAGCAAAACCTCAAACCCGGCTACACCAACCGGCTTCTCATCCCCTGGGTCAGAAAGGCTGTGGTCGCCTTCAAAGGTTCGCTTCCCTTTTTCAGGGAAAAAGGCGCCTTTATGGGCAATCCTGTCAGAGACGAATTCTACGGGCTTTCACCCAAAGAAGAAAACGGCAAACTGACTATCCTCATTTTCGGAGGAAGCCAGGGTTCGCATTTCTTGAATCAAAGTCTGGTAAGATCGCTTCCTCTTCTCAAAAAGGAAAAAGACAGCCTGAGAATCTTCCATCAGACCGGAAAGGCGGATTGTGAATGGGTCAAACAAAATTACCAGGAAACGAGCTTCAAAGACGTGGTTGTTGCTTCCTACTTCCATGATATGGCCCAGTTCTTCCAGAAATCCGATCTGATCGTGAGCCGTGCCGGAGCCACTACCATAGCCGAGCTTATCGCTTCATCGAAGGCGTCTATCCTGATCCCTTTCTCTCAAGCCACAGACAATCATCAGGTCTTGAACGCCCGGGAGTTGGAACGAGTTGAGGGAGCAGAAGTGATCCTGGAGGAGGAGTTTGACCCTGAGGACTTTTCGCAGAGAATTTTCGAGTATCTCCGCAACAAAGAAAAAATACGACGAATAGGAAAAAATCTGGAGACTTTGAGAACCGAGAATACCGCTGAAAGAATCGCCAGCCTTTGTATGGAAATGATGGAGAAAAAGTGAGAGGAAACCAAAGTGGTTAAACAGATTTACAAAAAGTTCAAACACATCCACATGATTGGGATCGGCGGCACAGGAATGAGTGGGATTGCTGAAGTGCTTCTCAATCTTGGTTATGAGGTATCGGGAACAGACATCACCCGTAACGAAGCCACAAGGCGACTCAGACGATTGGGCGCAAAAGTCTCCATCGGACACAAGGCGGAAAAAGTGGAAGGAGCCGATGTGGTGGTGGTTTCTACTGCCATTGGAGAGCAGAACGTGGAGGTGCAGGAATCAAGGCGCAGGAAAATTCCTGTCATACCGCGGGCAGAGATGCTGGCGGAATTGATGAGGATGAAATACGGAGTTGCAGTTGCCGGCTCCCACGGAAAAACGTCCACCACGTCCATGATTGCCCAAGTCCTGGAAACAGCTAATTATGATCCGACCATCGTAGTGGGAGGACGCCTCAACACAGTGGGGGGACATGGAAAACTGGGCGAGGGCGACTTCATTGTTGCCGAAGCCGACGAAAGCGATCGCTCATTCCTCTATCTCTCTCCTTTTATCGCCGTGCTCACCAATTTAGACCAAGAGCACCTTGACTATTACAAAACTCTCGACGAAATCAAAAACACATTTGTCTATTTCGCCAATAAAGTACCTTTCTTTTGCCCGGTCATCCTCTGCCTCGACGACTCGAACCTCCAGAGCCTGATTCCTTCGCTCGAGCGCAGGATCATCACTTACGGTTTCTCCACCCAGGCCGACGTGTTCGTTCGAGACCCCCAATTTGAGAGGTTCTCCAGCACTTCCACCGTTTTCTGGAAAGGGGAGAAGCTGTCTGAATTGAAGCTCAATGTTCCAGGCACCCACAGCATCTACAACGCTATGGCTGCCATCTGCGTAGGGATGGATCTGGAAATCCAGCCCTCCCTCATCTTCGAGGGCCTGGAAAAATACAGAGGACCTGGCCGCCGCTTTGAGCTGAAGAAAAAAGTAGGCGAGATTATGATCATCGAGGACTACGCTCACCATCCCACTGAGATCAAGGCGACTCTTGAAGCGGCCAAAAAAGGCTGGTCACGCAGGATTGTGGGAATTTTTCAACCCCATAGATACACCCGCCTCTCTCTTCTGATAAAAAGCTTCAGCACCTCATTCAACCAGGCAGATGTGCTTATCCTTACCGAAATATACCCTGCGGGCGAAAAAACCATTCCCGGAGTGACGGGAGAGATTCTCTATCAGGAAATCCTCAATTTCGGACATAAGAATGTCCTCTTCGAACCCAAAATGAAGAAAATCCCCTCTCTGGTTAAAAAGATCGTTCAGCCCGAGGACATGGTCATCATCATGGGAGCAGGAAACATCTATCGCATTATCCCGGATATCATAAAATCTCTGGAAGGAAAAGTGTAATCATGGCAGTAGATCTTCACTCGGCGCTCAAGCTCAGACGAGAGCCTTTCCTCTCTTCCTCTCTTCAATACAGGCGCCGCGGAGAAGGAATCAGAACAAAGAAGATCCAGAAAAAATTCAAGGTCAAACTGATCCATATCCTGCTGGCTTTCCTGCTTTTAATAGGTCTATTCGTTCTCATCCAGCAGACCTATCTCTTTCTCATCACCTGGGACAACCTGAATGTCAGGGGCTTTGAAGTCGACTGCCAAAAGGCAGGGGTCAAGGAAGAAATTGCCGAACTCTTCCAAGGTAAAAAGCTGGGAAATATCCTCCTGGTCAACATCGACCACCTTCAAAATATGCTAGAGAGGCATAGATGGGTGAAGAATGTTTGCGTGAGAAAGATATTTCCCTCATCCTTAAGAATAGAAATCCAGGAGAGAATCCCCGCAGCTGTGGTCAAGAAAGACAAGTTTTATCTCATCGACAGAGAAGGCATCCTTCTTGAGGAAACCAATCCCCAGGAGAGACATGGCCTTCCTCTGCTCACCGATTCCGATGGTTTCGAAAGCCACTACCAGGAGAAACTCAAGTTAGCATGGAAATGTCTGGACAGCCTCCCCACCCCGGAAAGAGAGCTCATCGAAGTCTTGGACTTGTCGGAATATGCAAATGTGGTAGCCCATCTTAGAGGAGAAGAGATGCGACTGAAACTCGGGGCCGACCAATTCCCTCAAAAATTGAAGACCTTCAGGCAGTACCAGACTAAGCTGGAGAAATTCGAGCCGCTTGAATATGTTGACCTTCGATTCGAAGACCGTCTCTACCTCAAACCCCAAAAAGGTTCCAGCGAAGACCCCCTTCCCAATCTCCAAAAGGAGGAAAGATAATGCCAAAGAATAGCTATATTGTCGGATTTGACATCGGGACGAAAAAAGTCGCCGCCATAATCGGCGAAATCACCGAAGAGAAAAAAGTGGAGATCATCGGAATCGGAACAGCCGAATCCAAAGGATTAAGAAAAGGCGTTGTGGTCAATCTCGATGCCACCGTGGAAGCCATCAAAAAGTCTCAAGAGGAAGCAGAACTCATGGCAGGAGTGGAGATCGACTCGGCCTTTATCGGCCTTTCCGGGGCTCACATCAAGAGCTTCAACAGCCGAGGTGTAATCGCCGTTTCCGGAAAAAACAGGGAGATCAGTCGAGATGATATCAAGCGGGTCATCGACCAGTCGAAAGCTGTCTCCATCCCCCCGGACAGAGAAATCATCCACATCATCCCTCAGGAGTTTGTGGTCGACGAGCAGGATGGGATCAAAGATCCCCTGGGAATGAGCGGCATAAAACTTGAAGTCAACGTCCATATCGTCACAGGTGCCATCACCTCTGTCCAGAATCTAAGAACCTGTGTGGCAAGGGCTGGAATAGAGATTGAACAGCTCGTTCTGAATCAGATTGCCACCAGCGCGTCCACGCTGACTCATGATGAGATGGAGCTGGGGATTGGCCTGATCGATGTTGGTGGGGGAACGACTGAAGTGGCCATCTTCGAAAGAGGAAGCCTTTGGTACACATCCATCATCCCTATTGGAGGAGATAACTTTACCAATGATATCGCCGTGGGGCTGCGCACTCCTATTCCTGAAGCGGAAAAAATCAAGAAGAAATTCGGCTGTGTCACCTCGCCCCTCGAAGACGAACAGGAAACTATCGAAGTCCCCTCTGTAGGACGGGGTAAAAAGCCTCGGATTCTTTCCCGTCAGATACTGGCCGATATCATCCATCCCCGGGCAGAGGAAATCTTCCGTCTGGTCGACAACGACATAAAGCGAATGGGCTATGAAAAATCCCTCAATTCCGGAATCGTGCTGACAGGAGGAACGGCCCTACTCGATGGCCTGGAAGAGATTGCCGAAGAAATCTTTGATTTACCCGTAAGACGAGGCGACCCAAGTGGCATAGGAGGGTTGGTCGACCGGGTCAGCACTCCTGATTATGCCACTTCGGTGGGCCTCATCCTTTATGGATACAATCAATGGAAGGAAAAAGGCATATCTAAGGATAGAAAAAAAGGATTTTGGGCCAAATTCAAAGACTGGCTCAAAGAAGCATAGGAGGAAAATATGAGTGAAGCCATCAGAAACAACTTAAAATTCCGTTTGGTTGAAGAGCATTTTGGCGCCAATCTCAAGGTGATCGGCATCGGCGGAGGTGGCGGTAATGCCATCAACCGGATGATCGAAACCCAAATCGAAGGCGTGGATTTTATCTCTGTCAACACCGACCTCCAAGCCATGAGCACCAATAATGCCCCAGTTAAAGTCCAGATCGGGGCAGAACTGACTAAAGGGCTGGGGTCTGGAGGCAGACCTGATATCGGAAAACAGGCTGCCATGGAGGACACAGAAAAACTCATCGAGCTTATCCAGGGCGCGGACATGGTCTTCCTGACCGCTGGTTTGGGAGGCGGAACGGGCACAGGGGCCACCCCTATCATAGCCAATCTGGCCTCTGAAATGGATATTCTAGCCATCGCTATCGTCACCCTTCCTTTCGATTTTGAAGGCAAAATCAGGGGAGAACAGGCGCGAGAAGGCCTGAGTGAACTCAAATCTGCTGTGGATACGGTCATCTCTATCCCCAACGAAAGACTGCTTCAGACGGTGAACCTGGACACTTCCATCCAGGATGCCTTCAAAATGGCCGATGATATCCTTCGCCAGGCAGTTCAGGGTATCTCAGACCTTATCACCAAACCCGGATTGATCAACCTGGATTTTGCCGATGTCAAATCCATCATGAAAGGCATGGGAATGGCCTTCATGGGGACAGGCATCGCTGCTGGAGAAAACAGAGCTGTTGATGCCGCTCAAAAAGCGATATCCAGTCCCCTGCTGGTGGACACATCCATCGAGGGAGCTCAGGGAGTTTTGATCAACATCACAGGAGGCAAGGACGTGACTCTTCATGAAGTCTCAAAGGCTTCCCAGTTGATCCACAGCCTCGCTCACCCCGAAGCCAACATCATTTTCGGTACAGTGATCGAGGAGAGCATGAAAGAAATGGTCAAAGTTACTGTTATTGCCACTGGCTTTGCTCATCCGGAAGAGAGGGAGGCGGTTTCCCCAGTAGATTTTGCATCCACCCCTTCAGAAACTCCGCCACCCTTTGAAGTCCATAGAGAAACGCCACCATACATCTTCGAACCCAAGGGAAGTGATCCTCTGTGGAACAAGCCAGCCTGGGAGAAACGTTGGGAGCCGTATGAAACCCCATCTTTTATCCGCAAAAACAGACAGACATCCATAAAAAAGAGTCCCCATGAGATCGGCTGACTTTCTCATAGCCAACTGCCATCAAATCCTTACCTGCAAAGGTCCTCCACCGAAAAGAAAAGAAGAATTAGGCAAAGTTGGCTTTGGGGAAAATAGATGCATCGCCTCCCATAAAGGAAGAATCGTCTTCGTGGGTGAGGAAGAACGCTTCAGGGACGAGTTTCGACTAGATAAGGATGCTGTATGTCTCGATGGCAGTGGGCTTGTTGCTCTTCCAGGCTTCGTGGATTCTCACACTCACCTTCCTTTCGCAGGAACCAGGGAGGAAGAATTTGTCCTTCGACTCAAAGGTTCCTCTTATCAAGAGTTGGCTGATAAAGGATTGGGCATCCAGACCACAGTCAGAGCAACCCGGAAGGCTCCCCTGGAAGAACTCATCTCTCTCTGTCTCTCCCGGCTGGACAGCATGCTCCTCCACGGAACAACCACGGTGGAGGCCAAAAGCGGCTATGGATTGAACTTAAAAGATGAGATCAAACAGCTTCAAGCTTTGAAGGAAGCCGATAAAATCCATCCTGTGGATATTGTTCCCACGTTCATGGGTGCTCACGAGATTCCGGAAGAGTACAAAAACCGAACCCATGACTACATCGATCTTCTCATCCTCCAGGTTCTTCCTGAGGTTGCGGAGAAGAATCTGGCCGAATTTTTCGATGTCTTCTGCGAAGAGGGAGTTTATTCCGTGGAAGAGTCGAGAAAGTTGATCCGCGCTGCCAAAGAGGTTGGTCTAAAAATCAGGATTCACGCCGATGAATTCTCGCCCCTGGGAGGGGCTGTGCTCGCCGTAGAAGAAGGAGCAACCTCGGCTGACCACCTGATCAAAGTCACCGATGAGGGAATCCGAAAGCTTTCCGAAAGCTCGACCGTCGCTACTCTCCTTCCAGCCGTGCCATTCTTTTTAATGCAGCAAACAAGAGCACCAGCCCGCAAGCTCATCGAAGAAGGGGCCATCGTGGCCATAGCTTCGGACTTCAACCCGGGAAGCTCGATGACTGAATCCATGCTCTTTATCATCCAACTTGCTGTTCTCACCATGGGAATGTCCATCGAAGAAGCGGTCAACGCCGCCACAGCCAATGCCTCCTATGCTTTAGGAAGAGACAAGGACGTGGGAAGCCTGGAAGAGGGAAAGAAGATGGATCTCATCCTCTTCGAGGTTCCCCACTATTTCTTCCTTGTCTATCATTTGGGAATCAATCCCACTAAATACGTCATCAAAAACGGCAAAGTGGTGGTCAAAGAGGGAAAAATTTTAAGATAGAAATAAAAAGAACAAGCCAGCAAAGGACTTCCTGCCTTCAGAACAACATCCTCATTGTTCAAGATGAAATTACGATATGGACTATCCTGTGGAAAACCTGGCCATCGGCTACATTCCCGACTGGAAGAGCGAGTATGGTTGGCAAAATAATCTGTTCAAACACGTGATCAAGGGCGGGCCTGCGGGAGGAAGATTTTCCACCGTCAGGGATCTCTTCCGGTTTGCCCGTGCTTTATTGGGAGGGTTTGATTCTCCGATCGGTTTGATTTCAAATTTTTCCTATGTGATAATTCAAGGGAAAAGGAGCAATTAATGACAGAGCGGAGAAATCTCAAAGGAGATAATGAATCATGTCGAATATCAACACAGAAAAAGGAACTTTAGGAATTCTAACTGGAGGAGGAGATGTACCCGGATTGAATCCGGCCATACGCGCCATTACCATTCGGGCTCTCCGGGAAGGATACAAAGTCATTGGAATCAGAAGAGGATGGGCGGGATTGACGGATCTTGTCAGAGATAAAAACGTTCCGCATGACGATTTTGCACAAATTCTGACAGAAGAGATGGTTAACAAAATCGGCCGCACGGGAGGAACATTCCTTCATACATCCAGGACTCGACCCAGCCATATGCGTGCGGCCAACATCCCCCCTCATCTCAGGGATAAATATAAAGATGAAACCAGCGACCTCACTCCCGAAGTCCTGAAAAACCTGGAATACTTGGGCATCGACTACCTCATTCCCATCGGAGGTGACGATACTCTGAGTTACGGCGTCAGACTTCATAAAGAAGGCGTTAAAGTCATCGGTATCCCCAAAACAATGGACAACGATGTTCCGGGCACGGATTACTGCATCGGCTTCAGCACATGTGTGACGCGAACCATAAGCATGACCCATGCTCTGAGAACAACCGCCGGTTCACACGAGCGTTTTCTGGTCATCGAAGTTTTCGGGAGGTATGCGGGATTTACGGCCCTGCTGCCGACAATGGCTGGAGCAGCCAACCGTTGTGTCATTCCCGAGTACACATTCAACATTGAAATCCTCTGTGATCTACTTTCCCAGGACCGCTATACCAATCCCAGCAAATATTCAGTTGTTCTCGTCTCGGAAGGGGCATCGATTGAAAACGAAGGCATGATTTTCGAGAGCAGCGAGAAAGACATGTACGGTCACAGAAAGCTTGGCGGTATCGGAGACCGGGTCTCGCAACTCCTGAAGGACCTCTCGCCGAAATTCAACAGAGGGCACCGCATCAATGTCATCAACCAGAGATTGAGCTATCTTGTCAGATGCGGCGACCCGGATGCCATCGATTCTATCGTCCCCATGGCCTACGGGAATATTGCTCTGGACCTGATCAACGAGAAGTCTTTCGGACGAATGGTCTGCCTGAGAAAAGGACAATACGACAATGTTCCTATTGAGGTGGTCATAAGTACGAAAAAAGTTGTTGATGTGGACAAATATTACAACATCGAGCGTCTTCGTCCGAAGTATGAGTGCTTCAACATGAAGCCCCTGTTTCTCGTAACCAGCGACTTGTAAGACCTTTCTATTATTATTGGCGGGTGGATCTCTCCCTTTTAAGCCGTTGCAGAAGTGAGCCTAAACCCCATTGGGTCCAGCCGCATCTCATGGCCATTCAGGCTACTGTCACCTCCTGACATGAATACACGTCCTGAATCGCATTCAAGAGGGCTATCCCCTCCTCCATCGGTTTCTGAAAAGCCTTCCGGCCCGATATTAAACCCATGCCTCCTGCACGTTTATTGATGACAGCCGTTCTGACGGCTTCTTCAAGGTCACCTGCTCCGCTTGAGGCTCCTCCGGAGTTGATGAGTCCTACTCGTCCCATGTAGCAGTTGATCACCTGATACCTGGTCAAATCGATCGGATGATCTGATGTCAAATCTGTGTAGACTTTCTCGTCAACCTTTCCGAAACGGAGAGCTTTAAAACCTCCATTGTTAGTAGGCTGTTTCTGCTTGACGATATCCGCCTCTATCGTGGCACTCAGATGATTGGCCTGTCCCGTTAAGTCTGCGGCAGTGTGGTAGTCCTTTTCCTTTGTCTTAAAGGCAGGATTCCGCAGGTAGGCCCAGAGCACAGTGACCATGCCCATTTCATGAGCCATCTGGAACGCCTCAGATATTTCTTGAATCTGTCGATTACTCTCAGGAGAACCGAAATATACCGTGGCCCCTACTGCCACAGCTCCAAGATCGAAGGCCTGCTCGACGCTGGCAAACAGTATCTGATCATACTTATTCGGATAGGTCAGAAGCTCATTGTGATTGATCTTGACGATAAAGGGGATCTTATGCGCGTATTTCCGTGCACAGGAGCCAAATACTCCGAGGGTAGAAGCAACAGCGTTACATCCTCCCTCTATAGCCAGCTTTATGATATTCTCGGGGTCAAAATATATCGGATTTGGGGCAAAAGACGCTCCGGCGGTATGCTCGATACCCTGATCCACAGGCAGGATTGACAGATAACCTGTACGGGCCAGCCGGCCATGATTGAAGACAGACTGCATATTGCGCAATGTTGTCGGATTTCTGTCAGAAAAAAGCAAAACGCGGTCGATAAAATTTTCTCCAGGCAGATATAACTGTTCTTTTGGAAATTTGGCTTTATAGTTGAGAAGCTCTTCCGCTTCTTTGCCCAATAATTGTTTGATTCTTTCTATCATCCTCTGAATCCTCCTTAAATTGTGTTTTTATCCGAAACAATATCAGGACATTTCCACTTTGTATAAAAGATAAAGGTAGCAATTGATACTATAAACCATAATAAAAGCAAAGGAAAGGCCGGTCTCTATGCTGCCACTTGTCTTGAACCGGAGTGTACAGAATCATCCGAACAAGATGGCCTCTGCTTTATATTCTCTATCCTCAATCACCTGGACTACTCAGATTCATTAAACGCACAAGGTTTGTAAAACAATTTTACGTCCTGGCAAGATCATCAAATTTTTTTTATTCATAAACAGTTTGTAACCTGTTTTAAAAAAATAAATTGACAGTAAGTTGAGCATGGCATAAAAATTGCTTCTTTCTTTGAAAAATCGCATGAGGCAAAAAAGTAAGATTTGAGATGAGATATGAGATAAAGGAGGTCAAATATTCTCTCCTCTCATCATCCGCCATCAACAGCTCCCGCTGGATGAGAAGGATCGGAGGAGGACGTACTGCATAACGAAGGTAAGTGGTGAGGTGGGGAGTGATATTCGGCACTGAGTATGACAGGATAGGCAGGAACTTACCTTTGAGGTAAGGTAAGGACTTGGGATTCCTTAAATATTGGAATCCTTTCGGTTGATGTGAAAAAGATTAGACCAAAAAAAAGCTTCTTCTAATCACGCATCCTTTCTTCTAAATAAGCAAAGTCTAAGCAAATTATATTTGGAAAAAATCTTTATGTTTTTACTGTGATTATGGCCTCTTTTCCATCATCACTTTCTGAAATTCTTCCTGGGCTTTTTGTACTTCAGGATCTTCAGCATATTTCATAACCTTCATCATCACAGAACCCATCTTCATGGCGACTGCCCTCATCTTCTCGGCTTCTGTCTTGAGCTCTTTCGGCGGGTTGTCTATTTCTTTCAATTCCGGATATTTCTTTTCAAATCCCTCCATTTTGGATTTCATTTCTTTCATGAACCCGGTGTAATCTCTGAGTGCAGCTGCAACTTCTTTTCCACTTTCTGCTTTTTCAAGAGCATTGACGAATTTTTCTGTTTCTTGGGTATACTTTTTAATAATAGGCTTAACGTCAGAATACTTGCCGCCTCCACAGGATGAAAAAGCAATTAGAAAAAACACCATTCCAAGTAGGGCGATCCATGATTTCCCTTTCATTTTTCCTCCTTTCCTTTGAAATGAAAATGAATTGATGCGTCTAGATCTGGATGTATACTACATAAATTTCCTCTCGGAGTCAAAAGAATCCCGTATGATTTATTGATTTTATTTGCATTTATATTTGAAGTCGTATTGATGTATTTATTCGTATTTTGCGGTATTTGTTTATTTGTTTATTTGAAGTCCGTTTTTTTATTTGTTTGGACTTTGTTTATTTGAAGTCGGTCTGTTCTAAATTATTGATATCAATCAATTAAGCCTTTATTTTCATATCCATAATTGTCTTAGATGAGAATTTTTTCGGGCAAAATCGTCGATTAAAACGATAAAATGTCCCGCGCTAAACTTTATTATCTTCCCGGAATTTGCTGGCACATTACTCATCGATGCCATAATAGAGATTTTCTCTTGAAATTCTCTAAAGACCGCAAAAGATGGCTTTATTGGTTGTTTCAGGCGAAGAAAAAATATGGGCTATGTATTTTAAACTATGCTGTCACTTCCAACCATATCCACCTGCTGGTTAATGACGATGGAAGAAGACATGTTATTCCCAGGTCCATTCTCTTGACTGCAAGCCGAACCGCCCGAGAATACAATCAGAGGAAAAGCCGCAGAGGCGCTTTCTGGGAGGACCGCTATCATGCCACAGCCATAGAGTCGGGAAAACAGTTGAATCAGTGTATGGCCTACATTGATCTAAACATGGTCCGAGCAGGGAGAGTAGGACATCCGGCCGAATGGCCATCTTGCGGATATAACGAAATCGTGAGCAACCGACAAAGATATCGACTCATTGCTATAGAAAAATTATTGGAGTTATTGCATATTGAAGATCGAGAGAGTCTAAAGAAATTCTACACGGAATGGATTGAATCTATGTTGGAATCTACGAAGTTAGAGCGCGAAAGCCGCTGGACTGAAAGCATAGCAGTTGGGAAGCGAGATTTTGTTGAAACAATAAAAGCTAGACTTGGCATTAGGGCATATTACAGAGATATCGAAGAACTTCAAGGATCATTCGTATTAAAAGAACTTGGAAGGCCTTTCAAGTAGATTTTTTCGGGCAAAATAGAAGGTCTAAGTGCAAAAATTTGAAGAAAATAAGGATTATATCTTTTATAATCTACGATTTGTTGTAGCCCGCCTTCAATTCCAACAATTCAAATTTGTTGTAGCCCGCCTTCAATTCCCAAAATCAAGACCAACATCAATTCCACAATTCCAATTCCATACTTCAAATACAAATTACGCTTTCAATTCATACTTCACTGCTTGATGCTGAATCCTATGTTTAAGCTTCGGCCAGGCATGGGATAGGGGCCTGCTTCTATACCTGGCAAATCGACATATATCAAATAATCTTTATCAAGAATATTGTTCATTTCAGCGAAAATGCTAAGAAAAGAGAGCGCATTCACTTCAAAGCGCAAGTTAAGCAGGAAATAGGAAGGCAGACAGGATTGAGCGAAATCTTCGGCATAGTAATCGGTTACGTACTGGGTTTGCAGAGAAGCAAAGACATTAGCATCTTCAAAGCGAAGAGAAAAATCCCATTTCTGGCCTGCTCTTCCCTTTGTTTTTTCACCGGGATCGAGATAGGTATAGAAAAGAAGAGCGGAGAAAGAGCGGCTTAAGGCTGCCCTTATGTTCAATTCAGCACCGGAGAAAGTGAATTCTCCTATATTCTGAAATTTAAACGGCGGCGGTGGAGAGGGATTAGAAGCTGTCTCGATTATGTTTGAGCCTTTCATCCTGTAAAAAGCTGCGCCCAGGCTCATCCAGTCGCCAATTTTTTGGTCGAATCCGACTTCATAATTCCAGACTTTCTCCGGCTTCAAATCAGGGTTTGCTGCAGGAAACATATAAAGCTCATTGAGCTGGGGAGAACGGAACCCTTTGTTAATGGATGCCCTGAGAGTGGTCTTCTCGCTCGCTTTAAATACAATCCCCCAGTGAGGACACCCCTCTATCCCAAAAAGGGAATCCCGATGGAGGCGAAAACCCGCAGAGATAATCCATCTTTGATGGAGAACGTATTCATCCTGAACGAAAACTGCCACTTCATTTTTATCCCACTGGCCCATAGGCCAGTTGTAGCTTTTTCCTCCCAAGATACGAAAATCCACTCCACAGACGAGTTCATTATTGCGGATTCTGTGCGCTGTATAGCGCAGAACTCCTCCGTTGATATAGTCCCTTGAGTGCCAGCCGTCGGAGAATCTATGGTGTCCGAAATTGCGGTATACTTTAAGGAAAAACTCATCCCTCTCGTCTCCTGCTTTCATGGTTAAATCTACTGCCCCTCTTTGGTAGTCATTCCAAAAATCGCTGAGAGGAAAATCAGCCGTCCCTGCTTCATATTTCTTTCCATCGAAATATTTTCCTTGAAGGCTCAATTGAAAGCGATCGGAAAAATCATAGCTCAATTTTCCAGTGAAGGCGTTTCCATTATAGCTTGAGTTTTCTCGGTGGCCGTCGCTTCGCCGCCGGTCAAATGTCAGGTAGTAAATCCATCGCTTCAGTTTGCCACCATGGCGCAGATTAAGCTGCTGGGTGTTAAAACTTCCGTAGGAGGCTGACAGATCTGTTTCCAATCCTTCCTCCGGGTTTCGGGTAATGATGTTAACCACGCCACCAAAGGCTTCAGAACCGTAAAGAACAGATGAAGGCCCCCGTACAACTTCAATCCTTTCCACATTATCCAGAGGAAAGGCATGGGTCACGGCGCATCCATAAAGGCCCATCTTCTCTGGGCGGCCGTCAACAAGGATGTTGATCCTCCGGCCTCTCTGTCCGATTCCTCTGATATTAACATCGGCACGTCCAAAATCCCCGGTCCGCTGGACAAAGACACCTGGCAGGAAATTCAACAGATTCAAAGCATTGCTGGCTGAAATTGCTCTAATATCCTGTGAGCTAACAACGCTCACCGAAGAGGAACAGTCTTTAACAGCTTTACGGGTGGCCGTGGCCGTGACCACGACCACTTCATGAGGATGCAAGATATCGTCTTCCTTCCTCTTTTGTTTCTTTGAATCCTTTGCTTCCTGTGCTAGGGCATTACTATTGATAATCGCAGACAGAATCAAAATAACAGAAGCGAAACCCAAAAATCGTCTCTTCATCCTTCCTCCCAAAAAGTGTTACGATTATTAAAATAGTAATACATATAACTGAAATGTCAACATTTTTTTTAAAATGGGTAATCATCAGGCGAGCGGGCATGGTTCCTCTCCATATTCGCTGGGGAAAATTCGCGGGCTGACGAATCAGCTTACCTTACTGTGACTTCATCACGGTTTTGTTAATAATTCCTTAAAATGGGTTTATTTTTTCTGGAAAAAAATGTTTTAGGGGAGTTAGTTCAAAAGAGAGGGCCTAGTCTATCCCTTCTCCTGTGGTTGTCATGATCAACTTCCCATGTTTGACATGCCTTGTGCTGAGAAGCGCATCTGCTGTCTTTCGAATCAGAGAGCTCTTCCCTCTGAGGACGATGACCTCCAGACAGTTGTGATGATCGAGATGAATATGAGTGGAAGAGATGATGGTATCGATATGCTGGTGCTGGATTCTGTTCAAAGTCTTTGTGATTTCTCTCATATCATGACTAAAGACTATCCCGAGGATTCCAACTGTCTCTCTTTTTTCATCTTTCCATTCTTCCTCCACAAGAAACTCTCTAATCAGATCCCGGATGGCTTCTGAGCGGTTCTTATATCCAATTTCCCTGATCAATGAATCAAATTTTTTCAGAAGAGAGGTCTCAATGGAAACTCCAAACCTTGTCACTCTATCCATCTCCCTAACCTCTTGAGTTTTTCCTGAAGATAATATTATTCGCTCAAGAAGTCAATCCGAAGCCGCTCGATGTAAACATCTCCAAAAAGGATGTAATAGGACAACTTTCATCATTTGTGGTATAAATAATCCCTACTATGGTTCCTCAAAATAAGGCAAGGCGATAAAAGCCTAACAGAGGCACAGCCAGGTTTGGATGATGTACACCAAGGAAAATCTCAGAAATATCCTCAGAAGGATCGATGGAAGGGGGTACAAGGCTTACAAGGATATGGAAGGTGTCTATAATTTTGTCAACTATGTGCTTCATATCGATCATGTACAAGGAGATCCTTTCGCTTCACCTAGCCAGGTGCGCGTCAGAGTGCCTCAGGAGAAAGCCGGATTTCCAAGAGAGACATTCAAAAATAAAAGCCGAAAAATTGCTCTCCGCGACTATCTCACCCGCATGTTTTTCAAAGCGAGCAAGAGATTTTGCCGCGGGATCCGGGGGACAGGAAAGAGCGGAATCATCGATATCGATCAGCCCAGCCCAGAAATTCTGGAACGCACATCCTGTTTCATCACAGACTCCTTCGTCGAAGCCAGGTTTGTGATGGGCCTCCCAGCCTATGGAAGAAAAATAGCGAGCAGGCACGCCGAGTCCATGCTCTTTGAGGAGCTTCCCCCAATTGTCCAAGCCTCCCTCTTCTACAAAAACCTTGACCCACGATCCCTAAAAAGACACGTGGAAACCACTGAAGATGCCGATATCTTAAGAAAGCGACTGGAAGAGTTGAATCTGGTTGCCTTCGTGGCCGATGGCGCTATCCTTCCCCGGGCAAGTGGTATCGATCCCCGTCCGCTTACCGAGGGGCAGGTAGTTTCATTCCTATCTCCGCCATCGCTTCGTCTCGAAATCGAGCTGCCAAACCGGGGTCTGCTTTCGGGGATGGGAATTCCCAGGGGAATAACTCTCATCGTAGGCGGAGGTTACCATGGCAAATCCACTCTGCTAAAAGCCTTGGAAATAGGGATATATGACCATATTCCTTGCGATGGAAGGGAATATGTGGTCACCAATTCCTATGCCGTGAAGATAAGGGCGGAGGATGGCCGGCGGATAGAGAATGTGGATATTTCCCCTTTTATCAATAATCTTCCCTTCGGGCAGCAAACCCAGCAGTTCTCCACAGAAGATGCCAGCGGCAGCACCTCTCAAGCGGCCAACACTATCGAAGCCTTAGAACTGGGGGCTCAGGTTTTGCTCATCGACGAGGACACCTCTGCCACCAATTTCATGATCAGAGACCACAGGATGCAGGAATTGGTCTCCAAGGACAAGGAACCTATAACGCCGTTTATAGATAAAATCTGCCAACTCTATAGGGATCTTGGAGTCTCGACCATCTTGGTCACAGGAGGTTCGGGCGACTACTTCGACGTTGCCGACTATGTGATCTGCATGGCGGATTATAGACCCTACGATCTAACCGCCAGAGCCCGCTCCATTGCCGAAAAACACAAGGCAGAACGGACTCCTGAAGGGGGATTGCATTTTGGCAAAATCGTCCCCAGGATTCCCCTGGCTCAGAGCATTAACGCCAGAAAAGGGAAGAAATCGGTAAAAATATCCGCAAAAGGATTGACCTCCCTCCTCTTCGGCAGACACCATATAGACCTCAGCTTTGTGGAGCAGTTGGTGGATAAAAGCCAGACTAGAGCTATAGGTGAGGCGGTCTGCTACGCTCTTAGATACATGGATGGTCAGAAGACATTAAGGGAAGTCACCGAAGCGGTGCTTAAGGAGATTGAAGAAAAGGGCCTGGATATTTTGAATCCTCGGCCGGTAGGCGATCATGCCGCCTTCAGGAGCTTGGAGCTTGCTGCGGCCATAAACAGGTTGAGAACTCTTTCTGTCAGGCAAGAGAGGACATAGGAAAACAGTGGCTGCTGTGACAGCCGTTCTGAGAGTCTCAACGATGCAGCTTTTGAGATAAAAAGGGGAGAAGCTAATCTTCGAAAGAAACAGGCAATCCTATTTGATTTAAGCTTTCAGGGATAAAAGCTCTTCTGTTTTTGCTGCAGCCAGAAGACCCAGTCGGACACAGACTTCTCTGCTGGTTTCCTCCTTTCTGATCTCAGAACAGTGTAAGGGGGCCTGGGAAGTCCACCACTTCCAATATTCCTTCACTAGATTTTTACCATGCTCCTTGGCTTCTTTTCGCTCTTTCTCCAGCATGCCAGCTCGAAGACCGATGGCCATGATCCCGCCGGTCAGAAACCCACAGAGATCTTTGTGATAAAGCCCACCTCCAAAGCCGCTGGCGATCCATACTAGTTCTTCCGGTTTTTTCAAATGTCTCAGGGAAACCATCCACAGGGATTCTGCACAGCTGTAATCTTTGCCAAAAAAGTTTTTTATATCTTCAGCCATGGAAAACTTTTTGACCCATTCCAATTCTTGCTCGGACAACTCCTCCTTGAGCTTCTGTGGAGCCTGAAAAACAGGAGTCCACAGAGAACTATGGCCGAGTAACTCACTTCCCATTACAAGAGTGGAAGCAGAAGCTATAAATAGTCTTCGGGATATTTTCATATCATCTCTTCTCTTCATGATTCCTCCTTACAGGAGAAGCGTGTTGGACAATTTTAACGCCTATTATCGCTCATCCTATTGTTCACTTTTCTTAGGCTTGACAGGGGGTTTGAGATCTGGAGGCAGAGGAGATTTATACTCCTTGCCTTTCTTTGCCTTCATCCATTCTTCTCTCATCTTCTTTATCATCTCAGGATGGTCAAGGAAATCGAGTCCGGATCCAGCCATGACTTTAGCTGCAGTAAGCATGGCCTTATGACCGATGGACATCTGGCCGCAGGCTACTGATGACCAGTGATGACCGGGTGTTCCCGTAGGCTTGAAAGCCACGCCGAGTGTAGTCGTGGGGGTCAGCCAGCTTACCTCTGCCACATCCGTAGAGCCACCTCCCCAGCTTCTCTCCGGCAGACGAAAGGGCTCGACTTTCGTCTTCAATCCTTTCTCCTCCATTCCCAGATTCTCTTGGATTGCCTTGGCGAATTCCTGTTCTTCCTCGGTGAATTTCGGTCCTCCCACTAGAAGCAGGTTGCTGTAGACAATTTCATTGCCTGTCCTGTTGGTCAACATCTCGTGAACTCCACTGATGAGATGTATCTTATAGGTTGTTTCTGTCATCATTGCTGCCGCCTCGATGATCTTGAGCACTCTCTTGTAATCCTTTTCCACGCTCTCCCGGTCGATGTCCCTCACATAGTACCAAGCTTTGGCATAGTCGGGGACCACATTGGGAACACCTCCGCCCTGTTCTATGACATAATGAATCCTGGCAGTGGGTTTGAGATGTTCCCTCAGATAATTCAATCCCACATTAGTCAGCTCCACCCCATCAAGGGCACTGCGGCCATGCCAGGGGTCGCCGGCAGCATGAGCTGTCTTCCCAAACCATTCCACCTCAAACTGATTCAGGGCATTGCTCGAGTCTAAAGGCACATCATTTACAGAGCTGGGATGCCATTGGACACAGCATGAAAGCCCATCAAAAACTCCATCACGAGCCATGAATACCTTACCCACAACAGTCTCTTCAGCCGGACAGCCGAAAAGCTTGAGTGTTCCGGGAAGACTATTCTTTGCCATAACTTCTTTCATGGCGACAGCAGCAGCGGTGCTGGCCGTTCCGAAGACATTATGGCCACAGCCGTGTCCGGGTTTTCCTTCCTCGACGGGCTTCTTGTAAGGAACGGGCTGCTGAGAAAGACCGGGAAGGGCATCATATTCCGCCAGTATGCCGATCGCAGGCTCACCCGATCCATAGACAGCCACAAAAGCTGTGGGCATGCCAGCTACTCCTCTGGTCACTTCGAATCCGTTCTCTTCGAGGTACAAGGCCAGAAGCTCTGATGATTGGTACTCTTCCATGGCCACCTCAGCAAAGCCTGCTATCTTATCGTTGATTTCAGCAAGCTCCTTCATGTGGGAATCGAGCCAGGCAAACGCTTCTTTCTTGTGCTCAGTGAGCTGGGCTGGCTCTACTTCGATCAGAAGAGGATCCTCCTTCTCCTCCTTTGGATAAAGAGAGAAAGAGAAAAGCATGCATACGCTTAACAGAAAAACAAAGGACTTTTTCATCTCATCCTCCTTTCTAGCTTCTTGATACGAGCAAAAAAAGTGGATTGTCGGCATCCAAACACATATTAAAATGATAACTCCAGATCAAAGTCAAGGAAAAACAGAGTATGCATCTCAAATCTCTTTTATAAAAATTTGGAGGATCCAAAGAATGAGGCATTACTGAAAGTATTTATCCATTATCCGGTATTGAACAGCTTCTGAAATGTGCACAGGAGTGATCCTTTCTTCACCGTTTAAATCGGCAATCGTACGGGCGACTTTCAGAACGCGAGTGTAGCCCCGGGCAGTGAATCCCAGACGATCAACCGCCATTTTCAGAAGCTCCTGCCCCTCCTTATCTACAGGACAGTGCCTTTTCACTTCCTTTGTCCCCATCTGGGCATTAGAGAAAATCTTCTTTCCCCTGAACCTCTGAAGCTGTCTTTTTCTGGCCCTGACCACTCTTTTCCGTATCTCGGCAGAGCTTTCACCCTCATTCTTGGCTATGATGTCATGAAATGCCACCTTGGGGACTTCAACCTGAATATCGATCCGGTCCAACAGCGGTCCAGATATTTTGGAATAGTAGCGAACTCTTGTGCTGTCTGTGAAGGTGGTGCCTGATGAGGGAAGACCCTGATAGGCATCTTCATAAGGGTTCATAGCAGCCACCAGCATAAAAGAAGAGGGAAAAGTCACCGAGACAAATGCCCGGGAGATGGTTACCTGGCCATCCTCCAAAGGCTGTCTTAAGTCTTCCAGCACCTTCCTCTTGAATTCGGAAAACTCATCCAGAAAGAGGACTCCATGGTGGGCGAGGCTTACCTCTCCTGGTCTGGGCACCAACCCGCCTCCGATCAAGCCCGCATCAGATATGGTGTGATGGGGAGCTCGAAAAGGCCTTTCCCCCACTACTCCCTTGTTCCTCAAATGCCCTGCAGCGCTGTAGATCTGGGTTACTTTTATGATTTCTTCGAATGTCATAGGGGGAAGGATAGTGGGCAGTCTGCGGGCCAGCATGGTCTTCCCTGCACCGGGAGGTCCGATCAGAAGAACATTATGCGCTCCAGCGGCCGCCACCTCCAATACCCGTTTAACGTGCTGCTGGCCTTTTATTTCTTGGAAATCCACTTCGTACTGGAGAGGAGGAAGCAGCTCTTTGAGAGAATACTCACAGGGAGCAATCGCTTCGGGATGGCTGAGAAGTTCCACTACCTGGACCAAATTTTCTAAACCGTATATGTCGATCCCCTTGACTAAAGCCGCCTCTTTCTCGTTTTCTTTAGGAATGACAATCCCCTTGAATCCCTCTCTCTTGGCCATCACCGTAGCAGCAAGGATGCCCTTTCCGGGTTTGAGGCTCCCATCGAGAGCTAGCTCTCCCAAGAAAAGATAATCATGTAGTCTTTCTGGTGGAAAAAGATCTAAGTGAGCTAAAAATCCCAGTGATATGGGAAGATCAAAAGAAGAGCCTTCCTTTCTCCTGTCGGCAGGAGCCAGATTGATGGTTATCCTTCTTGAAGGAAAATCAAAACCGCAGTTCTTTAAGGCGGCTCTTACCCTCTCCTTGCTCTCCCTGACCGATGCATCAGGAAGGCCTACGGTGACAAAATTGGGCAAGCCAAAGGAGATGTCCACTTCCACATCGACGATATAGGCTTCGATTCCGATGAGGGAGGCACTGGAGATCTTGAAAAGCATATTCGTCTAGAATAAAGACGTAGGCTTTTCAGATTTTTATCAGACCCAGAAAAAGAAAAAAAAGGTGGGATGAAAGTTTCAGGATTGGTCCTTAAATTCCCGGGCCAACCTTTCCACTTCCTTTTCGATATCTTCCTGAGATTTGAATTTCATCTTCACAAATCTAACGCGAGAGACCTTGGGCGAGGCTTCTGGAACAAGCTCAATCTCCTCTACCTTAGTGGATTCTTCCCTGAGAGTTTCTTCCTTTAACTCCACCTGGGCAGAATCCTCGACAAGCTCCTCGAGTTCGACTCTGACTTCTTCGACTGCTTCTTCCCTAACTTCTTCCCTGGTTTCCTCCTCCATCTCCTCTTCAATTTCCTCTTCTTCCATTTCAAGCTCAATCCTTCTCTCTCCAAAGATACTCTTTCTTACCACTGGCACGGTAAGCCTGGAGATCTCTTTGAGAGTTTCGATGACTCCCACTCCATTGATAGCTGAGGATTCGAAGTAAGGAAGCTTCCGCGGATTGAGGAGGTTGTTAAAGGTTTCCACGGGAATGAGATTATCCAAATCTCTCTTGTTGTACTGGAAGACCAAAGGAATGTAATTGAGGTCGATATTGTGCTCCAGCAGGTTTTTCCTCAGCCCATCGAAGTTTTCAAGGTTGGCATCAAGAAGAGACACCTGGGAGTCGGCCACAAAGACAATACCGTCTGCACCTTTTAGAACGCTCTTCCTCGAAGCCTCATAAAAAACCTGACCAGGAACGGTCATCAATTGAAAATGAATCTTGAAATCACCAATCTGACCGGCCTTTATGGGAAGAAGATCGAAGAAAAGAGTCCTTTCTGTATCTGTTTCCAGACAAATGAGATCGCCTCTGGAATCCAAGTCCAATCGGACATAGATGTAACGGATATTGGTGGTTTTTCCACTCAAGCCCGGACCATAGTAGACGACCTTGATCGCTACGTTTTTTGTGGCGTAGTTTACAAAGGCCATTTCTTCTTTTTCCGCTTCCTTTTAGTTATTCTTAGCATAATCCGCCTTTGTGAGTCAAATCTTTCCTTAGCTAGACAAATATTGGAAGAGCTTTTGGTACTTTTCCATCACTCGCGGCCAAGAATAGTGCTCTTGAACATATCTTAATCCATTCTTCCCCATGGCTCTTCTCAATCTGGAATCTTGAAGCAGAAGGTTAAGACTCTCTTCGAATTCTTCACAGGAGGAATAGTACAGGCCGCTTCTTCCTTGGATGGCATGGCTTCGGAGAGCCTCTGTTGCCTCTTGGACTAGAATGGGCGTCTCAACCATCATCGACTCCAGAGCGGCCATGCACAGACTTTCAAATCGAGACGGATGGACTGTGGCCAAGGCGGAGGCCATGGCCACATTCTTTTCTTCAGAAGGAATAAATCCAAGGTATCTGATCTTGGAATGCTGTGGCAAATCCATCAACAGCTTTCCGATCAGAACAAGGCTTACCTCAGGATGGGAGCGATTGTAAGCAAGAAAACAATCGATCAGATCCTGACATCCTTTACCCGGTTCTATCCGGCCCGCATAAAGAATGTAAGGAGGCCACACATTATACCTGAAAAAGAAAGATGAACTGTCTTTGACTTCAGGCACATCCACACCCACACCCGCTATATCCTGGTACTTGCCCTCGAAGGAAAAAAGGCGTGCAAGCAAATCTCTTTCAGAAGCGGTGTTGAAGATGAAGGCATCTGGGATGGAGAAAACTTCCTTCATGATATCAAGATACAAGGGAGGCTCATCATGCGCGGTGGGCACCAGCACTTTTCTGCCTTCAGTCCTTTTCAAGCCCCAGTAGGTGTTGTAATAGAGATAGGTGAAAAAGATGAGGAAGTCATAAGAAAAAGATTCTTTCTCCAAAGCCTTGATGAGAGCTGGTGAGTAGGGCCCTTGCCTTTCCAGCCAATTCAACTCATCCTGGTGGCTGTGGTCTTGGGAGAAAACCTGCTCAGAAAATCTGTTGAATGAAACGATGTCCCGCTCTCTGTCCACAGGAAAACGCTTGATAACCACTCCCTTAAGAAGGACTTCTCCAGGGGAATACACATTCTTCCAGCTGATATAATCCTGGGCGCATGTGGTGTAGACCACACAATCATGACCTGAATCGGCTAATCTTTCAGCCAGCTGGCGGCAATGAAGTTCCGAGCCACCCATCACCTCTTTTCCGTATCTCTGGATGGCAAAGGCAATCTTCATCTTCCTTCACTCCAAGAGGTCCATCAGCTTCTTCTTCAGAACCTCTTCCAGTTTTAACTCCTTGAATCTTTGCAATCTCTGCCGCTGACCCTGGATGAGCTTTTCCCTTAATTTTCTATGGTGAGCCACCATATCCACAAGCTCGGCCACGTACTCCACTCTTTTGCTTTTAAGCAGAACACCCGCATCCCCCAGAGTGAAAGGCACCGCACAACACTCATAGGCGATCACAGGAAGGTCAAAAATCAGGCATTCAATGAAGGGCAAACCGAAGCCCTCGTGTTCACTCATGGAGAGAAAAACATCGGAGGCCTTGTAGAGAGCAAACATCTCCTCATCAGGAATGTGTCCGGTAAAGCAGATCTCCTCCGGCTTCAGATAGAACTCATCGGCCAAGCGAACGAGGCTTTCATAATATTTGGGAATAGTTGATGTCTTTCCCACCACGATCAACCTGACTAAGGGGGAGACATATTTCTTGAAATAAAAGGTCACTCGAATCAGGTCTTCTACCTTCTTGTTAGGAGCAATCCGCCCCACAAAAAGAATATTGGTGCGGTCATCGCGGAAGAGATCATACAGAAACTGGCTGGGTGGTTTCTGGTATTTCTCAAAATCCAAAAAAAGAGGAAAGACCTCGGCTCTTTTGAAGCCGAGCTTGAGTATCTCTTGCTGGTTATACTCTGAGTCGGCCAAAACCAGGGAAACATGTGGAATCAAAGACTCCAGCTCCTCTCTGCCCCGGCGTGAAATTCTCGCCAGTTCCTGACTGAAATCCAGGAAAAAATCCTGAGGAGTGATGTTATGATAGATCATGACTTTTTTACTGGGCAGACTCATGAAGGCCTCGGTCAGCGGTGACGGCAAGGCAAAGTGAAGGATGGTGATATCAGAAGAAGAGGGCTTGGAAAAAGCTTCAAATAACTCACTTTCCTGTTCAAGGCCTTTATCGCGGGAGATACAATAAATCTGGGACTCATATCCCTGGGAGAGGAAAAAATGTTTCATATGGAAGGACGTGTCTCCGATAGCATCTCCCCGATGAAAGGCGGGCAGGAGCTGGTCTACTCTCATTTTTTGCTCACCTTTTCCACATGCCGCAGCAAAATCTTCCTGACATTTTCCTTTCTGTACCTCTCTAAGGCCTTCAACTGGGAATCAATCAATCTCTTTTTTAAACCATTCTCCTTGATGATTCTATCCAGAAGAGATGCTGTTCCCAGGAAATTCTTTTTAAAGAGAAGAAGCCCTCCTCCGTTCATGGTCTCTTCCACAGCTCCCGCAGCGTAAGCCACCACAGGGACCTTCATGTAGAAAGATTCCACGAGCGGCACGCCAAAGCCCTCGTGCTCACTGAAGCTTAAATAGATGTCTGCTAATCTGTAAAAAGCAATCAATTCGGAAAATTCCACATGCCCGGTGAAGTGAACATCTCTCAGACCAAGCCTTGAGAGCAAATCCTGAAGCGCTCCATAATACCTCTCCAATCCTCTGTAATCACCCACCAACACCAGCTGTGATTGAGAGCTGAAATATTTTTTGTAGAAAAAGAAGGTCTTGATCACATCCTCGAACTTTTTATTGGGTATCAAACGGCCCACATAGAGGATGGTGGTTTTTCCGTTGGAAAAAACGTCCCGTGTTACCGGATCCCCTTCCTGATCAAACTTTGAAAAATCGAGAAGCAGAGGAAGAATACCGGTCTCAGAATAGCCCACATCTTCAAGCTCTCTGCGGTTGTATTCGGAGTCTCCAAGAGCCATATCCACCTTGTCCACAAAGAGCCTGATTTCCAGGCGTCCTTTGTAACACTCTCTGGCCAGAATCCGGTGGTAACCGACGAAGAAGTCATGGGGAGTGATGTTGTGGTAGATCATGATTTTCTTATCCGGGATGCGGAAGAACATCTTGGAGAGAGGAGACCCGATGGAAAAATGAAAGATAACTACGTTCTTGGGGGAGCTATATCTTCTGTATTCTCTGAAATCTTTCACGTATCCGGCCATGCGGGGATCGTAGAACCGGACGAATATTTCGGAAGGGAAACCTTCCTCCTTGAGGACTTTCTGAATTTCCAGCATCTCATCTGAGATAGCATCGCCGTAACTCAGGGATGTGGCAAACTGGTGGACCTCCACTATTCCTCCTTCTCCAGCCGTTCAACAAGGGAGAGGTATTTTTGCTCGATGGTCTCCCAAGTGTAATGATGCATGAAGTATTGGCGTCCGTTTTTCCCCATCGCTCTCCGCAATCGGGGAGAGGAGAGGAGCAAAGTCAAGGCCTCTTCGAATTCCTCGTAATTCTCATAGAAAAATCCGGCGTTGCTCCTCAGACATTGCCCCTTGAGAACATCGCATCTTCCATTGGCCAAAACAGGCTTTTCTGCGGCCCAGGCCTCCAGAGTCACCATGGAAAGACTCTCAAAAAAAGATGGCATAACCAGAAGCAATGACCCATCCAGAGCAGAAAATTTCATCTCATCGGATAAAAAGCCCAGATGGTGAATATCAGGATGGGGAGGGATGTCCAAAATAGTGCTTCCGATCAATACCAGTTTGATCGGCAAGCCTGTCTCTCTCTTAAAGAAGAGAAAAAAATCGAAGAGCTCGTCACAGCCTTTGTTCTCATCGATTCTTCCGATGTAGATGACATAGTCGCCGTCAATTCTATACTTTTTACGAAACTTTTGACTGGAAAAATGGGATGGAATCTCTGCTCCCACACCGACCACATCGCCAGGGATATGGTCATTGCAGGAAAGAGCGTTTATCATCTCCCTTTCTTCTTTGGAATTATAGACAATTGCCCGGGGCATCCTGAATAAATCCTTGAATATGTTGAGTTGAATCACGGGATCCTTCTCAGCGGTAGGAACCAGAATGCCTTTCTGGGGAACAGCATGGATTCCCCAGTAGGAATGGTAATAACGGTAGCTGAAGAAAACAAAGTAATCGTAATCATCCTGATGGTCTTTTATGTATTGGATAAGGGGAGGAGAGGAAGGGCCTTCTTCTTCCAGCCACCTCAATTCGTCTTCTATCCTGTGTTCGTTCTCTACAATAAATTTTTGGATTCGTCCGAACTTAACCGGATCCCTGGTTTTGGACACAGAAAACCTTCTCACCGGAATCCCGTTGATGACCTCCAGCCCCTTGGGGTAGTGATTCTTCCAGGTGATGTAGTCAAAAGCCCTGGTGGTCAAAGCCTCGACTTCCCAGTGTTTCCTCATGTGTTCAGCAACCCAGCGACAGTGGAGCTCTGCCCCGCCGCTGATCTCCATTCCATATCTCTGGCAGACAAAGGCGACTTTCATTTGAGGATCTGTTTCTCCACAGCTCTTTCCCTCTTGCCCAGAAACTCAAAATCTTTTTCCATGATGCGCGTTTTTAGCCTCAAGTTCTCCTCTTCGATCTTCAACTTGGTAAGCTCAACCACAATGTTATGAGAAAGGCTATGAAGGAGTTTTGTGTACTCCATCGCTCTTTTTAGTCTCTGGTCTACCTCATCAATCGAAGCCGACAAAAAATCCAACCGTCTGTTTGTCTGATCAAGGATCAACACGGTTTCCCTGAATTGGGCATAAACGGGAAAAATGAGCAATTTGATGAGCGGAGAGAACGGCTTGGTGAGTTTTAGAAGAATTCGCTTCATCTTGGCCTTTATTCCTGAGGTTTCGTATTGTTCCAGAACAGAAGGACTGGTTTTGGCTGGGGAATATTCTCTCCGGAATTCCTTCCGAGCCCCCTTTGGCCTCTGAGCTATTTTCTTCTTGATCTGGTCCATGATATTCGCCACATCGATGTTTTCATAATCAATCTTTATCTCTCCCTCTTTGTATTTTCTCCCTTTTTCTTCCTTATTCATGGTTATCCCTCCAGGAATGGCGAGCTTTTTTATTTATTCTTGAAGAGGAAATTCTCATAGATGCTCTGCACATCCTGAATATCAGGAAGAGCACGGAGTTTCATCTCCTTGATTTCTCTGATTTCCCGCTCTGTCAAGAGTCCTTCCCTCTTCTTGTCGTCTATCTTCTTCTTAATCTCCTCCAAAATCCTCTTCTTTTCTTTTTCATCCAAGCATTTTATTTCAAAGAAATCAGTCATTGCTTTCCCCCTTGTTTTGTGTCATCGGTAAGCTTTTATCCTGTGATTGCCTTTCCAAGAGAGGCATTTTAATCCATTTGAAGGGGGACAGGCAACTTTTTTCATTAAACATCTCCATTTTCGCCATAGAGGTGAGGACTGGGGGGTCGTCAGCACGCTGATTTTCCCCAGCGAGAAAAATCAGCTCCCGTTCGGACTTCGCTCTTCTCTCCTACGGAGAGAAACCGTGCCCGCTCAGTCCTCACAGGGGCTTCCTCACCCCCCAGCCCTCACCGTTTTCACACATTCAATTATATCTGTACTGATCATCCTTCTGGAAATGCTTGATAAAAGCAGCCTGTCCCCATTCTATTTGAAATGATCGTCTGTCTGTGCTAATTAAGTTAGAGTTCATATGGATTGAGGAAAAAGGATGAATGAGCTTAAGAAAAAACTGAGAATAGGAGTTATCGGAGGAGCGAATCCTTCTCAAGGATCGTATAACCTTGCCCTGAAGGTGGGCAGACTGATTGCTGAGAACGATGCCATCCTCATCTGCGGAGGCCTCGGCGGGGTCATGGAAGCTTCATCCCGGGGAGCCAAGGAAGCAGGAGGCGTGACCGTGGGGATTCTTCCGGGGAACTCAAAGCTTGATGCCAATCCCCATATCGATCTCGCCATCACCACCGGACTGGGCTACGCCAGAAATTCCCTGGTGGCCATGAACTCAGATGTCATTATTGCCGTGGACGGACAGTACGGAACTTTAACCGAAATCGCCTACGGATTCATCTACGGAAAGAAAGTCATCGGGCTGGGAACATGGGATATCCGGGGAGTTATCAAAGCGGGCACGGCTGAGGAAGCCGTGAAGCTTGCTTTGGGCAATCCATGATTCTTCCCCTCTCCAATTTTGGAACAAGATGAGGAATCGAGACAAGAAACAAGCCAAAAAAGAAATTTCCAAGACACTGTCTGCGAAGAGGTAAATAGGAGAAAATAGAGGGAGGTATTTTAAAATGCCCCAGAACTATAAGCTCGTCTTCAGCTATGACGGAACAGATTTCCACGGCTGGCAACGGCAGCCCCGAAAACGGACTGTTCAAGGCGTGATCGAGGATTTGCTGGAGAGAATCGTCCATAAGAGAACACCTGTCACAGGTGCAGGAAGGACAGATGCGGGCGTCCATGCTCAAGGCCAAGTCGCTCACTTCAAGGTCAAAACCAGTATGAAGGAAGAAGAGCTCTGCCGGGCCCTGAATTCTCTGCTGCCCCCTGATGTGCGGGTTGTTTCTCTGGCGAAAGCCGACCCCGACTTCCACGCCCGAAAAATGGCTCACTCCAAAATCTATCAATACCGCATATTTAACTCTCCCCGCATCACCCCCTTCCTCATCCGCTATGTCCACCAGTGGTCCTCTCCCCTTGATATCACTCAGATGAAAAAGGCCGCTTCCCTCTTCATCAGGGAAGCCGACTTTTCTGGCTTTTCATCCAACAGGTTTCTCTATCCAGTAAGGAAGGTCCTCTCTTCTGATATAACAAAAAAGAGTCATGAAATCACCTACACCGTGGAGGCCAATGGATTCTTAAGATACATGGTCAGGACCATGGTGGGGACTCTGCTGGAAATAGGCAGAGGAAAATTCCCTCCTTCGATCATCGATGAAATCTTCGAAGAGAAGCAGCGTTCCCTGGCCGGTCCTACAGCCCCAGCCAAGGGACTATGCCTGATGAAGGTGATCTACTGAACAAGGCGCCTTCCCATGATGATGGCGTGTTCCTCGGGATTCCGGTAATAGTCCTTCCTTATGCCCACTATTTCAAAATCCAATTTTCTGTACAGGTTCAGAGCTGCCGTGTTGGAAGGTCTAACCTCTAAAAAAATGAATTTTGTTCTGTTTTTTCTCAATTGAGACAGCAGTTGTCTCAACACCGTCTCTCCGATACCCATTCTTCTGTAATCTGGGTGGATGGCGATATTACTGATCTGAACCTCCTTATTCAGGGTCCAGTAAATGAAATAGCCGATAATCCTCTTCTCGATGCTGTGAATAATGACATAAGGATGAGAGACCGGATAGTTGTGGATCTCACCAAGAAAGGCGGATTCATGCCAGGGATTGGTGAATGAGACCCTCTCGATTGCCCACACTTCAGGCACATCGTCATCCATCATCTTCCTGAAATAAAAGAAGTTCTGTGGAAATTTTTCTCCCTTAATCTTTCTCCTCCGCCTGCGACTTCCTAAAATAGAGAGGCCGGACCTGGCGAAAATCTTTGCCTTTGTTATCCCTCAGCATCTGGTATCCCAATAGCCCAATCTCATGGGCGATAAAAAGGGAACGCGAAGATAGTCGCGCTTTATCCTTGAAATATTGAAAAATTTTCTCTTTGTAAACATCGACTCCGCTCCCGATAAAATGAATGACTCGGTGCGAAGGAAGAAGAGAGAAGAAACGGTCAGGGGAATAGGCTCCCTGAGGAACAATCTCATTCAGCTTTTTTCCCCTTGATTCGAAAAGACCTGCATAGATTTCTCCTTTCTTCGCATCCAGGAGCGGGGAAAGGAGGCGCTTTTGAGGGTCCTTCAGTTTGAGAGCCAATGCCTCCAGGGTAGATACCGGAGCAATCGGTTTTCCCGAAGCCCAGCCAAATGATTTGATCGTGCTCAAACCGATCCGAATCCCTGTAAAAGAGCCCGGCCCGACAGAAAGGGCATAGCCATCGACATCCTGGATATCAAGGCTGTTGCTCTCCAGGATAAAATCAATAGCAGGAAGGAGCTTCTCTGAATGGGTCATGGGAGATTCCAGGTTAACCTCAGCCAGAAGCGTTGTCTTTCTCAACAGGGCCACAGAGCCCGAGAACGTGGTTGTATCCACGGCCAGGATAAGCATAAATGATTACCTATTTGATGGTTTTCCCATAGTCGAAAAGACCTCCAGCCATAAAAATATCACATTGAACCTGACTCATGGGATTAAATTGAAAGATGATATTTTTGGTGATGTTTCTTCCCGAACTTTTTCGAAAGTCGATTTCAACCAGGTCTCCTGTCTCCAAGCCCTTCTGAGCCACTAACTCTTCAAGCTGGGGACCCCTCAGGAGAGGGAAACCCGAATTGATTGCATTCCGGAAGTAGATGGCCCCGAAGGAAGGCGCAAGAATGCATCTGATTTTCAATGAAATGAAGCAATCCACAGCCTGTTGACGAGATGAGCCTGCCCCAAAATTTCTTCCGGCAACGATGATGTCTCCGGACCTGGCTTTTTGGGCGAAATCCTTCCATCCTTCCAGATTTCCCATGGCATATTGTCCCATCTCGGAAAGCTCAGTGATATGAAGAAAGGCGTTGTGATAGATCTGGTCGGTATCGATGTCCGCGATCAATTTTCCCTCTTCGTCCAAAATAACCCAGATCCTTCCTTGATGAATCGTGCTTTTCATCCTAGAGGTCCTCCGGGCTGGCAATCTGACCGGCCGCACAAGAAGCGGCCACAACCGCTGGACTGGCCAAGTATGTTTTTCCCTTACCCTGTTTGCCGACAAAATTACGGTTTCCGGTGCTGATCTGAACCTCCCCCTCTCCAGTTAACCCGACCATCCCCTCCGCACAACCGCCGCAACCAGGGCTGGAGATGATGGCGCCGCTTCGAAACAGGCCTTCGATGATACCTTTTTCGAGAAGCTCTGTGTAGACGCGTTTTGTGGCAGGAACGATTTTAAGCATGATATCTTCTTTCACTTTCCTCCCCTTTAAAATACGGTAAGCTTCCTCAAAATCTTCTGTGCGTCCGTTGGTGCAGGAGCCGATGAACCCGGAATCAATTCTGACCCCTCGAAGTTCGGAGACAGAAAAGACATTTGTGGGAGAGAAAGGGGCAGCTACCTGGGGAGGAAGTCCATCCAGGTCGATCTCAATTTCATCCGTGTAAACACAATCTTTATCTGGCTTGAGAGGCGAAAATTTTGACCCTGAAAAATGTCCGATTTCCTCCACCAGCGATCTTTTAAATTCAGGGACAAATCCGATGATTCCGGCCATCTCGGTGACCATGCTGCACAGGGTGATCCGGCCGGAAAGAGAAAGGCGTTCTGCTGGCTGTCCGTAAAATTCGACGGCTTTCAAGGCGACCTTTTCGGTCCCCAGTTTTTTCAGGAGGAAAAGGGTTAAATCCTTGGCCGATGAAGGCCAGGAATACTCTCCTCTAAGGAGAATCCTGACGGTCTCCGGGATCTCAAACCAGGTCTTTCCGGTCTTAAAGGCGAAGGAGATATCCACATCTCCCATGCCCTGCCCAAAGCAGCCTATGGCACCAAGGATGTTCATATGGCTATCTGTTCCCACAACCGTGGAGTTGGATTCAGCCAAATCCTCTTCCATCAAAACATGAGAGCCGATACCTCTGTCCACATCAAAGACTCTTATATTCTGTTTGCGGGCAAAGATACGGCATATCTGCTGGTTGTCGGCGTACTTGAGGGAGCTAGCTGGGGCACAAAGGTCAAAAGTAAAGAAAGTTCTATCGGGATCAGCCACTGGCTCATCTCCGTATTCCCTCTTATAATTCTTAACCACATTGGGACCCCCAAAATCCCGAGCTGACCGGATGTCGAGATTCATCCAGACAATTTTCCCAGGCTTCACCTCTTCCTTGGTGTGGGACTGGATGATCTTCTCGATGACGGTTTTTCCCATGGTCTTATTTTTTAAAGCTTGGAAGCTACCTCACGGGCCATATCCAGGCTGGTCGAGCTCCCGCCTAAATCATAGGTTCTTACCTTTCCTTCCTTGATCACTGCAGCAACGGCTTCTTCCATGACCCGCGCTTTATCTCTCTCTCCCAGCCATTCAAGCATCATCTTAGTTGCCAAAAGCATAGCCGTCGGGTTCACCTTGTAAAGGCCGGCGTACTTGGGAGCAGAGCCATGCGTGGGCTCAAAAACGGCATAACTATCTCCGATGTTGCCGCTGCAAGCAAAACCCAGCCCGCCTACAAGCTGAGCAGAAAGGTCGGAGATGATATCTCCGAACAGATTTTCTGCCACCAAAACATCATAATCCTGGGGATTCTTCACCAGCCACATGGCCATGGCATCCACATTGGCTTCCCTGAATTCCACATCTGGATATTCCTTGGCCATCTTCCTGGCTATCTCCAGGATGAAACCGCCAGTTTCTCGCAAGACATTAGGTTTTTCCACGATGGTGACTGACCGACGTTTATATTCCCGGGCATACTCAAAGGCCCGCCTCAGAATTCTGGTACAGGCATTTTTGGTCATGATCCTGGTGGAAAGGGCAATCTCTTCCAGCGGGAAGTCCTCAAATTTCTTCATCTTGGGGTGGAGGAGCAAAGCCTTCATCACTTCCTCTGGGAGAGGATGAAATTCCACCCCCGCATACATGCCCTCTGTGTTTTCTCGAAATATTACCAGATCTATGTCATCGCGGTAATTGAGAGGGTTACCAGGATAGGCTTTGCAAGGCCTGAGATTGGTATAGAGGTCAAATTCCTGACGAAGGCGAACGATAGGACTGAAATAGGAAAAACCTTTATCCCGGAGCGACGGATCGAGCTCCATGAGGGCTTCTTCCTTCGGCTTGGAGGTGATGGCCCCAAACAGACAGACATCTGTTGTCTTGAGCATCTGGATGGTCCGGTCAGGAAGCGGATTCCCTTCCTCACACCAGTACTTCCAGCCGATATCGCCATAGACATATTCGGCATCAAGACCTAACCTCTCCAGCACGATCATGGCCGCTTCCACCACATCCTTGCCCACCCCGTCTCCGGGCAGGACGGCTATCCTGTATTCCGGCATCGAATCCTCCTCTCAAGATAGGGTCTCATCCCTTTGTCCCTGTCCTCACTGAGCATTTAAGACTTAAGCCCTCTTCTTTAATAATCCAAGCCAGTGATGATCACGTTTTGACTTCTTTTAATGGCATCTGCGTTGGATTCTTGTTTTATTTTGCAGTTTTTTCTTAATATAGGGGATAAGGCCTCCGGCCTCAAAGATTCTGAGCACCTCTCTTGGAGGAGGAGAAAAGGTCAAGATTTCCTCTCCGGTCTTGATCTCTCCCTGGATGAAACCGATCTCCACCTCCTCACCCTGGCTGAGGCGGTCAGCCGCCTCCTTCGATTGAATCACGGGCAATCCCTGGTTTATGGCATTGCGGAAAAAAATCCGGGCAAAAGACTTGGCAATCACCGCCTGAACGCCGGCATACTTGAGGCAGGTAGCAGCCTGTTCCCTTGAGCTTCCACAGCCGAAATTGGTCCCAGCAACAATCACATCTCCAGGCTTGACCTTTTGGGCAAAACCGGGGTCCAGGTCCTCAAGAGCATGCTTGGCCATCTCCTCAGGCTCCAGAATAGAATAGGTGTATTTCCCAGGAAAGATGATGTCGGTGTTGACATCATCCCCGTACTTCCATACTTTTCCTTTTTTCACAGGAATTTCCTCGGATCCGCTATATTTCCTTCCAGGGCTGAAGCGGCCACCGTAGCCGGAGATGCCAGATAAATCTCCGCATCGCGGCTTCCCATCCTCCCACGAAAGTTCCGGTTGGCTGTGCTCAAAGCCACTTCTCCTGGAGCAAGAACTCCTTGATGGGCTCCCAGGCAGGGGCCGCAACCAGGGTTCAATATCACACATCCCGATTCAGAAAAAATCTTCAAGACGCCTCTCTCAATAGCTTGCAGGTACACTTTCCTGGATGAGGGAATAATGAGTGCTCGAATCTTAGGATGGACCTTTCTTCCTTTTAAAATCTTGGCTGCGATCTCTAGGTCTTCCAGCCTCCCGTTGGTGCAGGTGCCGATAACAGCTTGGTTGAATGGAGTGCATTCAACCTCGCTGATTATCTTGACATTATCCACTGTATGAGGGCAGGCTACCTGCGGCTCAAGCGAAGAGACATCGTACTTGAGGATGGCTTCATACCGGGCGTCAGGATCGGAAAAAACGGCCGTAAAATCTGCTTTTGCCCCTCCCTTCAGCCAATCGAATGTCCTCTGGTCAGCCTCGCAGTAGGCGCTCTTGGCACCCATCTCTGCACCCATGTTGGAAAGCACCATCCGGGAAGCCAGACTGAAATTCCTAACCGTTTCTCCCGCAAACTCCAAAGCCTTATAATTGGCCCTTTCTGCTCCCTCCTCACCAATAATCTTCAAGATGACATCCTTGGCATAGACCCCCAAGGAAAGCTTCCCCTCGATTTCCATCCTTATGGTCTCAGGAACCTTAAGCCATATCTCATCTGTGGCCCAGAGGCTGGCCACTTCTGAGCGGCCAATTCCTGCTGAAAAGGCTCCAAAAGCTCCGGAGGTTGGGGTATGGGAGTCAGCACCCAGGATCAGTTTTCCGGGCAGGGCAAAGCCTTCCTCAGCAAACACCTGGTGGCAGATCCCATAAGGAATATCATAGAAGTAGTCGATCTTCTGTTCGGCCACAAACTCGCGGATGATCTTATGATTCATGGCGTATTTTTCAGAAGCTGCAGGAACCACGTGATCCAGGATGATGACGATTTTCTGAGGGCATTTAACCTTCTTTAAGCCTAGCTTTCCAAACTCCATGATGATGGCGGCGGAATTGTCGTGGGAGAGGATGAAATCAGGAGAGGCAATGACGATTTCTCCTGCGCATGCCTCTTTTTCCGCCTTATCAGTGAGAATTTTCTCGGCGAATGTCTTTCCCAAAGAAAACCTCCTTGGATGCTTTAAACCTCCAAGCTCTCAAAATTCACAAAGTCGGCATGATTGACGATGATAGCCTCCACTGTCCTTCGTGCCCCATCTCCTTCCTTGGAATGGGCAGCAATGATGTGGATCACTTCCTGTGGGATTCCGTGTTGGAAAGCAAAGGAAGCACCTGAGATGGGATGGCGGAGGAGCTTACCTTCATCGCTTTTGACGAACCTCTCCCCTTCTCTTCTGTATTCGAAGAGTTTTCCCACATCATGCAGGAGCGCTCCAGAGAGAAGATGATCCAGGTTGATGGAAATCTTCTCTTTGTATTCCTTGATCAGAATCTCGGCAATCCTCAAGCTGCACAGAGTCACCGCTCTTGTGTGTTGAATGATATTAATTGAGGTCCTCGCGATCAAGAGAGTAAAAGGCATCTCGGTCAAGTCTTCCGTCTTCCATCCGCCCCGCTTTATAGCCTCCTGCCATACATGGATGGTCTTCTCACGGAGGCCGCTGTCTTTGATAAGCTCGAATTCCGGGATGATGGACAAGAGTTTCGGGTTCATCTAAATCTCCTTTTCTTGGGGACCATCATATTCATAATCTTGAGGATGGATCTTCCGCATGGGCCTCATCCGCGTTTTCTCCTCATGGATATGAGCCACCAGGCCAGGCACCCGGGCGATGATGAAAAAGGCGTTGCCAATCTCCGAAGGAACATCAAGCTCACAGAGAAGGGCAGCTATGGCACCATCTACGTTAATGGGCAAAGACTTGCCAAGAAGCCCGACCAGTTCTTCCTCCACAGCCCTTGCGATCCGGACGTATTTTCCCGCAAGGCCTAACTCCTCAGCCAGGGAAAAGAGCTTTTTGGTGCGAGGGTCCTGAGTGTGGATGCGGTGACCAAATCCTGAAGCTCTTTTCTTCTTCTTTTTCATCTCCTTCAAGGCGTCCGCAGCCGCTTCTCTCTCGGATATCCCCTTCTCCTCCATCCTTCCAGCGATCTCATGAAAGAGCTCCATCCCTTCTTCGATGGCCCCTCCGTGAAAGCGAGATATGGCCAAAACACCGGCCGCTATGGCTGAATTCAGTTCTGCCCCGGTAGAGGCTACTGTCCTCGCCGCCAGGACTGAAGGCGGACTGGCGCCGTGATCCACGGATGAGACAAAAATGGCATCGATAAGTTTTCCCTTTTCAGGCGATGGAAGCTCTCCCTTTAAAACCAGGTAGATCACCTGAGAAAAGGAAATTTCGCCCATCAACTTGTCTATGGGATACCCCCTGAGCGAGACTCTATTGGGTTGGACATCGGTTATTGCCGTTTTCCAATGAAGTTCACTCATTACTGTCCCCCTAAAGAATTTCTTATTTCTTTGGCCATTTCAGGAATATCGGAAACAGAATCGACCACATGGACGCCGGCTTCTTTAAGCCTCTTGACCTTGCTCTCATAAGAGCCCCGCGACCCTTCCACGATGGCACCGGCATGGGAAAATCTTGTGCCCGATTTGGCGGCTCTGCCCCCGACAAAAGCGATGAGAGGCTTGGTGAAATTTTTCTGTTCTATGAGGGCAGCCACCCTTTCTTCCTGGGTGGTTCCAATCTCCCCGAACATGACCACCATCTTTGTCTGGTTATCCTGTTCAAAAAGCTCCATGACCTCAGGACTGGAAAGGCCGACCACTGCATCTCCGCCCACATGGATGATAGTGCTCTGTCCAAAACCCGCCTCTGTCAAATAGTAGGCAATGGCTGATGTCATGCCGCCGCTTCTTGAACTGACTCCGATATCACCGGGACGAAACCACTCCCTGGCTCTTTCTGCCCGGCCGCCAATCATGCCCAGGACAGCTTTCCCCGGACTCACAAGGCCCAGGGTGTTAGGGCCGACAAAGCGGGCACTCTTCTCCTTGGCAAAGTTGCTTATTTCCAGAACATCAAAAATGGGGACGCGGTCCGGGACAAGAACAAGCAGGTTCACTCCTGCGGCGATGGCTTCCAAGGCTGCACTCTTAACCAGATGGGCAGGAACAAAAACCACGCTGATATCGATCTGGCCGGTCTTCTCTACCGCCTCTTCCATAGAATCAAAGACCGGAACTCCGTAGACCTCAACTCCTCCCTTTCCGGGAGTCACCCCTGCCACTACGTTCGTTCCGTAATCCTTCATCAATCGGGTGCGGACCATCCCTTCTCTTCCAGTAATTCCCTGAATACACACTCTCGACCTTCCGTCCGCCAAAATAGCCATTTATTTTCCTCTTAAAATCAAGAGATTCGTTTCCAATCTCAGAAGATCGGTAGATGTCCCTGATTTTCTCAAGATCTTTCTCCTTCTTCGATGATTCTCTCCCTGTATTCCTTGAGCCCTGGAATGGGAAGACGGATGAAGATGGCATTCTGCTCGTGAAAGCTGCAGAAGATCTCACAGGCCAGACATTCCGTGCACTTCCCCTTCTCTGCTTCTCCCGGAGAGACAGCAAGAACAGGCTTCCCATCTTCAAGTTTGAGAATCTCTGCCTTGCAGGCTTCTATGCATCCCTTTGTCTTGCAGCGGGGGCATTTTTGATGGTCGATGGCAAGTTCTCCAGTCAGAGTCTTGAAAGAATAACAGTCTTCGGGGAGAGAAGGCTCCATCATCGGCTTCACGCGATGGGAGTGGCGACTGTTTTCTTCGATTAGCTCCTCAAGCCTCTGAGCACAGAATTCGGGTGAATCATTCCTTCCATACCCTTCCACTTTGGCTGGAATATCTTTGAGGTAAGTGGCCAGAATCTCAGCGGCTTCCTCTTCAAAGTTTCCTCCGAGGCGGATCACCCCGGGGATAGCGAGATTTTCCTCCCGGAAAGCCTTGACCAAACCTCTTGCTGAATGGTACTGCTCCTGGCTGGCCACACCAGATCCAGAGGCAAAATAACCCTTGATGTGGGGCTGAGAAAGGATGATTTTGGCTGCCCGGTAGACCTTGCTCGCAGCAGGATTTCCGCTTGTGTCACAGTAATTGGCCAGCTTAAATCCCTTACTCAATACAGCATCCATGGACATCATCGAACCGCCGCCCCCAGCACCGTTAAAACCGATGTAAGGTTCTTCCTCCGGAATCTCCTCTGCCATCTGGAAGAAATAGAATGTGCCCCGGTAATCGCTTTCCTCAACCTGATAGGCGATCTTTTCCAGCTCGGTGGGAGGACGATCGAATTCTCTGGCCACTTCAATGCCCAGCTCAGGATGGCGGAATGCGGCATAGTCATCGATGGTCAGGTGGCAATCGGCCGCGTAAACAAGGCCTTCTTCAGTCACCACCAGAGGATTTATCTCCGCTGAGCGGGCGTCGTACCTACGGGCGATCATGTAGAATTTTGTCAAAGTGTCTGAGAGTCGAAGAAGAAGCTTTCCAGATATTCCCGTTTTCCGTATGAGGTTGCGAACTTCATACTCCTTGAGCCCTCTCAGGATATCGATGGGAATCTGAGATATCTTCTCCGGATGGGACCGGGCGATCTCTTCCACTCCTGTGCCTCCTGCAGAACTGAAGATGAGCAGGGGGCACTTTTTGGAGTCATCGATGACAAGGCCTGCAAAGTACTCAGACTTGATGTTGAGTCTTTCTTCGACCAAGACCTTTTCGATGATGAAATTCTTAACCTTCATTCCCAACATTTGTTTGGCAATCGCTTCGGCTTGTTGCGGGCTCTCGGCAAATTTTATCCCTCCCAAGCCGGCTCTCCCTGTCAGCCAGACCTGAATCTTTAGCACTACTGGTTTTTTCACCTGCTCGGCGATCTGACGCGCTTCAGAAGGCGTGGAAGCTACACCGCCATCTGGAATGCGGATTCCTCCTTCCTGGAGAAGCTTTTTGCTCAGGTATTCATAGAGACGGGCCATTCTGGTTTTCTCTCGAGTTAATATTATTCAGACGGTGATGAAATTTGTCAATGGAATAAGATAGTAATTCCATCTGACTCCTTTTGCGCTTTGACATAATTTTTGCTCCTATGATATTTAATACACAAGATATCAATGATGCACATCGGCAAGTAAGGAGGCCACATGAAATGCATCGCTTTTCTCTTAATCATTCACATCCTGCTTTTTATCTTCCCTGGGAATCAAGCCGGGATTCGGCCTAAAAACGATGCCGGGATCTGGTCTTCATCTCTGTGGCTTTCTTCATCTCATTACCTCCTGCAAGCTTTATTCCTGTCCTCTGCTATATAACCGAGTTCTTGTGCAGTGTCCAAGACATAGCTCATCATCGGCTCGCCTCATCGTTCCGAAGGATTTGGAAGGGAAGGATGTGTTCGAGCTCGCCTTCTCGAAAATCAGGGCGAACTCAACCAAGAGGATGAAAGTGTATTGATATGCCGGACATTCCGGCTTCCCAGGGAAGCAACTTAATGCTCTCCTGACCATGAGTAGTCATGATCGCGCAGTCTGTAAATGACTTAAAAAACATCGATCTGGACGATCTTCATAACTTTCTCTTTTAGCCTTCATTTTTTTCTTCTGTAGGATAGTATTTCTTTATAAATTTTTTCTGAACTTTGAAGGACCAATGCACATCCCTGATAAAATTTGCAGCATCCAGAAATTTACCCTCGGCTAGGAGATTTAACAATTGTTGGTGTTCTTTTATCGATGTTTCTTCCCATTCTTTTATGTATCCCTTCCGGCGTGGGAAGTCATAAAGCCTTTTTTTTAAAATATCCACTGTCCTCCTGAGCATCCTGTTTCCAGCCTGATTAATGTATACATCATGAAACATGAGATTCCTTTCATAGAAGGCATCAAAATTGTCCTTCTCTATAGCCCTCTTCATTCCTTCATTGAGCTTCTCCATTTTCTTAATGTCCGAGGCTTTCAGGCTTTCAGAAGCGGCTATGATCGCCGTACTCTCCAGAGCTCCTAATATCTGATAATAATCTTTAATATCCTGAAGAGTGAGCTTATTGACGATAACACCCCGCCGAGGCAGAATCGTTACAAAGCCTTCCCTCTCAAGCTGCAAAAGGGCATCTCTCAGGGGTGTCTTACTCACCCCTAATTTCTTACTGGTAGAATCCATATTTATCACTGAATCAGGTAGAATCTCTCCTATCTTCATCTGATGCCTCAGATATTCATAAACCTGGTCTTTCAAAGAAGAAAGATTGATTATGCCCGTTTTGGCCATTTTACCTCCATCTCAACGAAATACTGTATATTATTCGTTTATATGAAATTATACTCAAAGTCAATATTGCAATAACAGGTTTTTTTAATATTGACAATACATCTAATATCTGATATATTTAATATCAAAGAGGAGAAAAATTGGTCTGTTTTAGGCATTTATCCAGATAAGAAGCTACAAACAAATAAAAAAAGGGAAATGAGATTTAACAAGAATCCTGAGGTAAGTAATAAGAAATGAAAAAGGGGATAATCTTCGATATTAAAAGATACGCCATCCATGATGGGCCTGGAATACGGACCACTGTTTTCTTCAAAGGCTGTCCTTTGCGGTGCTTGTGGTGTCATAATCCTGAAGGCCTAGTTTCTGAACCTGAGCTTACTTTTATAAAAACCAGATGTCTTCAAGATTGCAATGAATGTGTGGAGAGCTGCACAAGAGGAGCGCTTTCCCGCCCTGATCAAGATATATTTATGGACAGAGAAAAATGTGACCTTTGCGGCGATTGTGTTCAGGTGTGCCCTACTGAGGCTCTTGAAATCATAGGGAGATGGATGAGTATAGAAGAAGTCATGAGAGAGATAGAAAAAGATATAATATTTTACGATGACTCAAAGGGAGGAGTGACATTTTCGGGAGGGGAACCTCTCTTGCAACCCGAGTTTCTAAATGCCCTACTCGAGGAATGCAAGAAAAAGGGCATTCACACCAGTTTAGATACGTCGGGATATGTCCCCATCGAAAACTTGGAAAAAATCAAAGATAAAGTTGACCTCTTTTTATACGATATTAAAATGATTGATGATGAAAAGCATAAAAAAACCACAGGAGTTTCGAATAAGTCAATTCTTGATAATTTAAGAAAACTTTCCGAGAAAGGAAACAATATTGTTGTTCGAATTCCAGTTATTCCCGGGATAAACAACACCGATGAAGACATTTCCAAAATCGCTGAATTTATTACAACTCTCAAGGAAATAAAAGAGATCTGTCTTCTTCCTTACCATAATATAGCCAATCATAAATACGAGAGATTGAATAGACCCTTTATGATGAAAAAGACGGAGCCTCTCTCCCAAAAAAATAAAGAGGAAATAAAGAAAAAATTTGAACACTTTGGATTTAAGGTAAGAATTGGAGAGTAGAGAGATGAATGAAAGGATAAAAAAACTAAGGGAGCAAAGCATTAATACCAAACCTTGGATTACTCCAGAAAGAGCTAAACTAATAACTGAATTTTGCAAAAATGACATTGCTAATAGAGTATCATCCCCAGTGAAAAGAGCTTTGGCCCTAAAATATTTGATGGAACATAAAACAATCTGCATTAATGAAGGAGAGCTGATTGTTGGTGAGAGAGGCCCTTCTCCCAGGGCAACACCGACCTACCCAGAGATCACTATTCATAGCCTTGAAGACCTTGAAATCCTAAATTCAAGGAAAAAAACCTCATTTTCAGTAAATGACAAAACAAAAACGATATATAAAGAGGAGATTATTCCCTTCTGGAAGGGAAAATCAATCAGGGACAGAATTTTTAATGAAATGTCCGATGAATGGAAAGATGCCTATGAAGCTGGAATCTTTACTGAGTTTATGGAGCAGAGAGCTCCTGGTCATACAGTCCTGGATAACAAAATTTATAAGAAAGGATTTCTTGATTTTAAAGAAGATATAAAAAGAAGCATCCAAAATCTCGATTTTTTTAACGACCCTGAAGCTTACAAAAAACGGGAAGAACTTAAGGCTATGGAAATCGCTGCAGATGCTTTGATTCGGTATGCAGAGCGACATGCGGAAAAAGCTAGAGAATTGGCTAAAAAAGAGAAAGATCCTCAAAGGAGAAAAGAGTTCGAGAAAATAGTCGAGATTTGTACTCATGTTCCGGCTCATGTTCCTCGCAATTTTTGGGAAACGTTGCAGTATTACTGGTTTGTTCACCTAGGAGTGATAATAGAGCTTAATGGTTGGGATTCTTTTAATCCTGGAAGACTCGACCAGCATCTTTATCCATTCTACAAAAAAGGATTAGAAGATGGCTCTCTAACAAAAGAAAGCGCCAAAGAGCTTTTAGAGGCTTTCTGGATCAAATTTAACAATCAACCAGCTCCTCCAAAAGTAGGTGTGACTGCGGAAGAAAGCAGCACCTATACTGATTTTGCCTTGATAAACACCGGTGGAGTTAAGGCTGATGGGTCAGATGCGGTGAATGAGCTTTCCTACTTTATCCTTGATATAGTAGAGGAGATGAGAATTCTACAGCCGAGCTCAGCTGTTCAGATAAGCAAGAAGAGCCCGGACAGATTCTTAAAGAGGGCTCTTCATATAATCAAAACAGGATTTGGTCAGCCATCAATATTCAATACAGACGTTATTGTTCAAGAGCTGGTGAGACAGGGAAAATCAATTGAAGATGCTAGGAACGGAGGTTCAAGTGGTTGCGTAGAGGTAGGAGCTTATGGAAAGGAAAACTATAATCTTACCGGATACTTTAATATAGTGAAGGTGTTGGAGATCACGCTGAATAATGGATTAGATCCAAGAACTGGCAAAAAAATTGGACTAGAAACAGGAGACCTTTCTCATTTCAGCTCTTTTGACGAACTCTTTGAAGCCCTCAAAAAACAGCTAAAATATTTTGTCGACATCAAAATTCAAGGGAACAATATCATAGAAAGACTATATGCTGAATATGTACCAGCACCTTTCCTCTCGCTTCTCATAGATGATTGTATCGAAAAGGGAAAAGATTATCATGATGGCGGAGCACGTTACAACACATCTTATATCCAGGGTGTAGGGTTGGGAACTGCGACAGATTCTTTAACTGCCGTTAAATACAATGTGTACGATAAAAAAATTATCTCAATGAAGGAAATCCTGGAGGCTCTAAAGAACAATTTTACTGGCAGCGAAAATCTACGCCAAATGCTTTTGAACAAAACCCCCAAATACGGAAATGATGAAGATTATGCTGATGAGGTCATGAAATCTATTTTTGAAGCTTATTATGAGGCTATAGACGGAAGACCCAACACAAAAGGCGGACGTTACTGTATAAATATGCTTCCTACCACAGTTCACATTTATTTTGGCCGAGTTGTAGGAGCTACTCCGGATGGGAGGAAAGCCTCTGAGCCTTTATCTGAAGGTGTTTCGCCTGTTCAGGGTGCTGACCGACATGGCCCCACGGCGGTTATAAAATCGGTGGCCAAAATGGACCACGCTCGCACAGGGGGAACCCTTCTTAACCAAAAATTTTCCCCTAATCTTTTAGCCACGGAAGAGGGAATAGACAAGCTAGCCTATCTCATACGTTCCTTTTTTAAACTTGACGGCCACCATATCCAGCTCAATGTGATCACTGCCGAGACTCTGCGAGATGCCCAAAAAAATCCAGAAAAATACAGAGATCTCATTGTACGAGTGGCAGGCTACAGCGACTATTTCTTGGATATCAACAAAGACCTTCAGGATGAAATCATTGCTAGGACAGAACATCAAGTATTTTGAGCAATCTCTCACTCCTACTGCAGAGGCCCTTCTCCTGAAAAAGTCAATCTCCTGCTCACAAGCAAGCCCATCAGGAAAACCGAGCATGGAAGCCACTTTCTGCCCATAGGCCTGCAAATATTAAACTCCTTACTTAGAGATTTGCCCCCGGAATGAACTCTTCTTCACCCAGGAAACAGCCAGAAGTAATTCCTAGGAAATCCAGAAGTTTTACTGAGCTTGATAAATATTTCCGTTGGCAAGAAAATAAGAATCATATATAATAATTAAAGTCGATAGAGAGTTTGCCAGGGAGAGGAAAAAGAAGAATTAGGACAAAATCAACTACCAATTCTCAAGATTCAGGAATTCCTCTATATTTAAGGGCGTGATATAGGTTAATGTCTTTATCTCTGAAATAGCTGAGAAAGATGTTCATCTTGATGAAGTGTCAATAAAAATGGCCATGTTTTCCAAAAAGTGGGAAGTCTGTCTTTATTCTGATTATCCTAAATACAGGGAACTCTGCAAAAATTTCAGGACATTCTGGCGAGCCACTCGATTTATGAGAAAGCACCTGGGCAAGGATGAAGAATTCTATTGTGCCACTATCTGGCGGGAGAACACCTCTTCCTTCTATACTTTTTACTGGAATGGAAAAAGAATCATCCATTGGAAATACCGGAAAAAACCCTGGGTTTTCTCCCGCAGACAGGCCCGAAGATTGAGGATTAACAGGCACGGACAGGTTATCTTCACCCCTTATGTTGATCGGGTCGTCTGACCGCAATTTCGCTTGAAACAGGGATTGCTGAGTATAAAAAAAATGCTGGCTGTGAGAATCTCTAGCGATAAAGGAGGACTGACAGTGGAGGAGCCCTGCCCAGCCAGCTCAGCGGGACCTTATATTTAGTCGGGCATGAAGCGACTATATGAATAAAGGGGGAGGAAATAATTCCCGTTCCCCTGTTTTGTCGCTACTTCTCGATCCGCCCCTCCTTATTCGAACCACACTTTTAGAGTCACTCCTTTCTCACAGATCTCCATCACCGACATCGGACCCAGCTTCTTAAGATCCCGAAAAAGATCCATAAGATTCACATCACAATCATCGCGTTTTATCCTCATATGTTTGTCTTCAGTACACTTTAAAAAATATTCAACCAAGGCAACAGGCAGTGTCATCCTGACTTTGTCTTTTTTGTTTCGATTGTCGGTGATAAGAAGCTTAAACCACATCACCTCTCTTCCCGATTTATAGGCAGGATTCTTTTTGACTGCCTTCTTGATGATTTGAATATCATCACTGCTTTCTGCGACCAATGCTGTAGTCAGGAGCAGACTCAAAAGGATGATGACCACAATTAAAATCGCCGCTTTTTTCACGATTACCTCCTTTCTCTAATCTATCCACATTTTTATGGTTATTTTATCTCCCTGGATCACGATGACATTCGCTCTGAGTCTGGTCAGTTCGTCTCTTATTCTATCCAGATCATAGCCCCTCTCTTTTATCAGTGCCTTTTCCTCATCTCCGATAGCACCAAACACAAGATCAGCTAGAGCCCAGGGAATATTGATGGAAAATTTTGTCTTGTTGGTCTCCGTTTCATAGACTCTTATCTTAAAAATAACTGCCCTTCTCTCGTAGCGTTCCTCCTCAAAATCTCTCAGAGCTTCTGGATCAATACGGAGCATGGCTATTTTTGCCCTGTCTCTAAGTTCATCGTCCCTCTCCTTGCTGATAATCTCTTTCAACACCGGAAGTCCCCGAGCCGCAACCTTTCTCTCCTTGATATAGCTCAGCTTTAAAGCAGCATAATATTTGATCACTTTGTTCAGGCTGGAGAGTCTGCTCTCGATTTCCCTCAGGTAAGATTTTTCCCCTGCTTTGTACAGATCTGAGGCTAAGTCAATGATGGAAATCTCCGATTCCTCGACTAAACCCCTATTACGGTCTTTGAGCTGAACATAACCTTTGTACGCGTTTATCGCCTCCTTCTCCTTGCCTTCCTGTTCCTGCAGGCATTTGGCTCTGTAGAAGAAAGCCAGCGGGTACCAGCGGCTCTCAGGAAAATCACGGATGATCTCCTCCAGCATTTCTTGAGCCTTTTGCCATTCCTTGTCGAACATAAGTATTTTTGCTTCTTTAAAGAGTTTCTCATCGGGTTGATCCTTGGCATAAAGCTGAAGGGTAAAAGGGACAAGACAAAAAATTAGGCAATATATTCCTATTCTTTTTTTCATCTTAGACCTCGCTTTCTTTAAGCTCCCTCTTCAAGAGTTTTATCTTCAACAAAAGCTGGTTTTCTTCGATCAATCTCCGAATTCTTTCCAGATCTTCTCTGGTTAGCTGTTCTCCCATTTGAGTCAACTCATAGAAAAGAAGTTCGATCTGGTCGCAGATCTCTTTGGCTTTCGCCATCTGGAATTTCATCAACTGGGGATTGATGTATTTCTTCTTGGAAAGAAGATCTCTCGCCTTTTCAAAGGCCAGCTCGGGCTTTCTGAGTTCCTCCCTGTCAGGAGAATACTGGACAAAATCCAGAAGCAAAAATTGGCTTTCATCCAAGTAATCCAAAGTCTCTCTTCGGGCCATCTCTGTCTCCACCTTTTCCAAAAAATCTCGGGAGACAATGAATGCCTCTCCCCTCTCTTTCACAAAAGGGCGCTGGAAGATCAAAAGTGTGGCCAGAGATCCGATGAGAATCCCCACTAGGATTCCTGCATAAACAGGCCTCATCTTGGATTGAAAGGCAATCCTCATGAATCTGGCAAGCCATCCTTCTCTTGAAGGCTGCGGAACCTTCTCCAACACCGCTTCTGTGATCTTGGAAGGAAGAGATTCCCAATCTATAGAATCCATGGCTTCTTGAATGTCAGCATGAAGGGTATCCGCCTTCTCTGTCATTTCCCTGATTTCATGGATCGCTCTCTGACAGTGGGAACATCCCACAAGATGGGAGAGGAAGCGGTCCCTTTCCTTTGCCTCGAGCTCCCCAAAAAGAAAAGCTACCCTATCCTGTTCATGCTTTTTACATTCCCTCATTTTTTATCTCCCTATATAAGGGGCCATTATGACCCTGAGGTTTTGAACGGCTTTAAAATGAAGGGATTTCACCGTTCCCGAAGAAATGCCCAAAATCTGAGCGATCTCTCTGTACTTGAGCTGATTGTACTGTTTCATGACAAAAATCATCCTCTGTTTCTCAGTGAGTTTTATCAGGCTGCGCTTCATGATGTCCTTCAAATCCAAGGATCGAAAGTTCTTATCATCCTCATCTGGCAAATTCATATCGCCGATATCTCCATCTATTTGCCATTCGCTTCTCTTGCTGTGATCCTTGCGATAATGATCGATACATATATTTTTGGCTATCTGGAGCAGCCAATTCTTAAAATTCTTTCCCTTCTCATACAAATGAACCTTCTGGTAGAACCTGAGAAATGTTTCCTGAATAATGTCCATAGCATCTTCCCGGTTATGAAAAAAAGAATAGGCCAGCAAGAAAACCTTTTTCTGATAAAGACTCACCACTGTCATGAAAGCCTGTCTGTCTCCTTGTTTGATTTTTTCCACAAGGGAAGAGATATCTTCATTGGTGCTCTCTCTCTCTTCTAACATACTCTGTATCTCTGCTGATTTCTTCAGGATATAGCCAAGCGGGCTCATTCACTCAAGCCATAGGAGAATTTTACTCTTTTGGTCATCCAATTCAAACAAAAGCCCAGGACCGATATCCTTCAAATCGTCTAAGCCTCTCCACTCGATATCATACTCATCCTCAAAATCAAATCCATGGTGCTCTTTAGCCGCTGTCACCACTTCCCTATAGTTATTCGCAACCCAAACAGGAGCTGTGACTCTAAACAATTTTCGGTGGGAACCTTCGTAAATGAGAACATGGATAGAATGAGGCCTTCCTTCTCTGCGGGGATATCGTTTGTGAATTCTTCCAATCTGGCGATAGGCTTCACGAAAATACCGGTTCGGATTTTTCACGTTCTCCTTGATCTCAAGGGCAATACAAGAAATCAACAAAACAGACAATGCACTCAACAGTCCAATCTGAAAGACTTTTTTCATAACTAACCTCTTGAGAGAATCTTCAAAGTGTATTACGGTGGGTTTTCTAAAAAGGTTCACGTTTATGAATATTTTATCCAACAGGGACGTTCCCTGCGGGGGCGTCCTTTCTGATTCTAGTTATGAATTCAATGAGAAAGAAAAAGTTTCCCCCCGGGAACGTCCCCATGAGGCGGCGGTCTCTGTCAGTCCGAAGCCCATGGAGGAGGGTGGGAGGGTCTTCCTGGTTTTACTTATAGCGGATCCACTTGACGATTTCCTGGAAGCTGGGACGCTTGCCGTACATCAGAATGCCCACCCTGTATATCTTTCCGGTGAGCCAAATCATCAAGAATATGGTCAAGAGAAGAATCCCGATGGATCCTGCTACTTGAATGAAAGGGGGAAGAAGCACACAGATGCGAAGAAGCATCAGAATGGGAGCGAAAAAGGGAATCAGAGAAAGAACAACCGCAAATGTGCTGTTTGGTGCTCTTATCACGAACATGATGAGCAAAATCGGAACAACCAGAAACATGGTGACCGGAAAGAGGAGTTGCTGAGCTTCCTTTTCTGAATTGACCATGGAGCCGATGGCCGCATAAAAGGTCCCATAAAGAAAATACCCCAGGATGAAGAACACCACGAAATAGACGAAGATATAAGGAGGGACGCTGGGAAGCTTAAACCCGGAGGCTCCAGGGAAGATGGACACAATCAACGATTTGCTGTAGCGAGTGGCAGAAAAGCCAAAAATAGCCCAGATCGTATATTGAGTAAAACCTACAGCAGCGATCCCCAAGATTTTTCCAGCCATCAACTGAAAAGGCCTGAGAGAGGAGAGGACAATCTCCACGACCCGGGAGGTTTTCTCCTCGATCACCCCTCTCATGATGATTGCCCCGTAGAAGAAAAGAGTCATATAGAGAATAAGCACCAAAATATAAGCAATGAGGAAAGTGCCTCCTGTATCTTCTTCCTCTCCTTTCTTGGTCACCTTGATGGTTTTTAATCCCACCCTTTTAATGTACTGAGCGATCTTTCGGGGATCCAGCCCTTCTCTGCGCAAACGTTTTTCGATGATAACGCTGTTTAAAGTTTCATTGATGTTTCTCAATTTTGTGAAATCAGAAACATGCTCAGAGACATATTCGGCTGTTCCATCCTCTATTACGTTCCCGGGTATATGGAGATAAGCGTTAAGGGATTTATGCAACACTTTCTGGTTCAAATCTTGCCTTAGCGCTTCCATATCTGCAGCGGGCTTATATTCTTCCAGGATATAGCGTCGGTTCCCATCTTTCAGTTTGTGGTCAAGCTTTTTGTCCAGGGCCTCAAAAATCTCATGAGTCTCGTCCACCACGCCAATCCGTTCCTGCTCTCCAACTGAAACTACGGAAACCAGAAAAGGCACAAAAATGATGGCGCCCATGAGCACAGGCCCCAAAATGGTCCCGATGATAAAACCTTTGGTTTTAACGATCTGGAGATATTCTCTCTTAATGACTGACCATATCTTTTTCATCCCTTGCTCCCACTTTCTCGATAAAGATGGCATTCAAAGTGGGTTCTCTCACTTCGAACTTGTTTACCCTGATCTTTCCCACAATTTTGGGAAGCAGCACTTGGGGATCGATCTCCTCTTTCAACCGGATTTCCATGAATTTGCCGTAGTCATCGAGTCTGTCAATCTCTGGAAAATCTTTTATGAAACAACCATCCCCTTCATAGTCAAGAATCACGGTGTTCTTTCCGTACTGCTTTTTGATCTGACTCAAGTCCCCCTCTAAGATTCTCTCTGCTTTGTTGATAAGACAGATGTTGTCGCAAATCATCTCTACCTGCTCCATACGGTGAGTTGAGAAAATCACCGTCCTTCCCTCGGCCTTCATCTCTAACATGATGTCTTTCAACAGTTTAGTGTTGACAGGATCCAGGCCGGAAAAAGGCTCATCCAGGATAATCAGCTCAGGTTGATGGATGACGGTGGCGATAAACTGGAGCTTTTGCTGCATCCCGCGGGAAAGCTCTTCAACCTTTTTGTCCTTCCAATCGGCAAGATCAAACCTTCCCAACCATGAGTTGATTTTCTTCCGGGCATCGAGTTTAGCCATTCCCTTAAGCTCGGCAAGAAAAAGAAGAAGTTCTCCTACCTTCATCTTGGGATAAAACCCTCTATCTTCGGGAAGGTAGCCTATCCTCTCTTTCATCTCTTCATCCATTTTCCGATCGAGTACCTTGATTCGGCCCTCATCGGGGATAATGATGTTCATCACCATCCGGATTGTAGTCGTTTTTCCTGCACCATTGGGACCCAGAAGACCGTAGATAGTCCCTTCGGAGATGTTGAAGGTAAGATTTTTTACCGCATAGAAATCTCCAAAACTTTTGGAGATGTTTTCGACCTCAAGCGCGTTCATTTTTACCATCCTCAATAAGAATTATACCTTTATTCTTTTCTTTTTAAATCTGGCGGAGTCTATCTCCAAGAGTCGACTCATGATACTTGCTCTTTTTCGGGGGAACCTCCAATCCTTTGATACGATGAAAATGCAAGGTAAGTTTTGGGATTGAAAGTCTTCCCTTCAAGTATTGAAATTATAAATGAATTTTTATATATTTCAACTCCCTTAAGATCGCATCTTTATTACCCCGTGAAAATATCTCATCCAGCTAGGCAGTGAGGCGTCGGTTCCTCTCCATCCGATGCCCATGGCGGAGGGTGGGAGGGTCTTGGCGAGGATGGAGAGGAACCGCCGCTGTTAATAGCGATCACAGAACAGATGTACTCTTCTCAGAATTTCTTTTCTTCAATAGCACTCGACTTTCTGCTATATTTTATTCATAACTGCTACAATGGTCCATACGTATTTTTTAGTGATGAAGAGGAGGATAAGATGAAAAAAGGGAAATATATTCTAATTATTCTGCTGATTTTCTTCATTCTCTTTCTGATAACAGCGGTTTCCTTCTTTTACTATGAGTTCAGGAAGCCACCCACCGTAAAAGCCCACTCTTACCTGGAGTTTAACCTTACAGGAGAGATTGTGGAAAAATCCATGCCTAACATCTTCACGCTGCTTTTCGGAGTGGAACCTCTCTCCGTATACGATATATGGATGAACATCCGTAAAGCAGAAAACGATGAGCGCATCAAATGTCTCCTGTTGCGTCTTGGGTATCTTGATTGTGATTGGGCCAAAATCAGCGAAATAAGAGAGGCTGTCCTGGATTTCAAGAAATCCGGGAAAAAGGCCTACGCTTACATCGAGGAAGCCCCGGATATCGACAAGGAGTATTACCTGGCCACAGCATGCGATGAAATCATTCTCCAGCCATTGGGATTTTTAGGAATAAATGGAATCGGTGGATATTTTCCTTTCTTCAAAAGAACCTTTGCCAAGCTGGGCATCGAGGCTGAGTTCGAACATGTCGAAGAGTACAAAACAGCCTATAACATCTTTACAGAAGACAAATTCACTCCTGCACATAAGGAAATGGTGGAGTCCATCTACAGCGACATCTTTGATCATTATCTCAAAGCAGTTGCTGAGGCAAGAGCAAAAAGTGTGGAGGAGATAAAAGCTCTGATCGATGATGGTTTTTTTCAAGGAGAAAACGCCTTGAAGTCTGGACTGGTGGACAAACTTCTCTTTGAGGATGAATTACAAAACACCCTCAAATACAACGGAAAAAAACTCTCCAAAATCAGCCATGATCAGTACTTAAAGATTAAACCCACATCCTTAGGACTGAACAGAGGGAAAAAAATCGCACTCATCTATGGAATGGGTCCCATCTACGTAGGAGAAAGCACTCCTCAAATGATGGGAAGTTCGACTGTCTCGCGCTGGATCAGAAGCGCAAGAAAGGACAATTCCATCAAGGCTGTGGTCTTTCGAGTGGACAGCCCGGGTGGTTCTGCTGTTGGTTCAGATGTGATCTGGAGAGAGGTGGCTTTAACCAGGAAAGAAAAGCCAATCATCGTCTCCATGTCCGATGTGGCCGGGTCAGGCGGTTATTGGGTCTCCATGGCAGCCAATAAAATCGTGGCTCAACCTCAAACCCTCACCGGTTCGATCGGGGTTCTGGCCGGCAAATTCAACATGGCTGAGCTCTACAAAAAATTGGGGATCACTTCAGAAAGGCTGATCTATGGAGAGAGAGCCGATGTTTTTTCCACCTTTCGAGGCTTCACCAAAGAGGAGAGGAAGAGCCTCAAGGAGGAAATCCTGTGGATATACGATCAATTCCTGGCCAAAGTCGCCGAAGGCCGTAAGATTACAAAAGAAAAAGTGGACGAAATTGGAAAAGGGAGGGTCTGGACAGGAAGTCAGGCAAAGAATTTGGGATTGGTGGATGAGGTCGGAGGTCTGTCTAAAGCCGTCCAGCTGGCAAAACAATTGGCAGGCATCCCAGAAGGCGAGGAAGTGAAACTCGTCGTCTGGCCGAAAAAGATTTCCCTCTTCCAGGCTCTGTTAGCAAGGAAAACAGTCCAGATAGACCTTCCCCGAGATCATCGAGTCCAAGACATCCTGGTGACACTCCAAGCGCTGGAAAAAGAAAGAATCTGGGCGGTGATGCCTTTCTGGATTCTCCCCGATTAGCCAGTTCAAAAAGAATGCTCTAGATGATCTCAATATGCATAGGAATAGGGGCAGATGGTTCTGAAGTCGCACACCCTGCAGTTATGCCAGTCGGGTTTGGCCTCATGATTGTGGCGACGTATGCCGTCTTCAGCCTCCCTGATTTTTTCCATGGCCTTCTCCAAATCTTCTCCTGACTTCTGGGCATGCCCGATGATATCCGACTCCAGAAAATGAAGCTGGGTATCTGCGAGGGGAACCGAAAGTGCTTTCTCAAAGGAGAGAGCATACAAATCCATCTGGAGGCTGCTTCTGGTTTTCTGGTCCGCCTCCTTCTTGTTTTTCACCTCTGTAGCCTTATAATCGATAATCACTGCTCCATCCTGACGGACATCAACCCGATCCCACCGACCGATAAATTTCACTCCTTCTGCGTGCCACTTGAAACTCTTCTCCAGGTATGATGGCAGAAATTCGGAGTGTTCCTCACGACGATAAAAAAGACGGAGAGCCCTCTCCCCTGCCTTCCTCCTCATTTCCTCGTGCTCCCTGCTGAGAAAACCCTCGTTGATCCATCTCTTTTCATATTCTTTCAACAGATCATCTTCTGGCATCCTGATCCTGGCCATTTTCTTCTTCAAATAAAAATGAATAGTATTGTGAAGTGCCCGGCCAAAGACCAAGGCATGATGGGGGAGAACAGGAATCCTCATGATATGTCTGTACTTGTACTTGAGCGGGCAGGTCAGATAATCCTCCACCTGAAAATAGCTGAGGGTCAGAATTTCCTTTTCTCTCACAGCCGGAATGAAGGGAGGGGAGGAAACTGGAGCAGCATACCTCTTTATCTCCTCCAGAGCAGAGGAACGTGCCATTTCTTTTGGCATCTGCCTCAGATCCAAAGCCTCCAAGACAAAGGGACTCACTTTTTTCAACCGCTTCAGACCATAATCCCTGGCCCAGGTTAAGTAGAGTAGTTCCTTAGTCCTGGTCATTCCCACATAGAAAAGTCGGCGTTCTTCCTGGAGATAGTTCTCTCCTTCTGGGAGGCTCTCTTTCAGGATCTCATCTGGGATGGGGATTTTCTCCCGCCTCAGCCGTCCGGGAAATCGATCAGCGATCAAGCTGACAATGAACACGATAGAAAACTCAAGGCCCTTGGCCTTGTGAACAGTAATCACATGAACGGCTTCCTCCTCCAACTCCGCCTCGGCTGTGGCTGGGTTATCCCCGACTTCTTGAAGAAGGTCCAGATGTTGGGCAAAGGAATGGATGGAATCATCGGCGGACAGCTCAGAAAAATTCTTGACCTTATCGAAAAAAATCCGGATATTCTTGATCTTCATTTCCTTCTGGAGGCTTGGATTCTCTACCAAAGACTTCAGATATCCTGTCCTTTCCAGGAAGGAATAGAGCACCAGGCCTGCATTCTGAGAACTTCCCATTTGAACAAAAAAGAGCAGGTCGTCAAAAATCCTTTTGGTCCCTTTCTCAGTAGTCGCCGAAATCTCAATTGGGCATTTCCCTTCATAGATCTCCCTGAAGACCTTGTGCAGAGGGAAGTTTTTCTTGTGAGCATAATTGGAAATGACGGTCAGATCATAGGGGTCGGTTTGGTAGATCTCGGAAAGAGCCAGGTTGAAGAGGCTTTTGCTATCCTCAAAATCTGTCAGAGCCTTGATGAAAGAGATGAGAATCTTCACTTCCTCCTGGGAATAAAGCCCCCTGCTTCCTGAAAATCGGAAAGGAATCTCCTTTATGTTTAGGGCCCTGAGAAAAGGATCGGCATCGGCATTTCTGCGGACCAGGATAGCGATGTCTCCGTATCGATAACCTGTCTTCACCTTCTCCTGGATGATTTCGGCAGCCCTGTCTGCCTCATGGGAAAGGGTGTCAAATTGAAGAAGATGGATGCTTTTCCCTTCACTTTCCACAGAGGACTCAAGAACTTTGTTCACTCCATACTTGTGCTCCAACCGATAAGGATTATTCTGCTGGATAAGCTGATAGGCAGAGTCGAGGATGTCCTGAGTGGAACGGTAATTTTTGCTCAACACAATTTTCTTAGTTTCGGGATAGACCTCCTCAAAATTGAGGATGTTGGCCAAGGATGCTCCCCGGAAGCGAAAAATGCTCTGATCATCATCCCCGCAGACAGTGAGATTTTTGTGTTTTGCGGCTAATCCTTTCAACAGCTCAAACTGAATGTAGTTTGTGTCCTGAAATTCATCGACCAGGATATACTTGTACTTGTCCTGGAATTCCCGAAGGATAGAAGGTCTTTTGCGCCAAAGATCCAGAACCAGCCAAACCTGGTCCTCGAAGTCGATCTTGCTCTCTCTCTTCAGCAGTTCCTGATACTCCTGGTAAACCTTGCTCATCTCCAGATGTTTCAGGGCTCTCTCCTTTTCAACATCGTCTGCGGCCTTGTTGACTAGATTGCTGGCATAGGCGATATATTCCTCTGGGCTTATATCTTCCTGCTTCAATCTCTTTATCGCTGCCAGGATGTCCTGGATGTATCTAGCAGGAGAACTTAAAGGCCTGTAGTAATCAAGGGAAAAATGGAAGAGATGTTCTCTGAAAAAAATGGCCTGCTCCACCTCATCCAGAAGTTTGAAATCAGGAGGGTATCCCAGTTCAATTCCATAGTTTCTCAGCACCCTTTCACCAAAGGAATTGAAAGTGCTGATCTCCACAAAAGAATAACTGTAGGGGATCAGGATGTCGACTCTCTCCTCCATCTCGTTAGCTGCCTTCTCGGTAAACGTGACGGCAAGAATTTCCTCTGGCTTTGCCCGTTTAGCAGCGATGAGATAGGCAATGCGGTGGGTAATGGCTTTGGTTTTGCCGGTTCCGGCTCCGGCGATGATAAGAAGAGGCCCTTCTCCGTGAGTGACAGCCTCTCTCTGAGCAAAATTCAGGTTATCCAGCAGATGATGGAATTTTCCATTCTTGGATGACTGATGCATGAGGTGAAAGCTGACCTATTTGTCTTTTTCTTCGTTCTTTTTGATGATCACGATCTCATCTGGATCCATAAGCCAAAGCTCCTCTCGCGCTTTCTTCTCTACAGCCTTTGGATTTTTCTTCAGCTCTTCGATTTCCCTCTCCAGTTGACTTCTCTTCTCCTCAAGACGTTCTATTCCCTGAAACAGCGCTCTCTGTTTTTTCTTGGCCCGATCCATTTCGATCCAACCGTTCTTACCGAAGAAGGAAGCTATGAACAGGATCAAAAAAAGGAGGCTCAAGGCGACGATGAGAAGCTTCCTGCGAAAATTGCTTCTGTCTTTTACTTCCTTGCGCCTCAAGATATGGCCTCCAACCCAGATTTGATAAGCCTCGCCACCTCCTTCTTGGTCGCGGCTTCTCCATAACAACGGATGATGGGCTCAGTCCCTGAAAACCGGAAAAGGATCCAGTCATCGTTGCTGAAATCCAATTTTATACCATCTATGGTCTCGGTGTTCTCTACCTTCTGTCCTGCAAACACGGATGGAGGATTCTTTATCAATTTCTTCAGTATTCTTTCATTTTTCGATTTAAGGGGCACATTCCGCTGTTTGCCCACTCTCTTTCCATATTTTCGAAAAAGAGCCTCGATCATTTGCCCGAGGCTCTTGTCCATGGCTGCTATCATTTCAGCCACCAAAAGACCGGCATAGATACCATCCTTCTCCGGGAGGTGGTCTCTTATCGCCATACACGCACTCTCTTCCGCACCAAAAATGATTTTCTTTCGTAAGAAGAGATCCGCCAAATACTTGAACCCCACGGGTGTCTTATAAAGACGAAGATCATACTTCCGGGCGATTCTATCCACCAGATGCGTTGTGGCCACGGAACGGGCCACTCCTCCCCTCCAGTTTTTCTCTGTAACGAGGTAATCCAACAGCAAAGAAAGGATCAGATTCTGGACGATGAAGTTTCCTTTATCATCGACCACACCAAACCGGTCCCCGTCAGCGTCGGTGGCGATCCCCAAATGACACTTCTTCTCCTTAACCAAGTTTTTCAGTTCTCCTAGATTTTCTTCCGAACAGGAAGGCGTAATTCCTCCAAAATAGGGATCAATATACCCATGAATCTCTACCACGGGAATGCCATTCTCTTCCAAGATTTCATCCAGATACTCACGACTCGTCCCGTAAAGAAGGTCCACAGCGATTCTGATCTTGGACTTCCTTATCAGTTCGAAATCTATTTTCTCCTGGATAAAATTCAAGTAATCATCTTGAAGATTAATCTTCTCTATGTATTCGGTCTTAGGATAATAGGGATACAAGGAAGAATCTTTGAGAAGACTTTTGATCTCTTTTTCTATTCTATCCGTCTCCTCAGGAAGGGCCGGAGCTCCTTTTTCAGTGTTGAACTTGAGGCCGTTGTATTCAGGCGGGTTGAAGGAAGCCGTGAAGTTTATCCCTCCCTGTGCTCCTCGTTTTATGATCTGGTAGGACTGCGCTTGGGAGGGAGCATCCCTGTCAGCCATAAAAACGTGTATCTTGTTTTGGGAAAGAACTTTAGAGGCTTCGTTAGCATATCTTTCCGAGAGAAACCGGGTGTCATAGTTGACAATGACGGATACTTTCTTACCCGCGAATTTTGACTTTAAGTAATTGGCTATCGCTTGCACGACGAGCCTGACATTCTGAAAGGTGAACTCTTCTCCCATCACAGCTCGCCAACCCGAAGTTCCAAACCTAATCATTTCTTTCGTTCAAAGTTAGCACAAGAATAACGGAAAAGCAACTGGCGGAGTCAGGCCTGAGGTCTTCTTGTTGACAGTTTATCCATTCTTTTTTAATGTATTCCAAGTGGCAAACATAAGACTTCGATTTCTGGCTGGAATATTCCTCATCTCCTCTGCCACACTCTGTCTGGAAATCTCTCTCACGCGTTATTTTTCTATCTCCCAGCAATACCATTTCGCCTTTTGGGTTGTCAGCATTGCCTTCCTGGGCTACGGAGCAAGCGGATCCTTCTTAGCTCTTTTCCGAAACACTGATTCCCTCAACCAAAGTAAGTTTCTCTCCACCACTTCACTACTCTTTTCTCTCTCCATTCTGTTAAGCTTCCTTCTCTGCAATTCGCTTCCCTTCGATCTTGTTAAACTCTCATGGGATAAGGGACAAATCTACCTGGTTCTCCTCTATTATGCTCTCCTCTGCCTTCCTTTCTTCTTTGCTGGACTGACCATCTCTTTTGCCATCACTACCAGGCCAGCTTTTGTCAATAAAATATATTTCTCAGACCTCCTGGGGGCGGGAGTGGGAACTCTTCTCACTGCTTTTATCTTTCTGCTTAAAGGCGACAGAGGAGTCATGGTCTCCATCTCCCTCTTGGCTCTTGTCGCCTCTTTTTTTTTCAGCCGAGAGAGGCCTCTGCTTTTTAAATCACTCCTTTTCTCTCTAATCGTTGTTGAAGCGGGTCTTTTTCTCTATTCTCCTTCCTGGCTTGGTTTCAAAATTTCTCCCTTCAAAGCCCTTCCTCTGGCTATGAAATATCCCCATGCCACACATCATTTCACAAGATGGAATGCCATCTCCCGCATCGATGTCATCGACTCCCCTGCTGTCAGGTATGCTCCGGGACTGAGCCTTTTATACGATAAGGCCCTCCCTCCCCAGCTAGGACTCTCAGTGGATGGAGGAGAACTCACAGCCATCACCCGCTTCTCCGGGCCTCACTCCCCCGGGCTGGAATTCCTCTCTTTCCTCCCTTCATCTTTAGCCTATTCCTTTGTCCAAAATCCCCATACTCTCATCATCGAACCCAAGGGTGGACTAGATATCGTGGCTTCCATAATCTTTAATGCCTCCTCCATCAAGGTTATCGAGAACAATCCCCTGATCATAAAGATCTTAAAAAAGGAACTTTCCTCTTACAGCGGGAGGCTCTACGAGAGGGATAATGTCCATCCGGTTTCAGCTTTCACTCGTGCGGCTCTGCAAAAAGAAAAAGAGGACTACGATCTTATCGTCTTTTCTTTATCCGATGTCTTCGGCTCTTCAAGCTCGGGACTGTACGGTTTCGGGGAGAACTATCTGTGCACCGTCGATTCCTTTCTCCAGATAATCGAGCGATTATCTTCGTCTGGAATCATCAGCATGAGTCTCTATCTGCTCCCTCCCCCCCGGCAAGAAATAAGGGTCCTGGCCACCTGGATAGAAGCCATGGAAAGGAGCGGGAGAAATGCCTCCTCTCATCTCATCGCCATCAGAAGCTGGGGAACCATAAGCTATTTTATCAAGAAAAGCCCCATCCAAGATCAAGACATTCAGAAAATAAAGGATTTTGCTGAGAAATACTTTCTTGATCTTGTCTATTATCCGGGAATAAAAAAGGAGGAAGCCAACCGCCACAACAAGTTCGAAAAACCGCTCTACTACGAACTTGCTCAAAAACTCATTGACCCGGAGAAAAGGGAGGACCTTTACCAAGATTATCTTTTTGACATCAGACCTGTGACAGACGATCGTCCCTTCTTCTATAACTTCTTCAAGCTGGGGAAACTTAGGTTGACCTATCAGGCTCTAGCCAAGAGATGGCTGCCCTTCCTCCAGGGTGAATTCGTGGTTTTTCTGCTTTTCTTCCAAGCCATTCTCATCTCCTTCCTGCTGATTTTTCTCCCTCTTCTTGTCTCCCGGAAGGCCAAAATCAAAGGAAGGGTTTCATCCCTTATGGTCTTTCTCTACTTTAGCCTCATAGGCATGGGTTTTATGTATGTGGAAATCATTCTTATCCAGAAATTCATACTTTTTTTGGGCCATCCTCTCTACTCTGTATCCATCACCATTTTCTCTCTTCTCCTCTCGGCTGGTTTGGGAAGTTACTTTTCCAAAAAAATCCTGGGTTCCCGTCTCATTCGAAATCTGAGAATAAGCTTGGTCTTTTGTGCCGGATTTATTGTGCTCTTCCTCTTGCTCTTCCCCATTATTTATAAGAGTTTCATCGGACTCAGTCTTGTTTTAAAAATGCCCATCGCATTCCTGGCCATTCTTCCCTTTGGCTTCCTGATGGGATTTCCATTCCCCACAGGAATCCGGTTGTTGGAGAGAAGAGAGAAAGGAATCATTCCCTGGGCTTGGGCAACCAACGCCTTTTCTTCTGTGATCAACTCCATCTCTGCCCTCATGCTTGCTTTCTGGTTGGGATACAACCTGGTTCTCCTCCTTGCGGCCGGAGCTTATTTACTGACTCTTCCTTTTCTGAGCTTCTCCGGTCATGGGTACGAATCGAACACCTGAGATGTGCTCGACCTCGGGCTTTCCATCGGTCTTGGTAATCAATGTCAAAGTCTGAAAATAGAGGGTGCTCCCCAAAGGAATGACGAGTCTCCCCCCTTGTTTTAACTGTTTGATGAGGGGCGGAGGGATATGGTTGGCTGCACAGGTGACGATGATGGCATCATATGGTGCATGTTCCTCCCAACCGTAGTAGCCATCGTCCCATTTCACTTTGACCTGATCATAACCAAGCTTTGCCAGGGTGGAAGAAGCCTTCTCAGCCAGTTTTTCTCTTATCTCTATGGAGTAAACCTGGTTGGTAAGATGGGCCAAAACCGCTGCTTGATAGCCAGAACCGGTTCCGATTTCCAAGACTTTATCATCCTCTTCAACCTTGAGATGTTGGGTCATCAAGGCGACTATATAAGGCTGCGATATGGTCTGCCCTTCATCGATAGGTAGAGGATAATCTTCATAGGCTTGACGACGATAAGGAGGAGAGACGAAAAGATGGCGAGGAACCTTACCCATGGCCTCCAGAACTCTTTCGTCGATGATATCCCGCCTCATGAGTTGCTCTCGGACCATTTTTTCTCTCAACCGGGAGTAGATTGGTTCCTCATCAAAGGAGGCAAGAGAAACGCTTATCCCTAAAAAAAGAATCAACCCCACAATTTTCGTCATTTTCATCATTTTTATTTTCCCTTAAACGAAGAAAGAAATCAATCAACCCCGGCTGCCGTAAGCATTTCCAAAACCGTTTGGAGTGAAGATATTTCATCCGGTCAGATAGTGAGGCGGCGGTTCCTGTCCATCCGAAGCCCATAGTGGAGGGTGATAGAGTCTTTGGCCAGGATGGAAGGGAACTGGCGCTGCGACTGAGTATCTCCCTCATCATTATCTATCGCGGAAATGGCGATGCTTGCCATCCTAACCTTTAAAGGTGAGATAAAGGTTGAAAAATTCACCATGAGAATCCTCTTCACTGGTGATTGACCTCTTCTGTTCAATCCGTAAATTATTAAGAAGAAATAACTAAAGCAGTTCAAATGTCTTATAAAAGAAAGGAAAGTTCTGATATGAACAGGTTTGCACTGGCCTTGGGAAAAATTTTTCCAATATTTAGTGGTTTTGACTTGACATTTAGCTATATATGGTGTATCTTCTACAAAATCAGAGAAGGTTTAAAGTCGGGTAAAGTGAGAAGTCCCATTATCCAAAGGGAACAAAGCCTAGTAAAAATGGCTCAAAACCTTTACTTCCATACAGAAATGAGAAGGCAAGGCTGTTGTGATGAGAGATCTAAGCTTCTTCAAACGTCTTTGAAAAGAGCAGGGGCTATCTCTGCTGTTGATGTATGTTTCGCCATAGAAATAATCTAAAATGGAAAACAAAGCTGTGTATCCGGGTTCCTTTGATCCAATCACTAACGGGCATGTGGATATTATCCACAGGGGATTAAAAATTTTCGATAAAATTTTAGTGGCAGTTCTTGAAAATCCCAAAAAGAGCCCTCTTTTCACGACTAAAGAAAGAATAGAGATGATTGAGGAGGAGTTTGCTGATGAGAAAAATGTGGAAGTGAAAGCCTTCCACGGCCTCCTTGTGCAATTCGCAAAGAAGAGCGATGCCAAAATCGTCATAAGAGGACTCAGAGCTATCTCGGATTTCGAATACGAGTTTCAAATGGCTCTAATGAATAGAAAGCTCAATCCAGAAATCGAAACGTTCTTCATGATGCCCAGTGTGGATTACACTTTCCTCAGCTCAAAGTTAGTCAAGGAGATCTACATGCTAGGCGGGGGGCCCCTGGATTTGCTTCCCCAGCATGTGGAAAAAAAAATGAGAGGAAAATTCAAAAAAGAGTAATTTTGTTTAAATCATAAAGATGGAGAGATGAAAATGTTCGGTTTCGGTCGAGAAAAGGGACTGGTCGGTCTCGACATAGGTTCTAGTTCAATAAAAGCCGTCGAACTCAACGTCAAGAGGAAAGAAGGTGAACATACTTATGAAGTCAAGAAAATCGGCTATGAACTGCTCCCTCGTGATGCCATCGTTGAAGGAACCGTCATCGATTCTTCAGCAGTTGTGGAAAAAATAAGAATGATCTTTGATGAAAATAAAATCTCCAATAAAAACATAGCCATATCTGTCTCTGGAAATTCCGTCATCATAAAGAAGATTTCCCTCCCCTCTATGGATACCGAGGAATTGGCGGAATCCATCATCTGGGAAGCCAAACATAACATTCCCTATCCTTATGAGGAAACAAATGTGGACTATGCGATCTTGAGGCCTTCCTTTACTTCAGAAGAACAGAATCTAGATATTCTGCTGGTTGCTGCCAAGAAAGACAAGATAGCCAACTACAGCAACGTTGTTCATCAGGCCCGCAAGAATCTAGAAGCGATAGAAGTGGATGTTTTTGCCCTCCAGAATGCTATGGAGGTCAACTATCCTGAGACACTCAAAGAAAAAACCGTGGCTATCATCAATATAGGAGCAAACATAACCAACATCATCATCATTGAAAAAAGCATTCCTCAGCTGTTTAGAGATCTCTCTCTCGGCGGATTCTTTTTTGCAGAAAATCTGAGCAAAGACCTCGGCATCAGCTTCGATGACGCAGAAAAAGTGCTCAAGGGTATCCCCACTGCCCAGATCTCTTCAGAACAATTGGAATCATCTTTGTTCACCAATATCGAAAATCTATTAGAGGAGATCGAAAAAACTTTCAGCTTCTACGAAGCAGGAGAAAAAAAAGAGAAAAAAATCGATCAGATTTTCCTCAGCGGCGGTCTTTCCAAGCTAAAGGACTTTCCTCTCCTCTTCGAAAAAAAATTCAGCATCAAGACAGAGCTCCTCAATCCCTTCCGCAAAATAGAATACGATGAGAGGAAATTTGACCCTCTGTATAACCAAGAGATGGCTGCTCTTTTCGGGGTAGCCACAGGCTTGGCAACAAGGAAAGTCGAGAAATAAACCATGATTAGGATAAACCTCTTAAAACCGGAAAAAAAGGAATTAGGGGAAAGACCTACCGCGCCTACACCAAGGGTAAGAAAAGAGATAAAGTTTCAACTCTCATACATCATAATCCCGGTTCTCATCGTAGCCGTTGCTGCTCTTTTCCAGATGCAAAGGGGCGCCATTAACAAGGAAAGGAAATTCCTCGAAGCAGCCCAACAAGAAAAAGAGCAACTCCAATACGTTGTTGAGAGACTGGAAAAACTGGAGCAGCAAAAGAGGACTCTGGAAAGAAAAATCAACCTCATCACTCAACTGAAAGCCCAACAAACACTAGCAGTAAGGATCATGGATGAGCTTAGCAAAAACATTCCAGATTGGGTGTGGCTGACGGAAACTGAGTACAAGGGACAGAGAGTTGAGATCAAGGGACGAGCTCTTTCCAACAGTCTCATCGCTGACTATATTTATAATCTAGAAAGCAGTCCCTACCTTCAAAACGTCAACCTCGTCTCTTCCACTCAAAAAACAGAGCAGAATGATCAATTCCTGGAATTCACTCTGACAGCCCAATATGTTCTCCCCGGAGAACATTTAGAGGGATCAGAAGAATCAATGCAAGAGGAAAAGAAATGAGAAATTGGCCTTGGTACGGTTACTTACTTCTGGCTGTCATTATATTCGGGCTTTTTTATATGTTCTATTATAAGCCCAAGAACCAAGAGCTAACAAACATGAGAGAGGAAAGAATAAAGATTGAGGATGAAGTCGCCCAACTGCGAATAAAAAAGGAGCAGCTGGACAAAATTGAGATAGAGATACAAAAGATGGATGCCCTTCTAAAAGAACTTGAAGCCATTATTCCCCAGAAAAGAGAGATAAGTGACATCTTGAGAAGAATGCAGCAGCTGGCTTACGACTCCTACTTAAACATCACTAAATTTACTCCGAAAGGGGAAATCGACAAGGAATTTTATGCAGAATGGCCGATTACCTTAGAAATCACAGGCAACTATCATAACCTTGCCATGTTCTTCGACCGGTTGAGCCGTTTCTCCCGTATCTTCAATGTGGAGAGTTTTTCCATAAAATCTCTCGAAGATCAGACTGAATCGACAACACTATCAGCCACCTGGACGGCCAAAACCTATATCTTCCATGAAGAAAGCAGCCCTCCGGAAAAAACTCAAAAACAGACGGGGAATAACGAATGAAAAATCTAGTGACAATTTTAATTTTGGTCAGTTTCTTTACCATTTCTGCCTCCCTACTTTCTTTTCAGGAAGAAAAAAAGACAACACCCACGACTGTTGAAGCTCAAAAACAGGAAGAGCATCTTCCTTCCTACAATCCGAGAGGAAAAAGAGACCCATTCCGGAACCTACTGAGAGGGAGAGATGTTAAAGAGAAAGCCTTGGTTGGAGGAGTCCCTCAGATGTCCATCGATGACGTCAACCTGATAGGCATCGTGGAAGCCAAAGGAACATACACGGCTATCATCAATGGACCCCAGGGATTTCCCTACTTCATTAAAGTCGGCCAGAAATTTGCCGACGGTTTTGTTTTATCCATCAAGGAATACCAAGTGGTTCTCCGTAAAACCGAAGAAAGAGGCATTCCCTTAAGGAAACCAACGGATATCGTCAAAGAAATTAAACCAGAGGAGCGATAATATGAAAAAGAAAATTTACTGGCAAATCATAACACTTGTTTGCCTTATTCCCCTCTTGTTAAGTGGATATGCCTTCAAGGATAGCTCCCCAGTCTATATAGATAAAATTTCTGTCCATCCCGGAAAACTCAACACAAAAATCCGTCTCGAATCCAATGCACCTCTTCCAACTCCTAAATCTTACTATGCACAGGATGCTCCCGCTACCGTGGTTATCGAACTGAATAAGATCAGAACAGATATCCCACCTAAGATCATTCAATATGATACCTCCTCTGTGAAGAACATCGAAATTAAAATCCAAGGAGCCCAGAAGCTCCATCTTCTTATCCGCCTCCTAGAGCGCATTCCTTATCGCATATTCTCTGAAGGAAAGAATATGATTATTGAACTCAACACATACCAGAGGAATATGGATGATTACTCTCTGGAACAGAAAAAAGCGGAAGAGCTTGAAGAGATGACCGAAAGGACGGTTTTTCTCAAAAAAATCAACATCTCCCAAAAAAGCGACAGAATCGATGTCTTAGCCAAGTTGAGCAAGAAAGCTGTGACCCAAGTGTTTGCTCTGGACAATCCCCCTCGCTTGGTTGTAGATCTTTTCGATACCCTCTATTCCGACCGTGCGGTTTATCCTGTAAATAAGCTCGGCGTGGAAAAGGTCAGGGCGTCACAATTTCAAATCTCTAATCCTTACACTATCACCAGGATCGTCCTGGATCTTACCGAGCCGACATTTTATACCTTAAATACAGAAGATAATGGTCTCATCATTTCCTTTTTTAACAATGAGCCGATCCAATCCATTGTCTCAAGCGGGCAACAGCAAGTTCAAATCCAAGAGCCAGAACCTCAGCCTCCACAAGATGAGGACAATTCCGGTGAAGAAAAAGAATCAACGCCACCTCCTGAAAAAAAAGCAGAAACTCTCCCTCCGCCTGCTCCAAAAAAGAATAAGGAGACGCCACCGCCCGTTTCCTCGGAGGATGAGAAGAATGGTGCTCTTCAAGAGAAAATCCGAGAGGAACAGTTCAAACCGAAAACCATCACTGCTCCTGAAGAAAAATACACAGGGGAAATTCTCAGCCTTAAATTCAAAGATGCTGACCTGCGAGATGTGATCCTGTATTTGGGTGAGTTTGCTGGTTTAAATGTTGTTTTCGATCCAGAAGTAAGGGGAACCGTTACCGTCGATCTGAAGGACGTCCCCTGGGACCAAGCTCTCGACATCATCCTCAAAATAAACAAAATGGGCAAAACCCTGGAGGGAAACATCCTACGGATTGCCCCTGTCAACGTTCTCACTCGTGAACAAGAAGAACAGAGAAGACTGGAGGAATCCAAAGAAATGGCTGGCCCATTACTGGTGAAGACATTCACTCTTTCCTATTCCAAGGCCAGCGAAGTCCAAGGTCTGCTCCAGAACAAGCTCTCGACAAGAGGAGAAATCATCATCGATGCCCGGACAAACACCTTGGTCGTTTCTGATGTGGAAGAGAGGATCGATCTGATCGAAAGACTCATATCTGTTTTCGACACCGCAACTCCTCAGGTCTCTATCGAAGCAAGAATCGTGGAGGCCACGACCAACTTCGTGCGAAACATTGGAATCCAGTGGGGTTTTAAAGGCATCGCCGATCCTTTCTATGGAAACCAGACATCGCTAGAATTCCCTCATAAGGTCCTGGTGGACGGGGCTCTTATTCCCCAAGGCATCGTGACCAAGGGAATCGGTGGACCATTGGGGGGTTATGCTGTTAACCTGCCTGCCCCTGCCTTCAATGCGGCCATGGGGATTTCTTTTGCCAACGTCCTGGATACGTTCAGACTCGATATGGCTATCTCAGCCTTAGAAACTTCCGGTGAGGGACGTATCATCTCGGCCCCCAAAGTCACTACGCTCAACAACCAGGAAGCAGAAATTCTTCAAGGAAGACAGATTCCTGTCCAGACCGTCGCCAATTTCACCGTGACCACCAGGTATGTAAATGCCGCCTTAGAACTAAGAGCAACTCCTCAGATCACGGCTGAAGGAACCATTATTATGTATATAGAAATCAGAAACAACGCTGCTGACTTTGCCAATCTGGTTAGCGGAATCCCTCCCATCATCACCCAGAGCGCAGAGACAACAGTCATGGTGCCCGACGGAGGGACAACGGTCATCGGAGGAATTTACAGAACAGAAGACTCTATTACCCGAGAAAGAGTCCCATTTCTCCATAAAATACCAATTCTGGGAGGCTTATTCAAATCATTCGCACGCACAAAACAAAATCGGGAACTCCTCATCTTCATCACTCCCAGAATAATCAAATAAGAGGATGCAAAAAATGAAAAAGGCAAAAAACGCTCTGAAAATAACGGTAACCCTTATGGGTCTTTTCTTCCTTTTCTCCTGCAACCCTATTGCAGATGAGTCCAAATCAGACAGCATGCTTGTGGTGGTAAGCGTCACCGGATTAGATCTCGAGCAAAATGAAGTCGAGTATCTCCAATCTGACGTGATTTCTTATAGCGCTGATTCACAACAATATTATGTCACTGGAGACGCAGCAAAAGTTACCTTAACGGCTAAACTGGTGGACCCAAATACTACGGTTGAAGCTTCCCTGTACAACAGCATCCAGGTGACACGATACACAGTGCAGTACATCCGTTCTGACGGAAAAAGCGTCGAAGGAGTCGATGTTCCTTATTCTTTCGAGGGTGCAATATCCGCTAACATAGAGATCGATGCTTCTGTTGAAGCTAGCTTTATCGTGGTCAGAGAGGTGGCCAAGCAGGAGTCGCCGCTTGTTGACCTTATAGAGGCACGAGATGAGGGAGTCTTGGAAGTCGTCGCCAAGATCGACTTTTACGGTCATGATATGACGAACAATAAGGTCAAAGCCACTGGCTATTTGACCATATTCTTCACTAACTATATAGATGAAGAAGGATGAGAACGATGAATTCAAAGATTAAATTAATCATTGTATTTTGCTTGGCATTAAGCTTTATTCTTGTTACTACCTGCAAGAGAAAAGAAGTGGAAGAACCAGGGCCTCTGGGCCCCTCTGGATTCTCTGTTGTGCTGAAACTTTCAGCTAGCCCCAATGTCATATCCGCTGGGACCTCCCGAGAAAGCACAACTATCACCGCCAGCCTGATCAAGTACAACGGCATTGCTCTGGCTGACAAGACCATCCACTTTGAGATCCGCGATCAGTCGGGAAGCAAAGTCTACCTTGGCTACTTCGAGGGGAATAAGTCTGTCATTTCCAGGACAACCGACAGCAGTGGTGAGGCAATAGTCACCTACTATGGCCCTCTCGGCGAAGAATTAACTGATACCTCTTACATATACATTTATGCCAGCGCCTCCTGGGACGGCAAAGAATTCATCTCGGAACTGCAGCCCATCAAGATCATCCGGGATTTAGAGGAAATCTACATCGAACTCGTCGCTAATCCCAGTGTGCTGGTTGCAGGAGCATACCGCGGAGTGTCCCAAGTCACAGCCACGTTGACGGAAAGCGGAGGAAAACCTGTTACCAGCGAAACCGTTATCTTCAAGATCAATGAAAATGATGCTGGGAATAGATTAGGCTATTTCGAAAACTTCCAGACCGTGATAGAAAAAACCACAAACAGCAATGGTGTGGCCCAAGTCACCTACTACGGCCCTATTGACCAGGAATATACAGATGACCTAGAAGATGAATGCATAGAAATCGAAGTATGCCTTAACGAGGTAATAGAAGACTGTGAAGACTGCCCCACAGCATCAACTCCCATCTGTATTGTCCAAGAAGGCAAAGACCTGACCTTAGAGCTCTTCGCCAATCCCAATGTCCTGCTATGCACCGATGAAAATCCTCGATCTGAAATCCTGGCTTACTTCAAAGAAGGGGCCAAGCCAGTCGTCAACAGAAAAGTTTTCTTCACCATTACTTCCGGTTCGGGAACATTCTCCAACGATAAGACAAGCATTACTACCCATACTGACGAAAGCGGAATCGCTACGGTACAATATGTTGGACCCACAAAAGACGATATCACTGCCAACGAAGTCGTCACCATCCAGGGACAAGGAGAAGCTTCGGATGGATTCGTGACAGGAGAAACACAGATTCAGCTTATCAGAGATGTTGTCGATTTCTCCTTAGAGCTGACTGCTGACCCAGGCATATTGTGGTGCTCGGATGAACAACCTTCATCTCAAATTACAGCTCTGTTCAAAGAGGGAAATACTCCTCTGGTCAATCAAAAGATCTACTTCACGCTTTCATCCAGTGTAGGAGAATTCTCTAACGGTCTGACAAAGATATTTACCAGGACAAACTCACAAGGAATTGCAACTGTGATCTACTATGGACCCACAAAAGACGATATCACTGCCGATCAGACTATTACCATTCAAGCTCAGGCAGAAACATCAACGGACAACATTGTTACCGGAAGCGTTGATATTAAACTTATCAGGAGCGCAGACGATCTCAATCTGGAGCTCACAGCAGATCCGAATGTCTTGCTGTGCACTGACACCAGACCTCAATCCACCTTAACAGCCATCTACAAAGAGGGAGATACACCTCTCGTAGGGAAAGATATTATCTTCACACTTTCTACCACACTCGGTCAATTCTCCAACGGCTTGCAGACTATATCCGCAGAGACAGATTCGGAGGGAAAAGTCACTCTTACCTATTACGGGCCGACAAAATCGGAGCTGACAGCCACTACAACCATCACTGTTACAGCCCGGGCAGAAACCACCAGCCCTGATTCTGTCACAGATACGGCTCAGATTACGCTCATTCTGGAAAATTAGAAAACGAATAACTCTATCCGGTTATTCATAAAAAAGAATTGATCTTCTCATTCTGACCGGCTGAAGAGACCGGCGCAACACATCCTCCAGGTTCTTCCTTCGCGTAGACTTCAGTATCACCTGGATAGTTCCTTTCCCCCCCAATCCAGGACCTGAGGCACGCGCGGGCCCCAATACCTCGACTTCCTGGTTCTGGCCTCTCAGTGAGGAATAAAATTCTCGAGTTTTGCGAGCCAGGGTTTTTAAACTATCTCCTCTGAACAGAACCTCTGCCATATAACAGAAAGGAGGATAATTCATAAGACGTCTATACTTGATTTCTTGTCTGAAAAAACAGAGGTAATCCCAGCGCGCAGCACAGCGAATAGCAAAGTGTTGAGGAAATGCGGTTTTAACGATTATCTTTCCTTCTTCATTCAGGACAAATCTCATCATTTGAATCAAATTGTGATAGGTCTTTTGAGTCGCCTTAAAATCGGAGAGAGAGAGTGTGGTTTCCGGATAAAAAATGACAGCCAACGAAACCGACGGCAGATCTACCTGATGTGCCAGAAGTTGAGTTCCGATTAAAATATCGATTTTCCCCTGTCTGAAGCGGTTAATTATCTTTTCCTGTTCTTTTCTGGTCTTTACTACATCCGTATCAAAACAGACCACCCTGTGCTGGGGAAAATTTTTCCTCAATTCTTCCTCGACAACTTCTATTCCCAAGCCTCTCATGCCCAATATTTTTTTCCCACAGACCGGACAGGAATCGACTTTCGGGATAGCATGACTGCAGTAGTGGCAGAGGAGCTTCCCTTCCTTTTTGTGATAGGTCAAGGATATCTCGCATCGCGGGCAGCGAGGGATGTAATTGCATGTTGAACAGTAGAGAAAGGAGGCATAGCCACGACGGTTGATAAAGACCAGAACAGACTCCCTCTTTTCCAGCCTCTGGCTGATGCTTCTCTTTAATCCTTCAGATATAACCTCCCTTTCTTTTCTCTCATCCACAAGATCCACTCTCGGCTTCAGCCCGTCATCCTCCAAATGCAATACTTCTCCTCTCCTCCTTGCTCTGAAGAAGGCTTCCACAGAGGGGAAAGCAGAACCATAGATCAATACACAGCCTTCCTCTTTAGCTCTGAGCCATGCTCCCTTTCGGGCATCATAGGTGGGAGACTCTCTCTGAAAATAGGACTCGTCCTGTTCTTCATCCACGATAATCAAGCCGGTACCAGAGATAGGCGACAGGAGCGCCGAGCGGGAACCGACCACCACATCCACTTCTCCTTTTTTTATCCTCTTCCACTCCGATTCTCTCTTCCTTTCAGAAAGCCGGCTGTGAAGACAGGCCACCTTTTCTCCCAGTCTCTTCTCGAATTTTTTGATCAGGCTCTCGGTGAGAGAAATCTCTGGAACCAGAAAAAGAATCCTTTTCCTACTTTCTAAAACCTTCTTTATCAGATAAAAATAAACCGCCTCTCTTTTTGCCCGGCCTCCATGGAGAAGAAAGCAAGAAAAGGGATTCTTCTTCCACCTTTGGACGATCTTGGCGGCAAGATTCAAGGAACTTTCCTCCAGGGAAAAATCTATCTCCAGTTGGGTAGGCTTTGTGGATGGCGTCTCCTTTTTTTTCTCAGGTGCAGCCTTCTTGATAGTTCTCTTTATCTGAATCCAACCCTTTTTTTCTAATCGAGAGAGGAAGTGGGAAAAATTCTTTATTTTCAATCTTCTTCTCAAGAAGAGTGTACTGTATTCTCGTTTCTTCAAGAGGGTCAATACTTCCCGTTCCACCCTAGATAGATCTTTTTCCTGGAGAGCTTCCTTTCCTTCCTCCTTGAGGAAGATCCTGGTCTCTGTCCTGGGAAGAAAGGCAGGAGGAAGAGAGGCCTGAAGAATCTCGCCCCAGGAGGAGAGATAGGCTTTGCTTAATTTTTGTGTGAAAGCAAGGAAGCCAGGAGAAAACAGAGGACTCTCATCCAGGACTTCCAGAATGTCCCTGAGTGCAAGCTTTTTTCCCGGCTTTTTCCTGCACAGATTGACCACGAAGCCGGTGAGCGTGCTCTCTTTGAAGGGAACAAGAACCCTTGAGCCAGCTTTCACCTTCCCATGGAAGGCAGAAGGAACGGCGTAAGTGAAGCCATGGCCGAGGGGGAGGGGAAGAAGAACTTCGGCATAGAGGGTCATTTTTTGCCCAGAAAGGCCATCACCATTTTCATGTCCTCCCAGACCATTTTCTTGATCTTCTTGTTGTCTTCATTCCTTATGAGGTAAGAGGGATGAAAAGTGGGCATGATGCGAATGGGACCAAATTCATGGAATTGTCCTCGGAGGGAAGTCATCCCCATCCGGCTTTTGATGAAAAAATCCGTGGCAACCTTGCCCAGGGTGACTATGACTCGGGGGTTGATCATCTGAATCTGCTGGAGAAGGTAGTGCTTGCATCTTTCAACCTCCTCCCTTCGGGGAGTCCGGTTTTCAGGAGGCCGGCATTTGACCACGTTGGTGATGTAGACATCCTCTCTGCTGAATTTCATGGCATGGATAATTTTGGTAAGAAGCTGCCCGGCCCTTCCCACAAATGGCCGTCCCTGTATATCTTCATCCCGGCCAGGAGCCTCTCCCACAAACATGAGATCAGCTTCAAGCGTGCCCTCACCGGGAACAGCATTGGTCCGGCCTTGGGAAAGACCGCATTCTTGACAATTGAGAATCTTCTCCTTGATGGTTAGAGAAAGGGAATCCCGGGAAGCGGAAAGAGAGGGAATGAATTCAATCCCCAGTTGGGAAAAATACCTCAACCTCTCTTCGAGTTCGGTCAGGAGTTTTTCAGCTTCTTTTCCCAATTATTTCCTCTATTTTATCCCAAATGATTCCGCTCATTTCGCGTTTACTGATTTTTTCTGTGGAAAAGGCCTTCCCATCGGGATAGACAATGACCGCCCTGTTATAATCGGATTCAAAGCCTACTCCTTCTTCAAGAACGTTATTAGCAATGGCGAGATCGAGGTTTTTCTCTTTTATCTTCCGCAGAGCGTTGTCCACGATATTCTCTGTTTCAGCGGCAAAGCCGACCAGAATCTTCTCTCCTTTCTGGCGGCCGAGGCTTTTCAAAACATCCCGGGTCTTAACCAGGCTGACCTTTGTGTCCCATTCTTGCTTCTTGATTTTTTGGGAGGAGACAAAGCTGAATTTGAAATCCGAAACAGCTGCAGCCATGACGACGATATCCGCTTTCTTGAAGTGACGCTTGACTTCCTTCTCTATTTCTTCTGCGGTCTTGACAGGCTTGAACGTGACATGGGGAGGAGGAGCGAGATGGGTCGGACCTGAAACAAGCACCACTTCGGCCCCACGCCTCTCGGCTTCCTCAGCAATCTCAAATCCCATCTTGCCTGAGGAACGGTTGGTAAGGAAGCGGACAGGATCCAAAAATTCCCTGGTGGGGCCTGCGGTCACCACAACTGTCTTTTTCCTCAAGCTTTGAGTCTTCTCCATCAGCCACAGCCCTTGTTCCACGATCCGTTCCACCGCCGCCAGTCTGCCCCACCCTTCCTCTTTACAGGCGAGGTATCCTTTTTCTGGCTCTACGAACTTGACTCCGCAGGCTTTGAGCCTCTGGATATTTTCCTGGGTCTGCCGATGAAAATACATCTCCTGATTCATCGCAGGAGCGATAAGCACAGGGCAGCGGACAGCCATGTAGAAAGTGGATAGAAAATCATCGGCCACGCCGGAGGCGAACTTGCCCATGATGTTGGCTGTGGCAGGTGCCACAAGAAGAAGCGATGCCTCCAGAGCTAAGTTAATATGAGGAATGGTTTGAGAACACTCTTCTCCTAATGGATCAACCAATACTTCCCGGCCTGTCAAAGCGGCGAACAGCAGAGGCGACATCATCCGTGTGGCGTTTTTGGTCATGATCACCTGAACCTGATGGTTTTTCTTCTGAAATTGGCGAATGATCTCACAGGATTTATAGATGCTGATGGATGAACAGACGCCTAAGGCAATCTTTTTCAATTCAATCTCCTTCATCTATGGTAAAACTACGGATGATAGGTGCAATTTCTTTTTTTTGCCACTCAAGCCTGCATTTTGTACTCACGATGATGGCGGCCAGTTCTTTGACGGCTCTTTCCAGCTTGTCGTTGATCACGATGTAGTCAAACCCCGGATAATGTCTGATCTCCTTCTTGGCGGTCTCCAAGCGCCTTGCTATGGATGCAGAAACTTCACCACCCCTTTTCTCCAGCCTCGCCTTCAACTCCTTGTAGGAAGGCGGGAGGATGAAGATGAAAACAGCCTTCTTAACCTTCTCCTTAATTTGATGGGCACCCTCCACATCGATATCCAGAAGGAGGTCCTTGTTTATCCCCTTTTTTTCTATCTCTCTTCGGGATGTCCCGTAGTAATTGCCATGGACCATTGCCCATTCCACCAGCTTGTTCGTCTTCATCATATCATCGAATACCTCTTTGGGTACAAAGTAGTAATCTTTCCCTTCTGTCTCTGAATCCCTCTTCTTGCGGGTTGTGTAGGAGACAGAAAAATCAAGATTTTCCACTCCCTCAAGAACCCGCCGGGCGAGTGTGGATTTTCCGCAGCCTGAAGGTCCGGTGATCACGAAAAGCATCTATTCTCCTCTCCCATGCTACTCGATATTCTGAACCTGCTGTCGGATATTCTCGACCTCACTCTTTACAGCCAGACTTTCCTTGATGATTTTGATATCTTGAGCCTTTGAGTTTATGGTGTTGGCTTCTCTGTAGATCTCTTGTGCCAGAAAATCCAGCTTCTTCCCCACAGGTTCCTGGTCTCCGGCAGAAAGAAGCTCCTGCACATAATCCAGGTGGTACCTGAGTCGAGTGACTTCCTCTGTCAAATCATATCTCTGGGCAAGATAGGCAGCCTCTTCTGCCAGCTTCTCCTCTGAAAGCATCCCTTCAGAGTCCATCTCTTTAAGTCGCTGTTCGAGCTTACTTCGAATGTCGAGAGGATGGTTCTTGGCCAGCTTCTCCAACCGCTTAACAATACGCTTTATGTTCTGAACATAGCCACGGATCTTCCGTTCGAGCTGACGGCCTTCCTTAAGCCTCGCTTTTATCACCGCCTCCAAGGCAACCTGGAATCCTTTCATCAGGAACGCCAATTCCTCCTCAGTAAAATCTTTTCTTTTCACCTCCACCGCATGGGGGATGGCAAAGATATTATCCAGTGAGAATCGAACAGGCTTTCCCTTCTCTACGAAGAGCTTCTCCAGAGTGGAGAACAATCCTTTCAGCATCTCTTCATTGATCCAGTAATCCCATCCTGAAGTATCCAAAAAAACAAGGTCCAAAGAAACCTCGATCCTCCCTCGCTGGAGCCTTTTCTGACAGATTGTTCTTAACCCGGTCTCCAGGCTTCCGATGGGAGTCCCTCTGTAATGCCAGTCGAAATAGCGATGGTTAAGGCTTTTGATGCTGATTTTGCCCGAGAACAGAGGAGAGTCAAAGAGCTGTTCAGCATAACCCGTCATGCTCTGGATCAAAGGACCTCCTCCTTTTCTTCCGGAAATTGCAAATCATACAGTTTCTTGTAGATTCCATTCTTCCGGCATAACTCTTGATGGGTGCCGAGCTCAGCGATTCTCCCCCTGTCCACTACCAGAATCTTGTTTGCATTCCTTATCGTGGAGAGGCGGTGGGCGATGACAAAGACGGTCCTGTTTTTCATCACATTGGCCAGAGCGATCTGGATCAGCCTTTCCGACTCAGAGTCCAGAGCCGAGGTGGCTTCATCAAGAATAAGAATAGGAGGATCCTTGAGAAGAGCCCGGGCAATGGCCAACCTCTGCCTTTGCCCGCTGGAGAGCAATGAGCCTCTCTCTCCGATGATTGCGTCGTAACCTTCAGGAAGTTCCATGATAAACTCGTGGGCCTTTGCTACCTTGGCGGCTTTGACGATTTTATCCAGATGAAAATCCTCCAGACCGTAGGCTATGTTACTGCGGACAGTATCGTTGAACAGAATAAGCTCCTGGGTCACCAAGCCTATCTGGGATCGAAGAGATTCCAGTTTCACCTGGCAAATATCGATCCCATCGATGGTGATCCGTCCGGAATTAGGATCGTAGAAGCGGGAAAGCAAATTGATGATGGTTGTTTTCCCTGCGCCGCTCAAACCGACCAGCGCCACCGTCTCATGAGGGAGGACTTCAAAATCCATGTTGTAAAGCACCGGCCTGACTTCGTTGTAGCTGAAGGAGACATTTTCAAACTTCACTCTCCCTTTGACAGGAGGGAGAGGAAAAGCGTGAGGATGGTCTATGATCTGAGGCCTTTCCTGTAAAATCTCTTGGATTCTCTCATAACAAGCCACTCCTTGCTGAATGGTGTTGTTGGCCCGGCTGAGACGATTGATGGGAGTGTACATCATGAAGATGGCCATGACGAATGAACCGAAATCTCCGGGGCTGATGTGTCCTTGGATGATTCTTGTTGTGCCCACAAAGAGGATAAAGGCACCTACCAAGCCCCCCATAAACTCCATGAAAGGAGAAGAAAGGCTGCCTATCCAAGCCAGTTTCATACTGGTTTTAAAATAGGCGAGCGTGGCTTGGAAAAACTTCTTGATCTCAAACCTCTCCATGGTAAAGGCCTTGACAATCTTGTTCCCCGTGATGCTTTCATGGAGAAGGTTATAGATCTGGCTCATCCTGATTTGACTCAGTTTTCCCTTCTTTTTTAGTTGTCGGCTGAACGCAGCTAAGGGAATAACCGCAAGAGGAGCAATGACAAAAGAGGCCAAAGCCAGACGCCAGTCGGTGACAAAAATATATATAACCAGGGCAAAAAGAGTGAAGACTTCCTGGATCGAATCCCCCATACTTCCTGAGACAGCTTGTTGAATTTTATCCACATCGTTGGTCAGCCGGGACATCAGCTCACCGGTGGGCTTATAATCGAAGTAATCGGAGGACTGGTAGACAAGGTGCCCAAAGAGTTCATCTCTCAGCCTCTTTACTACCCTGTGGCCGATTGATTTCATGAAAAACGATGAGAAAAAGGTGAAAATTCCTTTCCCCAAGATAACGATCACCAGGATTAAGGGGATAAACCACATCAGCTGTTCTTTGGTTACGTGAAAATATTTGAATATAAATGCCATCAAACTTGTTTTGGCCGACGATGTCTGGGGAGCAAGCTGGAGCATTTCATCTATGATAGGCTGGATCAGGTTGACAAAGACGTAGGTGAAGAAAGCCACAAAGACAGTAAACACAAAAGAGAGGATGAGGGTTTTCTTCTCCGAGAGTGTAAGTTTAAAAAGCTTGAGTACTTCCTTCATTCTTCAACCGCAGCGGAAGACATTAACTTCATGGCAATTTCATAAGCATTTAAGGCTGAACCGAGTTTCAGATTGTCTGCAACCGTCCATATCCAGAAACCGTTGGGAAGGGATCTTTCTTTCTTGATCTGGCCGATATAAATTTTATCCTTCCCGGCAACAGAAGCACAAGAAGCAGGGGAGGAAAGGCTCGAAGGGATCAGTTTAAAGTAGGACGATTTCTTGAAAAGCTCTTTGAAGGCCTTTATTTCAGTCTTCTTTTCTAACTCCAAGTAGGTCATGATCGAGTATGTATGGAAGACAGGTGCTTGGATGATGGAAAGGGTCAGAGGGAATTCCCAGTCCGCCAAAACCCTTCCTATTTCTGCTATGATCTGACGCTCTGAAGCAGCAAATCCATCCTTATCCATGGGTTCGGTGTGAGAAAGCAGATTAAAGGCAATCTGGGTTTTGAAAACCTTCTTGGTGAGAGAGGAGCTGTTCAGTATGGCAAAGCTCTGGTCGGCCAGCTCCTCTATGCCTGATTCCTCAAAAGCAGAAACAGGTTGAAGGATAAAACTCACAGCTTTGGAAAGCCCGAATGATTGAAGAATAAGATTAAAAATATGGCTGAGGATGACAGTTACAGGATGAGGATTGGCAATAAGGCCTGGTTTTTTGTGGAGAATGATATCATCATTAACTCCGGCCACAGCGATGGGAACATCCTCCTCTGAATTGAAGGTCTCACTCAGATCGATGGCTTGAAATTTCTGCTTCTGGGCAAGGATGCCGAATCTGCGGTTAATCTTCTTATCCGCTGCCAGTAAGACAAGGTCGGAATCCAGGAGAGATTCCTCTTCAGGATAATAAATCACTCTCGGCTCTCCTCTAAACTGAGTGAGCTTGCTGTATTCCTCTTCCACATCGGGGTCGAAGAATTCTATCCTTTCAAGAGGAAAATTCTTGCACTCCAAAACGTCCTTTATCTCCTTTCCGCGGAGAGTATCTGTGCCGACTAGGGCAATGCGTAATCGTCTCTTTGTGTTCATGGCAGAGGGAATTAAGTGAGGGATTTCCTGTACTCTATCATCAGATAGTACATTTTATCTTTGAGAAAAAGCTTCTTCTTTTTCAATTCCTTCTCTTTGAGTACCTCCTCCTCGGAGAGAAAGTCCTTCTTCTTGAGTTGTTCAAGCTTTTTTTCATACTGCTGGTGCTTCTTGTAGGCTTTTCGGAATTCCTCGTTCTCCTTCAACAGAATTTCTTTAATCTCTTTTTCTTCCATAAAGTTTCCTTCCTCCTTGGAAAGAATATCACAAACGCCTTTCTGATTTCAATTTTACCATGGCCTCGAGATGAGGTTCCAATCTATCGACTAGGGCACTCCAGGTAAAATTTTTTATTCTTTTGTATCCCTCTTGGGCTATCCGCTGCTTAAGATCCTGGTTGTGGATAAATCTACGCAGCTGATGACTCAAAAAAGAGGGAAAGGGAAGAGTTGCGACCAAAGCGGTTCTTCCATGAAAGGCAAAATCACGCGTCCCGCTGGGTGTGCAGACAACGGGTATGCAGCAGGCCATGGCTTCGGCTGTGGTGTTCGACCAGCCTGCCCTTCTCTCTGCACTGATAAAGACATCGGCCTGGGAATAAAGCCAGGCCATTCTGCTCTGTGGCAGATCAAGATAAAACTCATGGGGAACGCTGGTCTGGATTATCTCGCGAGGGTCCTTTCTTTCCTCTCCGACCAGACTGTCGAAAAGAAGAAGTCTGACCTGGGGATATTTTTTGTGGAGTCTCTCGGCTGTCCGGATAACATATTTGATGCCTTTTCTCTTCTTGTAAAGGCGCCCGTAAGAGAGGATTCTGAATTCATCTCTTTGTTTTTTCCCCTCCATAGGATAAAAAAGCTCAGGGTTCACACCGCCTGCGGCTTTGAAACAGGGCACATGATATTTCTTTTCTATCCAGCGGCTCATGCCCTCAGAATTCCCCAGGAAAAGATAGCCCCGGCGGATAACCTCCTTTTCAAGCTTGTGGCCGGGGAGCAAGAAATAGAAAAACTTGGCTCTGGCTTCAAGCTTCTCAAAGGAGGACAAAACAGAATATTCGCTGCACAGGCCCACATCAAAGCTTTCCTCTTCCAGGGAGGTGAAAGGCTCCACTCTCCCCCGAAATTCCAGCCACTGCGGAGGGCTGCCTGTGGGATGAAAAAGGACAAAATCATGCCCTCTCTTGGTTAACTCATTTCCGATTTCTAAGTACCGCCTCACTCCTCCGAAAACCTGCACATGGGGAAGGACAGCTGCAATCCTCATCAGAGATTGAACCTAACACGACCCTCTATCTTTAGTCAAGATATCGAGGTCAGACAATGACAAATCCCTTGATGAATCACTTAAGAATTGACTTTAAAGAAGAGGAAAATTATACTTATTGCAAGCGCGACGGGCGAGGTAGCTCAGTCGGTAGAGCGAGAGACTGAAAATCTCTGCGTCGGCGGTTCGATTCCGTCCCTCGCCATTCTCCC